>NZ_DAIMZT010000056.1:0-21226 GCF_036733805.1 Novosphingobium sp. | reverse complement strand
GAAGTGGCGCGAGTGACGGGGCTCGAACCCGCGACCTCCGGCGTGACAGGCCGGCACTCTAACCAACTGAGCTACACCCGCACAGCAACGAAAAAGGCCGGGAAGCCCGACCTCTTCCGATATACCGGTTTCCCGGAAAAATCCCCATCTTGCCTTGAGCAAGAACGGAGACATCCCAAGTGGCGCGAGTGACGGGGCTCGAACCCGCGACCTCCGGCGTGACAGGCCGGCACTCTAACCAACTGAGCTACACCCGCGTTCTAATGCGGTGCGTCCGCTTGGGAGCCGCGCCACTAAGACAGCCCACCGGGCCTGTCAACCGCCTTGCCATGACGCGACGGAATTTTTGCAAAAGCCCTTTCCCATCAGGTCTGAAACGGGATGATCTCCCTCTTCACCCCGCGAGGATCAGCGCCGGCGCTTCTATCAGTTTCTTGAGGTCCTGCGCGAAACTTGCCGCGTCCCATCCGTCCACCACGCGGTGGTCGCAGCTCATCGAGATATTCATCAACTTGCGTCTCTCCACGCGCTCCACTCCGCTGTTATCGCGCGCGAACATGGGCCGCTCAACAATGCGGTTGGGCCCGATGATCGCGACTTCGGGCCGGTTGATGACGGGGGTTGTCGCCACCCCTCCCATCGGACCCAACGAGGTGACGGTGATGGTCGAACCGGACAGCTCGACAGATTTCGCCGTTCCATCACGTGCAACGCCGGCGAGCCGCGATATCTCGGCCGCCAATTGCCACAAATTCCGGTCCTGTGCATCGCGGATGACCGGAACCATGAGCCCAGCCGGAGTCTGTGTCGCCACACCGAGGTGAACCGAACCGCAACGCGTCACCACACCCGCTTCATCGTCGTAATGAGCATTGAGCATGGGGTATTTGGGGATCAGCTTGCAGATCGCGGCAATCAGGAACGGCAGCATGGTCAGCTTGGGCCGGTCCCCCCGCCCTTCGTTCAATTGCGCGCGCGTCTCCTCCAACGCGGTCACGTCGTATTCCTCGACATAGGCGAAGTGCGGAATATGTCGTTTCGACGCCGCCATGTTTTCTGCGATGCGGCGGCGAAGGCCGATCACGCGAACCTGTTCGTCCTTGCCTCTGCGTGCAGCCGGCTGAAAACCGCCGCTGGCCCCGTAAGCGATGAAAGCATCGAGATCGGAGTGGCGTATACGGCCATCCTCGGCGGACCGGACATCCGACAAGTCTATGCCGAGATCGGCAGCGCGCTTGCGCACCGCCGGACTGGCCGTGACTTTGGCGCGAGCGGCGACAGGATCATGCGACACGACATCAGCATCAACCGCCGGTGACGCCGCCGGCTGCGCGAGGTCGACAGGCTCGGGCCGAAGGCTCGTTGCCTCTACGTTGGCTGCCACTGCAGCAGCACGGTCCACATCGCCGGCATCAGGTGTCTCCACCTCGATCTGCTCGATGACCACGTCGGCCCTGGGGCCGGAAGCGCCTTCCGCCTCGTTCCCTAGCCCTTCCACCTCGATCACCACAAGCGGCGAACCTATCGCGATGACATCGCCGGCCTCACCTGCAACCTCTATCACCCTGCCCGCGACTGGGCTTTCCATTTCGACCGTCGCCTTGTCCGTCATCATATCGGCAAGGCGACCGTCTTCCTCGACCATGTCGCCAACCTTCACATGCCAGGCGACGATCTCGGCTTCGGCTATACCTTCCCCGATGTCGGGAAGGCGAAACGTGTAACGCCCCATCGAATTATTCCTTCATCAATCGGTCTACCGCCTCGCCGATGCGGACGGGACCGGGGAAATAGGCCCACTCAAGGCTATGAGGGTATGGTGTGTCGAACCCGGTGACACGCTCTATCGGGGCTTCTAATTGGTAAAAACAGCGCTCCTGCACCAGGCTGACCAGCTCGGCGCCGAACCCTGAGGTGCGCGTCGCTTCATGTATCACCAGGCATTTCCCAGTCTTCTTCACAGACTTTTCCACAGCCTCGATGTCTAGAGGCACGAGCGTCCGCAGATCAATGATTTCGGCATCGACGCCCTTCTCTGCCAGAACGGCTTCGGCCACATGTATCATGGTGCCGTAGGCCAGCACGGTCAGCGCCGCCCCTTCCCGCACTATCCGGGCCTTCCCGAGCGGGATCGAATAATAACCTTCCGGCACTTCCCCGCCGGGATGCCCCTTCCACGTTTTGGAAGGCTTGTCATAGTACCCGTCGAACGGACCGTTGTAGATGCGCTTGGGCTCGAAGAAGATGACGGGATCATTATCTTCGATGGCGGCGATCAACAGCCCTTTCGCGTCGTGCGGCGTAGAGGGAATCACCGTCTTCAGACCGGCGACATGCGTGAACAATGCTTCAGGACTCTGGCTGTGCGTCTGCCCTCCGAAAATACCTCCGCCGAACGGAGAGCGAATAGTAATGGGCGCAATGAACTGGCCTGCGGAGCGATACCGCATGCGCGCGGCCTCCGAAACTAGCTGGTCGAGACCGGGATAAATGTAATCCGCAAACTGGATTTCCGGCACGGGCCGCAGGCCATAGGCGGCCATGCCGACGGCGGCCCCCACGATGCCGCATTCATTGATGGGCGAATCGAAAACACGGTTCTTGCCGTACTTCTTCTGCAAACCGGCCGTGGCCCTGAAAACACCTCCAAAATAGCCGACATCCTCACCCATGATGACGACATCCGGATCATGCGCCATCATGATATCCAGCGCTTCGTTGATCGCCTCGATCATATTGAGCGACCTGGTCGGGGTCTCGTGCAGGCTGACGGGTTCTTCCTCGATCATCGCCCTATTCCTTCCACTCCGGCCATTTGATCTGTCGTTCGCGGATTGCCTGCTCGGCCTGCTCCTGGAGGTGCCAAGGCAAATCCTCAAAAACGTCCTCGAACATGGTGTGGAATGGATGATGCAACCCGTGGCCAAGCACGCCGTTCTTTTCCGCTTCCTTGGTTGCCGCCTTGACTTCCTCGGCGACCTCACGGTCCATCGCCTCCTGCCGCTCCTCCGACCACTCGCCCACCGCAATGAGATGGCGCTTGAGGCGCATGACCGGATCGCCCAACGGCCATTCCTCCCGTTCCTGCGCGGAACGGTATGCGTTGGGATCGTCAGAGGTGGAATGTCCTTCTGCGCGATAGGTAAAGTGCTCGATCAGCGTAGGGCCCTTGTTCGCCCGCGCACGATTGGCCGCCCAATCCATCGCCGCGTAAACCGCCAGTGCATCGTTGCCATCCACTCGCAACCCCGCAATCCCGTATCCAGCGGCGCGGGCGGCAAAAGTGGTGCGTTCGGCACCGGCAAAACCCGAAAAGCTGGAAATGGCCCACTGGTTGTTGACGATATTCAGAACCACAGGCGCGTTGTAGACTGCGGCGAAAGTGATGGCCGCGTGAAAATCGCCTTCAGCGCTGGAACCTTCTCCTATAAATGCGGTGGCGATGCGGGTATCGCCCTTGATCGCGCTGGCCATGGACCAGCCTACCGCCTGAGGGAACTGTGTGGCGAGGTTGCCGGAAATGGTGAAAAACCCATAATCCCGCGCCGAATACATCACCGGCAACTGGCGCCCCTTGAGCCGGTCCGCCCGGTTCGAAAAAATCTGGTTAATCATCTCTACGAGCGGATAACCGCGAGAAATCAGGATGCCCTGCTGGCGATAACTGGGAAACACCATATCATCGTCGGCAAGTGCAAAAGCGCAAGCGACGGAGATGGCTTCTTCGCCGGTCGACTTCATGTAAAAGCTAGTCTTACCCTGCCGCTGGCCGCGATACATCCGATCGTCGAAAGCACGGGTCAACGCCATGATGCGAAGAAGGCGGCGCATGGTCTCGGGATCAAGCTTGGGATTCCAGGGGCCAACCGCCCGGTCATCCTCACTCAGCACGCGGACCATATCGGTTGTGAGAGGCCAAGTCTCGCATGCTTCGCACGTTTCGTCAGGTCGAGACGCTACACCCGCTTTCGGTATCTGGAGATGGGAATAATCCACCGCATCGCCCGGCCTGTAACGTGGCTCCGGGACATAAAACTCAAGCGCCGGCAGATTGCCTCGCCGCCGGTCCAATCGGATGCCGTGTTCGGCCATTTCCCGTGCTCTCCCGTCATCATCGACCGCGAGAACCTTGCGCATCAAAATTCTACGGTCACATCATATTATTTCAATATTAAGCAATGTCAACCAACGCAGCATAACGTTCCAAAAAAGGGGCCCCGACAAGCTCACCTTCACGGAATAGCGCTGAATCTGCCCTCCTGGTCTTCAACGAGCCGATCAAATTTCTCACACCGCCACCGGAGCCGCGATGTGCGGGTGAGGATCGTAGTCGACCACTTGGAAGTCTTCCATGTTGTAATCGAAAATCGAAGCGGGCCTGCGGACGATCTTCAAACGCGGCTGCCCTCGCGGGCTGCGCGACAGCTGCTCGCAGACAAGATGCTCATGATTAAGATAGACGTGCGCGTCACCGGCGCTCCAGATCAGTTCGCCGGCCTCAAGGTCGCACTGCTGAGCCAGCATGCGCAGAAGCAGCGCCGCCGAAAACGCATTGAACGCAAAGCCGAGCCCGAGGTCGCATGACCTTTGCCACAGCATACCCGACAACCGACCTCCGGCCACATGATACTGATATGTCATATGGCACGGAGGAAGCGCCATGCCCCCTAGTTCGGCAACATTCCAACCAGTAAACAGCAACCTTCGGGACGTGGGATTGCGGCGGATGTCGTCCACCAAACTGGCGATTTGGTTGATTGGTTCTCCACGCCGGAACAGGCCCTCTCCCGCCGCCTCATAAGTATCCCAACGCACCCACTGCTTGCCGTAGACGGGGCCAAGATCACCCCAGCGCGCGGCAAAGCCTTCATCCTCGAGAATGCGGGCTTCGAACGTGTCGCGATCGAGGTCCTCACCCGTTTCCCTCCTGTATCGATCAAGCGGCCAATCGGTCCAAATATGCACCTTCTGCCTGACCAGTTCGCGGATATTCGTATCGCCCGTCAGGAACCACAGCATCTCGCGAGCCGCTGTCTTCCAGGCAATGCGCTTGGTCGTGAGCAATGGCACCGCATCGTCCGCTAGATCGAAGCGCATGTTCGGCCCGAACAGCGAACGGGTTCCCACTCCGGTACGATCGTGCCTTTCGTCACCGTGCTCCCAAACCTGGCGCAACAAGTCGAGGTATTGGTATTCGAAATGCGGCATTCGTGCCTCTCTCTATCGCCATGAGCTGCCCCGGCAACGACCGGCACCTGATACCTGACCTAGCGCGGACAAACCAAACGGGGAAGGACGGGCGCGCATCACTCCCCCATCTTTCCGGGAATTGCATATTGGGCCCTTGCCACGTTCTGAATCGCCCTCTATAGGCCCGCTCCTGCCTCGGGCCGCCTCCGCGCGGCGCGATCGGTCGGGGAGTAGCTCAGCCTGGTAGAGCACTGTCTTCGGGAGGCAGGGGCCGGAGGTTCGAATCCTCTCTCCCCGACCAATTCTCACCGCAGCAATCGGCAACAATGGGCAATCGGTCAACGTTGTCCAATGTTCACCCACCGCGCAGCAGTTGCACGCCCCAGTCCCGTTCGAACAGATAGAGCAGCAGCCGCGCCGCTTCGCCGCGTGGGCCGGAAAGGCCGCCATCCCGCTCGATCAACAGCCTGGCATCGTCGTGCGCAAGAGGGAGAAGGTTCTGTATCTGCTCCAGGCTGGCGACACGAAATGGCGTGTCACCGGATTGCCGCGTGCCGAGCAATTCACCGCCGCCGCGCAATTGCAAGTCCTCTTCGGCAAGCCTGAAGCCATCCTGAGTTTCGCGCATTAGCGCCAAGCGTTGTCGCGCGGTTTCGGATAACGACTGCCCACGCAGCAGAAGGCAGGTGGATTTCTCACTTCCCCGTCCAACCCGTCCGCGCAACTGGTGGAGTTGAGCCAGACCGAAGCGTTCGGCCTGCTCAATCACCATCAAAGTGGCGTTCGGAACGTCCACACCGACCTCAATCACGGTGGTGGCCACGAGCAGCTTCGCCTCTCCGGTCGAGAACCGCTCCATGGCGGCGTCCTTGACCTCTGGCCGCAATTGCCCATGGACCAGCATAACGCCGTCGCCAAACCGCTCCTTCAACGTCGCATAGCGGGCCTCGGCAGCGGCGAGGTCGTCGCTCTCGCTTTCCCGTACCATAGGGCAGACCCAATAAGCCTGCTGTCCCGATTCGAAGTGTCGAGCCAGCGCCCCCACCACATCGGCTATCCGATCAACCGAGACCACGCGCGTATCAATGGCCTGACGGCCGGGCGGTAGTTCGTCGAGCTTCGAGACGTCCATCTCGCCGTACTGCGCCAGCGTCAGCGTGCGCGGGATTGGCGTCGCGGTCATCGCGAGAGTATGAGGTACACGGCGCCCCTTTCGGGCCAACATCAAGCGCTGGCCCACACCGAACCTGTGCTGTTCGTCGATCACCACCAGCGCGAGGTTCTTATATTCGACCGCCTCCTGGAAGATCGCATGCGTACCTACAACGATGTCGATCGACCCATCAACGAGGCCCATCAGGATCGCCTCGCGAGCGCGACCTTTGTCGCGACCGGTCAGCAGGGCGATTTCCACGCCGGAGCCCTGCGCCAAACGCATCAATGTCTCGAAGTGCTGGCGGGCGAGTATCTCGGTGGGGGCAAGCATGGCGGCCTGTGCGCCGCTTTCAACGGCGATCATCATCGCCGAAAGCGCAACCACCGTCTTGCCGGACCCGACATCGCCCTGCAGCAATCGCAACATCGGCGCAGCCTGCGCGAGATCGCCTTCGATTTCAGCGATCGAACGTTTTTGCGCGCCGGTTAACGCAAAAGGCAGGCGCAGCTTCGTGCGAAGCCTCCCGTCACCGGCAAGCGGCGTCCCGCGCTGAGACCGGTTGCTGGCACGAACCAGCATCAACGCCAGCGCGTTGGCCAGCAGTTCGTCATAAGCAAGCCTGTCCCGCGCCGCGCTATAACTGCCCTTGTGCGCTTCTCGCAGGGCATCGCGCCAGGCCGGCCACTTCATCCGCGCGAGCAGGCCGGGTTCAATCCATTCGTGAAGTTCGGGCAAGGTCTTGAGCGCCTGCTGAACAAGCGCCGCAATGCGCCCTTGCGTCAACCCCTCCGACAAAGGGTACACGGCCTCGCGTAACTGGCCGAGCGGTGCGGAAGCATTTTCCGAAATATGTTCAGGGTGCACGATCTGCAGCATCTGCCCATATTGATCGAGCCTCCCCGCGACCCAGCGGCGTTCGCCCAGGGGAAGCTGTTTCTTTGCGGTATAGGAGGCGCGACCGAAATAAGTGAGCGCGCAACAATTGCCGATCGCATCGTCCGCGAGCACGCGGAACGGCGCCCTTCCCGACGATGCACGGTGTTCGCGCACTGTGAGTTCCACGATAATATTTTCGCCCGCACTCGCTTCGTCGAGATTGGCTATCGCCCGTCGTTCGACGAAACGGTCAGGCAGATGATAGGCCAGGTCCTTGATCCGCGCGAGGCCCAGTTTTTCCAAAGGCCGACGTAACTTGGGCCCGACGCCTTCCAGGGCTTCGATCTCCACAAACAGCGAATTGAGGGCGTCCGGCCGCATGCGCGGGTCTTAGCGCGAGTTCACACCATTTCGCCAGAGTATCGGAACCAAGTTTCGTCCGACTTCGTTGGCGAAAGGCATCTCACGAAAAAGCTGGGAGAACTTTATGCTCTTGCCGCGCGGAACCATGTTCGCGATCGTGGACGGAGGAAAATTCGAGCTCTATCGCAATACAGGCATCGAAGCCGCACCATGCCTGGAAGCGATGCCCGTACCGGATTTGGAAGCCACCAATTACAGCGCCGGCGTTTACGATCATGACCGGATATCACGGTTCCCAACAGAAGTCCCCAAGAACCGCGTCGCGCGACTGGACGAGGCCGGTCATGCCGCGGCTGTCGCACAGTGGCTGAACCGGCAGGTGCTCATGCGGCGGATCGACAAACTCGTGGTCATCGCCGACCCACGCACCTTGGGCGAACTGCGTCGCCATTATCACAAGGAAGTGCAAGGTGTGCTGCTGGCCGAAGTCCCCAAGACGCTGACCGGCGGCCGGACCACCGAAATCGTGCGCGTGCTGCACGGCTGACGGGAACTTGCCCGCCGTTACGCCATGGCGTAACGGCGCGGTCATGACCGAACTCTCGCCCCGCCTCGCCCGTCTTAAATTCCGCGCCTGGCATCGCGGCACCCGCGAGGCCGATTACATGATCGGCTGCTTCTTCGACCGCTTCTATCCGGAATGGTCGGACGGGGACGTGCAATGGTTCGAGGATCTGCTTGAGGAAGATGATGTTGACGTGATGGCCTGGGCGTTGGGCACGCAGATTGTGCCGGAACGCTTCCGGGGCCCGCTGATGGAGCGGATGAAGCTGCTCGATTACGTCGAAATTCCACGCTGAAAGCAAGAAAAGACGCGCGCTCCGGTGCCCTCGCCAGGTGAGGGCCGGGCGATGAAGCCCCGATCAGGGAAGAAGGTTTTTGCACTCGGCGTTTTTGCCGCTAGGGGCTCGCTCTCCCATGCCTGACATACAACGCATCCTTTCGGCCCGGACACCACTGACGCTCGCTTCAGTGACACGTGGGGCTCAACCGCTGGTCATGGCCGATCTGGCCCGCGCCGCGAAAGGGCGTGCGGTCTTTATCGCCGATAGCGAAGCGGCCATGAGCGCGGCTGCAGAGGCGGCGCGGTTTTTCGCACCCGAACTGGACGTAATCGAGTTTCCCGCATGGGACTGCCTGCCGTACGATCGCGCCAGCCCTGCCCTGTCTGTCAGCGCACGCAGACTGGCCGCTCTGCATCGCCTGCAGGCGAAGCGTTCGGGCCCCCAACTGCTGATCTCGACTGCGAACGCGGCGCTACAGCGTGTATTGACGCCCTTCCGCATCCGTGAATCCGTACGGCTCATCAAGCCCGGCATGGAGATCGGCCATGAGAGCCTGATCGCAATGCTGCGTCGCCAAGGCTATCAGCGTACCGATACGGCGATAGACGCGGGTGAGTTCGCGGTGCGCGGGTCGATCTTCGATATCGTGCCTTCTGGCCCGGAGGCCGGCCTGAGACTCGACTTCTTCGGAGACGAGCTGGAAACACTGCGACTGTTCGATACCAATTCTCAGCGCTCGACCGGGACGATCGAGGAATTTCTGCTGCTGCCTGCCGGGGAGGCCCTGCTTGATGATGATACGATCAAGCGCTTCCGCACCCGCTACAGAGAATTGTTTGGCGCCAACGCCACCGCGGATCCGCTGTACCAAGCGGTAAGCGACGGGCGCCGTCTTGCCGGCATGGAGCATTGGCTACCGCTGTTCGAAGAGCGGCTGGTCACCCTGTTCGATCATCTGTCGAAAGACGATCTGATCGTAGCTGACACCGCCGCGCTCGCGGCCGCCGAGGAACGGCTGGGTGACATCGCGGATTATCACAAGGCACGTCTTGACACTTCGGGTCAGAAGGCGGGCAGTTATCGGCCACTCGATCGGCACGCGCTCTATTTAAGCAACGAGGAATTGCAGCAAACCCTGACGAATTTTCCCGTCCATCGCGCCGATCCTTTCGCTCAGCCGGAAAGCGCAACCGTCATCGATCTGGGTTTTGCCAACGCACGAGATTTTGCGCCGGAACGAGCACGCGGCGACAATGCATACGAAGCCGCGGCCAGACATCTTCACGCTATCGGCAAGTCAGGCCGCAAGCCGATTCTCGCGGCTTATTCCACCGGCAGCCGCGCGCGCCTGGTCTCCATCCTCGGCGAAGCAAGTCAGACCAACAAGTGGGGACCGGAGCCGCGCCTGGCCGATACGTGGCAGGATGCGCTGGGCCTGGCCGTGCAAGGCCGCGCCGCCGCACTGATGCTGCCGCTGGAAACGGGCTTCGCCAACGACATCGTCGAAGTCATTACCGAGCAGGACATTCTCGGCGATCGTCTGGTCCGCCGCAAGAAGCGCAAGAAAGACGCCGATGCCTTCCTGGCCGAACTGGCGGCGCTGACGCCCGGCGACCTGATCGTTCATATGGATCACGGCATCGGGCGCTACGAGGGCTTGCAGTCGATTCCCGTCGGGCGATCCCCCCACGATTGCGTGATGCTGACTTATGCCGGCGGCGACAAGCTCTACATTCCGGTCGAGAACCTCGACGTTCTCTCCCGCTACGGCAGCGAGAACGAAGGTGTCGCGCTGGACAAGCTGGGCGGCGAAGCTTGGCAGAAACGCCGTGCGCGCCTGAAGGAACGCATCCAAGAAATCGCCGGTGAATTGATGAAGACTGCGGCAGCCCGCGCTCTACGGCAGGCTCCCGTGCTGATTGCAGAGGGTTCCGCTTACGACCAGTTCATCGATCGCTTCCCCTGGCAGGAGACGGAAGACCAGGACCGCGCGATCGAGGATGTGCTGGGCGATCTCTCGGAAGGCAAGCCGATGGACCGCCTCGTTTGCGGCGACGTAGGCTTCGGCAAGACCGAGGTGGCACTGCGTGCTGCATTTGTCGCCGCCATGGCCGGGCAGCAAGTCGCCGTGGTCGCACCCACCACTCTGCTGGCACGCCAACACTACGCTGGTTTCGCCCAACGCTTTGCGGGCTTTCCGCTCAACATCGGCCGGCTCTCCCGCCTCGTGCCCGAGAAGGAAGCCAAAGCGACGCGCGAGGGATTGGCCGCCGGCACGATGGATATCGTGATCGGAACGCATGCGATCCTGGCGAAGTCCGTCAGTTTCAAGCGGCTCGGCCTGGTCATCGTGGACGAGGAGCAGCGCTTCGGCGTCAATCACAAGGAGCGTCTGAAGCAGCTTCGCACTGACGTGCATGTGCTGACGCTCACCGCCACGCCGATCCCCCGCACGCTACAGATGGCGATGAGCGGCCTGCGAGAGCTTTCAACAATCCAGACCCCGCCCGTTGATCGCCTGGCCGTGCGCACGTACGTGATGGAATGGGACGACATGGTAATGCGCGAAGCCTTGCTGCGCGAGCACCATCGCGGCGGCCAGAGCTTTATCGTGGTGCCCCGCATCGCCGATATGCCGGAAGTCGAGGATTGGCTTCACAAGCACGTACCTGAAGTGAAGGTCATCACGGCGCATGGCCAGATGGGCGCCGGGGAAGTGGAAGATCGCATGAGCGCCTTCTACGAAGGACGTTACGAGGTGCTGCTTTCCACCACGATCGTGGAAAGCGGGCTGGATATTCCGCGTGCCAACACGATCATCATTCACCGGGCGGACCGGTTCGGGCTTGCTCAGCTTTATCAACTCCGCGGGCGCGTGGGACGTTCGAAGCTGCGCGCCTATGCCTATCTGACCACGCCGGCAAATACCGCGCTTTCCGAAGTCGCAGAAAAGCGGCTCAAAGTGCTGGGCGACCTCGACAGCCTCGGTGCCGGGTTCCAACTCGCCAGTCACGACCTCGACATCCGCGGCGCGGGCAACCTCCTGGGTGACGAGCAATCCGGTCATATTCGCGAAGTCGGCTTCGAACTTTATCAATCTATGCTTGAAGACGCGATCATGGCAGTGCGTGCCGGCGGCGCGGGACTGGAAAAGGACACGTCCGGCCTTTCGCCACAGATTACCGTCGACGCGCCGATCATGATACCTGAGGACTATGTCCCCGACTTGGCGGTGCGCATGGCCCTCTATCGCCGCCTTAACGACGCCGAGACTTCAGAGGAGATTGATTCTCTGTCCGCGGAGATGATCGACCGCTTCGGCCCCTTGCCCGAGCCGACCGCTAACCTGACTAAGCTTATTGAGATCAAGCGCCAGGCCATCGACGCGCATATCGCCAAGATCGATGTGGGCCCTCGCGGTACGCTGGTCAGCTTTCATAACGACAGCTTTCCGAACCCCGCAGGGCTCATCGCTTATGCTGAGCGGCTGCAAGGCACTGTCAAGCTGCGGCCCGACAACAAGCTGGTTCTTGCACGGGCCTGGAACGACCCCAAGAGCAGACTGAATGGCCTTTTTCAGCTTACCAAGGGCCTAAGCGCGGTAGCGAAGAAGGCGGGTTGAGGCCGGTCGCAGCAAATTAAACCAGCCCCTCTGATCGCCGCGCCGCCATTCGGGCGAACTTTTCACGATGCATGGGCTGGGCACGCAGGAAGCCCTGATAATAAGCGCATCCCTCGCGTGCTACGACAACGCGCTGCCCTTCGTTCTCGACCCCTTCCGCGATGACGCGAATGTCGAGCGCCTTCGCCATCGCGACGATCGCCCGCAGAACGGCCACGTCGCGCTTGTCGCTGGTCACGCCCTCTATCATCGAACGATCGAGCTTGAGGTAATGGATCGGCAACACCTTCAGATAGCGGAAGTTACAAAAGCCGGCCCCGAAATCGTCCAGTGCGATGCGAATGCCCTGCGCCCCCAGTTCGGCCATCATTTGCGCCGCCAATGCGACGTCGCTGATGAGCGCCTGCTCCGTGATTTCCAACGTCAGCCGGCGCGGGGCAAAGCCGCTCTCACGCACAAGATCAAGCATCTGGCGCACATAGCTGCCGAACGCGAGATCCGCCGCGGTGACGTTGATCGACAGGCGCAGTTCATCCGGCCATTCACGCGCAGCCCAGAGTGCCTTGGCGGCAATGTGGCGCGAAAGCGGTCCGACATGATCTGCGCGCTCAGCAATGGCGAAGAGCGCACCCGCGCCAATCCGGCCAAGTTGCGAGTGGTTCCAGCGCGCCAATGCCTCGGCCCCGGTAAGGTGATCGTCCGCCAAACTAAACTGAGGTTGGAACAGCACTTCGATCTCGTCGCGGTCGATGGCGCTGAGAAGGTCCGCTTCAAGCTGGGCGCTGGAATGGCCTGGCGGGGTGCTCTCGCCGTCGGCCCAGGCGACGCGGGCGCCGTGGTGCTCGCTCACTTGCTGCAATGCGTGACTCAGGCGGTCCAGCATAGACTCGACGCTTTCCTCCGTCAGTGCCCTGATAAGGGCGACGCGGGGTGAAAGGCGCAAGACGCCCGAAGGCAGGGCGATGGGACGCGCTATCAGGTCGGCAAGCTGATCGGCAACGAGCTGCCAGCGTTCGCGGCTGCATGTTTCGTTCGCTACAAGCAGGAAGGTTCCGCCGCCCGCCCTGGCGAGCTGCCACGGCCCGTCGAGTTCCTCAGCCGCGAAATGGTGGACGCGGCTGGCCATTTCCTCCAGCGCGCCATCGCCCGCAGCGGGGCCGTAAGCGATGTTGATCGCTTCCAGGCGACGCAGCGCGAGCAGCATGGCGTGCACGTGAGCATGACCAGGAGCAGCCGCCGGCTCAGTACGCCAGGCGGCTATGCGATCATGCACAGTCTCCAGTCCGGGTATACCTGTCAACCGATCCTGGAGCCGGTGGGGTTGGCTCTCGATATGTTCTTGCGATGCGCCCATGGCCGGCCTTTAACCTAAAGCTCTTGCCAAAGTGTTCAAAATTCGACAGCCCAACCGCTGTAGCTCGACCGCCGAGGGATATGATGCGGAACGATCCGAAGCTGGCATTGATCGTATCGGACAGCGCCAAGGCCCAAGCCGGCGCCGCGGCTTTGCGGCATTCGCACTCCTGGGTTCCACCTGAAGAGGCTGATGTACTGGTCGTACTCGGCGGCGATGGCTTTCTCCTTCATATACTGCATGAATTGCTCGACAACGACGAACTGAAGCCCGTTTATGGCATGAATCTGGGAACCGTGGGTTTCCTCATGAATGGCCAGCACGATCACGTACCGATCGCGCAGCGAATAAGGGAAGCGCACCGTGTACCGGTACGACCTTTATGCATGCAGGCCACCACGCAAGACGGCCGCAAATTCAGTTATTATGCGATCAACGAGGTCTCGCTGCTGCGTGAAACCCGTCAGACCGCCAAGCTGGAAGTACGCATCAACGGCCGCATGCGCATGGAGGAATTGGCGGGCGATGGAGTCCTCGTCGCTACACCGGTAGGTTCCACGGCTTACAATCTCTCCGCCAACGGACCGATTCTTCCGCTGGGCAGCCGAATGCTCGCGCTGACGCCCCTGAGCCCGTTCCGGCCTCGCCGCTGGAAAGGCGCGATCCTGCCGGAAAGCGCCGAGGTCGAGTTCCGAGTCCGCGAGCCGAAAAAGCGCCCAGTCGCCGCGGTCGCCGACCAGAAGGAGGTGCGCGACGTCTCCACGGTGCGCATTATCGCGACCGCAGAAATGGAGCTGACCCTCTTGTTCGACCCCGGCTATACATTGGAAGAACGCATATTCGCGGAGCAATTCCAAGTATGAGCAGGAGATTGGCGCAATCGCAATTTTTGATGGAAATTTCCGAGGGCACGGGGTTGCCAATCCCCACGGCGCTGCTATAGGCGCACCCCTGCCCTGCGGTGGAGACATTGCAGGGCTGCTCCCCGATAGCTCAGCGGTAGAGCATTCGACTGTTAATCGAATGGCCGTAGGTTCGAATCCTACTCGGGGAGCCACTACCTCCTAAAAATCTGGGTTTTTCAAGGATTTAGAGCCAGAGTTTGGCTCACCCCGATCCAAAGTGAGCCAAACTCGCGGCTCAATTCCAGCCATTGTTGGTTTCCTAAAAAAACTCAAACAACCTCACTCTGATAGCTTAAGTTTGGCCCTCTGTCGAAGACAGAGAGTCCGCAAATACCCATGCGAATACGCACTCCCTTCAAGCGGTTCTCATCCAGATAGCAGTTGAACTGCAGGCGCCAGACACAGCACCCCAAACGCCTCTCGCAAACCATCGCGGTAGCGACAGAGATGACACGCCGGTAACAAAGAACCCGTATGGGCTAATCTTCGCGACAACAATGCGCCCATCCAAGCCGTTCCACAGCGATCTTACCGCGCCTGGAAGCAGACATTCATATTATGACTGAGTCTGGGACACACCTGCTGTCCCCACATGACGTGCCGAACCGCAGCTCTTGTTAGGAGCCGACATGCAGCGGCCGTGTCGGCCACCATGCCAAGACCGCGGCGGCCATGACCTAGGCACAGGTCCGCAACGCGATTGGCAGGATCGTCATGATCCATTGCGTCGCCAAGGCTGAGGTCACCGATAGAATTGGCCGTTACCTGCGGGAGCGCAGCATCCCGGATGATGTCCAAGCCAATGTGATCGGCCGTCTTCGCTACATCATGGGCCTGAAGCGCAAAGGTGTGGAGGATATCGCTTCGGCGATATCGAGGATCAGGTTGCCCGCGACGTGCGGCACTCAATCCAGCCGCGCGGGCTTCAAACACTAACGAAGTTCACCTGATCGGCGGTCAGCAGTTCAAATGGTGCGCCCGCTCCTCGCATCGCGAGCACCACCCCTTCGCTCATGAGCGTGATATCGGTCACCACCGATCCGAGATCAAGACGCTCGCGCGGCAGTGCCGCGACGAGCGCCTTAATCAGCGTCCCGGTGCCGCCGACTAAACGCATAAATTCGGGCTCCTGCCGCAGCGATTGGACTCGGTGGATCGCCTCTTTCGATATGCGCTCGAACAGAACATCGCCTTTGCTATGCTGCGGGAACGCGGCCAGTTCGAGTTCACGGCTCAGCGCGGCCATGGCCCGCTGCATGCCGGGCCAGAACCAGGATGGACCAAGGTCGAAGCCGTCATCGGAAAGCTGGCCGGTGTCTTCAATGGAGGGACGCGCCCGCCAAAGCGATCCCTCGCCTCCAACAAGCGGAAATCGACTCCGACAGCATTAAGGAGGCGTGCGGCATAGAGACCGGCGAGGCCGCCTCCCACGATGGCTACCTTGGTTTGCATGATTATGCTCTCGGTTGGCCGCTTACTGACGACCGGCGGTCACGCCGCCATCGACAGGAAGGACGGCACCAGTGATCCACGACGCCTGATCGGAGGCGAGGAACAGGATCGCTTCGGCGACGTCGTGAGGCTGGCCGTTGCGGCCAAGCGGATGGAAGGCGTCGAAGGTCGAAAGCACCTCTTTCACCTGATCGTCTGACAGGAAGGTGCTGTAGACCGGCGTCTCGACGACGGCCGGGGCCACCGCATTGATGCGGATCTTGTACGGCGCCAGCTCGATCGCGAGGTTGCGGACCATCGCGTGGACGCCCGCGTTCGCGGCCGAATAGGCGGCCGACGGCGTCGCACCGATCGCCTGGATCGCCCACATTGATCCGGTCTGGACGATCGCGCCGCCGCTGTCTTTCATCACCTTGGCCGCAGCCTGCGCAGTGAAGAACTTCCCTTTCAGGATCGTGTCTAGATACCAGTCGTAGTCCGCCTCACTGAGTTCGAGGAACGGCTTGGGGTTGAATACGCCCGCATTGTTCACAAGGATGTCGAGCTTCCCGAACCGGGAGACGCAGACGTCGACCAGAGCTGCGCCTGTCGCCGGATCGGCAATGTCGCCGGCCAACACGGCGACTTTCTGACCACTGGGATCGATCTCGCGCGCTGCCGCCTCAAGCTTCGCTAGATCACGGCCGCTGATAGCAACGTTGGCTCCTTCCGCCACGAAACGCGCCGCCGCCTCCTTGCCGATGCCGGAACCGCCTCCGGTAATCGCGACCATCTTGCCTTCAAATCTGTTCATGTTCCATTATCCTATCTATCAGTAGATAGTCGACCTCTATCGCTTGCCAAACATAAACGCAACCCCTATCTATCAAAAGGTAGGTACGCGGTGCGTGCATGGGAGTAGGCTGTGAGCGACACTGTGAAGGAGATCATGGACGCGACGGAGCGCCGTATCAGAGAAGCGGGCTATAGCGGCTTCAGCTTCCGCGAGATCGCTGTAGACGTCGGCGTCAAGAGCGCCAGCATCCACTATCACTTCCCCACCAAGAGCGCGCTCGCGGCGGCCGTGGCGCGCCGTTACAACGAGCGTGTCGTCGAGGCGGCCAATGCTGGCGTCGCTGCGGGACAAGATGTGGTTCAAGCCTGGAAGGCAGTCTTCCGAAGCGCGCTGGATGAAGGGGCGAAGATGTGTCTTTGCGGCTCACTCGGCGCCACGGCGCCTGATCTGTCACCGGACGTTGCGAGCGAGGTGAGACGGTTCTTCGAGGCGGGCATCGCCAACCTCATCGCCGGTGGTCTCACCGAGCAACGAGCCACGCAGGTGCTGGCGACACTCGAGGGCGCAATCCTCATGGCCAGCGCGCAGGACGATCCGGCCATTTTCGAGCGCGCGACTGAAGCGCTCCGCTGACGGAAAAAGCCTGCCGGACATGAGCAAAGCTATTAGGCCGGCTTCGCCGTCGGCCGGCGTAGCTATTCGGCGACGGGATCGCATCAAGCAGCATTACGCTCGGGCGCGCAATAAAGTCCGTAACCGACTTTGATGAGCGAGCCTTCGTCGCATATCCGGGTCAGGCAGCATCGGGGAATGCCGATTGCTGTCAGTTCCACCATTCACACCTCGCCGCACTCGCGAGCGAGTGCAACAGCTCGCTCCCTCAGCATTGACTTTGGCCCACCAGCAAAGTGTAGAGCGTCTGCGCGGTCACGGTCACGTTTACGCATCTTTGGCACAGGAGGCGCATTCTGGCGTAGGGAATCGCGAATTCATAGTTCTCAGTTTCGCCGATCCCGGCGAGCCAGATTTTCCGAAATTATTATATTAAAACAACGCTATAGAGAGCACACTCCCTGTCGCGATCCCACATTTGATCCCACGCTGCGCGTCGCGCGTCGGCCGCCTGCAAGTCCGGTGCAAGCGAAAGCCCTAGCCGTGCGAACGGCCAGGGATATCCCATCACCTGAGGTAGCGATCAGCAGATTCCAAGATCGCTGATCGGGCAACCGGGACCATAATCGTAACGTCCATGAGAAAAGAGGCCGACGGCCCCCAAGTTATTTCCATCCTCGTCGCTTCGCCCCCGAGGATCATCCTCCTCGATCGTGAGAACGGTCGACCGCGGCTCCTTCGGACCGGTCTTGCGGTCATCGAGGGTTCGGCGCTGCCGCCACTTCGCAACCGTCTTCGGGTTGATCCCATGCCGCCTGGCGAGAGCCCTCAGGCTCTCTTGACTATCTTGTATTGCTCGACGGACTGCCGTCATCCAAGGCCGATATCGAAACAGGATCGATGATCCCGGGTTGAGAACATGACGTGGTGGCAGATTGGATCATCCCCGATCCGATCTGCTCATAGCGGCCGGCTCAGTGGAACACCGACCCTCCGTCGGCGGTGACGGTCTGGCCCGTGACGAATGCGGAATCCGCACTTGCGAAGAAAAAGATGGCATTGGCCACATCTTCGGCCGTGGCGGAGCGTTTCAGCACTCGGCTGGACATGGCGAACTCCTGAAAATTCTCCATGATATGGTCGGCTGCAACGACGCTTTCCGTCATCGTGAGGCCCGGCGACACGCAATTCACCAACACATTGTCGTCACCAAATTCAGTCGCGAGCGAGCGGGTCATCGCCAGGATCGCCCCCTTGCTGGCGATATAGTGCAGCATGCCCGGCGCACCTTTGAAGGCAGTGCCCGATGCAAGGTTGACGATGCGTCCCCATTTCGCGCGGCGCATATGAGGCGACACCGCACGGCACATACGGAAGACACCAATAACATTGACATCATAGACTCTACGCCAATCGTTGATCAGCTGGTCCTCGAAGCGGGTCGGGCGCAATTCGGCGGATATGGCGGCGTTATTAACGAGGATATCGATGGAGCCGAAGTGCTCCAACACGCGCGCGATGCCGGCCGCGACGCTGTCATCATCGCGTACGTCGATTTGGAGCGCGAGAACATTGGGGCGCCGCAGCCGCTCGGCCGCTTCCTCCTGTCCTTTGATATCCGCGATGACGACATTGGCGCCTTCGGCAACAAAACGTTCGGCAGTTGCATAGCCTATGCCATAGGCCGCCCCCGTCACGATGGCTGTACGACCTTCCAGCCGCTTCGCTTTCAACTCCATGGCTCCGTTCCATTTCTTCGTCTGATGCCGATCATTCCAGCGAAACCTGCATGACAACTTCCACGTCGCCAGCAATTTCCGTGATCCTTCTATGCGAGCGATGCCTGATAGACGCGATCCAGATCGTCGGCCCAGCTTGCTCGCTCCACTTCCCCTTCGCCAATCACTGTCTTGACCGCCATCGATTTTCTCGCCCACCGCCTCAGGAATGATCGTCGCCTAACACATCCGCAAGCAAGGCATTCATCGCCCTCCAGGATCGCCGATCCGCGCCGGCATCATAGCGCGCAAAGTCCGGGTGGCCCCAAGTATCAGCGCGCCAATTGGTGAAAGTGTGGTATACGCCGCCATAAAGATGAAGCTGCCAGTCGACGCCGGCCTCCCGCATTTCGGCTTCGAACGCGGACCGCTCGTGCGCGGGCACGCCGGGATCCTCGCTTCCGATGCAGGCGAGAATCTTGCCGCGGATCAAGCCCCCGCCTTGCGGATAGGATGAAACGAGGCTGCTGTGGAAGCCCGCCACGGCGGCCAGCGGAGCGCCGCGCCGGGCCATTTCGAGCGCCAGCCTCCCGCCGTAGCAAAAGCCGATGGCGGCGATGCGATCGCCCTTCACGGCGGGATGTTCGGCCAATGCCTTCAGCGCCGCGTCACCCCGAGCACAGGGCCGATCGGGTTCTGCATAAAAACGTGCAAGCTCCGCCATCGCCGGCTCCGGCGCAAGCGCCTGCCGCTCGCCATGCAAGTCGGCGGCGAGGGCCGCATATCCCAGACCCGCCACGCGTTCGGCCCGTTCCAGCACATGGTCCCCATAGCCGAAGATGTCGGGAAAAACGAGCACGGCTGGAACCGGACGGGGGCCTTCCGGCAGAAAGAGCGTACCGCTGAGCGGTACATCGGCTTGATAATCGATCCGCTCGCTTCTCATGATCCTAGTTTCTCCCGGTCTTTCAGATGGCGGCCATATCATCCGGTTCGAACAGCAGCAGGTTGGTGCCGTCGGGCAATGGCGCCCAGGTGGGATGCACGCGCAGACCGATGGAAACCCGCTCCATCGGGCAGTTAATCAGATTGGCGATCACGTTCACACCCTCGTCCAGCGTGACGGTCGCGACCAGATAGGGCGTATGACCCGTGAAGGGAGGCCGGGCGATATGGGCCACGGTCCAGGAAAAAACCTGGCCCCGTCCCGACGCCTCCCGCCACTCCAGGTCACGGGTTCCGGTGAAGATGCTGACTGGCCGGGGATAGAATTGATACTGCCCGCTTGTCCGGCAATATTGCAGTAAGAGCTTCTTTTCGCGCGTGCCCTGCCAATAGGGTTCGGAAAAGCTGTAATGGCGGGGAACGGGACGCTCAACGCCCAGCGTGTTGTTAAGATTTTCGTTCATCGCTATCATCCTTCCGTGCCGAGAATGAGGGCGGTGCTGGTGGTCCAGTTACGGCCATAAGGAATGCCGCCGATGCCCGTGACCAACGTCTGGCGCCGATCTTTGATCTGGCGCGCGCCACCCTTGCCCATCAACTGGCGGACGCCTTCGATCAGGTTGACGCCACCGCCGGCCAGGCCCGGCTGGCCCGCTGAAATCTGCCCGCCACCCGTATTGATCGGCAGATCCCCATCAAAGCCCAGGCTATGTTCCCGGATGAAGGCGCCGCCCTGCCCCGGCTTGGCAAAGCCCATCATTTCCAGCTTGATCATCACGGCGATCAGGAAATCGTCATAGGGCTGGTACGAACCGATGTCAGCCGGTGCGAGCTGCGCCTGCGCGAATGCCTTACGGCCCGCGATATGATGACCGCTCTCGGTGATCTCGGCCAGATTTTCGGCCGTCCGATAATTGGTCCGCTCCCCATAGCCCAGAGGCACGACGAAGCTGTCGATCCCCTTTTCCTTCGCCCGCTTGCGCGTGGTCATGAGCAGGCCGTTTCCGCCGTCGCATACCATTACGCAATCGAGCAGGCGGACCGGGCTCGCGATCATCCGCGAATTGAGATAATCCTCGACGGTGATTGGCTTGCGCAGCTTTTCGCAGGCATTGTCGTTGAGCAGCGCATGGTTGCGTTGCGTGACCGCGAGCTTCCCGAGCGCTTCGAGATCGAGGCCGTACAGATGATCGTAGCGGCTGCTGAGCAGACCGAAATCGGCCGGCGGGCCGATCATCCCGTAAGGATGGATCCATTCGCCGTGAAAGGAGCGCATCTTCAGATTCTGTTCGGACGATTCGGTATCGATGTTCAGCAGCAGGACGGTGCTGCACAGCCCCGCGTCCAGCGCGGCAGCGGCGCGAGCGACCGCCGCGACGGCCGAAGACCCGCCGACATCGACCGTCTGGCAGA
>NZ_DAIMZT010000055.1:0-21387 GCF_036733805.1 Novosphingobium sp. | reverse complement strand
CGAGGGTGAGAATCGCGGCGAGTTCGGCGGCTATTTCTGCCCCTGCCACGGTTCGACTTACGATACCGCCGCCCGTATCCGCAAAGGCCCCGCGCCCAAGAACCTCGAGGTTCCGAAATACGATTTCACCTCCGATACCGTCGTCAAGATCGGTTAAGGGCAGGCGAGAGGACAACGATCATGAGCTTTCCCTGGGCCAAGGAATATACGCCCTCGCATCCCTTCATGAAGTGGATGGACGAGAAGCTGCCCCTGCCGCGCCTGGTCTACAACGCGGTCGGCGGCGGTTACGAGGTTCCGCGCAACCTCAATTATTTCTGGAATTTCGGGTTTCTCGCCGGGCTTTGCCTCGTTCTGCAAATCGTGACGGGCATCGTCATGGCCATGCATTACGCGGCCAATTCGGCGGTCGCTTTCGATACGATCGAGCAGACCGTCCGCGACGTGAACTGGGGCTGGCTGTTCCGTTATGCGCACGCCAACGGCGCTTCGGCCTTCTTCGTGGTCATTTACATCCATATCTTCCGCGGCTTCTATTACGGGTCGTACAAGGCCCCGCGCGAGATGGTGTGGCTGCTGGGCGTCGTGATCTTCCTGCTGATGATGGCCACCGCTTTCATGGGCTATGTGCTTCCCTGGGGCCAGATGAGCTACTGGGGCGCCAAGGTGATTACGGGCCTGTTCTCGGCCATCCCTCTGATCGGCGAGCCGTTGCAGCAATGGCTGTTGGGTGGCTTCGCGCCGGATAACGCCGCGCTCAATCGCTTCTTCTCGCTGCACTATCTGCTGCCCTTCGTCATCGTGGGCGTAGTGATCCTGCACATCTGGGCGCTGCACATCCCCGGTTCTTCTAACCCCACCGGCGTCGAGGTGAAGAGCGAGAGCGACACGGTTCCCTTCTATCCCTATTACATCGCGAAGGACGGCTGGGCGATCGGCGTTTTCGCGATCCTGTTCGGGATCATGCTGTTCTTCTTCCCCAATGCCCTGGGCCATCCGGACAATTACGTCCCGGCCAACCCGATGAGCACGCCGGCGCATATCGTTCCCGAATGGTACTTCTGGCCGTTCTACGCGATCTTGCGCGCCTTCACTCAAGACTTCTTCTTCATCCCGGCCAAGCTGATGGGCGTGATGGCGATGTTCGGCGCGATCCTGGTCTGGTTCTTTCTGCCCTGGCTTGACCAGTCGCCGGTCCGTTCGGGCAATTATCGCCCGGTTTACCGGAAGTTCTTCTGGTTCGGCCTGATCCCGGCGATGCTGGTGCTGTTCTACTGTGGCGGCGCCCCGGCTCAGGAACCCTATGTCATGATGAGCCAGGTCGCCGCGCTGTATTACTTCGCGCATTTCCTGATTATCGTGCCGATCGTTTCGGCCATCGAGAAGCCGCTGCCGCTGCCTTACTCCATAACCGAGTCGGTTCTCGGCAAGGATGAAGCCGCCGCGTTGGCTCCCTCCGC
The DNA here is from genome assembly GCF_036733805.1 of Novosphingobium sp. Lineage (GTDB taxonomy): Bacteria > Pseudomonadota > Alphaproteobacteria > Sphingomonadales > Sphingomonadaceae > Novosphingobium. The sequence goes on along the minus strand of NZ_DAIMZT010000055.1, from coordinate 19,927 downwards.
GTGATCCGCAGCTAGAACGAAAGACGAAAGACATGGCACGCATTCTCTCGATCCTCGTCGGGCTGTTCTTCACGGTGGCCCTCGCCTGGTCCTTCGGCAAGGGCGCTTATACGCAGATCACCGAGCCGCCGGCCGTTACCGCCGAACACGTGTTCCACCTGACGCCGAAGGAAGTTCATTTCGCAAGCGACGGTCCGTTCGGGAAGTTCGACCGCCAGCAGCTTCAGCGTGGCTTCCAGGTCTACAAGGAAGTCTGCGCGGCTTGCCACTCGCTCAGCCATGTCGCTTTCCGCGATCTTGCACAGCTTGGCTACAATGAGGCGGAAGTGAAGGCGATAGCGGCCGGCTTCCAGGTGCCGGGCACCGACCCGAACACGGGCGAAGCGAACATGCGCCCTGGCACGCCGACCGATTACTTCCCCAAGCCTTTCGCGAATGACATCGCCGCGCGCGCTGCCAACAACAACGCCATTCCGCCGGATCTCTCGCTGATTACCAAGGCGCGTCACGAAGGCCCAGCTTATGTCTATTCGCTGCTGACCGGCTTCCAGACCCAGCCCGCCGAACTGCTTAAGCAGTTCCCGGACGCGAAGACGCCCAATGGCCTGCACTACAACCCCTACTTCGCCAATCTCAACCTGGCGATGCCGCCGCCACTGACCAGCGAAGGTCAGGTCCAGTATGGCGACGGCACCAAGGCCACCGTCGATCAGATGGCCAAGGACGTTGCCGCATTCCTGGTATGGACCGCCGAACCGAAGCTGGAACAGCGCAAGCAGACCGGCTGGACCGTGCTGAGCTTCCTGCTCTTCGCCACCATCCTGGGCTATATGTCTTACCGCAACATCTGGGTCGACAAGAAGCACTGAGACCGGACTTGGACTGAACGCACACGCCCTCGCCATCTTCCAATGGCGGGGGCGTTTTGCATGATCTGCCGCAGGAGCCGCATGTGACGCCGGAGCAGTTGAAGTCGCTTATTCGCGTGATCCCCGATTTTCCGAAACCGGGCATCCTGTTTCGCGACGTGACCACCCTGATCGGCGATGGACCGGGTTTCGCGGCGGCGATCGCGCTAATGGCCGAGATCGCATACAAGGCCGGGGCCGAAGCAATCGCCGGGATCGAGGCGCGCGGCTTCATCTTCGGTTCGGCCATAGCCGCCCGGCTTGGCCTTCCCTTCGTGCCGGTGCGCAAGCCGGGCAAGCTGCCCGTTCCGGTGCTGGCGATCGACTATGCCCTCGAATATGGCACCGATACACTTGAGGTCGATCCCGATGCCGTGGAGGATGGACAGCGCGTGGTGCTGATAGACGACCTGATTGCCACCGGCGGCACGGCGCTGGCTGCGCTTGAACTGTTGCGCCGGGCGGGAGCCAGTGTCGTGCAGGGCGTCTTCCTGATCGACCTGCCCGACCTGAGCGGCGCGGATCGGTTACGGGCGGCCGGATTGACCGTCGACGCACTGATCGATTTTGAAGGACACTGAAAGCGAAGCGGTTCAGGCTATCTTGGCGCAAACCCTTGAACCGCGCGAGCGAGGATAGTCCAGGGAAGCTGCTTCGGCCTAACCCTTTGACGCGGCTTTCGGCCGGCCTTAATCGGCGCTCATGGTCATCACTCGTTTCGCTCCTTCGCCGACCGGACATCTCCATGTCGGCAACATCCGCACGGCGCTTCACAATTTCCTGCTCGCCAAGCAGGGCGGCGGGCGGTTTCTGCTGCGGATCGACGACACTGATGCGGCGCGCAGCCGAGAGGAATATGTCGAGGGCATTCGCGCCGACCTTGCGTGGCTGGGCATCGCGGCGGAGGGGGAGGAGCGGCAGTCGGCGCGCTTTGATCTTTACGAGCGCGAGTTTGAGCGGTTGCGAGCGGTGGACCGAGTCTACCCTTGTTGGGAAAGCCCGCAGGAACTTGAGCTGAAGCGCAAGGTTCTGCTGGGGCGAGGGCTTCCACCGATTTACGACCGCGCCGCGCTTTCGCTGAGTGAGGCGGAGAAGGCGGCAAAGATCGCGGGCGGTGAAATGCCGCACTGGCGCTTCCTGCTAGACCGGGAGGAGCCGATTGAATGGCAGGACGGCGTGCGGGGCTTCCAGAAATTCGATCCGGCGCAGATGTCGGACCCGGTGGTGCGGCGCGCGGACGGGTCGTGGCTTTATATGCTGCCTTCAGTGATCGACGATGTCGCCATGGGCGTTACGGATATCCTGCGCGGCGAGGACCACGTGTCCAACACCGCAACGCAAGTGCAGATGTTCACGGCTTTCGGCGCGCCGGTCCCACGCTTTGCGCATGAGGCTCTGCTTGTGGGGACGGAGGGCAAGCTGTCAAAGCGGCTGGGTTCGCTGGGCGCAGCTCACTTTCGCGAGGCCGGGATCGAGGCGCAGGCACTGGTGGCGCTGCTCGCGCGGCTGGGCACTTCGGATCCGGTTGATCCGGCATTGCGACTGGATGAGTTGGCCGCCGCATTCAACCTCGATCATTTCGGCCGCGCGCCCGCGCGTTTTGATGAAGCCGAACTGGGGCGGGTCAACGCAGCGGTGGTTCACGCGCTGCCTTATGAAGCGGTGGCGGATCGTTTGCCGCAAGGAATGGACGCGGCGGCCTGGGAAACAGTGAGGCCGAACCTGGCGCATGTGGGCGAGGCGGCGGACTGGTGGCGGGTGGTGACCGGCCCGGTCGCGGCGCCGGCTTTGACCGAGGAGGACCGGACCTATCTTTTCCAGGCGGCCGAGACGCTTGTGACGCTTCCATGGGACAGCGGCATTTGGAAGGCGCTGACCGAGGCGCTCAAAGGCGCAACCGGGCGCAAGGGCAAGGCGCTGTTCCTGCCGCTGCGCCAGGCCCTTACCGGTATGGATCACGGCCCGGATATGGCAGCGCTGCTACCCCTGATCGGACGGGACGCGGCGCTCGAGCGGCTGCGGGCAGCGGGTTAGAGTACGCGCATTTGCTCGCCCGGGGGCCCGTTCGTGTTGGGCGCCTCGTGAGATTGGGATAAAACTTCGACTTATGGCCGAAAGCGAGGCACGTGGGCGCCAAGCCCATGCGTCTCAACGGCGTTCGACACGAGCGGGATGTTCCGATTTGTGCGGCTTGCTGTGGATATTGGCTATACAACGCATTGATGCGTTTCGCTCTTGCCAAAGCAACGGCCGTACGCCAAAAAGAGAAAGAGTGCCGCTTAAGCGGTCTTTCCAAGTCGTCCAAGACTTGCGAAAGGTGGAAAGGTTGGCTTTGCGCTTTCCGAAGCGGCCCCTTCCATAAGGGCTGCATGCCCAGCCTTCCTTTCCACGCTCATTTTCTACGTTATTATTGACGGTTTCGTCAATACGAAATCCATTTTTTCATTCAGCGAAAATTTCGACGCCAATTTGTGCGTTTGAATTGGATGCGAAATTTTGCGCGCGTTCAACTTCAACGGACGCTGAGATGTGCGATCAAAAGTTCGGTCTAAATTCGATCGCATTATTTGTGGGCCGATCAATCTACGGAACGAAGCTTCTGGTCCAAAATGGTGATGTTGACTCGAGTCAAGGTTTTGCACTGCGGATCGTGTAGTTCTGTGTTCAACGGGGTCGCAACGCAGTTCCGCTCTAAAGCTTCGGCGAAGGGGGGACTTTCCCGTAAGGGGTGTGAGCCCCGCGCTGGACGGGGGTCGGCGCGGGGCTCACTATTATGTGTTGTGGCAGCCGAGCTTCATTCCATATACCAGCCGTGGCTGGCCACCAGCGATTGACCGGACAGAGCGTTGGTCTGGAACGCTGCGAAGAACAGCGCCACTTCGGCGATGTCCTCTGCCGTGGTGAACTCACCATCGACAGTCTGGCCGAGCATGATTTTCTTGACCACTTCTTCTTCGGAAATGCCCAGCTCCTTGGCCTGTTCGGGGATCTGCTTATCCACCAGCGGAGTGCGCACGAAGCCAGGGCAGATGACATTGCTGCGCACGCCTTTCTTGCCGCCTTCCTTGGCAATCACGCGGGCAAGCCCCAGCAGGCCGTGCTTGGCGGTGACGTAAGCGCTCTTGAGCGGGCTGGCCTCCTTGGAATGGACAGACCCCATGAAGATGACCGAACCGGATCCTTGCGCGTACATGTGCGGCAGGCACGCCTTGGATGTGAGAAAGGCGCCGTCGAGATGGATCGCCAGCATCTTTTTCCAATCGGAAAAGGCGAACTGCTCGACTGAATTGACGATCTGAATGCCGGCGTTGGAAACCAGCACGTCGATCGTTCCCCAGGCGTCCACGACGGACTGCACGCCGGCGTTCACCTGTTCCTCGCTGGTCACATCCATGACGATCGCTTTGGCATCCGTGCCAAAGCGGGCCTCGATTTCATCGGCCGCCTTTTGCGCGGCTTCGATGTTGAGGTCGGCGATGGCGACTTTGCCGCCTTCGGAAGCATAACGGTGCGCGATCGCGTTGCCGATGCCGCTGGCGGCGCCGGTGACGATGCAGACCTTGTCCTGCAGTTTCATGTGGATTCTCCGTTGGGTGCGGTCAGCGGCTTGTGAAGGCGGTCTCCGGCCAGGTCGAAGGTGACAATCTCGTCAGGCCGCAGCGAACGGCCCTTCCACTCGGGATGTTGCAGGGAATAGAGCGCGTCCGACCGGCCCGCCGCCCAATGCTCTTCCATGGTCTTGCGTGAGAACTCGTAATCCTTGGAATTGCTTTCATAGCCACGCGCGCGGTTAATAAGGTGCATTACGGCAACCGCGCCTTCGGGATGGTGATTGCAAAGTGCGATCAAGTCCGGGTCCGTGCGTAGATCCTCAGGCATCTTGCGCGCCAGCCGGCGGGCGGCTGCGCGCATTTTTTGCGCCTGCTTCGAAAGGTCCGTGCCCAGGCGCGTCCGGCTGGAATAGCGGATGTCCTTCACCCGCTGATCGACGTCCGCCATGGTGCGCGGCACGATCCCCCGCGATGAGAACAGGTCCACTTGGAATACTGTCATTTCGCAGGACGATTTCTCGTCCAGCACGTATTGCAGCGGGGTGTTGGAAACCAGGCCGCCGTCCCAATACCACTCGCCATCGATCGCGACCGGAGGAAAGCCCGGCGGCAGCGCGCCGCTGGCCATCACATGCTCGGGCCCGATTGGGCGCCGGGTATTGTCGAAATACGCGAAGTTGCCGCTCAGCACGTTGACCGCGCCGACGCTGAAGCGCGTCTCGCCGCGGTTGATGCGCTCGAAATCGACCAGTTCCAGCAAGGTAGTGCGCAGCGGGGCCGTATCGTAATAGCTGAGCTGCCCCAGTTCCGCCGGCCATTGCGGCGACGGAACGGGCAGACGCGGCGTGAAAAAGCCGGGTATGCCGAAAGTCGCGGCATAGAGCGCCGACGCCTCGTTAAAGGCGCGCCGGGCAAAGCCCATCGGTTCATCTAGGCAATATTGGAGCTCGGAAGAAACCCGTTCCCAGAAGCATTGCAGGGCGGCGATCCGGTCTTGTGGCGCATTGCCGGCAATGATGGCCGCGTTGATCGCCCCGATCGAGATGCCGGCGACCCATTCCGGTTCAGTCCCCTGCTCGGCCAGCGCCTCATAGACTCCGGCCTGATAAGCGCCCAGAGCACCGCCGCCTTGAAGGACGAGTACGCACTGGGGGCGAGAATCGGAATAACCGGCATCGGATGCGTTCATGGCGGGCTCCGGCGCATACAATGGCACTGGGCATGTTGCAGCGCAACATCTGAGGGCGCGGGTTGTTCCTTTCAACCCATGATTTTGTATGAGCTTGTATCAGGCCGCCACTTCTGCCTCTGCTCTCTCGCTGGTGGCTTCCAGCAATCGGCGTTCCAGTGTTTTGAGGCGGGTGGTCGAAGTCAGTTTTTCACCCAGTAGATCAGTGACATAGAAGGTATCGGCGGCGCGCTCGCCATATGTGGCAATATGCGCGGAATGGACCATCAGCTTGCTTTCGAACAAGGCATGGGCCAGCCGGTTGAGCAGAGCGGGACGATCGCGAGCATGGACTTCGACCACGGTGAAGCGGTTCGATGCCTTGTTGTCGAACAGCACGTGCGGTCGCACCTCGAAGGCATCGGCGCGCGGGCGCGCATCGGGCCGGGCCACCAGTTGGGGCAGGATCTTGATGCGATTGGCCAGCGCATTCTCGATCGAGGTCCGCAACCGTGCGAGCTGCGTCTCTTCCATGAAGGGACGGCCAAGCGGGTCTTGCACCAGGAAGTTGTCAACGGCGCGGCCGGTGCGGGTGGTATGGATCCGCGCGTCGATGATGTTGCCGCCGGCCAGATGAATGCCGCCGGCGATGCGGTAGAACAGTCCGGGATGATCCGATGCGATAACCGTCACCATCGTGGCGCCGCGTGCGGGATAGTATTCGGTGGCGATCGAGAGTGGTTCGTCCTGCGTCGCGGAAAGCTGGAGGAGGTTCTTGGCGATCACGTCTTCGGGCTCGGCGATCCAATAGGCATCGATGAACTTGCCGCCTACCTTTTCGATCAGCGCGGCATTGCCCGGCGCCAGCGCGGCAACGGCGGCCTTTTTCGCCGCCACGCGTTTTTCGCGCCCGAATTCGGCATAGCCCAGGCGCAGGCGTTCCTCTGTGGCCAGATATAATTCGCCGATAAGCTGGCGCTTCCACGAGTTCCAGATCCCCGGCCCCACCGCGCGAATATCAACGATGGTGAGCAGCGTGAGCTGGCGCAGGCGGTCAAGCGATTGCACCACCCCGACGAAATCGCTGATGGTCTTGCTGTCCGAGAGGTCGCGCTTGAAGGCGGTCGCCGAAAGCAGCAGGTGCTGGCGCACCAGCCAGGACACGAGTTCGGTCTCCTCCTCGTCCAACCCGAAGCGGGGGCATAACTTCGGAGCGATTTCCGCGCCGAGTTCGGAATGGTCGCCACCGCGGCCCTTGGCGATGTCGTGCAGCAGCACTGACACATAAAGCGCGCGGCGCGAGCGCAGCTTGTGAACGATGTCGTGCGCCAGCGGATGGTCTTGGACAAGCTCCCCCTTCTCAATGCGGGAGAGTAGGCCGATTGCGCGGATCGTATGTTCATCCACTGTATAGTGGTGATACATATCGAACTGCATCTGCGCGTTGACGCGGCCAAATTCGATCACGAAACGGCCGAACACGCCTGCCTCGTTGAAGCTGCGCAGCGCCACTTCGGGATTGTTGCGGCTGGTGAGCAGTTCCATGAACAGTTCGTTCGCGCGCTTGTCCTGGCGGATGTCCTCCTTGATGAGCGTGGCATCGCGTGAGATCAGGCGGGTCGTTTCAGGGTGGATCTCCAAACCTTCCTTATCGGCCAGAACGAAGATTTCGATCAGCCGCACCGGATCGGCCAGGAACCAGTCCTCCGACGGCGCCTTTATGCGGCCGCCGAAAACGCTGTAGCCCTTGAGATTGCGGGTTCTGGCCCGGAAGCCCGCCAGCAGGCCGCGCGGCTGCTTGCGCGCGATCTGCTCGTCAAGCTGGGCCAGGAACACGCTGGTGAGATTGCCTACCACTTTGGCCTGCAGAAAGAACATCTGCATGAACCGTTCGACCGCGCTCTTCCCCGGCCGCGCGGAAAAGTTCATGCGCGCCGCCACTTCGCGCTGCAGGTCGAAAGTAAGCCGGTCCTCGGCGCGGCGGGTTATCGTGTGGAGGTGGCATCGGACGGCCCAGAAGAAGTTCTCGGCGCGGCGGAAGGCGAGGTATTCCTTGCGCGTCAGCAAGCCGACATCGACCAGTTCCGAAGGGTCGCGGACCTTGTGGATGTATTTACCGATCCAATAGAGCGTATGCAGGTCGCGCAGGCCGCCTTTGCCTTCCTTGACGTTTGGCTCCACCACGTATCGGCTGTCGCCCATGCGTTTGTGCCGTTCCTCACGTTCGGCCAGTTTCTCGACCACGAACTGGCGCTCTGTGCCTGAGACGACATCCTTCCAGAAGCGGACACGAACTTCCTCGTAAAGCGCCTGGTCGCCCCAGATATAACGCCCTTCCAGCATCGCGGTGCGGATGGTCAGGTCGGATTTCGACATGCGGACCATCTCGTCCAGCGAGCGGCTGGAATGGCCGACTTTGAGCCCGAGATCCCACATGAAATAAAGCATCGCCTCGATCACTTGCTCGCACCAAGGCGTCTGCTTGATCGGGGTGAGGAAGGCGATGTCGACATCCGAATGCGGCGCCATTTCGCCGCGTCCGTATCCGCCCACGGCCATGATCGTCAGCCGCTCGCCGGTGGAGCGGTTGTTCACCGGATAGACGTTCTGAGTCACATGATCGTGGATCACACGAATCAGCTGGTCGGTCAGGAAAGCCTGCGTTTCCGCAACGTCATGACCGGCCGATGGGTTTTCAACCAGGCGGCGCGCGATTTCCTGGCGGCCAAGTTCCTGTGCCGATCGCAGCAGCTCCACGATCGCCTTGCGTCCATTCGCGGCTCCTTGTTCGGCGACTGTGGCTTCGATGCGATCAACAAGCTCACGTCTGTCGATCACGGTGCGGGGCGAGGGAATACGGATCACGCTGTTCATCGTAAGCGGCTTTAGCGCGGAATAGGAAAAATATGAATCATCTCCGTTGAGACCGAGCGAAGTTGAGGCGTGCAGCGGTATGAGATGATGCGCGAAATCCCTTCTGACCGCGAAAAGGCCGCTACCATCGGTGGGCCGCCTATGCCAGAAGGGCGCCGATCACTGAGCTGCCGGCCCAGACAGATCTGAAGAACGAAAACAACGAGGTCAAACCCTTGTCCCTGATTACTCTTGCCGTCGCCGCCGCACAGACACATGAGCCGATCCATTGGGTGGATCTGGGCCTCAAGAATTACCTGTTCCGGATCGGCAATTTCGAGCTGCGGTGGTATTCGCTGGCCTATCTCGCCGGGATCCTCCTCGGTTACTGGCATCTTTCGCGGATGATAAAGGCGCCCGGCGCCCCCATGGCCCAGCGCCATGCCGATGATTTGTTCTTCTATTGCACGGTGGGCATCATCCTGGGCGGTCGCTTAGGCTATGCCACATTCTATACAGGCGGCAGTTCGAACATTCCCAGCCTCTGGCTGCATCCTGCCGAACTGGTCCAGCTCTGGCACGGCGGTATGAGCTTTCATGGCGGCCTGATCGGCGTCTTGCTGGCGTTGATCTGGGTTTCCTGGCGCAATGGCCTCAATTTCCTGCGGGTGGCAGATTACATTTCCGTCTGCGTGCCGTTCGGCATGATGTTCGGGCGGCTCGCCAACTTCGTCAATGGTGAGCTGTGGGGGCGTGTGGTTGCCGATCCGAACTTGCCCTGGGCCATGATCTTTCCCGATGCCGGTCCGCTGCCGCGCCATCCCAGCCAGCTTTACGAGGCCGGGTTGGAAGGACTGATGATGATCGTCATCATGCTCACGCTATTCTGGGGCGCGCGCGCGCGTTTCCGACCGGGGCTTTTGGTGGGGGTGTTCACCACGGGAATCGCTTGCGCCCGTTTCACGGTCGAATTTTTTCGCGAACCCGATGCTCAGTTGCAGGAATTTGCCATGCGTACCGGGCTCTCAATGGGGCAGTGGCTGACGATTCCGCTGATCCTGCTGGGACTGGCCCTCATCGCCCGCGCACTTGTACGGCCAGCGCTCGCAAGTGGAGGCGTCGCTTCGACAACACCGGCCCCTGCGTGATGGAGCATGGGGGAGAACAGCTTGCGGCTGTCTTTCAGCGATTGATTGCCCGCTACGGACCGATCACCCTGCAGCATTACATGGGCGAATCGAACGCCCGTTACTATGCAGGGAAGGATCCGCTTGGCAGCGCAGGCGATTTTATCACCGCGCCGGAAGTGAGCCAGATGTTCGGCGAACTTATCGGGCTGTGGCTGGCTGACATGTGGATGCGCGCGGGTCGTCCCGAGGACGTCCGTTACGTGGAACTGGGACCGGGGCGAGGGACGCTGGCACGCGATGCGCTGCGCGCGATGAAGCGTAGCGGACTGGCGCCGGCGGTGCATTTCGTGGAAGGGTCCGCGGCGCTCCGGCGGATCCAACTCGCCGCCGTCCCTCAGGCCGAATGGCATCATGATCTTTCGGATTTGCCGACGGATGGGCCAATGCTGCTGGTCGGCAACGAGTTTCTCGATGCTCTGCCGGTACGGCAACTGGTGAAAACGCCGGAAGGCTGGCGTGAGCGCATGGTCGATTTCCAGGAAGGGCGCTTCGTGCCGGTCGCCGGAGACAAGCCGATGGACGCGGCGGTGCCGGAGACGATCAACGAGCAAGCCGACGGCGCGTTGATCGAGACATGTCCCGGCGCGGCCGCTGTTGTCGGCGAGGTGGCCCGGCGGCTGGTGAGTCAAGGCGGGGCGGCGCTGCTGATCGATTACGGTTATGACAGGCCGCAGACGGGATCGACGTTGCAGGCGCTCAAGGCGCATACCAAAGTCGATCCCTTCGCGCTGCCCGGCGAAGCGGACCTCACGTGCCTTGTCGATTTTTCGGCGGCCGGAGAGGCAGCCTCGGCGCAAGGCGTCCGCCATCTTGGCACGGTGGCGCAGGGGCATTTCCTGCGCGCGCTGGGAATCGAGATGCGCGCGGACAAGCTGGCCGCAGCCGCGCCGGAACATGCTTCAGCGATTCACGCGGCAATGCACCGCCTTATCGGGAAGAAGCAGATGGGAACCCTGTTCAAGGTCATGGGGCTTGCCGCACCTGATTGGCCTCACGGCGCGGGATTTTAAGGAACGCTATCTTCCGACCTGCACCGTCCGGTCTTCCAGCGGAACCTGTCGCACCGGTGCGGCGCCGATCCATTGCTGAAGGGCTTCGTTGTCGACCATTCCGCGCGTGAGGTCCGTTCCCTGCCGGAACGTCGAGAAGCCGTCCCCGCCTTCGGCAAGGAAGTTCAGCACCGTGACGCGGTAGTTCGCCGCCGGCTCGACCGGCTTGTCGTTCAGGGTTAGCGAAACCAGCCGGCTGCCTGAGGGTCGGCGCATGTCGTAGCTGAACTTCAGGCCGATGGATGGCGAAAGCACTTGCATGGTGCCCTGATCGTCCAGCCCTTCCTCAATCGCCGCGCGAACCTGAGCGCCGGTCATGGTCATGGTCACCAGCGTGTTGTTGAACGGCTCAACAGCGTAGATCTGGCCAAATGTCACTGTGCCGTCCGGCGCCGGATCAAGCGGGGCGCGGATGCCGAAGGGATTCATGAACGCGATCTGTGCGCCAGCCTCTCTGCCAGCCGCCAGTTCCGAATCGGCGATCAGGTTGCCCAGCGCACCGCCCACCGGCCCATCGGAGGCGGGCTTGGCGGCAGTGCCCGACAATCTGCCCACCGACCGCGCGATCATCGCCGTCGCGTCCTTGATATAACTGCCCACATATTCGGCCACGTCGGTACGCGGCCGGAAGGTCGGGTAAAGCGGCGTATTCGGCGCATCGCCACGGCCGCTTGTATAGGGTGCTGATTGCACAATCACGTTGCGCGCCAGCTTGGCGATTACCCGGTGCCTTGCCGGGTCGATCTTCAGCGTGATGTCAGTCACCAGCTTACCGTAAACCCCCGCGCTGGTCAGTAGGATCGGCGTGCCGTCGCCGCTCTGACCGTAATGGCAAACATATTGCCAGTGCGTATGGCCGGAGACCACCAGGTCGACGCCGGGATTGAGCCGATCGAGGATTGGCTTGATATCCCCTGTCAGGTCGTTGCAGCTGTTCGGGTCGCCCTCGGCGGTCTTGCCGCCTTGATGAATCAGCACGACCACCGCATCGGCGCCTTCCGCCTTGAGCGTCGGGATCGCCTTGTTGATGGCCTCTGCCTCATCACTGAAGGTCAGACCCCTTAGCTGGTCCGGGGATACCAGCAGTGGCACCTCCTTCAGCGAAAGGCCGATGAAGCCGATGGTGACCTTGCCGGCGCCGGTGCCGAAGGTCTTGAGGCCGGTCGCCGGGAAAAGGGTGGTGCCGTCCGCCTTGTACGTGCTGGCAGAAAGGTACTTGTACGTCGCGCCCTGAAACTGTTCGAGCCGGCAAGGCTCAAGCCGCGTGTTCTTCTCGCAGCCGCCGTTCTGCAGGCGTTGCAGCTCCTTCCAGCCGCGATCGAACTCGTGATTGCCCACGGCGTTGAATTCCAGCCCGATGCGGTTCATCACGCCGACGGTTGGCTCGTCGAGATAAAGGGAGGAAGCCAGCTGCGAAGCGCTGGTCAGGTCGCCCGCAGCCACCACCACGTGATAAGGATGCTCGGCCTTGACCGCGTCGACGGCCGAGGCCAGCCACGCCGCGCCGCCAGCAGGCACGGGAATCGTCCCGTCCTTGTGGTCTGGTGCCAGCACCGCGGCCTTCGGCGGTTCCAGCGCGCCGTGGAAATCATTGATGGCGATGATCCCCACTTCGACCGGTGCAGGTGCTGGCGCAAGAGCCGCCTGGTGCGTCGGGCGGGGCGCTGCGCAAGCGGCCAGGAGGGAAAGCGCAGCAAGGGCAGGCGCACAACGTAGGGTCTTGAAAGTCATGGATGCGCTCTATCGCATCGGATCATGACGCTCCAGCGACCGTCAGGGTTCGGATGAGCCGTTATGATCCGAGGAACCGCTTCCAGAACATCGGCGATCTGCACCGGAGATGTCCCCTTGCACAGCTGCTTTAACGCGCGCTTCGTTCCAACGCATGCATCTGCGCGTCACTCAGGCCAAAGTGGTGGCCGACCTCATGAATCACCACATGCGTAACAAGATCTTCCAGCGTCACCCCGGTTTCGCACCATTCAGCCAACAGCGGCTGGCGATACAGCGTGATGCGCGGGCGAAACTCGCCCGAGATCCATAGCGAATCGTCGCTCATCGGGCGCCCCTGGTAAAGGCCAGTCAGATCGAACGGATCATCGATGCCGAGCTGGGCGAGCGTTTCTGCGTCGGCATATTCCTCGACGTGAATCGTGATTCCTTCGAGGTGCTCGGCGAAAGGCTGCGGGATGCGTGCAAAGGCGGCCCCCGCAAGGACCTCGAAATCGACAGCGACGGGTGGCGGACCAAAGATACCGGTCATGCCACCCATCCTGCCATCGATCGTCAGGCACGCGAAGTGGCGAATGCGGCCATCTGAAACCTCGCGCGGCTTTGCGGGGCCAGCCTAAGGCTGGTGCGCGCAAGCGGAATCGTATTGCGAAACCGACGCGGTATTGCGCGAATTTTGCGGCTGTTCGCCAGCATAGACGCTTCCCGCCTTTCCATTCGGATTAAACGCAGACCCCGGAGCGGAAGCGGCGTTGCCCGGCGTGGACGGCGCCGCGGCGCTGCCGCAGCTGGCGTTCGGCTGGCCCGTGTGAGCAGGTCCGTTCTGGTGGTCCCAGCCCTTGCCGTTGGTGGAGCCTGATGACGTGTGCGTGTTGCTTGTGCCGTTCATGGTATGCGCCATCGGCATTCCCATGGAGCCACCGCCGCCATGCATGCCGCCGCCGCCTGGCGCTGCCAAGGCGGAGCCGGAGACGCAAAGCAGCACCGCTCCGGCGGCGAGCGAAATAGGAGATAATCTCATGACCTTCCTCCATCCTGCCCCAGCTGATGCGGTTGCAAGCGAGGTTATAAAGGACCGAAAAGACCTGCTGATATGCAGCGGAGATTCAGTGCCTCGCCGGATCGCGGCTAAAACACAATGTTCAGCCGAATGAACCGCGATCGGCAATATACACCTTGGAAGTGGGTCGGACAATGCGCGGGCCGGCCGATCATCGGCTAACGACGCCGAGCGGAGCAGCGCAAAGCCAGTTCAGCCTTTCCTGTCAATGCCTTAACCGGATACGCCGCAGCGTCAGACGTCCAGATTAGCGACGTTCAGTGCGTTTTCCTGGATGAAATCGCGGCGCGGCTCGACCACGTCACCCATCAGGCGGGTGAATATCTCATCCGTGACGTCCGCGTCCTCGACCTTGACTTGCAGCAGGGCGCGGTTTTCGGGGTCCAGCGTGGTTTCCCAAAGCTGGTCGGCGTTCATTTCGCCAAGGCCCTTGTAGCGCTGGATCGAAAGGCCCTTTCGGCCTGCGGCCAGCACTTGATCCAGCAGTTGAGTCGGGCGGGTGATCGTGCCGGCGCTCGCGGCAGGGCGGGGAGCGGCTTCCTCCACTTCCTCGCTCTCCGCAGTCTCGGTCTCGGCCGCTTCGGCGGCGGTGCCAGCCCGAGCGAGGCGGGCAGTTCCCTCATAGACTTCGGCGTTTTCCGCCGCCAAGCGGGCCAGCTTGCGGCCTTCCGCGCTCGATAGGAAGCTGCTCTCGATCTTGTGATGATCGGTGACGCCGCGCCACAGGCGCTCTACCTCGACGGTGCCGTCAGCAGCCAGGCGGGCGCTCCATCTGGCTTCCTCGTCACCACGGTCCAGCCACTGCGCGGCGCGGGCGAGAGCCGTGCTGCGAGCATTTGCCGGCAGGTCCGGCTCCAATGCACCGGCTAGCGCCAGCGCTTCGATAATCACGGGGTCGTAGCGGCGCGGCACGAAGGCCATGAGGTTACGCAGCCGGATGGCGTGTTCGACCAGCGATTCCAGGTCGGGTCCACTGCGCGCTCCGCCCGCCGTTTCCAGCATGCGGCCGTTCAGCCCGGCCTCCACCAGATAGCGGTCCAGCGCGGCATTGTCCTTGAGGTAAACCTCGCTGCGGCCCTTCGCCACCTTGTAAAGGGGCGGCTGAGCGATGAAGAGATGCCCGGCCCGGATGATCTCCGGCATCTGGCGGTGAAAGAACGTCAGCAGCAGAGTGCGGATATGCGCGCCGTCCACGTCAGCGTCAGTCATGATGACGATCTTGTGATAGCGCAGCTTTTCCAGGTTGAAATCGTCACGGATTCCGGTGCCCATGGCCTGGATCAGCGTGCCGACTTCCTTGGAAGATATAATCCGGTCGAACCGCGCGCGCTCCACATTGAGGATCTTGCCCTTCAGCGGCAGGATCGCTTGATAATGACGATCGCGGCCCTGTTTGGCCGATCCGCCGGCCGAGTCACCTTCGACCAGGAACAGTTCGCACTTGCTGGCGTCGCGTTCCTGGCAATCAGCTAGTTTGCCGGGAAGCGATGCAATATCCATCGCACCCTTGCGCCGTGTCAATTCGCGGGCGCGTCTGGCTGCCTCACGCGCGGCGGCGGCATCGATCACCTTCTGAATGATGGCGCGCGCGATGGCGGGGTGTTCCTCCAGCCAGTCGTTCATCTTATCGCTCATCAGGCTTTCGAGCGGTTGGCGCACTTCGGAGCTGACGAGCTTGTCCTTGGTCTGGCTGGAGAACTTCGGATCAGGCAGCTTGACGGAAACGATCGCGGTCAACCCTTCGCGCATATCGTCACCGGAAAGCTGGATCTTCTCCTTCTTGAGCATGCCCGAACGCTCCGCGTAGGCATTGAGTGTGCGCGTCAACGCGGCGCGGAACGCGGCAAGATGAGTGCCGCCGTCACGCTGCGGGATGTTGTTGGTGAAGCACAGGACGTTCTCGTAATAAGAATCATTCCATTCCAGCGCCACCTCGATGCCGATGCCGTCCTTCTCGGCCGAAATCGCGATTGGGTCTGGCAGCAATGTCTGCTTGTTACGGTCAAGATATTGCACGAAGGCCGCGATCCCACCTTCATAATAGAGATCGTGCTCGACTGTTTCCTCGTGCCGCTTGTCGCGCAGCTTGATGCGTACACCGGAATTGAGGAAGGCGAGTTCACGATAACGATGCTCCAGCTTCTCGAAATCGAACTCCGTGACGTTCTTGAACGTGTCAGTGGAGGCAAGGAACGTGACGCGCGTGCCTTTCTTGCCGTCCGGCGCGGCCCCGCGGACAGCGAGCGGAGCCACCGCATCGCCATTGGCGAACTTCATCCAGTGCTCCTGTCCGTCGCGCCAGATGACGAGTTCAAGCCACTCCGAAAGAGCATTCACCACTGATACGCCCACGCCGTGAAGTCCGCCGGAAACCTTGTAGGCGTTGTCCTCGCTCGTATTCTCGAACTTTCCACCGGCGTGGAGTTGAGTCATGATGACTTCCGCGGCTGAGACGCCTTCCTCCGCGTGAATATCCGTAGGGATGCCGCGTCCGTTGTCCTCGACCGAAACCGAACCGTCAGGATTGAGTTCGATCAGCACCAGATCGCAATGCCCGGCCAGCGCTTCGTCAATGGCGTTGTCCGAAACTTCGAAAACCATGTGATGCAGGCCCGAGCCGTCATCGGTATCGCCGATGTACATGCCGGGCCGTTTGCGCACCGCATCAAGACCCTTGAGGACCTTGATCGAGTCCGCGCCGTAGGAGTTGGAATTTTTGCCGCTTTCGGGATTGGTAGCCATGGCGAGCATATAGGGTTTGCACTGCGCAAACCCAAGCAAAAGCGGCCTCGACCCACGGCTTTTCCACAAGAGTCGGGGGCGTGGCGCCAAAACGGAAAAGGGCAGCCGTCAGGGCCGCCCTTCTCGTTTTGGTCAACGGTTTCGCCCCCAAACGCCCGATCAGGCGAGGGTAAGAGCGAACGCAAGGGCGCTGGCGCCCAAGGCCGCGGCGAGACCGACCGTCTTTTGAACGATGGTCATCTCGGTTACTCCTGCAGCGAGAGGGTTTCCCTCTTCGCAAGTGCAACATAGAAAGGTTAGTAATTTTCGCAAACTCGAAAGAAACAACTTTACTTGCACAAAACGCAACTTTGGGCGCATGCGCTGAGATGTCCGCCAATCCATTGTGGCTCCGCCTGAGTCGGGTGGACACTCGGCGCTCCCGCTATTAGGGGCCGACCATGAGCATCCAGACTTCTGAATCCGTCCTTATCGTCGATTTCGGCAGCCAGGTGACCCAGCTGATCGCGCGCCGCGTGCGCGAGGCGGGTGTCTATTCCGAAATTGCGCCGTTCAATGCCGCGCTGGAAGCGTTTCAGCGGATGAAGCCGGCCGGCGTAATCCTTTCCGGATCTCCCGCCTCCGTGCTGGATGAAAGCGGGCCGCGCATCCCGAATGCGATTCTCGAAAGCGGCCTGCCGATGTTGGGCATCTGCTATGGCCAGCAGTCGCTGATGCATCAACTGGGCGGCGAGGTGCTGCTAGGTGATTCGGGCGAGTTCGGCCGCGCTTTCATTGAGATCGAGGATGACTGCGCGCTGTTCGACGGCCTCTGGAAAGTGGGCGAGACGCACCAGGTCTGGATGAGTCATGGCGACAAGGTGACGCGGCTGGCCCCCGGTTTTCGCCCCGTCGCCGCCAGTCCCGGCGCCCCTTTTGCGGTGATCGCCAACGACGAGAAACGCATTTACGCGATGCAGTTCCATCCGGAGGTGATTCACACGCCCGATGGCGGCAAGCTGCTCAAGAACTTCGTTCGCCACGTCTGCGGCCTGGCAGGCGATTGGACCATGGCAGAATTTCGCAAGACCAAGATCGATGAAATCCGCGATCAGGTTGGTGACAAGCGGGTGATCTGCGGCCTTTCCGGCGGTGTCGATTCCGCCGTGGCGGCGCTGCTGATTCACGAGGCGGTCGGCGACCAGCTCACTTGCGTTTTCGTGGACGGCGGCATTCTGCGCATGGGCGAGGCTGAGCAGGTCGTCAGCCTGTTTCGCGGCCACTTCAATATCCCTCTCGTGCATGTGGATGCCTCCACGCTGTTCCTCAAGGGGCTGGAAGGGGTCACGGACCCCGAGGCGAAGCGTAAGTTCATCGGCAAGACCTTTGTCGATGTGTTCGAGGATGAAGCGAAAAAGATCGGCGGCGCCGAGTTTCTCGCTCAGGGCACGCTCTATCCCGATGTGATCGAGAGCGTATCGTTCACCGGCGGCCCCTCTGTGACGATCAAGAGCCACCACAATGTCGGCGGTCTGCCTGAGCGCATGAACATGAAGCTGGTCGAGCCGCTGCGCGAACTGTTCAAGGACGAGGTCCGCGAACTGGGGCGCGAATTGGGCCTGCCCGACATTTTCGTGGGCCGCCATCCCTTTCCCGGCCCGGGCCTTGCCATCCGTATTCCCGGCGAGGTTACGCGCGAGCGCTGCGACATCCTGCGCAAGGCTGATGCCATCTTTCTTGAGGAGATCCGCAATGCCGGCCTATATGATGCGATCTGGCAGGCATTTGCGGTCCTGTTGCCGGTCAAAACCGTGGGCGTAATGGGCGACGGACGCACTTACGATAACGTCTGCGGCCTGCGCGCAGTCACCTCGACGGACGGCATGACAGCCGACATCTATCCCTTCGACGCTTCGTTCCTAAGCCGCGTGGCGACCCGCATCATCAACGAGGTGAAAGGTATCAACCGCGTGGTTTATGACTACACCTCAAAACCGCCGGGTACGATCGAATGGGAGTGATTTTTGCCCATCCGGGTGTATCCGAAACTACGCTAGATAACGACATAAAGCACTGAAAAACAAAAATAAATCCGTCGTCATGTTTCGGCATCTATCGGCGGGTTAGCCTGCCGGATGACGGTATGGTGCGTCTTGTCTCAGCCGAAAATCACATATATCGTCAGGAGCAAGAGAGCTTCTGACGGTATAATTTTCGGACTACCACCCTGTAAAAACAGGAAAAAATCCGATTTTGAAGGTCATTTTTGGCCTGACGGTATAATTGGGCGCGCTCCAGCATTTTATGGTTGATCTGGAGGGTGTTAATGTTGACCGACGTCGCTATCAAGGCACTGAAACCTAGAGATAAATTATACAAGGTAGTGGACCGTGACGGTATGTATGTTGTGGTCCAGCCATCGGGTGCGATTGTGTTTCGCTTGGCGCTGTGCCGCGTGACAAGGGCGTCGAGTGACAAGCGCACGACGATATTCTCGGCACTTGAAAGCGTGCCGATCTCAATCTGATCTTCCTCTGCGCCACCGTAGATGCGCCGAAGATCCTTCTGGGTGACCAAATGCACCGCGTCATCGATGTTGGGGTGCTGACTGAGACCGCGCTCAAAGTAATCGCCGGTCGCTTCGCCTGCCAACTCCACACGCATCCAGCGGCCGGTGTCCTGGCCGTCCACGTCTGCAACAACGACAGGCTGGGGTGCGGCCGCAGCACCGATCTCTGCGACCACGCCGTATAGATCCTGATAGCCCAGAGGGATGCGGACGAAGCTGCCTACCTGACCGACCCGGTAGGTATGACCATCGATCATAGCTAGACCAGAAGAGAGGGACTCGGCCAATCTTGCCGTTATTGTCGAGCCCGAAACGGCGCTTACGTGGCCGAGATAGGTTGGGTCTGTCGCAGTCATGCTGACACCGTAGTGGGGTCTGAACCATCGGCCGGAATGGCCGCCTCGGGCGGGCGAGCAAGGTCGGACGAGTAGGAAAGCGCGCAAAAGCGGCAAAAGCTCGCAAAGTCCCCTAAAAGGAAGGCGTCGTTCCCGCCGCGTTTACCCCAAAAGCTCGAACGAATTTCGCCCCAGTTTTTTGGCAAGTCGCCCAAACGCCACAGACCTGAAATGCCGCCGATCACAGCTGCGTCGCTGGCGTAGACTGAGAGGTTTGGATGTTCGAAGGCAGCCGCGTGCTGGACGGCTATCACCGCTTCCGCCTCTAAGCACTCCGGATGCTGCGCCTGCTCGACATGCAGGCGGCGGCGATTGCCACGCCCCTTTTAACGGCAGTCGCAATCCTGCAACGCGGGATCAAAGTCGCGCCGCCAATCGACTTCCTGCGCCCGAACTCGAAATGGCATCGCCATCTTCGCGCCCAGCCCGCCGGGGACCACCGGCTGTGGGAGATCGCGGTGCTGTTCCATATCCGCGATGTCTTTCGGTCCGGCGACATATGGCTGGCGGGGTCGCGTCGCTATGCCGACCTCAAGCAAATACTGGTCCCGGCCCAGGCGATAGAACAGACCGCTCGCCTCTTCCTCGCCACCGAGCAGAGCGAAGCGAAGCGATGAACATGGTCAACGCCAAATATGGCAATATCCCAGGCCTGAAAGGATACAGCCATGTCTCCGATCAATATGCGCCGTTTGCTACCCAGGTCATCCCGGCGACCGTCAGCGAGGCGCC
>NZ_DAIMZT010000054.1:0-21516 GCF_036733805.1 Novosphingobium sp. | reverse complement strand
CACCAGGAGCGTTACATTCCGATCAAGTTCAGCGTGCGTGGGCGCGACCTGGGAAGCGCCGTAACCGAGGCGAAAGCGCGGATTGCCCATAATGTGACGATCCCTTCGGGCTATCATCTCGAATGGGCCGGCGAACTGGATAACCTGCAGAACGCGATCGCGCGGCTGGAGATCGTCGTACCGATCAGCCTGCTGTTGATCCTTATCCTGCTTTACGCCAATTTCGGCTCGATCCGTGACACGCTTCTGGCCTTCTCCGCCATCCCGATGGCCATCGTGGGCGGCGTCGTAGCCCTGGCGGTTACAAGCACCCCCTTCAGCATTTCCGCCGCGATCGGGTTTGTCGCTCTGTTCGGCATTGCCGTGATGGACGGGATTTTGATCGTCACGACTTTCAATCAAGTGGTGGACGACGGAGCTACTCGGAGCCGGGCCGTGCGCACCGCTACCGCCAATGCGATGCGGCCGGTGCTGATGACCTGCCTCGTCGCGGCGATCGGGTTGCTTCCGGCGGCGCTTTCGAACGGCATCGGCAGCCAGGTGCAGAAGCCGCTCGCCCTGGTGGTGGTGGGGGGCATGACTTTGGCGCCGCTGCTGATCCTGCTGGTACTGCCGGCGCTGGTGGAGCGCTTCTCCCTGCATTTGCCGCGCGAAGATCGCGGACCTCATGGCCGGGATATTGGTCATCACGCTCATGACGATGCAGGGGAGCAGGAGGCATGATCCGCAAGCTCGCCCGATCGACCTCGCCGTTGGCTCTCGCGCTGGTGCTTGCCGGTTGCGCAGGTATTGGTGACCGTGATCCTCATGCTCCGTTGCCGCCGGGACCGGGCGCTGGTGCATCGCTTGAACCGGCCGGTGCTGGGGCCATCGCGCAGCAGACGTTCGTTACCGGCGAAACAACGCCGCGCGCCTGGTGGGAGCAATTTTCCTGCGACCAACTCAATGTCCTGGTCCAGCAGGCGCTCAGCGCCAATAACGATCTCGCGGCTGCCGATGCCGCACTGCGAGCGGCGCAAGCGCAAGCCAAGGCCGCAGGCGGTGCTCTCGGGCCGACCGTTGACGCCGGCTACAGCGCGCAGCGCGCCCGGACACCGGCCACGCTCGCGCCACCGGTGACGGATCCGAACCAGCTGCTTTACACGCTCCACACCGCGCAAGTGACTGTGAGCTATCCCGTCGATCTTTTCGGAGAGCTTCACGCGCGGCATCGATCGGCAATGGCCGCCGCAGGCGCCGCAAAGGCGCGGCTGCTTGCGGCGCGGCAGAGCGTAGCCGCCAATGTGGTGATCGCCGCCATTACCCGCGCCGCTCTCGAAGAGCAGATCGCCGCGACCAAAGCGATGATCGCGGCGACCGCGGACAGCTTGGAGATGATGCGGCGGCGACTTCGTCTGGGCGCCGTTGGCGACGCTGACGTCGCGGCTCAGGAAGCAGCTCTCGCCGCGTTGGAAGGAAGCCTGCCGGCGCTGGAACGGGGCGAGGCGCATCAGCGGACCGTGCTGGCTGTCTTGCTCGGCCGGGCTCCGGGCGATGCCTTGCCGCCGTTGCCGCAGATTCGATGCATCGCTCTGCCGAAGCAATTGCCAGTGGCGCTACCCGCCGATGTAGTGCGTTATCGTCCCGATATGATGGCCGCCGCGGCTGCTGTCCAGGGCGCCGCCGCTGACGCTCATGCCGCTGTTGCCGCGCGCTTCCCCGCCCTTACGTTAAGCGCTGACGGCGGAGGGACCGCGCAGAATTTCGGCGAGATGTTCAAGAGCGCCAATCTGTTCTGGTCGATCCTGGGGGGACTTATAGCTCCGATTTTCCATGCCGGGGCGTTGCGTCATCAGCAGGAAGCGGCGGTCGCCACGTTTGAGCAGAGCAAGGCGCAATATCGCACGGCCGTGCTCCAGGCGTTTGCTGACGTGTCAGACGCGCTGCACGGCCTGCATGATGATGCAGCCGCTCTGGAAGCGGCGGAACGCGGCCTTGCGGCGGCGGAGCGTTCCTATGGCTATGTCCGCCGCCAACAGGAACTGGGCGATGTCGGAACACTGGCCGTTCTCAACGCCCAGACCACGTTTCAACAAGCGCGGCTCCAGGCGATCTCCGCACGATCGGCGCGGTTGGTCGATACGGTGGCTCTCTACCAGGCGAACGGGGCCGCTCCCGAATAGAGCGGGCAGGCTATTCAGTAAGCGCGGAGGGGCAAATACTGTAAAGTCACAGCGGTTCCTCCCCTGTCGTTGGCCTCGAAGCTGATGCGTCCTCCCGCTGCTTCCATCAGGCGCGTGACGATGGCCAGGCCAAGGCCCGAACCTCCGCTGGCGACGCCGTCAGCGCGGGAATAGACCCGTCGCCCGTCCGAACCCTGGCGGACGCTAAGGCCCGGCCCGGCGTCGGACACGGTGATCGTTCCGGCCGCATCGTCGCAGAGCACCTCGATGTCTCCTTTCGCGATCGAGTGGTGGCCGGCATTCTCGATGATATTGCGCAGCGTAACACTGACCAGGCTGGATGGCACCAGAACGGCATCCGCGTCGCTCACCCGGCGGAAGTGTATGCGATGGCCAGACAGCATCACGATGTCCTGCATTTGCGTGATGACTTCGGCAGCCACTTCCGCGAGAGGCGCTGCCGGGCCGCCGGTGGCCGCGCCGCCTTCGCCGTGCAGTTCCAGCATCTGCGCGATGACCTTCGCCGCTCGCTGAACGGCTTGGGCCAGCGCATCACGCATGGTTCCGCCGGGAAGCATCTCCACGCGCAGGGAGATCGTGGCCAGTGCCGTGCGCAATTCGTGAACGACGGTGGCGGAGAAGACCCGCTCGCGCTCATAAGCGGACGCCGCGCGTTCCAGCAATTCGTTGGCCGCATGGACCAGCGGCAGGATTTCCGTCGGCACACCGGTCTCGTGAAGCCTTATAGCGCCCGGCTGGATCGGATCGATCGAGGTCGCCTCGGTGGCGGCGCGCTTCACCGGTTTCAGCGCATTGCCGACGGCAAGCAGGCTGGCGATCGTTGAGATCAGCAAGGACAAGGGAATGATGATTGCAAACCGTTGGAGGAGGTGCGCGATCACATCGTCAAGCAGCACGGCCGGATGGCGTCGGTCCTCGGCGACCAGTAGCCAGCGACCACCGCCAAGCGGCTTCAGGTAGAAATCGGACCAGAGACCGTGAACGAAATGACTGCGGCTTCCCGATGGTGCCGGGCGTTCTGCGATATCCGCGATGCGTGGCCCGGAAAGATGATGCACTTGCGTGGCATCCACCAGATAAACGGCCACTGCGGCCGAAGTCATGTTTTCCGGAACGACCGGCCGCCCGCGAACTATTTCGTCCACGGCGATGCGATCGGCGATTCCGGCCAGGAAGCGCCGGGTAACGTCATCGCCGATCGCGTGAATGGTGCGGTCGATCAACAATGGAAGGCCCACTGCCAGAATCAGACCGATGGTAATCTGGGCGACCACGATGCGCCCCCATAAGGAGCGCCGGATCAAGAGGATGCTCTTATCAGATAGCCGATGCCGCGAGCCGCCTGGATCGTTGCGCTGCATCCCGATGCCCCCAGCTTGCGGCGCAGGCGATGAATGCTGACTTCCAGCGCATTGGTGCTGATACCCTGCGCCGGGCCGCACAATTGGTCTTCCAGCACGCGCAGACTGACCGGCCGGCCTTGCGCGCGTAGGAGCACTTCAACCAGTTCCCGCTCGCGTGGGGAAAGATCGATCGGCTTTCCCGCGATCGAGGCAACTCGCGTCTCAAGCTCATAGACCAGATTCCCGCTTTCGAGGGTATTGGAAACCCGGCCATCCGCCCGGCGCAATATCGCCTCGATGCGGGCGCGCAGTTCGGCGAACAGAAACGGCTTGCCCAGGTAGTCATCGGCCCCGCCCTGAAGCCCTTCCACTCTCGCAAAGCCGGCGGATTGCGCGGTCAGCACGATAACCGGCACCCGGTTGCCGGCGCGCCGCAGATCGCGGACTAGGTCCAGCCCGTCTGCATCGGGCAGGCCCCGATCGACGACAGCGGCGTCGAAGTGATAAAGCGCCAGCAGGTCAGCGGCATTTGCGGCGGTGGCGCAGAACTCGGCCGAGATTCCCGCGTTATCGAACGCCGCCCTGAGGGCATCGGCCAGCGCCGCGTCATCTTCCACCACCAGAATGCGCATATTTTACGCCTTACAGACCCGCCACTCACGCCGCCACATCGATCGCCGGCCAGCCGGTCGAAGCGGCAGTGGCAGCCAATGTAGACGCCGCGACTTTCATCCAGCTTACTGCAGGTGATCCGGCTTACAAGCGGTGAGGTAGACGATCCCGCTTAGCCCCTAACTCGATGTGGCTTTCAACTGCATCGGAAGGCCCGCCGCGATGAACACGACTTCGTTGCAGCAGTCCGCCATTCTCTGGTTCAGCCGCCCCGCTTCGTCGCGAAAGCGGCGGGCGAGCGCGTTATGGGGCACGATGCCCAGGCCGACCTCATTGGCGACCAAGGCCAGCGGGCGCGGACAGGCGGAAACGGTGCGGACAAGGTCGTCGAACGCCTTGGACAGCGCGATTTCGGCCTCTATCAGATTCGACAGCCACAAAGTAAGGCAATCGATCAGGATGGCATCGTGACGGTCGGCCGCTTTGCGGATGGCCGACGCGAGATCGAGGGGAGCATTGATGGTGCGCCATCGTGAATCCCGGTCCGCCTGATGCCGCGCGATCCGTTCGGCCATTTCCCCATCGCGAGCCTGAGCCGTGGCGATGTAAGCAAGGGCGCCGTCGAAGGCTTCCGCGCGCTGCTGTGCATAGCGACTCTTGCCGGAGCGCGCGCCCCCCAGGACAAGCAACGTGCTCATGCGCCGCCGCTATGGGCAAGTGCCAACAGGCCGTCGATGTCCAGGTGCGCTTCAAGCCCGGCCGCCAGTTCGTCAAGCGCGGCGTCCACCGTGCGATTATGGTCGGCTCTGTCAGAGCGCGCGCCGACGCGCGCCAGCAGAGCAGCCCGCAGTTCCGGCGCGGCCAGCAGGCCGTGGCAATAAGTGCCCAGGACGCGCCCGTCGGCGCTGATGGCGCCTTCTGTCCGGCCATCCGCCATGTCTGCGAAGGGCATCGCGGTTCCAGCTCCGCGCGTTTCGCCCATATGCATTTCATAGCCGGTGAAGGCGGCGCCCAACGCTGTTCCGCTCACCCGACGGAGCGCCTTTGCGGGGTGCAGTTTCGTTTCAACGTCAAGCAGGCCCAGCCCCGTGCTTTCCTGCGTAGCGCCCTCTATGCCCATGGGATCAGCGATCCGCCACCCAAGCATTTGGAAGCCGCCGCAAATGCCGAGGATCATCCCGCTGCGCCTGCGATGTGCCAGAATGTCGATGTCCCACCCCTGGTCGCGCAGAAACGTCATGTCGGCGATAGTGGCCTTCGACCCTGGCAGCACGATCATCTCCGCATGTTGCGGGATCGCTGTTCCTGGTGGTATCATCGCCACCTGCACCTCCGGCTCCTGCCGCAGGGGGTCGAGATCGTCGAAATTGGCGATGCGGGGCAGAATCGGACAAGCGATCAGCTTGCGGCGCGGATCACTGTCGATCCCGCGTTCCAGGATCACGGCATCCTCGCTAGGCAAGCGGGCGGCCGCCGGAATCCACGGAACGAGACCGAAGCCAGGCCATCCGGTCAACCGCTCAATCATGGTATAGCCATCGGCAAACAGCGCCGGATCTCCCCGGAACTTGTTGACGATGAAGCCGCGGATCATCGCGGCGTCCTCCGGGGCGAGCACCGCCTGCGTGCCCGCCAACGCGGCGATCACGCCGCCCCGGTCGATATCGCCGACGAGCACCACCGGCATTCCCACTGCCCGGGCAAAGCCCATGTTGGCGATATCGCCTTCGCGCAGGTTGATTTCGGCGGGCGAGCCCGCGCCTTCGACCACCACGATCTGGCATCGCTGCGACAAGCGCCCGTAGCTTTCCATGACCTCAGGCAAAAGACGGCGGCGGTCCTCGCGGAAATTCTCCGAACCGAGCGTGCCGCGCACCCGGCCGTGAACGATCAGTTGCGACGTGCGGTCGGCCTGCGGCTTGAGCAGCACCGGGTTCATGTCGCTGTGCGGATCGGCGCGGGCGGCGAGCGCCTGCAACGCCTGGGCCCGGCCGATCTCGCCCCCGTCCACCGTCACGGCGGCGTTGTTCGACATGTTCTGCGGCTTGAACGGAAGGACGCTGACCCCCCGGTTGGCCAGAGCCCGGCAAAGGCCCGCCACCAGCACTGACTTGCCGACGTCAGAGCCTGTTCCCTGCACCATCAGGCCCGCCATGCGCATGCTCCCGCGATGAGCCACAAGAGCCCGCAGGCTCGAAGATAAATGATTCTGGATCGGCGCATGACGACGGGACCAGCCGGTTCTCCTTCGCCGATCCAGGGCTTGTTCTGCAAGTGGCCATCATAACTTACCGGGCCAGCCAGACCGATGCGCAGGGCGCCGGCCATGGCGGCCTCCGGCCAACCGGCGTTGGGCGAGGCATGTTTGCCGTGATCTCGCCAGCATACGCGCCATCCGCGTCCGGCGGCCAAGCAGATCAGCAGGGCGGACAGGCGGGCGGGCAACAGGTTTAGCACGTCATCGCTTCTTGCCGCGGCCCATCCGAAAGCGCGAGTTGCCTCTTCCGGGTGACCAATCAGACTGTCAGCAGTGTTGACCGCCTTATAGGTCCAGATGCCCGGCAGGCCGGCGACGAGGAGCCAGAAGAGCGGCGCGACGATCCCGTCGCAAAAGCTTTCCGCAAGGCTTTCGATAGCTGCGCGCGAAACGCCGGCTCGATCCAGCGCGACGGTGTCACGTCCGACAATCATACTTACAGCTTGCCGCGCGGCGGCAAGGTCATCGTGTTCAAGAGCGGTCAGCACCGGCAGGAAATGGTCATTTAGGCTTCGTTGCGCCAGCGCAGGCCACGCGACAACGGCCACCAGCGGCCAAGCAGCGGCGCCAGCCACTCGGCCAATGATGGCTTCAAGAACGAAGCCCGCCAGCGCGGTGCCGCCCGCCAGCAGGATCACGGTGACTAAGCCCAGGGCCCTCCGCGCCGCGTCGCTGCGCCCCGGCCGGTTCCATCGCGTTTCGCATCGCCCGATCACCCATGCGAAGACCCCGACCGGATGGCCGATGCGGGCGTAGAGCCAAGCCGGCCAACCGAACATCGCGTCCAGCGCCAGGGCGGGGAGGGCGGTTGGCTCAGCCATCGGCCAATCCGCTGGACAAGGCGGCGTCGAGGCGCGCCAAACTCTCATCGTCGGGAGGTAGGCCGAAACGCAAGAGATGTGGGTGAGCAGCAAAGGGACGCGTCAGGATATGCCTTCGCGCCAAAAGGGCGAACAGACGCAGGGCGTCAGGGGTGTGGGCAAGGCGAAACAGCGGACAATCGCCCTGCGGATCAAGACCATGCCGGATAAGGACAGCGTCAAGTCGGGCCGCGCGTATCGGCAATTCACGGCGCGTGGCCGCGATCCAGTCGCGATCAGTATAAGCAGCGGTTCCCAATGTCAGGGCCGCCGCATGGATCGGCCATTCCCCCAGGAGCTGACGCGTCCGGTTCACCACGTCGGTTGTTCCGATCACGAAGCCAAGGCGCACGCCGGCGAGGCCGAAGAATTTCCCGAATGAACGTAGTACGATCAACCGCCGCGCCTCCGTGACCTGGGAGGAGATGCTCCAGTCCGGCCGGCAATCGGCAAAAGCTTCGTCGACTACCAGCCACCCGCCGTTCGCTTCCTGCCGAGCCAGCATCGAAAGCAGTGCTTTGCGTGGGGTGACACGGCCATCGGGATTGTTGGGATTGGCGATGACAAGGACGCTGGCTTCGCGCGATCCATTTCGATAGGGGGTGATCGGGGCAGCCCGCTCGAATGCGTCCGCGTGGGTACTGTAGCTGAGCGGGGCGTGCCGTCCGGGCAGGCCAAGCAGATGGGCCAGCAGGCGCAGCCCGACTTCGCTGCCGGGAACCGCGCAGCACAGGTGCGGATCGACGCTGAAATGACGGGCCGCCTGTCGTTCAAGCCGGGTCAGCGCCTCTGGATCAGGCAAGGGCGCCCAGTCGATCGACAGGCGGGCGTTATGCCACGGTGCCGGGTTAATGCCGGTGGAGAGATCAAGCCAATCCTGCGCAGCGCCGCCGAAAACGGCGCATGCTTCGGTCAGCCGGCCGCCATGGACGTGGAAAGCGCCGGTCACTTGAAAAGTCCCCAAGCCGCCAGCATCGCCGTTTCCAGAAGCTCTATCCCGGCGCCATGCCCGTCTCCCGATATGCCGCCGATCCGGCTGCGCAGCCACCAGGCCCAGAGCGGCACCACGGGGAGAGCGAGCAGCAGATACGGCGCCGTCAGCGCGGTGACAGGCGCCAAAAGGAGGGTCCACGCCAGCACTGCCCACCAGTTCGCACCCGCTCGAAACGCCGTGCCCATGCCTTGATGCAAGGGCGGCAGGATCAATGTCCAGACCAGCGGAGCGATCCGCGCGATCATGCAAACCAGCAACAGCGGGAACACGGCGTGATGCTCCAACGCCAGCCGCAGCATAACCAGCTTGGCCATCAATTGAAGGACGATGGCGACCACACCGAAACTGCCGATGTGCGGATCGGCGAGCACGGCGGAAAGCCGTCCCCGGTCCCGGTGCGCAGCGCCGGCCGCGTCGGCGATGTCACCCAGCCCGTCAAGATGCAGGGCGCCGGTCAACCCGGTCCAGGCGATCAGACCCAGCAGAGCGCCCGCCCAGCCGTCTCGCTGTCCGCCCAGCCATGCCGCGCAGGCGAGGCCGCCGCCCACCGCCAGGCCGGCCAGTGGAAACCAGCGGATGGCGCGGCCGAAATCCCGTTCGTCCGCCGCGACCGCCGGAAGCGGCAGCCGCGTCATGAATTGCAATGCGAGAGCGATAGCCTTCACGCAAGCGCCCCCGTCCGCAACGAGACCACTTGCCCGGACCATCGTTCGCCTGGCCAGACCCTTATGGAAAGCAGCGCGCCGTATGGAAGGTCCAATGCCCATCCGCCGCGGTGGTCCAGCCCGGTCAGCATGGAAAGGGCCGCGCGCATGGCGCCGGCGTGGGCTACGACCAGCGTGGGTTCGGTCAGATCGCGGATCGCGGCCTCGACACGGCTTCGCAAGTCCGACCAGCGCTCACCCCCCGGCGGCGGGAAAGCATCGGGGGAAGCCCAGAAGCGTTCCATCTCCTCTTGCGGCACTTGCTGAGGAGCGAGGCCCTCCCAGGCGCCGAAATGCAGTTCGCGCCATCGCGGATCGAGGTGCAGCGGCCGATCGAGCGCTTCCGCCAGCAGTTGCGCCGAAAGGCTGGCCCGCTGGAGGTCCGAAGCGACGATTGTACTCACCGCCAGGTCCCGGCAATGCTCCATTAGCGTGGGCCATGCCGGGTCGAGCGCCGGCTCATCGCTATGCCCCAGCAGGATGCCGGACCGCGATGGCGGGGCATGGCGCAGCAGATGAAGGAGGAAGCCGTTCACAATGCGTCCGTCACCGCCGCTTCGGCAAAGGTCGCCATCTCATTGTGGGCGGCCAGCGCGGCACGCACCAGATGAACCGCCACCGCCGCGCCGGAACCTTCGCCCAGCCGCATGTCCAGGTGCAGCAGAGGGGCAAGGCCGAACCGGGTGAGCAGTCGTCCATGACCGCTTTCAGCGGAGCAATGCGCAGCCAGGCAATGAGCGGTAAAGTCCGGCCAGGCGGCAACGATCGGCGCGATCGCGGCGCAACAGATGAAACCGTCCAGCAGTACTGGCACGCGCAGCATCCGCGCTGCCGCGATCGCGCCGGCCATGGCGGCGATCTCTCGTCCGCCCAGGCGGCGCAACGTCTCGGTCGGGCTGGAGCAGAAGGGACCGTGGAGCGCCAGCGCGCGGTCGATGGCCTCGATCTTGCGGGCCACGCCGCTTTCGTCGACGCCGGTGCCCCGGCCGCACCAGTCCGCTGCTTTGCCGCCGAAGGCTTGCGCGCAGAGTGCGGCGGCGGGGGTGGTGTTGCCGATCCCCATCTCCCCCACGAACAGCAGGTCGATATCGCTCGTCACCGCGGCCGCTCCCGCATTAAGCGCGGCCAAGCATTCCGCGTCGGTCATAGCGGCTTCCGATGCGATGTCGCCGGTCGGTCGGTCGAGATCGAGCGCGATTACAGCCAGTTCCGCCTGGCAGCACCGCGCCAGCGCATTGATCGCCGCGCCGCCGACACGAAAGTTCGCCACCATCTGCGCCGTCACTTCGGGTGGAAAGGCGCTGACCCCGCGTGCCGCCACTCCGTGATTGCCGGCAAAGACGGCGGCCTTTACGCGGTCAACGCGCGGACGCGCGGAGCCCTGCCAACTCGCCATGAACAGCGCGATGTTCTCAAGCCGGCCCAGTGAACCGCCGGGCTTGGTGAGCTGGTGCTGCCGGTCGCGTGCGGCCGCCAGTGCCGCTTCATCGGGGGCGGACATGCGGGAGAGCGCGGCATCAAGGGCCGCGGCGTCAGCGAACTGGATCATGAGCAGACGAAACCTTCAGGTGGCGTGCGCGTAATGAAATGGCCCTTCACACCCTCGGGCCACTCATTGTAGGGAACGACGCCGTCAGCACTGCGGGCATGGCTCTCGGCGTATTCGAGAATGGCGCGAGCGGCCGCCTCGGTGGGCTCGAAGCCTCCCAGCACATAACTTATGCGGCCCGGTGCGCGGATATGAACGGCGCAATGACGCTGGCAGGCGAACAGGCATGCCATCTCTTGCACGGCGACGCCGGCCAGCGCGCGCTCGGTTTCCTGTACCTGACGCAGAGCCTTGGCAAGCAGCGCGCCGCCACGCTGCCCACTGCCGTCCTCCCGCTGATCGGCGGAGAACCGGCAGGTGGAGCACACGACCACCGCGGGCCCAGGTTCGATAGCGCGGAGCATCAGAACCGGCTCCTGAGGCCAAGGTAGACCGTGCGGCCGAGGCTGCCGTAACCTCTGGCGGTCTGGTAATGCTTGTCAGCCAGGTTCTCGACCCGGCCCTGCAATGTCAGACCATCGATGACGCGCCACTGTGCCCTCAGATCGATCAGCCAGTAGTCGGACAGCACGGTGGCGCTGCCCGCACGGTCGAACGTCGCCCCGGAATAGCGAGCGGCGACACTGGCTTTCAGTCCCTGAGGCAGATCGACACCGGCGGTTACATTGGCGAGATGACGTGGGACGCGCGCCAGTTGGCGATCGAAATCGGCGCTTCCGGTCGAGCGGTCCTCTGCCGATACCCAGCTATAATTGCCCTCGGCAAAGAACACGCCGACTCTTGCGTTGGCGGCAAGCTCCACACCTTGCGCGCGGCTCTTGCGGACATTGGCGTAATAGCCGAATCGCGTCGTCGGGGTTCCGGGAACGAAGCATTCGGCGGGCAGGGTGCCACTGGTCGGACAGAAAGCGAAATCGATCAGATTGTTCGTGTCGCGATGGAACCAAGTGGCGGACGCGTGCAGAGCTGTGCCGAGCCGCTGTTCGATGCCCGCTTCCCATCCCTGGGCCCGTTCCGGCTTAAGCGCAGCGTCCCCGAACTCGCTGAACATCTGGAAGAGCGACGGCGCCTTGAAGCCTTCGTCATAGCTGGCCCGAAGCACGGTCGTTCCGTCGTTAGGGGTATAGGCCGCGCCGGCGCTGAATACGGTGTTGCCGCCGAAGCGGGACTGGTGATCGTACCGCGCGCCGCCGTTAAGGGTGAGGCCGGTCAGCGGCGTGACGCGCAATTCGCCGTAGATGCTGTTCGTATGAGCGCGGTTGGGCAAAAGGACATAGGGCGCAGCGCTATCGGAAGGCGATGCGCTGGTCATGCGCTGCTCTTCTCGTTCCGCGCCGAACACGGCTTGCACCGCGTCCGACAGGTTGAGCGTTCCCTGGTATTCGAACCGGCGGACGCGGCCATGCGCGTCGAAATCGAGAGGGCGGACGCTGCGCGACGGATCGAAATTTTCGCGGTCGGTCTCAGTCTGCATCACGGCAAGGCGATTGGTGAAACGGCCGCCCAGGACAGTGAAGTTGACGCCTGCATATGCGGACCACTCAGTCGTCAGGCCATAGGACGGGGAGTCGCCCGAAAACCCGTCGAAATCGTTGCGCGCGTCGGACCAATAGCCACGCAGGTCCAGCGAGAGATCAGGCGTGAGCTTGAAGGTGACCCTGCCGTTGGCCGCACTGCGCCGATAGCCGTCGGGCTCCGTGCCGTTATTCCTTGCGGAAATGCCGGTCGTGCTGAAGGTCGAGCCGGAAATGCGCCAGTCCACCAAGGCGCCGGTGCCGCCGATGCCGGCCTGCGCATTCACCGTATCATGCGTTCCGGCCTCCACCGCAAAGCTGCCCTCGAGCGGTTTCTGCGCCTTGCGCGTGGTGACGCTGACAACGCCGCCGATGGCATCGCTGCCCCAGAGGATGGACTGCGGGCCGCGCAGGATCTCCACGTGTTCGATGTCATCGATGAGGAGGTTGGAAAAGCCGTATCCGCCGGAGGTTGCCGAAGGGTCGGACAGTCGCATGCCGTCGATCACCATCACTGTCTGGCCGGAATCGGCGCCGCGGATTCGCAATGACGTAGTGGTGCCGTAGCCCCCGTTGCGAGTCAGGCTGATGCCGGGCGTGCGCAGGAGAAGGTCGGTCAGCGCGATCGGCTGTTGCAGCCGGATTTCCGCTTCATCCAGCACGGTGACGCTGGTGGAAACGCGCGCTTGCTCGACCGGGGTGCGCAGAGAGGTGACGACGATGGAGCTGTCACGTTCATCACTTTCGGCGTGGGCCGTGCCGGAAAGACCAAATGACAGGATTAGAGAAGAGGCAATGGAAAAGCGGGTCAAGCGCACTGTGCGGCTCCCTTGGTACGAACGGCGGTTGCCTGCCGATCGAACCGCGCGCGGCGCTCGTCGCCCCAGCCCTTTGAAGAGCAATCGGGCGCGATTCGTCCGCACGGGCCTTCCCGGCAGGCGGTGGCTGTCGTTGCGCGAGGGATTGTCCCGCCTTTGTCGCGAGAACCTCGAACGTTCGGTGCACCCTGCCCGAACGAAGAACGACCGCGTCAGGCAGGTCTCCTGGCTTGCGGGTCAATGCCGGACCGGCCGCCTTCTCAGGACCGTGAAGTCCCAATGGCGTGATGGCCGCTCGGCTCGCCGCTTACAGTTGCAGGGGCAGCCGGGGGTTCGCACCCCGTTCCCTTTTGATCCCCTTTCGAGGAACCTGTCGCGGGGAGGGCAGATATCGCCTGTCCTTTCATCCCGCAAGCGCGAAAGCTTGCCGAATAGGGCCATCTTGCTTATCAGGGCGGCCGTAACGGGTGCCCGCAAGGGCTTAATCGGGAAGTTCGGCCGGCGGGAATCCGCCGTATCCGTCACTGCTCCCGCAACTGTGACCGGTGAGCGCGTCGCCACAAGGCCATTGGGATTTTTCCCGAGAAGGCGGCGACGACGCGATGATCCGGGAAGTCAGGAAACCGGCCCGCTATCGTCGTTCTTTCGCGCGGGCGGGATGTACCGGGCGGACGAGGGCTTTCCCTTGGCGGACGACATGTGTGCGTTTGTTGCCGAAGGGGGACTGAGATGAACCGTATCTGACGATCTTCATCGCCGTCGCGAGAGTTGTCGCGACGCAGGTTTCCCGCGCCGTAGCCATCTGGCCTCGGCGGGCAATGTCTTTCCTACCGTTTCAAGGAGGCCGTCATGGTCCGTAACGCTCGTTTTGAATTGTCAGTGGCGGGGCTCATCGCCTTGGTCATGCTGGTGACTCGCAGCCACTCGCTCAGCCATGTGCTGCATTTGCCGGACACCAGCCTTGCCAGCTTTTTCGTCCTCGGCTTCTTCGTGCGCAGGGTTTGGGCCTTTCCCGCCTTATTCGCGCTGGGTTTCGCAATCGACGTGATCGCCATCGGCTGGTTCGGCCAGTCCGATTTCTGTTTCACCCCCGCTTACTGGATGCTCGTGCCCGCCTATGGCGTGATGTGGCTCGCCGGACGATGGGCGCAGGGTCGGCTGGGCGCGCGGCTGGCAGCGCTGCCGGCGATGGCGGTATTGCTGGTAGCGGCCGCTTTCGTGTCCGAGTTGTTCTCCAGCGGGGGCTTCTATTTTCTGGGCGGTCGCTTCGCCGATCCGACGCTTGCAGGCTTCCTGCCGCGTCTTGGTCGCTATTTCCCTCCGACCCTTCTCGCGACGGTGGGATGGAGCAGCCTGGCGGCGGCCTCCTTCGCCTTGCTTTTCACGATCCGGCCCGACTTGCGCGGTGCCGCGCGTCGATGAGCGACGAGGAGGAACAGCGCCGCGATCTGGCGCACCGCGAGCGGGCGCGAAAGCACAAGGCGGCGGTCGATGCCAAGATCGCCGCCGCCACGCGCGACAAGGGATTGCTGTTGGTGCTGACCGGCAACGGCAAGGGCAAGTCGTCCAGCGCTTTCGGCATGGTCGCGCGCACGCTCGGCTATGGCCGCAAGGCGGCGGTGTTCCAGTTCATCAAGGGCGCCGACGAGGTGGGCGAGCGCGCCTTCTTCTCCCGTCATCCGGATGTGATCTGGGAAAAGTGCGGGGAGGGGTTCACCTGGGAAACCCAAGATCGCCAACGCGACATCGCTGCCGCGCGCGCGGGGTGGGAAAAAGCGGCGGCGGCGCTGGCAGAGCCGACCGTCAGCCTGGTGGTGCTGGACGAACTGACTTATCCCATCACTTACGGCTATCTTGAGATCGATCTCGTTCTTGCGGCCCTCGCTGCTCGCCCGCCGATGCAACACGTGGTCATCACCGGCCGATCCGCACATGACAGGCTGATCGAGGCGGCCGACACCGTCAGCGCGATCAGAGACGTGAAGCATGCCTTTCGAGACGGCGTGCGTGCGCAGGAGGGGATCGACCGATGATAGAGGCGCGCTGCCCAGCGCTTATGGTCTGTGCGCCGGCCTCGGGACAAGGCAAGACGTTGGTTACGGCGGCCCTGGCCCGGCGCCATCGCAGGGCCGGCCGGCGGGTGCGCGTGTTCAAGTGCGGACCGGATTTTCTGGATCCCATGATTCTGGAAAGGGCGAGCGGTGGCCCCGTCTATCAGCTCGACCTGTTCATGGCCGGTGAAGACGAATGCCAGCGCCTCCTGCATGAGGCCGCGCGGGAGGCGGACCTCATTCTGGTCGAAGGCGTCATGGGTTTGTTCGACGGGGATCCTTCGGCCGCCGATCTTGCCGCGCGGTTCGGCCTGCCGGTGCTGGCGGTGATTGACGGTGCGGCGATGGCGCAGACTTTCGGCGCCTTGGTGCATGGCCTTGCAAGCTGGCGTGAGGATATCCGCATATCTGCGGTTCTGGCCAATCGCGTCGCGGGAGAACGTCATGCGGCCATGCTGGAGGAAAGCCTGCGTGAAGAGGTGCAATGGTTGGGCGCTTTGCCGCGCGAAGCCGCAATCGCATTTCCCGAGCGCCATCTGGGGCTGGTTCAGCCCGGCGAGATATCCGATCTTGACGGTCGGATCGAACAGGCGGCATGCGCGCTCCCGGCAGCCGCGGACTGGTTGCCCTCGGCCGTGACTTTCGCTGATGCTCCCGAACCGCGTTCCGTCCCGCCGCTGTTGGCTGGCAAGCGCATCGCGATCGCGCGCGACGCCGCGTTCGCCTTCATTTATCCTGCCAATCTCGATTGTCTGAAGGCATTGGGGGCGGACCTGCGTTTCTTCTCTCCGCTGGCTGACCACGCCTTGCCCGATTGCGACGCCTTGTGGCTGCCGGGAGGGTATCCCGAGCTTTACCTTGGGGAACTGGCCGGCAACACCGCGATGCGAAATGCCATCCGCGCGCATCATGGGGCAGGCAAGCCGATTCTGGCCGAATGCGGCGGCATGCTCTACTGCGTGGAAGAACTGGACGACGGCCGCGGCGCCTGCCGGGCGATGCTGGGCCTGATGCCGGGGAGGGCGACGATGCAGCCCCGGCTCGCCGCGCTTGGGCTTTTGCAAGCGGATCTGCCTGGTGGAATCTTGCGCGGCCATACCTTCCACTACTCTCACCTCGACACCACGCTCGCGCCGCATCATCTCGCAGTGAATCCCCAGGGCCGGATGGGCGAAGCGCTATTCGTCCATGGCTCGCTGACGGCAAGCTACCTGCACGGCTACTTTCCTTCTGCTCCAATCGCGATCGCCGACGTGTTTGGCAGAGTTACGTCGCCTTCCTGCTGAAATGGCTCGCAAATTGCCGCCGATTAAGTGAAATAGAAGGACGTGGCATTTCCCAAAGGGTTCGGGAGGAAAGTTCGCGATGTCTGACGGAACGATCGGCAAAGGCACAGTTCATGTCGTCGATGACGAGGACGCGATCCGTCGTTCGCTCGATTTTCTTCTGCGTTCGGTGGGTTATGCCGTGCAGCGGTGGAGTGACGGGCACACTTTCCTGAAGGACGCGGACCGGAGCGTGCGCGCTTGTGTCCTGCTCGATGTTCGGATGCCCGGCATTGATGGGTTGGAGGTGCTGGAACGCATGACGGGAGAGGGGCTCGACTTCCCGGTCGTCATGCTCACGGGTCATGGGGATATCGCTCTTGCCGTTCGTGCGATGAAGATGGGCGCGCTCGATTTTCTGGAGAAGCCCTTCGACAGGGAACGATTGCTCGAATCCGTCAGTCATGGTTTCCG
Organism: Novosphingobium sp.; assembly: GCF_036733805.1. Classification (GTDB taxonomy): domain Bacteria; phylum Pseudomonadota; class Alphaproteobacteria; order Sphingomonadales; family Sphingomonadaceae; genus Novosphingobium. Next base: position 4,892 of record NZ_DAIMZT010000054.1, on the reverse strand, counting down.
GCGGCTCAGCGACCGTGAGGCTCAGCTTGAAAGAGCGGAATGGGCCCGCGCGCAGCTCGGCAAACTGACGGAGCGCGAGCGTGAGGTGCTGGACGGCCTGGCCTGCGGTTATCCCAATAAGACCATTGCTTACGATCTTGGCATCAGCCCGCGCACGGTCGAGGTCTATCGTGCGAACGTGATGGTAAAGCTGGAAGTCGGCAATTTCCCGGACGCGCTTCGGATCGCCTTCGCCGCGGGCCTTGGTTCTGAGCCAGACTGGCGCACCAATCATCAACCGGACCCGAAGAGCGGCCCGCGGTAGCTGCTCTAATGCGCGAGCAGCAGCGGTATCTCGCTGTTTGCCAACATCGAACGGGTAACGCCACCGAAAAGCGTTTCAAGCGCCGGGGAATGGCCGTAAGCGCCCATGACGATATAGGCAGCATTCATGGCGCGAGCGGTTTCGAGTATCGTCGAGCAGATGCTTTCGTCAGGCTGACGTTGCACGGCCTGGATGCGGGCCGCTATTCCGTGCCGGGAAAGATAGCTCGCCGCCGATGTCGCGGCCAACGCACCCTCTGGCCGGTCAATCTCCAGGAGGACGATTTCGCTGGCGAGGCTGAGCAGCGGCACGGCCTGGCGCAGAGCATCGTCAGCCTCACGCGATCCGTCCCATGCGATGAGCACGGTGCCTGAAAGGTCGAGCGGCCGGACTTTGTCAGGCACCGCCAGCACGGGGCGCCCCGATCGTCGTGCAACCGCGCCCGCCAACCGGCGGATTTCAGGCGGTTGGCTCTGTGGAAGATGGCTCGACAGGACGACCAGATCAACAAGACCCGCTGCTTCGTCGACTGCGTCGGAAGGAAAACACAGGGCGTCCTCCCAGTTCCACGAGACATCCTCGTGCGCGAGGCGCGCTTCGAGCCTCTCTCGATTGGCTGCCGCGTTCTGTCGCTCCTGTTCCACCAGGTTCGCGACCATCGCGCCGCTGTAGACATCGTAAGCCACCGCGGAAGGCGCGACCATGGCGCAAAGGCAGACGAGGTGGCCATCTATGGCGCGCGTTACGTCGAGCGCCGCTTGCAGGCGAGCTTCCTGGCCTTCGTCCTCATGGACAAGCAGCAGGACATTCTTCATGGCTCAGGTCCTTCCCATCGATGGCTTTCAACCTATTTGCGGTCCTCGGCAACGCCATTGGTAAAGTTACGGAGAGCGGATCGGACGAGCCCCCTGGTGTTCAATGCAAAGTCTCTGATCTTCGATCGTTTGCGCCGCATCGGATTGCCCTCAGGACTGGCTGACTTCGCGAAAGCCCGGTTTTTCCCATTGCCGCGCTTCGGCCAGAAGATGAATGACCTCTTCATCCCGAGTCTGAGTGAAATCGCGGTAATGCGCGCCCACGGCGTAGAACGGTTCCGGCGAGGCGAGGCAGATCAAGCGGTCGCATAGCTTGCGCAATGCGGGCAGCACTTCCGTTGGGGCCAGCGGCACTGCAAGGATTATGCGCGCCGGTCGGGCCTGGGCGAGCGACTGCAACGCCGCGCGCATGCTGCCCCCGGTGGCGATCCCATCATCGACGACAACGGCGGTGCGGCAAGTGGTTCTTACCGGAGCGCCTGTACGATAAAGCGCGCGTCGGCGCTCGATCTCAGCAAGTTGCGCGGCGATCTGGCGATCGATGTAATCCTTAGTCGCTCCCACCATGCGGGCGCTCGCTTCATCGATCACTACCCGGGGAGAGGTGCCATCGACCAGAGCGCCGATGCCGTATTCCTCATGCCCTGGGGCGCCAATCTTGCGAACCAGCAATACGTCCAGAGGCGCACCGAGCGCCTTCGCCACTTCAAAACCCACCGGGACGCCGCCGCGCGGCAGGGCCAGCACAATCGGGTTCTGAAAGGCGCAGTCCTGGACTTCCCGCGCCAGTTTCCGTCCGGCGTCGCGCCGGTCCGCGAAGACCGCCCCTCCCGTCATCGTTTTTTCTCCAGATGTGCGCGGAACCAGGCGCTGGCGAGCGTGACCACCTGATCGAGGGTCCCCGGCTCCTCGAAAAGATGGCCCGCGCCCGGCACGAGCGCCATCTTGTGTTCGCATCGCATGGCTTCGCTGGCGGCGGCGTTCAGTTCGATGACCACGCCGTCCAGCGCCCCCACGATCAACAGCGTGGGTGCTTTCACGCGCGTCAGCGCTTCGGGGCCGGCAAGGTCAGGGTGCCCCCCGCGTGAGACCACTGCCGCCGCGCGCAAGCCATCAAGAAAGCGCGACTCGTCGATAGTGACGCGGCTGTGCAAGGTCATGGCAAGGCTCCGGCCGATTGCCTCAGTGTACCCTCCGCCCAAAGTAACGATGATGCCATCCGCAATGTTCCGGAAAAGGAGTGAAGCTTTGCGGGCTTCGACGAACGTGCAATCGTGTGCAGCCGGGGTTTTCACTCGTGCGTCAAAGCTTTAACTTGAGTTTCGCGGCCAGCGTGGCAACCATGACGTGAGCGCCGGGCGAATTTTGAATGAACTGCGGTGCATGCCCGGGTTTCCGTGACCGGAAGGTGGGAATGGACGAACAACAGTCTAACGGTGAGAGCTTCCGAGAGGGCGGGCTGTTCGATCTGGGCGATGGCGCTCACCTCCGCTCGATCCTGGAGACCGCGCCGGACGCGATGATCGTGATTGACGAGGTGGGGCGGATCATGTCGTTCAGCTCCACTGCTGAGCGGATGTTCGGCTTTGCCGAAGCTGAGCTGATCGGCGAGAATGTCAGCACGCTGATGCCTTCGCCGGATCGCGAACGCCACGACATGTATCTGCACCGCTACGCCGTTACCGGAGAGCGCCGGATCATCGGTGTCGGCCGGGTCACCACCGCCCGCCGCCGCGACGGCAGCACATTTCCCATCGAGCTTTCGGTGGGAGAGGCCCGTCTGGGAGACCGCCGCGTCTATACCGGTTTCATTCGGGACCTGACGGAGCGGCAACGCACCGAACTGAGGCTTCACGATCTGCAGGACGCGCTGACGCACGTTTCCCGCGTGACCGCGATGGGAACGCTGGCGACGTCGATCGCGCACGAACTCAACCAGCCGCTTACGGCCATTGCCAATTATGTGCAGACCGCCAGCGAGATGCTCGTCGATCCGAAGCCCGAAACCATCGAAGTGATCCGCGAAGCGCTTGACGAATGTGCGGCTCAAGCCATTCGCGCGGGACAGATCGTGCGCCGCCTGCGCGACTTTATCTCGCGCAGCGAAACGGAACGGCACATCGTCAGCCTGCCCAGGCTGGTCAACGAGGCGAGCGCCCTGGCTCTGGCTGGCGTGGGAGGTCGTTCGATCGAGTTCGAGGTTCACCTGGACCCTGGCGCGGAAGAATTGCTGGTGGACCGCATTCAGGTTCAGCAAGTCTTGCTCAATCTGATCCGCAACGCAGTGGAAGCGATGGAGGAGGTGCCGTTCAAGCGGCTTGAGATCAGCAGCAGCGCGACTGACCGCGACGGCATGGTGCAGGTGACTGTTGCCGATAGCGGTCCCGGTCTCGCGCCGAAAGCGATGGAGCAGTTGTTCCAACCCTTCGTCACCACCAAGGCGAATGGCATGGGCCTGGGCCTATCGATCTGCCGCACTATCGTTGAGGCGCATGGCGGCCGCATCTGGGCGGGGACTTCGGGTCTTGGCGGAACCGCGTTCCACTTCACGTTGCCACAGGCGGAGAGCGGCTCCGATGCCTGATCGTCGGCGAGTTTTCCTGGTCGATGACGAGGAAGCGATCCGCCGCTCGGCCACGTTTATGTTGCGCGCGTCCGGCTATAACGTCACGGCGTTCGAAACAGGCGAGCATTTCCTGGAGGCCGTGGATGAACTGGGCGCGGGTTGCGTTTTGCTGGACGTGCGCATGCCCGGAATCAGTGGGCTGGAAGTCCAGCAAGTGCTCAAGGAACGGTCCATCGATTTGCCGATCATCATCATGACCGGACACGGGGACATCATGGTCGCGCTCCAGGCGATGAATGCGGGAGCTGTGGACTTTATCGAAAAGCCGTTCGATCGAACCGTCCTGTTCGAAGCGATCACGGACGGTTTCGCCCGGCTTGACCGGGTTCGGGACCTTTCCCGTCAGGAGCGGGCGCGGGCGCGGTTGGAGGCGCTGGCGCCGTTGGAACGCGAAGTGTTGCATCGCCTGGTGCGCGGACACACCACGGCGGCCATCGCTCAGGAACTGGACCTCGCCCCTCGCAGGGTCGAAACCTTGCGTGCCGGCGTCATGCAGAAACTGGAGGCGGCAAGCACTTCCGAGCTGTTGCGGCTCGCGTTCGCCGCCGGCCTGGGTCCGGCTTAGGGAAGGAAGGTGCGCGAAGCCGGTCCGGTCGGTTTCAAGCTATGGCCGGCATGCCTTTTTCAAGGCCGATGACGCGAAACCGCCATTGATTGCCGTCCGGTTCGCCAATCGTCGCGTGATCGCCGGGCAATAGTCTGGGCATGACGATCTGGAAACTGGTATCGGCACTCTCGCGCGTTGTCCTGAAGGACAATATCCACATCTCTCCGTTGCGGGTCACCGAGCCCGTCCGGTCCGGTTCGCTTGGCCAGAAGCGTTTGAACCGCGCCATCTGCGGGTTGGCTTGAACGGCAGCCTCGTCGACGGTCCCGTCTTCGCGCAGCGGCAGCGAAAGCAAGTATGCCCTGCTTGCCGAGCCTTGTGGAAAACCGGCCGTCGGTTCCAGTTCCAGCCGGATGTTTCGCCACGCGCTTGTCGTAGGATGATGTTTCGACATTGAGGCGGTTTGCCGGTCGGGCAATAGTTTCGGTATTGTGGATGTTACGGAGGGCTCCTGCGTGAAGCGCCGGGAGCCAGCGTGGAGGGCTTAGGTCGTGTGGACGAATTTGGGGTTGAAGAGATTTTCCGATTCCCAAGATGAAT
>NZ_DAIMZT010000053.1:0-22051 GCF_036733805.1 Novosphingobium sp. | reverse complement strand
AAGCCGTGTTCGGCCATCGGCGCATTGCCCAGCACTTTGTCACGGATGCCCCCGCCGGTCAGCGGATCGGCATCGATTACGTCCTCCCGCAGGCGCAGCGTGTTGGGGATCACCGCAGTCATCGGCTCAATGCCGGAAACATCGACTTCGCCCAGTTGTTCGACCCAAGCGAGAATGCCGTTCAGCTCGGGCACCATCGCCTCAAGTTCCTGCTCGCTCGCCTTGATCCGGGCGAGACTGGCGATCTTGGCCACGGTTGCGGTATCGACCGACATCACTGTTCCTCAATGGTTGCGGGGCCCAGATCGACCCCTTGCATCCCTGGCGAAAGCGAAAAGCGGGCGCTAGCGACGCCCCTTCGCAAGAACGGTCAGGGATGAGCGGGCGCGGGGGCGGCGCCTTGCGCGCCCTGGGACTGCATTTGCATCTGCTGAAGCTGCTGCATGATGCGTTGCTGCTGTTCGATCTCGGCGCGGCTCTTGAAATCAAGCAGTTCGATTTCGAAGGTCAAATCAGTATTGGCGGGAATACCGCCCACCGCCTTGTCCCCATAAGCCAGTTCGGACGGTATCTCGACCTTGTACTTGCCGCCGCGCTGCATCTTCACCAACGCCTTGCCAAAGCCGGGAACGACTTCATTCAGCGCCATCGGCACCTGCTGCGCCTGGTCGAAGACCTTGCCGTTGGGAAGCGTGCCCTTGTAATTAATCAGGACAACGTCATCCATCGTCGGCGACTCACCCGAACCGGCGGTAAGCGTCTGGACATGGACGGCGGCGGGCATCGCCGCATAAGCGATACCGCCCGCGGCCAGCGCGATCGCGGCAACGCCCAGCCAGATCTTGGTAAGCGATCCCTTGGCGATCGGCTGCAGCGGGACGCGGGTGATCTCTGTCATTGTCGAAAGACCTCGTTTGGGATTAGCCCGGCGCGCAGATGCACAAAGGGCGCGGATGGATTTTCCGCGCCCTCATGGCTCAAGCGGGCCCGGCGTTCAAGCCGGAACCTGCACGGCGGGAGCCCTGCGCGCGCAGGGCAGGAATCCGTCTTACTTGACGCCGTCACGCTCCAGGCGCTTGCGCTCAAGCTTGCGGGCGCGGCGCACGGCAGCTGCCTTTTCGCGGGCGCGCTTCTCAGAGGGCTTTTCATAGTGGCGGCGCAGCTTCATCTCGCGATAGACGCCTTCGCGCTGCAGCTTCTTCTTGAGCGCACGAAGGGCCTGGTCAACATTGTTGTCGCGGACGAGAATCTGCATAAACCGACTTACCTCACAATTCGAAGACGCGAGCCCCACATGCCGACGCAGGGAACACCTTCAATGAAATACGAAAGCACGCCGAATCCTATAGGGATCGGCTGAAAGTGGAGGCGCGCTAGCACTGAGAGGGGGGAAAGGCAAGCATCTTGCCGGAAAACTTGCCCTTTGCCTGGAAACGGCGGAGATTGGAAAAGCCGGCGTTCGCCGCTAAGGCGGCCAGATGTCTCAACCCTCCTTCCTTGCCGCCTCGCTTTACGTGACGCTAGGCGGCGGCTTTGGCGCCTGGCTGCGCTTTCTGGTCGGCCGTGCCTGGACGGCCGCGCTCGGGCCCATACGCGCCACCGCTTTCCCTTACAGCACTTTGACCGTCAACATTGTGGGCAGCCTGCTGATGGGCGTGCTGATCGGATGGCTCGCGCGATTCGGCAGCCATGGCGAAGGCACTCGCCTGTTGCTGGCGGTGGGGGTGCTGGGTGGCTTCACGACATTCTCCTCATTCGCGCTGGACGTCGCAACTCTGGCCGGGCGCGGGGAACTGGGCATTGCCGCGTTCTACACCGGCATTTCCATGATCGCCGGGGTGGCCAGCCTTTATCTGGGCCTCGCAATCATGCGGAGCGTCGCATGACCGAGACAGTACGCCAATTCACCGTAGCGCCCGATGATGACGGCGTGCGCCTGGACCGCTGGTTCAAGCGGCACTTGCCGCAAGTGGGCTTTGCGACCGTCTCGCGCTGGGCACGCACAGGTCAGATCCGCGTCAATGGCAAGCGGGCAGAGGTCGACACTCGGCTGGAGGCGGGGCAAATCCTGCGCGTGCCCCCCGGCGGCGACATCAAAGGCGGCGCAAAGCCGGCCCGTCCCCGCCGTGAATTGAGCGAGGAGGAAATCGCCCTCGCCGAAGTGATGGTCCTGACGCAGGATCGCGCGGCAATCGTGCTGAACAAGCCGCCGGGCCTCGCCACACAGGGCGGTTCGGGAACCAAGCAGCATGTCGACGGCCTGCTTGATGCCTTTGCACCCGACGGCCCACGCCCACGACTGGTTCACCGGCTGGACAAGGATACTTCCGGGGTCCTGCTGATCGCCCGGACACCGGGCAGCGCGGCTTTCTTTTCGAAGCGCTTTTCCGGCCGTTCAGCCAGAAAGGTCTATTGGGCCTTGGTGGTCGGCGTACCTGACATTGCCGACGGCATGATCGAACTGCCCCTTGCAAAACAACCCGGCACCGGCGGCGAGAAGATGCATGTCGATGAAAAAGGGGGGCAGATCGCACGGACGCGCTATCGCGTGCTGGATCGCGCCGGCAACCGCGCCGCCTGGGTCGAGCTGCATCCGCTGACCGGCCGCACGCATCAGTTGCGCGTCCACATGGCGGCCATCGGCCACCCCATAGTGGGCGACGGCAAGTACGGCGGACAGGATGCTTTCCTTTCCGGCACCATCAGTCGCAAGATGCACCTGCACGCGCGGCGCCTGATTATTGAGCACCCGGACGGCACGCCACTGGACGTGACCGCCCCCCTGCCCGAGCATTTCGCCAATTCGATGGCTTCTCTCGGCTTTGACGAGGCGCAAGGAGCGGAATTGCCGGCCCCTCCCCCTGAACCGACCAAGGAAGACAAGAAACGCGTCGCCAAGGCTCACGCCAAACAATATCGCAAGGAGCGGCGTGGCGAGCGGCGCAAGCGCGGAGACGGGCCCCCGCCCCGCCCCGGATCGGGCAAGCCTACCTCCGGCAAGGCCGTCCGCCCCGGCACCCGCAAGCCTGGCGGAGCGCGCACGGGCGCGCCGAAAGGACGGCGGTGATGCCGATGTGCAAGGCAAGCGCATGAAGCTGGCAGTATTCGACTGCGATGGAACGCTGGTCGACGGACAGGCATCCATCTGCGAGGCCATGGAAGCCGCCTTCACCGCCTTTGCATTACGCCCGCCGACGCGCGGTGCGATCCGGCGCGCGGTCGGCCTCTCGCTGCCGCAAGCGATGCGCCAACTCCTGCCGGAAAGCACGGGCGAGCAGCAGCAGGCTCTGACTGACGCATATAAGGAGGCGTTTCGCACCGCGCGCAGCGAAGGGCGCCTCTCGCAGCCGTTGTTCCCCGGCATCGAAACCGCCTTGCGTACTCTCAATGGGGCGGGTTGGGTGCTAGGCGTCGCCACCGGCATGTCCGATCGCGGGCTGACGCATTGCCTTGCCGCCAATGGCATCGCTGAATTGTTCGTTACCCTCCAGACCGCTGACCGTCATCCTTCCAAGCCCCATCCGGCCATGCTCGAAGAAGCGCTGTTTGAGGCGGGCGCCCTGCCCGGTGAGGCCGTGATGATCGGCGACACCGCCTACGACATGCAGATGGCGGTCAGCGTCGGCACGCGCGCTATCGGCGTCGATTGGGGCTATCACCACCCGCGAGAACTGGAAGCCGCGGGCGCGGAAAAGGTCGTGGAAACGCCGGCGCAGCTCTTGGAGTATCTGCTGGCATGAACGAAAACGATCCCGCCGCGCGGCGCTTTTTCCTGATCCAGTTCGTTCGCCTGCTGGGCGTAGCCTTCGTGATCTTTGGGATGTTGGTGGCGGTCGGACGCACGCTGCCGCAGTGGCCACACTGGATCGGCTATCTGTTGATTGCCAGCGGGCTGATCGATGTCTTCGCGCTGCCCGCGATCATGGCGCGTATGTGGCGCACGCCCGAATAGTCAGGAAGCAACGGTGAAGCGCTTTTATAAAGATGTCTCGGTCCAGCAGGCCGAAGATGGTTGGCATGTCGTGCTGGACGGACGCCGGATCAAAACCGCCGGTGGCCGGGCACAAGTGGTGCCGACGCCGATTCTAGCCCAAGCCCTGGCCACGGAATGGGCCTGCCAGGACGAAGATATCGATGTTACAACCTTTCCTCTACGCGACTTGGCGGACTTTGCGATCGATGTCGTCGCGGCAGACTATGCACAAGTGATCGATGAACTCCTGCCTTATGCCGAAACCGATACCCTGTGCTACCGCGCCGATCCGGAAGAACCGCTTTACAAACGCCAGACCGAGACGTGGGAACCCCTGCTCGCGCATGTGGAGGCCCGCCTCGGCATCCGCTTCGCGCGTGTGTCCGGCATCGTGCACAAGGCTCAACCGAACGAGACCCTGGCGCGCCTGAGGCAGGAGCTGGAAGGTCTGGATGTCTTCGCGCTCGCGGCGCTCAGGATGCTGGCGAGCCTTTCGGCATCGCTGACGATTGCGCTCGAAGCCATCCGGCGGGGCGCCGATGCAGAAGCGCTCTGGAAGGCAGCCGAACTGGAAGCGGACTGGCAGATCGAGCTTTGGGGGGAGGACGAAGAGGCCACGCAGCGCCGCGCCGGGCGATTCGATGCGTTCACCCTCGCCATGCGCCTGGCAGCACTTTCTCGCCCGGATTGACAAAGCCCGCCCCGGACGAACCGGGACGGGCCTTGATAGCGGACGGAAGAAGCAAGCCCCTCCGTCCCCGGTCCTGGGATCAGAACTTGGCGCCGAGAGCGACAATGCCGTTGTGGCGGCTGAAATCGCCTTCGTAGTTCGAATAACGATACTCCGCCTTCAGGAAGAGCTTGTCGTTGATGTCGTACTGATAGCCGGCGCCCAGACGGAAACCGTCGCCGTTAGCCGCGTCCACCGTCGTGGTCGTGCCGTTATCGTAGGTCAAACGCAGACGCGCGTTGGTGTAGCCGCCCAGCACATAGAGCTTGCTCTTTTCGCCGACTGACGTGCCCAGACGAACGACGGCGGCCAGATCGCGGCCGGTGCGCAGGCACAGGCGATCGCCAGGGACACTGACATCGCTCACACAATCCTTGGTCGTGCTGTCAGCAACGGTGCCCTGAATGCCGACGAACATGCCGCCCGACAGCGGCAAGTCGTAGCCAGCCGAAACGCCGTAGCTCAGGCCCTGCTGCGATTCACCGTCAGCCGAAACCGAATCCAGACCGGTTTCGACCTGCACGAAAGCCTGAGCATTGGCGGCGGCCGGAACGACGAACAGCGCGGCAGCAACGCCGGCGATGGCAAACTTCTTCATGAGAACTCCTGCATGTACTTAATCATCCGCGCCAATCGGCAGCGGGTGAGGCCACATACATGCGAAGAAAATATCGTCAAACGAGACAGTCACAAAATAGTCAAAATAAAACATATATGTAATATTATTGCAACATTAAGATATATGGATCGAACTCTGGCAACCGCGGTTTTTCAATCGTCTTTATCAACGCGATGGTTTTTGCGCGGGAATGTCCGGAAATATTTTTCAGCCGTTGGCGATAGCAGGTTGATTTAACCGCCCTTCACCCAGTCCGCCACTTGGCGCACCACCTCATTGGCCGCATGGTTAAGCGCCGCGCCGACCGGTTTCGCTTTCGGCTCGACGCCGTTCACCACCGCTTCGAAGCGTTTAGTGACAATGTCATTGTTGCTCGCGCCGCGGCTGAGCATGGCGTCGAAGCGCACGATCACCGCACCGCTGGGTGCGTCATATCCCATCTGCAACAACCGCCCGCCAACGCGGGTCTTGCCGGTAACCTCGAAATCGCCACCCTCGACCACCAGCAGGCCGGTGCGCGCCCGAATAGTTTCAGCCAACAGCGAACGGAACTGGCGCGTCGGCTTCTCGACCCAGGCCCCATCCTTGAGATAGGCCAAGCTGGAAGCATTCAGGCGCACCGGCACACGCAGCATATCCAGACTGCGATCCGCTTCAGGATCGAGCACCACGACGGCATCCGTCAATGGACCGCTAACCGTAGTCCCGGCCGGAACCGGCTCCTCCGCGGTCAGCCTGAACAATTCGTCCGGCGCTTTGCCGCCCAGGCTGATACATCCAGCCAAAGCGAAACACCCGGCAGCCACAACCATTCCCGTCCGGATGCGCGTGGCGCCCCAATGCTTCATTGCCGTTCCCATCATGCCCCCAATCATGGCTTGTAATCGGGCAGCTTTTCGCCCTTCAGCAGCGCACCCGCGCCCTGCTCGTCGATCTTCTCAGTCACGTTGCGAAGCGCCCGGCTGGTCGCGCGCAAATCGCGGATCGCGGCCTCGGCAGCCGGCAGCGTATGTCCGGACACCTGGTCAAGTGCGGGCTGCGCATGAGCCATCGTCGCGTTGAGCTGGTCCATCGATTTCTGGGCGGAAGCCAGCGTCCTGCGAAGTTGGTCCGCCAGCGAATTACCCTCGCTCCCCAGCAAGCTATCAGCCTTGGCGGCAACACCCTGAAAAGCCGCAAGCGTTTGCGTCGCCTGATTGAGCGTGCCTTTCAGTTCCACCAGTGTCTTGCGCAATTCCGGTGTCGCCCCGGAAATGTCGTGAGTCATCTTGTCCGTGTTGCGCAGAATGTCGGATACCGAGCGGCGGTTTTCGTCGGACAGCAATTGATTGAGGTTTTCGGTCAGCGTGGCAAGGCGTTCCATCAGCAAGGGCGCATTGGAGAGAATCTCGCCCAGACCGCCGCGCTTGGTGGGGATCACCGGCACGCCTTCAGGGCCCGGCTCGGTCAAGAAGGGGGCGCCTTTCACCGCACCTTCCAGCTGAATGTCGGAAACGCCCGTAAAACTGCCCTGGATGGTGGCGGTGGTGCCCACCGTGATCGGGACCTTCTTGTCAACCTTTACGCGCACCCGCACAAAGCTGGGATCCTGCGGCCATAACTCGATCTGCGAGATCTGGCCCACTGGAACGCCTGCATAAGCAACCTCCGACCCCTTGGCGAGGCCGTCGACCGACTGCTTGAAAAAGATGTCGTACTCGTTCCGCGCACCCTCGTTCAGCCGCGCTATCCACAGGATGAATGCGGCCAGCGCTATGAGCAGCGTCAGCGTGACGGCCCCGACCCAGACGTGATTGGCCTTTGTTTCCATATCCGTCCCTATGCCCCCCGGTTGCCATCACTGTCCATCGCCGCCTCATCGGGCCGCGCCGCCATGTGCGGATTGCCCTTGTCGCCCAGCGCCGCGCGGCCACGCGGGCCGTTGAAGTATTCCTGAATCCATGGGTGATCGAGCGCCAACAGCTCGGGAATAGTCCCCACCGCGATCACTCGGCGGTCAGCCAGAACCGCAACCCGGTCGCAAATGGCATAGAGGGTGTCGAGATCGTGCGTAATCAGAAACACCGTCAGGCCCAGCGTCTCCTTGAGTTCGCGGGTCAAGGTATCAAAAGCGGCCGCGGCGATCGGATCAAGACCGGCGGTCGGCTCATCAAGGAACAACAGTTCTGGATCCAGCGCAAGCGCGCGCGCCAGGCCGGCGCGCTTGCGCATGCCGCCCGAAAGCTCGCTGGGGTACTTGAACGCCACCTCCTCGGGCAGGCCGGAAAGACGCACTTTGAAGCGGGCTATCTCTCCCCGCAGATCATCGGAGATTTCGGGGTAGAATTGCCTGAGCGGCACTTCGACGTTCTCGCCCACGGTCAGGGTGGAAAACAGCGCGCCCCCCTGGAACAGCACGCCCCAGCGTGACCGCAAGTCCACGTCATCATCGTCTTCCGTGTCGTCAATCTCGTGCCCCAGTACGCATATGCGCCCGGCCGCCGGATGCTGCAGGCCGATGATCGAACGCATGAGAACGGATTTGCCGGTGCCCGATCCACCCACCACGCCCAGGATTTCACCCCGCCGCACCGTCAGGGAAAGATTGTCATGAATGACGTGTTCGCCAAAGGCATTGCGCAAACCTTCGACTACAATCGGATAATTGCCGGAAGGCGCGGCCGAGGGATCGGTCATTTCCAGCCGATCTCCGTGAAGAAGACGGCAAAGAAAGCGTCTAGAACGATCACCGTGAAGATCGCCACCACAACGGCCTGCGTAGTGCGGGATCCCACCTCTTCGGCATTGCCGGAAACCTGCATGCCTTGATAGCAGCCCGCGAGCGCCACGATCAGCGCGAAGACTGGGGCCTTGAGCAGGCTGATCCACACGTCCGTGATCGGCACCACTTCCTGAGTGCGCTGAAGAAAGGTGAGGAACGGGATATCAAGCGCGAAGTTTGAGATGAACGCCCCGCCGATGATCGACAGCGCCGCCGAATAGAACCCCAGGAGCGGCATCATAATCATCGAGGCCAGCACGCGCGGCACGACCAGCGCTTCCATCGGCGAAACGCCGATAGTGCGCATCGCGTCCACTTCCTCCGTCAGCTTCATCGTCCCGATCTGCGCCGCGAAGGCAGAGCCGGATCTGCCCGCGACCATGATCGAGGTCATGAGAATACCCAACTCGCGCATGGAAAGGCGCCCGGTCAGGTTGATCGTGTAGATCTGCGCGCCGAACTGCTCCAGCTGCACCGCTCCCTGCTGCGCGATCACGATACCGATGAGAAAGCTCATCAAACCGATGATCCACAGCGAGTTGATCCCCACATACTGCATGTGGTGAATCAATGCCGTGCCACGCAGGCGAGAGGGGTGGCGGATCACCACGCCAATGGCGCTCACCAGTTCACCTAGGAAGGCTACTGATCGAGCGAACCCATGGCCCCAGCCGACCACCAGGTCTCCAAATTCCCCAAGCGTGCGGACAATCAGCGGCGCGGCCGGCACCGGCTCGGCCTCATGTTCGGACATATCGCCGATCGCCGCGAACAGACGCCGCGCCTGCTCGCTTTCGCCCACTGTCGAAAGGCCGTGCTCCCGCGCATAATTCGCGACGAGCCAGGCGCCGGTGGTATCGATGTCCGTCACGCCGGACATGTCGATGCGCTGGAAATTCCCGTCGAGCGCGGCGAGCCGGGCGTCGAGATCGCCCAGCGAATGGACGCGCAACGGTCCCTTAAGCGTCAAAGTCGGGACGCCGCCATCGTCGTTTTCCGACAGGGTAAATTCAGCGTATTCCCGCATGCGCGCTCGTATTGGGGGAAAATGCTCGGACCGGCAAGGGGTTCCGCCGGCGCGACGAGCCGCGCTTCCTCCCGCCTCGACGGAGCCCACCGCAAATGCGGGGGCAGTCGCGCCTTGCACCCGAACTCCGGCGCTGGCAAAGCGCCGGACCATGACTGACACCGCACTGGACAAGACTTTCGACCCCGCTCGGATCGAGGCGAAATGGTACGCGCATTGGGAAAGCCATGGCCTGTTTCACCCCGAACGGCCGGAAGCCCAGCCCTTCACCATCGTCAACCCGCCGCCGAACGTGACGGGCTCGCTTCACATCGGTCACGCGCTCGATAATACGCTGCAGGACGTGGTGATCCGATATGAGCGGCTGCGCGGCAAGGACGCGCTATGGGTGGTAGGCACGGACCATGCCGGCATCGCCACGCAGATGGTGGTCGAACGCCAGATGGAGGCGCGACAGGACAAGCGCACCAATTACACGCGCGATGCCTTCATCGAGAAGGTCTGGGAATGGAAGGCCGAGAGCGGCGGCGCAATCACGCGTCAGCTTCGTCGGCTGGGCTGCTCGATGGACTGGAGCCGCGAACAATTCACTATGGACCCGCACTTCACCAGGGCCGTGGTGAAAGTCTTCGTCGACCTCTACAATGAGGGCCTCATCTACCGCGACAAGCGGCTGGTGAACTGGGACCCCAAACTCAAGACCGCGATCAGCGACCTCGAAGTGGAAACGCGAGAGATCCAGGGCAGCTTCTGGCACTTCAAGTATCCGCTCAGCGACGGTTCGGGTCATATCTCGGTCGCCACCACAAGGCCGGAAACGATGCTGGCCGACATGGCCGTGGCGGTGAACCCGAATGACGAGCGCTACAAACCGCTACTGGAACGCAAGGCCACGGTGACGCTGCCCATCACCGGCCGCGAAATCCCCATCGTGGCAGACGAGCATGCCGACCCGGAGCTAGGCTCGGGCGCGGTGAAGATTACGCCGGGGCACGATTTCAACGACTTCGAGGTGGGCAAGCGCGCCGGATTCAAGCCGGCCGAAATGCTCAATATGCTCGATGCCGAGGCGCGGGTATGTCAAACGGCTGACGGTCTGATCCCTTCACAACTGGTCGGCATGGACCGGTTCGACGCGCGCCAATGCGTGGTCGAGCTGATGGACGCGGACGGCTTGCTGGAAAAGGTCGAGGATCGCGTGATCCAGACGCCTTACGGCGACCGCGGCGGCGTCGTGATCGAACCCTGGCTGACGGACCAGTGGTATGTCGACGCCGAAAAGCTGGCGCAGGCCCCGATCCAGGCGGTGAAGAGCGGTACGATCGAGATCGTGCCGAAGACATGGGAAAAGACCTTCTTCAACTGGATGGAGAATATCCAGCCCTGGTGCGTCAGCCGCCAGCTTTGGTGGGGGCATCGGATTCCCGCCTGGTACGCCGAGGACGGTAGCATCTTCGTCGCCGAAACCGAAGCGCAGGCGCAAGCCCTCGCCGGCAATCGCAAAATCACGCGTGACGAGGACGTTCTTGACACCTGGTTCTCGTCCGCCCTTTGGCCCTTCGCCACGCTGGGTTGGCCGGAAGAGCCGCTCCTCTCCCCTTCAGGGGAAAGGACGGGGGTTGGGTCGCCCGATCAAGCGCCGCTTGTGGGGCACAACCCCACCTCAACCCCTCCCCTGAACCTCCTTTCCCGCCACTACCCCAACGATTTGCTTATCTCCGGCTTCGACATCCTGTTCTTCTGGGATGCGCGCATGGCGATGCAGGGCATTCATTTCATGAAGGAAGTGCCGTGGAAGCGGCTGTACCTCCATGGTCTGGTGCGCGCGGCGGACGGACAGAAGATGTCCAAGTCCAAGGGCAACGTCGTCGATCCGCTGGGCCTTATCGACAAGTATGGCGCGGACGCGCTGCGCTTCTTCATGGCCGCCATGGAAAGCCAGGGCCGCGATGTGAAGATGGACGAAAAGCGCGTCGAAGGTTACCGCAACTTCGCCACTAAGCTCTGGAACGCCGCCCGGTTCTGCCAAGCCAACGGCATAGGCGCAAGCGCTTCGGTCGAAGCGCCGGCTGCGAAGCTGGCCGTGAACAAATGGATCATCGGCGAAGTGGTCGAAACGCTCGCCGAACTCGACAAGGCCATGGCCGACCTGCGCTTCGACGCTGCCGCCAATTCTATTTATCATTTCGTGTGGGATCAGTTCTGCGACTGGTATCTGGAGCTTATCAAGCCGATCCTCACCGAAGAACCCGGCCTCCCCGACGCGGCCGCTCCGTCTTGGCGAGTGGATGAAACCCGGGTCGTCGCCGGTTGGGTGCTCGACCAGATCCTTGTCATGCTTCATCCGTTCATGCCCTTCGTTACCGAGGAACTCTGGGCCTCGCTCGGGAAGCGCGAATATGAGTTGATCGTGGCAAAATGGCCGTCTCCCGGAACGGAAGTTGATCGCGGCGCCAAAGCTGAAGTAGACTGGCTGATACGCCTCATTTCAGGGGTCCGAAGCGCCCGCACCGAATTGAGCGTCCCGGTCTCGGCGAAACCGCAAATGCTCCACGGGGACATTTCCGCAGAAACTCAGCGGCGCCTGAATACCAATTATCAATCCCTGCTCAGGCTGGCGCGGATCGGACAAATCAATCCGCTGATGGGCGCCGACCCGTCCAGCTACAAGGGCGCGCAGGTCGTGGTCGATAATGACACCTTCATCATCCCCCTCGAAGGTGTGATCGACATCGCCGCCGAAAAGTCCCGCCTCGAAAAGGCCCTCGCCGCGTCGCAAAAGGAGCGGGATTCCATCGCCAAGCGGCTGGAAAACCCCGCCTTCGTCGAAAAGGCGAAGCCCGAGGCGGTGGAGAAAGCGCGTGCCGACCATGCCGCCCACGCAGCCGAAGCGGAACGGCTGGCGGCGGCTCTCCAGCGGTTGGGGTAAGGTCAGCGGTTCGTTAAGGATCGGACGATCCTTAGCTGCCGGAACAGGATTTCATTTTCCTACCTGCGGCCCATCTGTCACTGTCGCGCCATGATGACTGCCCACTTTATCCGCTTTCCGCAAGGCCGCCTCTTTTCCCTCTGGACTGTGTCAACTGTGTCAACCGCACGCATGATCTCGCGCCGCTGACCTTATGTTGACATTGGCCACCACCGCGCCGGGAGAACCGGAGATCTTCTCCTCGCTGCAAGGCGAAGGTCCTTCGCTTGGCCGGCCGAGCACTTTCGTGCGCCTTTCGCGCTGCAATCTCGCCTGCCAATGGTGCGATACCGCTTATACCTGGCGCTTCGAGGGCGACAACCGCCCTCACCGCGATGATACCGTTTATGATCGGAAGGCCAATCAGGTCGCGCTTGGCGAGGGCGACATCGCTGCCCGCATTGCAGCGCTGCCACCGGATCGCCTGGTCCTGACTGGCGGAGAACCCTTGCTGCAAGGGGCCGCGCTGGCGCGCATGGTCGCAAGCCTGAACGAACTGCGCCCCGGCATGCACATCGAGGTGGAGACGAACGGCACGATTACGCCCCATCCCGCCCTCGACCCGCTGATTCATCAGTATAATGTCAGCCCCAAGCTGGCGCATAGCGGCAACCCGCCCGACCTCGCTCTCATTTCCGAACGCCTGGCCGCCTGGGTGACTGACGGCCGCGCCTTCTTCAAGTTCGTGATCGCGGAGCCGAGCGATCTCGACGAAGTGCTCGCGCTGCGCGATGCCTATAGGATTCCCGGTAATCGCCTTTTCCTGATGCCCGAAGGCCGCAGCAGCGACGTTTTGCGAGAGCGGGCGATCTGGCTAGCGGAAATCTGCGTGCACAACGGCTTCCGCTTCACGGACCGCTTGCATATCCACCTCTGGGGCGACACGAGGGGAACATGAACGAGGCATCCCCCATCCCCGTCGGCGAAGAACCAGTCGGCATCGAGACCAAGGCTCCGACGCCAGAGCGCCCGATGATGAAGGGAGACCTCACGCAAGGTCCGATCCTGAAGACGCTGTTGCTTTTTTCGCTCCCGATGTTGCTGTCCAACGTGTTGCAGACGCTGCAAGGCTCGATCAACGCGATTTGGGTAGGCCGCCTGCTGGGGGAAAGCGCGTTGGCGGCTACGGCCAACGCCAACGTGGTGATGTTTCTCATGTTCGCTGCCATCTTCGGCTTCGGAATGGCAACCACCGTTCGCGTCGGCCAGCATTTTGGTGCGCGCGATATCGATGCCGCGCGCCGCATGTTCGGGTCAGGCGTCGGTTTCTGCTTCGGCATCTCGCTGATCGTGGCCGTGGCTGGCTGGTTTTACGCCGCCGCCCTGCTAGACACGCTGGGCACGCCGCCAGCCAGCAAGATCCAGGCGCTCGACTATCTGCGCGTCGTCTTCATCACCTTGCCGCTGGGCAGCGTCAACATGATGGTATCCATGGCCATGAGAGGCGCCGGCGATTCCAAGACGCCGATGTACGCGATGATCCTGGCCGCCATAGTCGACCTCTGCTTCAACCCGTTGCTCATCATGGGTGTCGGCCCGTTACCGCGCCTGGGCATCACCGGTTCGGCGCTTTCGACCGCCTTCGCCAATCTTGCGGGCATGGCTTACCAGCTTTGGCGGATATATCAGCAGGATCTGCCGGTGCGGCTACGCGGCGCGGAATTGCGCTATGTCCTGCCGCGCAGCGCGGAACTGCGCTACGTGGTCACCAAGGGTTTGCCGATGGGGACGCAGATGCTGCTGGTCTCTTCGACAGGGCTTATCATGGTCGGCCTCGTCAACCGCGAGGGGCTGGACGCCGCCGCCGCCTATGGCGCTTCGCTCCAATTGTGGAACTACCTGCAGATGCCGGCTTTCGCGATCGGCATGGCGGTCAGCGCCATGGTCGCGCAATCATTGGGCGCTGGGGATCATAGCCGGGTGGGCAATGTCACCATCATCGGCATGGCGGCCAATCTCGCCCTCTCAATCCTGATCGCGACACTGATCGTCACTTTCGACCGGCCCTTGCTGGTGCTGTTCCTGGGCAGCGGCAGCTCGGCCCTGCCCATCGCGCAGCACATCCAGCTCATCTGCACCGCGTCGTTCGTGATCGTCTCGATCACCATGATCCTTACCGGCACCATGCGCGCTTATGGCGCGGTGGTGGCGCCGGTGGTCATCATGTTTTTGGGACTTTATCCAGGTCGCCTCGGCTTCTATTTCCTGGCCCGCCCGATCATCGACAGCGAGGCCGTGTGGTGGGCCTATCCGGTCGGCTCTGTGCTTACGGTGGCTCTAACCGTGGGATATTATCGCTTCGGCAAGTGGCGAACAGCGTTCAGAATGTGACCGGCGCGAAGCGACCTTCGCGTCACCGCCCCTGCGAGCGCCAGCGCTGCACAGTGCGCTTGACCATTTCCTCTTCCCCGCCGCTGCTGTTCCACAGTTCGGTGAAGGAGGGATCGGCAGAGGCGGGGCGCTTGTATTCCTCCAGGTCATCGAACGAGACGCGGATCGGAATGGACACGCCCTCTCCGCAGATGATGCACTCGCGATTGCGCAGCGCCGGGATGGAATCGAGAAAACCCCGTGCACCTTCCGGCATCGCCGCGCGAACGAAAGCCTGGTCGCGATCGTTGTTCAGGCGCATGGCGATGATCGTGCCGCATTGCGAAAGCACACCTTCGGCAAGGTCGGAAGGACGTTGCGTGACGAGGCCGAGCGAGATGCCGTACTTGCGGCCCTCTTTGGCGATCCGCGAAAGAATGCGGCCGACCGAGGAGCCATCAGCGTTCTTCTCGTTCGGCACATAGCGATGCGCCTCCTCACAGACGAGAAGGACCGGCCGCGTCTTTTCATCGCGCGCCCATACGGCGAAGTCAAAGACCAGGCGGCTGAGCACGGCCACCACAGTGCTGGTGATGTCCGAAGGCACGCCGGAAACGTCTATGATCGAGATCGGCCGCCCTTGCGAGGGCATGCGGAAAAGCCTGGCGATGAAATCCGCCATGGTATCGCCCACCAGCATGCCCGAAAACATGAACTGGTAGCGCGGATCGCTCTTCAACTCGTCAAGTTTGGACCGGATGCGCAGATATGGCGCGCTGCTGTGGCCCTTGTCTAGTTTGCCCATCTCATTGTTGAGAATGTTGCCAAGGTCGGAGAGCAAATAGGGAATGGGAGAGTCCACAGTGATCTTGCCCATCTGCTCGGCAAGGCGGTTCTTTGCTCGCGCCTCCAGCAGACATTTGGCGAGAATCTCCACTTCCAGCTGACGCTCGGCCCCGCGCGAGGAGAGGAGGATTTCGCAATGCTCCTCAAAGTTCATCAGCCAGTACGGCATCTGCAGGTTCGTGACGTCAAGGATCACCCCCGTGCTGCGGAACGCCGCCGCATATTCACCGTGGGGATCCACCATGATGACATGGCCCTCCGGCGCGCGCTCGCAGATGCGGTGAAGGATCAGCGCCGTGCCGGTGGACTTGCCGGTGCCGGTCGAGCCAAGCATGGCGAAATGCTTGCCAAGCAGGGCATCGACATAGAGCCCCGCGCGAATATCCTTGGTGGGATAGACGTTGCCAATCTGGATCGCACTGCGCCCATCGCTTGCGTAGATCTGTCGCAGGTCCTCGCTGCTGGCCGGATAGACCGGCGCGCCGGGGATCGGATAGAATGTTACGCCCCGTCGGAACCCGTGAATGCGCCCGGACAGCCGCTCTGCCGCGCCTTCTCCCAGAAAATCGGTATCAGCCAATATTGCACCGGGCGTCCGGGCATCCTGGCGCTGATTGCGAACGCTGGCCAAGAGCCAGCCATTATTCACGCGAACTTTGATCTGACTGCCTACCTGGCCCGACAGAGCAATTGACGGGTCCGCATGCACCGCGACTTGATTCAAGCGTTCAAGATCGAAAGCGATACGCGCGCCCGAACCGCTGATTTCAACGACGACGCCGATCGGCTCGCCGTCATTGGCGGAATGGGCGGAGGCGTCTGGCGGAATTTCGCCGGAAATCGGCGTGCCCGCCTGGTCAAACCCGTCAAGTGACATGTGGCTCATTCAACACCGAGATCTTTGGCAACCGAATATTCTGCTTAGATCGCGCGAGTTAATTTCCACCTAAGATATCGCCTTCCCAGGCCACTTCAGACCAAGGCGAACAAGCGTCCTGCAAGCCAGCCCATGGCTACTGAGATGAAGACCGCGAGCAGACCGTAAGCGAAACCATAATCATCCGAAAAGCGTGCGATCGCGCGCTCAATGCCAAGCTTGCGCACTTCGACCTGACTGCTGGCGGAAGCGACCACACGGCCTTTGGCAATGGCGAACGTTTCGGCTGTATAAGTGCCGGTCGGCACCCGCGACGGCAATCCGATGCGCGCCTGGTACAGCACCTGTTCGCTGACTTTCACGCCGCCCTCTTCCTCCCGATACAAGCCGGTGTGACGATTGAGATCGACCAAACCGGCGGCAAACCGCGCCTGCTCGTCCGGATCGATCGCGCCGATCGGTGAAAGCTGCAGCCATTTCAGGCCCAGCTCGTAAATCGCCGCCGTCTTGTCATCCACGATCTGCGAGATCGGACGTGTCGACGCGATCGCATAATAAGAAGGCGCGGAACGGAACTCAGTGCTCGCGGCGTTAAGCCAGATGCCGGCGACCTTCTGCTTTTCTCGCAGGACAATGGATTGCGTCGGCCCCTTAAGGACGATGACGACATCGTAATCGCGCGCGGCACGCGAACCTTCGGGCGTAAGAATCGCGCCGAAGAGCAACAATTCGGTGCCGGTGAACCCCTGCTGCAGATTAACTTCGTGCTGCGACACCTCCGGCACTAGGATCGGATCGCGCGCGCCTGTCAGCAGCAGGAGAGCCAAAAAAGCCAGCAATGGAGCGAGGGGGCGGCTCACAAGGGCGCCACGGAATATATCTCATCCGGTCGATAACCGAGCCCCAGCGCCATCCGGCCAGCCACGATCAGCACGATCACCGAAAGCACGAGACGCAGTTTCACCGGACTGGCCTTCTGCGCGAACTGCGCGCCGATCTGCGCCCCCGTAACCGACCCCAGCAGCAGCAGGGAGGCGAGCACGATGTCAATCGCATGCGTGGTAAGCGCGTGCATCATCGTGGTGGCCATCGTTGTAAAAAGGATCTGCCAAAGCGAGGTGCCCACGACGACATTGGCGCTCATGCCCAGGACGTAAAGCATCGCCGGCACAAGGATGAACCCGCCGCCGATCCCCATCAGCATTGTCAGGATGCCGGTCGTCACACCCAGCAGCAACGGCGCCAGCGGCGAAATGTACAGGCCCGAGCGATAGAACCGCCACCGCATCGGCAAGCTTGCGACCATCGGGTGATGCCGGCGCTTTCGGGCCGCGATGGGTACACCCGAGCGTTCAGCGCGGATCGTCTGGATGCTTTCCCGCGCCATGAGCCCGCCGATCGACCCGAGCAGGAACACATAGAGGATGTTGATGACCGTATCTATCTGGCCGAGTTCCTGCAGAACGTTGAACAGGACCGCGCCGATGCCGGTGCCTAGAATGCCGCCCGCCACCATGACGGAGCCCATCTGGTAATCCACGCCGCCCCTGCGCGAATGAGCGAAAACACCGGAAACGCTCGCTCCCGTTACCTGACTCGCCGCAGAGGCAGCGGCAACCGTGGGGGGAATACCGTAGAAGATCATCAGCGGCGTCGTCAGGAAGCCGCCGCCCACGCCGAATATGCCGGAAAGTAGTCCGGTAAGCACTCCAAGGCCGACGATAATGAGGCCGTTGACCGAGAGGTTGGCAATGGGAAGATAGACATCCATTTCTGCCCTCTCGCTACCGCAGCACTGAACGCGAGAAAAGGCGCGTTTCAGAAACCTGCGGAAAGAGTCAGAGCCGGACCTGAACCGGGTTCGGCCCCTCCGGCGACCCGAAAGCGCCAATCGACCGCTGCGCGGCCGAACATGCCTTTGCCTAAGGGTGCGGTCAGGGCCGCGGTCGGTCCTATATCAAGCCGCGCCGCCCCCTTCTGAACCCCGCCCCAGACGCCGCCGCCGAAGCGGGCCTCCAGCGATCCCAATCGCGCCAATTCGCGATCCAGACGCGCTTGTCCATCAGCAAACAACGTGGCGAACCTGCCGCCGACATAGCCGGCCTGCAGGTATGTCTCCGCCCGCCAATGCGCAGGCAGGGCGATCGGGGGCAGCTCGGTGTAAGCGAAGGCTGCCGGCTGGAAATGGCGTTGCCCGGATTGGTCCACGAGCCGTTCCTCGACCGCTGCGACTACCGGGATCGAAGGCACAGGTCTCATTCCCAGTCCAATCGCCGCGGCATTCTCCCGCACGCCGGCCAGTGCGGACGTGGTGCGAGCGTAAGCGAAAGGTCGGCGATTATCCGACAGAGCCAGGCGGTAACGCACGATAGCGCCGCTCTGACTCGCGCCATAAGTCGCAGGGGCAATCCCTGGCGAAAAAGCCGCTCCGACATCATTTCTCAACATGGCCCAAGTGTCGATCGACCAGCGCTTGGCCCGAGCCGGATGGCCTGGAACAGGGGGCGTTGCATCCCCGGCCGGAAATGGGGTCGGAAACGGGGCAGGGAATGGCGCCGCCTCAGGAGCGAGAAAGTTGGCATGCGAGAAGCCATTATCTCGATCCGGGATTGCACGCGCGCCGCGCAGCATGAACAGCGCCGCTGACGGTCCCCAGACGGAGCCGGCCGGATTCCACACCATCAGAGGTCGGGCATTTATTGGTGTCATCCAACCTGCCGGAACCGCCGGCCCGCCGTATTGCATCGCAACGGCGGCAGGCACCTGGACATTACCACCGCCTCCGAAAAGAAACGGCGTACCATAGGGTGACGACGGCACGCGACCGATCGATTGCGGCCCGACGCGGCCGTCGAAAACGAAACCCGTGTCGGCCAATGGCGGCGCAGTCTCGACGGCGTGAAGTCCCGCCGGGTTCTTTATTGGCGCTGGCGCTTCCCAGCCGGCCGCCCTGCCGCCGATCCAACCACCCAGCACCGCGAGCAGTGCCACCAGCGGTTGCCCTCGAACCTTTCCCATAGCCGTCATCACGCCGGCATCCTGTTGGCCGCAATCATGGCCGGGTGCGCGGTGTGCATGGTTTTGTCCCACCGCACGCTGGCTCCGCGAAGCGTCCTCAGGTAGCCGATCAATGCCTTGCGGCCCGCCATGATGGCGATGAAATTGGCGACCGGGATACGCAGCAACGAGCGCAAGCCTTCAGCCGGTCCATACTCATGCATAGTGAAGGCAAACCTGACGCCCATTCGCCAGATCAGGCTACCCGAACAAAACGCCAGCATGGCCAGCACTGTCGGCGACAACGCGAGTTGCGCTTCCATGCCCAAAAACCCGGCGAAGGCGAGCAATCCCTGAATGACTATCAACATATAGCCGCAGGCAAGAACGACAGCCGTGAGCGGGCCGCGACGATCGCGCACCGCCATCCAAAGATCGGCAATGCCGTTGCTCCATCCCAACCGGTCCCAACCCTGAAAGGCGATTCCATGCAGCCAACGCGCTTTCTGGCGCACGGCATCCTCCAGGCGGCCAGGGAAATAGGCGCGAGTCGCCACGAGATGGCCATTCGCATCGCGCACGCGCAAAAACCGCGATGTTCCTCCACCGCGCCAGACCAGTACGCCGAGTTCGTAATCCTCCGTCAGGCATTCGGCAGCGAAGGGCCCTGCTCCACCCTCCGCCTCTCTTTGCCGGGCAATATTCGCGACGATTTCACGCGAAAATCCGCAGGCCACGCCGGCAGCCGGTATCGCGGCGCCCAATGCGCTGCGCACGATCAGGGCCTTCGCATGCGCCTCCGTGAACTCATCCGCGTAATGACCAGCGACCCATGGCGAGGACGGCTGCGGCTCCGGCCGGACTGGTAATTGCACGAAATCAACTTCGGTCAGCGCCGCGTCGATCACCGCCAGTTCGGCGGGATGGACCATGTCCTCCGAATCGTGCAGCACCACGCTGCGAAAGCGCCGTCCCAGCGCCTGCTCGTCAGACTGTAGAGCCGAATAGAGCCGGTTCAGGCAGTCGGCCTTCGTCGTTGGTCCACAGTTCGTATGGATCACGATGCGCACACGCGGATCTGCACCTGCGCCGGACATCGCCGCGGCTATCGTTCCTGGATCGTTGCAATAACAGCCGATGTAGAGAATGAAGTCTTTCTGGCGCCAAACGGACAGGGCATGACGCACGGTATGACCAATGACCTCTTCCTCACGCCAGGCGGCTATCAACACGGCGGCGCACCCTTGCAAAGGCGCCGCGGCAGCTTCGCGGGTGATCCGTTGGACCGGGGCCCGGCCGGTCAGTTTCAACCAGACCCAACAGAAATCCACGCCGATATCGTCAATCGCGCCGACCAGAAACCAGAATCCCGCGAACAGCAGCAGTTCCTGCTGAACGATCCGCAAGATGTTAATCGCAAGCTGAATCGCATCGGTAGTTCCCACTGCCTCACTTCCCTGCATTCGCGTTGCATCGCGTTCCCCGCTATCCGCGAGGAATCGCAAATCCCGAAAAACATATGAAATTGTACTTATGATGATGCCAAAGCATTTGGCCAACAAATTGGCGCGACATTTCACAAAATTAATGGGAGGCGAGGCTACCGCGGGAATTCTACTTATTCTCGCGGCGATTCTGGCGATGATTACCGCAAACTCACCCTGGGCGAGTGGTTATCACGCAATATTTCATCACGAACTTGCTTGGAGTCCGATCAGCAAGCTCAACACCTGGCATCTATGGATCAACGATGCGTTGATGGCGGTGTTTTTTTTCGTCGTCGGTCTGGAGATAAAACGCGAGATCCTAAGTGGCGAACTCTCCAGCGCCGCCAAGCGGCGGTTGCCGGTGCTGGCGGCGGCAGGAGGCATGGCCATGCCGGCTTTCATCTATTTGCTTACCGCGGGGGGCGATCTCCCGGTGGGGCAAGGATGGGCGATACCGGCGGCTACTGACATTGCATTCGCGGTCGGCGTGTTGGGCCTTCTCGGCAGCCGGGCCCCTCCGTCACTTCGCCTCTTCCTTCTCACTGTAGCGATTGTGGACGATCTGGGCGCTGTTACGATCATCGCACTGTTCTATACGGCGCAAATCAACCTGGCGTGGTGTGTCGGCGCCGTGCTCTGTCTGGGCGGCCTGATTCTGCTTAACCGGGCCGGGGTGTCCCGTCTGTCGTTCTACCTGCTGCTCGGGCTGGCGTTATGGTACTGCGTGCTTAACTCGGGCATTCATGCCACGATCGCCGGTGTAGCTTTCGCGCTGACCATTCCCCTCAGGAATTCGCGGAGCGGCGACAGCATGCTTCTGCGCCTGGAACATGCCCTTGTGCCATGGAACAGTTACATCATCGTGCCGCTGTTCGGTTTCGCTAATGCCGGGGTGGCGATCGGCGAGATGGGACTGACGGCCTTATTTGATCCCGTTCCTCTGGGCATCGCGCTGGGCCTGTTTCTCGGTAAACAGGTGGGCATTTTCGCCGCGATTTTCGCTGCTGATCGGATCGGTTTCGCCCGACGGCCGGCGGACGCGAGCTGGATGCAACTATGGGGGATGGCGGTGCTATGCGGCATTGGCTTCACGATGAGCTTGTTCATCGGCGCCCTCGCCTTTCCGCGCCATCCTGCCCTGATAGATGAGGCAAAGCTGGGCGTGCTGATGGGATCACTTCTTTCAGCCGTGCTCGGCTACACGATCCTGCGGCTGGCAAGCACGCCCAAGGCTCGATGATAGCTTACCACTCCCCCACGTTGGGCATGCTGACCCACGGTTCCGCGGGTTCGAGAGACACGTCCTGCAGAAGCTCTATGGAAATGCCGTCCGGCGTGCGCACGAAAGCCATATGCCCATCGCGCGGCGGGCGGTTGATCGTGACGCCGGCATCCTTCAAACGCTGGCACGTCTCATAGATGTTATCGACTCGATAAGCGAGATGGCCGAAGTTGC
>NZ_DAIMZT010000052.1:1315-22241 GCF_036733805.1 Novosphingobium sp. | reverse complement strand
TTCCCGCGCCGTTTGTCATGCATTGCCTTCTCAAATGGATTATTGGAGGCGCATACTCGATTCCCAGCGGATTGCACCATGGACCTTGCCGAAATCCCTGTTCTCAGCTTCGATACCGACCGGGAAAATCTTCCGGCTCTGATTGGGGAAAGCTTCCGCACGTTCGGCTTTGCAATGATTCGCGATCACGGCATCGATCAGCCTCTGATCGACCGTGCGTGGGAACTAACCAGGCGCTTCTTCGCCCTGTCGGTCGAGACCAAGATGAAATATTTCATTCCAGGTCATGCAGGCGCGCGCGGTTACACCCCGTTCCGCACCGAAGTCGCGAAAGGTGCTACCGAAAAGGATCTCAAGGAGTTCTGGCATGTCGGCCGGGACCTGCCGATCGACCCGCCGCTCACAGCGACAATGCCTCTGAATGTCTGGCCGGAAGAAATCGACGGGTTTCGGGAAACCTTTACTCAGCTCTATGCGCAGTTCGACAAGGCCGGCACCGGTATCCTTTCCGCCATCGCAACGGATCTTGGCCTCGATCCGCACTGGTTCGATCCGGCGATAGAGGATGGCAATTCGGTTCTGCGACTGCTGCATTATCCGCCCGTGAGTGAAAGCAAAGGAGGCGCGATCCGAGCCGGAGCTCATGAAGACATCAATCTTATCACTCTGCTGCTAGGGGCTGAGGAAGCGGGCTTGGAACTTCTTAGCAAGAATGGAGAGTGGCTTTCGATCGCCCCACCGGTCGGCGCACTGGTCGTCAACATCGGTGACATGCTTCAGCGCGTCACCAACCACGTGCTGCCTTCCACTACGCACCGTGTCCGCAATCCGTCCGGCGAAAGAGCCGCGCATAGCCGGTATTCGATGCCATTCTTCCTGCACCTGCGCAGCGATTTCCGATTCGAAACGCTGCCGGGATGCATCAGCGCGAACAATCCCGACCGCTACCCCGACGCCATAACCGCTGATGATTATCTGCAGGAACGCCTGCGCGAAATCGGCCTGAAAACCTGACAGCCATAAGATCCACGCGCTCGGCGGCGAATGCAAAATGGTTAATGTCGTGCTTAATCGGGTTCCATCATTTAACCGAAATTTCAGGGTAACGAATTAGTCTGCTTCCCGAACCAGACAGGGAGCATCTAGGTGAAGGCAACGTCGGCCGGCTGCGTCACAGGCCAACGCGATGCGAACGAGCGCGAGCAGATCGACGTCGTCGCACTCGGTATCGTAACCGCCGCCATCTTGTTGTTCGTGGGAACCGGCAGCGAAGTCGGCCCTCGAGTGGTGAACTCATTCCTTCAGCGCGGTCCAGGTCCCGACCACTTCCTTCTCAACGCGTTTCTCCTCAACATCGCCATAATTATTTTCGGCTGGAGTCGCTATCGCCAGCTCTGCGCCGAGCTCCAAGCGCGCAAGGCCGCCGAAAAACAGGCGCGGCATCTGGCAGAGACTGATCCGCTCACCGGATTTCTCAACCGTCGCAGCTTCAACGCGTGCGTGGATCAAATGATCGCCACCGCCGCCCATAATGGGCAGGCCGTTGTCTTGGCGATGATCGATCTCGATAATTTCAAGCAGGTCAACGACTACAACGGCCACAACATCGGAGACCTGCTGCTACGCGAATGTTCGGGACGACTGGCAGCGGGCCTGCCGCCGCGCGCGCTGGTCGGCCGCATCGGCGGAGACGAATTTGCAGCAGCGTTCCCGTTCGATCCGAACCGTGACGCGGTCATCACCGAGGTTGCCTCAACACTGGTTGAAACCATCGGCGAGAACGCGCGGATCGATGCCATCATCATTGAAGTGACAGCATCGATCGGCCTGGCGCGCTCGGACTTTCCCGGAATCGACAATGAGCGGCCCGATGCGCACGCGCTTCTCGAAATGGCCGACATCGCGATGTATCACGCGAAGCGTCACGGCCGGAATCGGTTCTACTGGTTCGAGCCGCAAATGGCTGACGAGATGCGTTTTCGCAAAGAGCTGGAGCAGGGAATCCGCCGGGGCATCGGCAAAGGTGAGTTCGTGCCTTATTATGAACAGCAGATCGATCTTCAAACGGGGGAACTCACGGGGTTCGAAATGCTGGCGCGGTGGGATTCGCCACATTTCGGCATCGTCTCACCCGAGATATTCATTCCGGTCGCCGAAGACATCGGTGCGATTGGCACCTTGTCGGAAAGCGTCATCCGTCAAGCCTTGGAAGATGCCAAGACATGGGCCCCTCACCTTACGCTGGCGGTCAACATCTCGCCGCTGCAACTGCGTGACCCGTGGTTCTCGCAAAAATTGCTGCGCTTGTTAGTGGAAGCGAGCTTTCCGCCGCAGCGGTTGGAAATCGAAATTACCGAAAGCTGTCTGCACCAGAACGTGGCGCAGGCCCGCTCACTGATCGCCAGCCTGAAAAACCAGGGCATCAAGGTTAGCCTCGACGATTTCGGCACCGGTTACAGCTCTTTGGCGCAACTCCGCAGCCTGCCCTTTGACCGCATCAAGATAGACCGTAGCTTCGTCTCAAGCCTGATCGATAACCAGGACAGTGCCGCGATCGTCCACGCGATCGCCATGCTGGGCAAGGGCCTCAATCTGCCGATCACCGCGGAAGGCATCGAATCCGATGGTGTCCTCAATTACCTGCTGCAATATGGCCAAATAAAAGGTCAGGGCTACCTCTACGGTCGTCCTCGGCCCGCCGGTGAACTGGGCGAGTGGATGGAGGAACTCGGCAACGCTGCTAGGCCGGAATTGAACGCGGTGAGAAAGGCGTTCCGGGACGCAGCCGGAAACAGCGCCGCAGAAGCTGGCGATGAAACCGGAGGAACGCATGAACCGCGCAAGCGCGCGGGGGGCTGAGACGGTCGCTACTGCCCATTCGTGGGAAAAGAACGTAACGCATTCAAGCGCCTCTCCGTATGGCCTCTGGACCTGACGCTCTTCAACACCTAGATCGCGCGCCATGCGGATCGATTTCACCAAGATGCACGGCCTGGGCAACGACTTCGTGGTGCTTGACGCGCGTAGGCAGAAGCTGCCGTCGGTCGATACCGCATTCGTTTCAGCGCTTGCTGACCGTCATACCGGCATTGGCTGTGACCAGCTGATACTCCTCGAACCGTCAAGCACTGGCGCATTCCGGATGCGCATCTTCAACGCCGATGGCGGCGAGGTCGAGGCATGTGGCAATGCCACGCGCGCCGTCGGCTTGCTTCACGGAGAGGCAGCGCGCATAGAAACTCTCGGCGGCCTTGTCACGGCTAGGCCCGCGGAGGATGGCATTTCAGTCGAGATGGGCAAGCCACACTTCGAATGGGATGTCATTCCGCTGGCTTACGCGATGGATACGCACGCGATGCCGGTCGCGTGGGAAGAACTGGTTAATCCGATTGCCGTCAATGTCGGCAATCCACATGTGATCTTTTTCGTGGCTGACCCTTACGCCATTGACATGAACCGGCTTGGCCCGCTCATCGAGACTGATCCGCTTTTCCCCGAACGTATCAACGTCAATGTCGCCGCCGTCACCGCTCGCGATTCGATCATCCTGCGCGTGTGGGAACGGGGCGCCGGCCTCACGAGGGCCTGCGGTACGGGTGCCTGCGCCACTGCGATCGGCGCAATGAAGCGCGGTCTGGTTGACCGCAAGGTTTCGGTCGCACTCCCCGGCGGCGCGCTCTCGATCGAATGGCGCGGAGATGGCGAGATCATCATGACCGGGCCCGCCAAGGAAAGCTTTCGGGGCAGCTTTGATCTCGCCGATTACGGGGTGACCGTTTGACCATCGAAGTCCACTCACTCGGCTGCCGCCTCAACTTGTCCGAAAGCGAAACTTTAAGGACAATGCTAAGCCATGCTGAAGATCTGGTGGTGGTCAATTCCTGCGCCGTCACCAGCGAAGCTGTACGCCAGACCAGGCAGGCGATTCGCCGGGCTCGCAGGGAGCGGCCCCAAGCGCGCCTGATCGTCACCGGCTGCGCCGCCGAGGTTGAGCGCGCCATGCTCTCGGCCATGCCGGAGGTGGACGGGCTGGTTCCGAACGTCGCCAAGCTCGATCCGCGCGCCTGGAACGTGCCACCAGCGGTTTCGCAGCGCGAACGACGCGGTTACACCCGCGGCTTCGTGCAAGTGCAGAACGGCTGTGACCATTCCTGCACGTTCTGCGTGATCCCCCAAGGGAGAGGTCCCAGCCGTTCCCGCCACATCGATGCGGTGCTGGAAGACATTGCGCTGCATCTCGATTCCGGCGTCAAAGAGGTGGTGTTAACCGGAGTCGACCTCACCTCCTGGGGCGCAGACCTACCGGAAAACCTCCGCCTGGGCGTACTATGTCAGGCGATCCTCGCCCGCTTCCCGGCGCTACCCCGCTTGCGGCTCTCCTCGATTGACGGCGCAGAAGTGGACGAGGCGCTGTTCGAACTGATTGCAGGGGAGGCGCGGATGATGCCGCATGTCCACCTTTCGCTGCAACATGGAGACGACCTGATACTCAAGCGCATGAAGCGCCGTCACAGCCGCGCTGACGCGCTTTCTCTGGTGGAACGCCTGCGCACTCGCCGCCCGGAAGTGGCCATCGGCGCCGATCTCATCGCGGGTTTTCCCACTGAGGATGAACGAGCTCATTCTGCCAATCTCTCGATTATCGAAGAGCTGGCGATCGTCCACGGCCACGTCTTCCCTTTCTCGCCACGTCCGAGCACACCGGCGGCGCGGATGCCTCAGGTCGCTCCGACGCTGGTGAGGACGCGAGCGGGCGCGTTGCGGGAAAAGATTGCGGCAGTGCGGAATCGCTGGCTTGCGGGGCAAACCGGCAAGCCGCTATGGATACTGGCTGAAAAAGGCGGGATCGGCCACGCGGAGAATTTCGCACCCGTACGTTTGCCAGAGGGTGTGAACCCCGGTTCCCTGCTTCACGTTGTGCCCACTAGGGTAGTCAAAGGAATACTGGAAGCATGAGCATCGACGGCCCGTTCCCTGGCGATGAGGCGGCCGATCTTCGGACTGACGGCGGCGACTGGTCGCAGCGTCTCCTCGGCGGCTTTCGCAAGACCTCGGAACGGCTGACAGGCAACCTGGCCGGCATCGTCGGCAAGACACGCCTTGACGAGGGGCAGTTGGACGGCATCGAGGATGCTCTCATCATGTCGGACCTGGGCCCTCGCGCGGCGGCGCGTATTCGCACACGTCTAGCCGATGAACGGTTCGAACGCGATGCCGATCAACACGCTATCATGGAAGTGGTTGCGCGGGAAATCGCAGAGATTCTCCGACCCGTCGCCAAACCGCTCGACGTCGTCGCCTTCCCGCGCCCGCAAGTGATCCTCGTCATCGGTGTCAACGGCTCAGGCAAGACCACGACCATCGCGAAACTGGCGCATCTATTCCAGGAACAGGACTATTCCGTCATGCTGGCGGCGGGGGATACCTTCCGCGCCGCCGCGATCGGGCAGTTGGCGATCTGGGCTGAACGGCTGGGCATTCCCATCATCAAGGGCCCGGAGGGTGGCGATCCCGCCTCTGTAGTGTTCGATGCGGTGAAGGCCGCGACAGACCAGGGGATAGACGCGCTTATCGTCGATACAGCCGGGCGGTTGCAGAACAAGCGCGAATTGATGGACGAGCTTGCCAAAATCCGCCGCGTGCTGGGCCGCCTCAATCCCGAAGCGCCGCATGACGTCGTGCTGGTCCTCGATGCGACCAACGGCCAGAATGCCTTGTCGCAGATTGAAATTTTTCGGGAGGTTGCCGGGGTTTCCGGGCTGGTCATGACCAAGCTTGACGGCACCGCGCGGGGAGGCGTGCTGGTCGCCGCCGCGGAGCAATACGGCCTGCCCATTCACGCCATTGGCGTGGGTGAGAAGATCGACGACTTGCGCCCCTTCAACCCGGACCTGCTGGCCCGCGTCATTGCGGGAATCGCCTGATGAACGCCCCGAAAAACGAAACGTCCAAGTCCGAAAAACCTAAGTCATCTTGGGTCAACCTGATCGTCGATTTTGGGCCCCTGCTCGTATTCTTCCTCGCTTACCGGCACTTTTCGCCAGGCAGCGATGGAGACGCAATCGGCACCGTAGCGGCCGTAATCAAGGGCACGGTGGCATTCATGGTGGCAACTGTGATCGCCCTCGGCATCTCAAAATGGCGCCTCGGCCACGTCTCGCCGATGTTGTGGTTGACCACGTTGTTGATCCTGGGCTTCGGAGCGCTAACGGTGGTGTTCCACAATGCGTTCTGGATCCAGATCAAGCCTACCGCGGTCTACCTGATGTTCGCCGGAGTGCTTTTCTTCGGCCTTCTGCGGGGTGAGCCAATGCTCAAATATCTCCTTCAATCCGCATTCGAGGATCTGGACGAGACAGGTTGGATGAAGCTCTCCCGCAATTGGGCGTGGTTCTTCTTGTTTCTGGCGGCGCTTAACACGGCTCTGGTCTTCACCGTCAGCTTCGACACCTGGTTGCAAGCCAAGCTCTGGGGCTTCACGGTGCTTTCACTAGCCTTCACTTTCTCGCAATTGCCGATGGTGCTAAAGCACGGCATGGGCGCGGCTGCAACGGAAGAATTGGTCGAGAATCCGCCCCACGATTGAGGAATAGCGGCCGGGGTTGAGGCAATACCATCAGGTAATCACATCGGGTGCGCTGCGCCCGGTATGCTTGGCGATCTGTGCAATCTCTTCCGCAGCGGCGATCTGTGCCGCAAGCATCACCGACGTTTCGGCGTCAAGATTCCCCGAAGGCGCGACGTAATTTTCCAAATAGACGCGCAATGTCGCGCCTTGCGTCCCCGTGCCGGAAAGCCTGAAGATCACGCGGCTGCCATCCTTGAATAGGATGCGGACACCTTGATTGCTGCTCACCGAGCCATCTACTGGGTCGGTATAGGAGAAACTGTCTGCCACATTCACCGTCAAAGGCCCGAACTGCTTTCCCCGCAGAGTTTCAAAGCGCGCCTGGAGGTCGTTCATCAGCGCATTCGCCCGGTCAGTGGGAATGCCCTCATAATCGTGCCGGGCGTAATAGTTGCGGCCAAAACGAGCCCAATGCTCGTGTGCGAGTTGATCCACACTGATAGCGCGCACGGCCAGAATATTGAGCCAGAGCAGCACAGCCCACAGCCCGTCCTTCTCCCGCACGTGATCCGAGCCGGTTCCGGCGCTTTCCTCGCCGCAGATCGTCGCCATTCCGGCGTCAAGCAAATTGCCGAAGAACTTCCAGCCAGTGGGGGTTTCATAGCAAGGAATGCCGAAAGCCTCAGCCACGCGGTC
Source organism: Novosphingobium sp. (assembly GCF_036733805.1). Lineage (GTDB taxonomy): Bacteria > Pseudomonadota > Alphaproteobacteria > Sphingomonadales > Sphingomonadaceae > Novosphingobium. The sequence goes on along the minus strand of NZ_DAIMZT010000052.1, from coordinate 14,977 downwards.
TGCGGCAGCGCTGGTGGGCATCGAGCGAGCGATGCCTGCCAGACGGCCTTTGTAGGCGGGCGCGATCTGGATGTTCGCCGCCAGCATAGCCAGCGAATCCGAAGGCGTCACAAAGCGCCCGCGTCCAATGATGAGATTGCGGTCTCCATCGCCATCGGAAGCCGCGCCCAGATCGGGCGCGTCAAGCGATATCATGAGTTCATAAAGCTCACGCGCATGAATCAGGTTCGGGTCCGGATGGTAACCACCGAAATCCTCCAGCGGCACGCCATTGACGACAGTGCCCGCCGGGAAGCCGAGGCGGTTGAGGAGGATTTCGACGGCATAAGGGCCGGTCACCGCGCTCATGGCATCGAAGCGCATGGTGAAACCCAAGCGAACCATCCGCCGGATCGCCTCGAAATCGAAGAGTTCTTCCATCAAATCTGCATAGTCGGCAACGGGATCGATGACCGAAACGGTCATGCCCCCAACGTGAACGTCGCCCAACGTGTCGAGATCGATGTCTTCAGCTTCGACTGTCAACCACAGCTCGATTTCCTTCGTGCGCGCATAAATCGCGCCGGTCACGCCTTCAGGGGCCGGGCCGCCGTTGGCGATGTTGTATTTGATACCGAAATCCTCATCGGGCCCGCCGGGATTGTGGCTGGCGGAAAGCACTAGCCCACCGCTCGCGCCGTACTTGCGAATGACATGACTGGCGGCAGGCGTGGAAAGAATGCCCCCCTTCCCCACCAGCACTTTGCCATAACCATTCGCCGCCGCTATGCGGATCGCCTGCTGGATTACGGTGCGGTTATAGAAACGCCCGTCGCCGCCAATCACCAGTATAGCACCGGGCGGCGGGGAAGCGACATCGAACACTGCCTGAATGAAGTTCTCCGCATAGCCGGGCTGCTGAAACACCTTCACCTTCTTGCGCAAACCGGACGTGCCGGGCGCTTGCCCTTCGAAAGGCCGGGTGGGAACGGTGACGATCTGGCTCAAGCGTTGGTCTCCATCATGCTGTGTCGCACGCATGCGGGGAAGTTTCCCACCGCGCGACGCCATGTCAAATGGTCTATTGTGCATATGCGAAAAATCGGCGCACCTTGAACACGTTCCGTCAGATCAGGCCGGCGACACGCATGCTGGCGACGGTATTGCCGGCCACGATGCAATGGTCTTCAAGGGCGATTTCCAAGGCTTCCACCACTCCGCGTAAATGCTCGGTGGCAGCGATGTCTGCTTCGCTGGGCCAGGCGGCGCCGGAAGGATGATTGTGCGCGATGACAAGACGCCGCGCATCAAGATCGAACGCACGCCGCACGGTGCGGCGCAGTGGAATGACCACTCCGCCACGACGGCCGCCTTCGTAAAAGTCCTCAGCGATGAACAGCCCTTCCTCGGTAAAGAAAAGAACCATTACGCATTCCTCGCGCCTCATGCCCAGACGACGGACAAGGTACTGGCGAAACTGGGGAATACGTGTGTCGAGCGCCTCACCGGTCAATGTCTCGCGTGCGGCAGCCTCCGCAAATTGGCGTGCGGCGATGATTGCGGCACCAATGGACCTGCCTGGGGCCCCGTTTTCGCCTTGGGCCAGCGCATCGTCAAGCGCCTCGGCCGAAGCGGACCAGATCGTCCGCAACGAACCGAAACGGCGGATCAGCCGCCGTGCAACGGGTTCTGATCGGACGCCGGCGTAAGGACGAAGGAGCCGCGCCAGGATGGATAACTGCCCAGCCTCTTCCGCCGCGACATGTGGAACGCCAACCCCAGGATCAGAGCGGCCAACTGGATGTATGAAGGCATCACCGACATCATATCGTAAGCGAACCGGTTGATCTCCGTCAGTGATAGCCGATAGACGTGGGCCAGCATCGCTATGATCTGCGCGCCGCCTATCCATAGCGGATAAATCCTGTTCGCGCGCAAGGCGACCGCGAACGAGATGACCAGGACCGCAAGATCAATTCCCATGTGACCAAGGTCGGTCCAGTGCAATATGATCGAGCCGCTCGCCGCGAGATGGTACAGCCGGTCCGCCAGAAACATTGCCAGCAACGTCCCTGACAGCAAGCGCTCCGGCGCCGCGCCGCGTAAAAGGGAAAGCAGGAAAAGAAGCCCGAACAGTCCAAACTGGATCTCGGATTTCATCATCCAGAGCCACTCAAGCATCGAGCGGCCCTCGCGGCTCCGGATGACATGGCGAACCGCCCGGCGAACTCAGGCCAATGCGCGCGTAGGCTCCGTTGATGTAACCGCGGTGGTGGGGCAAGTGCCGCGCTCGTCCCCGATCGCCTTCACCTCGCGTCCTACCTGGAGCAATTCGCGGTGGACGCGGATCATGTCGTTCTGGCTTTCGATCAACGAGCGCTGCGTGCGAACAAGGCGCATGAGCGCGCGTTGCCCGGTGAAGACTTCTACCCCGTCCACCTGGCGGGCCATCAGCATCGATTCCATCAGCCTGGTAGAGGCCAGCAACGCCGTATCCAGCGAAAGTTCGGCTTCGGGAAGCTGGCGTGAGATTCTGGCGGTGGCGGCGGCAATCGTCATGGACATGGGAACCCTCCCTCTGCAGCATCGGCCCGGTCGAAGTAGCTGCAACAAACATCAGGAGGCTGGCTCGCACGCCGGTCAGATCAGTTCGCTCAGTGCCCGCACCACGCCCAGACCAACCATGGCGACAAGGAGCATCCCTCCCGCAATGGCAATCATGGCCGCGGTACGACTGAGACCAGCGTGCGCGCCGTCGAGCACCTCCGGGACAATTCGGCCGACGCGCTCCTCCTGCCAAGGCGGGGTAAACGTGAACGTCACCGCGTCGGCAAGGACAAGCTGGTCAACTGAACCATCCCGCTGCTCAAGCTGGGGGAGCGGCGCCACAGCGGAAACCTGAGGAATTTTAGCTGGTAGTGGGTTACAGGCCGCTTCCAGCTCCTGCAGATATTGGCGATACGTTCTTGCCAATTCGGCTCTAGGTGGAGATCCGGTGCGCGCGCGCACGCCTTCAATCCGCTGATTTACGGCACTTTCGGATATTTGAAGATCCCAGGCGATTTCTTTGCTCGTCCGATTCTCCGCCACGAAGCGTAGAACTTCATGCTGCTTAGCCGTGAGGTTGGGAAAAGTGGAAAGGAGCCGCGCGGTCTGCGCACTCTGCCCGTCTCGCATTTCCTCGCCGTCGACCGGCATAGATCGTCGCCCCCTGACGCTGCTTCATCTTCGCTGCATTTCCGCCCGGTGTGACGAATAGCCCAGGTTAACCAGCGGATGCACCCCCTTCCGGCAAAAATCTGCGCGTTTGGTCCACAACCGAACTATCTTCTGAATCAGCAGAAGATGCGATTACGTGCCGGCCCAATCAACGGCGGCATTTCCGCCAGCGGTGATACCGGCATCCGCCTTCCAATGGATCGGAAAACAAAGGATTTTGCCAGCAGAGAGGGTACTATTCCTCTCCCATCCGCAATGCTGCGATGAATGCCTCTTGGGGAATGCTCACGTTTCCGTATTCGCGCATCCGCTTCTTGCCCTCTTTCTGCTTTTCCAGCAGCTTTTTCTTGCGGGTGATGTCGCCGCCATAGCACTTGGCGGTAACGTCCTTGCGCAGAGCGCTGATAGTTTCGCGGGCGATCACTTTGGCGCCAATGGCGGCCTGAATCGGAATCTTGAACATGTGGCGCGGGATCAGATCCTTCAGACGCTCGACAAGCTGGCGTCCGCGCGGCTCAGCCTGGCTACGATGGACGATCATCGACAGCGCATCGACCGGCTCATTATTAACCAGGATGTTCATTTTCACGAGGTCGCCCTCTCGAAGACCAATCTGCTCGTAGTCGAAGCTGGCATAGCCGCGGCTGATCGATTTCAAGCGGTCGTAGAAATCGAACACCACTTCGTTGAGTGGCAGTTCATAAGTCACCTGGGCGCGACCGCCGACATAAGTGAGATTGATCTGGATGCCGCGCCGGTCCTGACAAAGCTTGAGGATCGAGCCTAGATATTCGTCAGGCGTATAGATCGTCGCCTTTATCCAGGGCTCTTCCATGAAATCGATCTTCACGGGATCGGGCATGTCGGCCGGGTTATGCAGTTCGTGCACGGTGCCGTCCGTCATGGTCAGCCGATAGACCACGCTGGGCGCGGTGGTGATAAGGTCGAGATCGTATTCACGGCTCAGGCGTTCCTGAATGATCTCCAGGTGCAACAGGCCCAGGAAGCCACAACGGAAACCGAAGCCGAGCGCGGCGCTCGATTCCATCTCATAGCTGAAGCTGGCATCGTTAAGGCGCAGCTTGCCAACGGATTCTCGCAGCTTTTCAAAATCTGCGGCGTCTACGGGAAATAGACCGCAGAACACCACCGGCTGCACTTCCTTGTAACCGGGCAGGGCATACGCAGCGCCGGCCTTTACCGTGGTTATCGTGTCGCCGACCTTGGCCTGTTCCACTTCCTTGATCTGCGCGGTGATGTAGCCGATTTCGCCCGGTCCCAGCTCGGTCAGATCGATACGCTTCGGCGTGAAGCAGCCGACCCTGTCGATCAAATGTTCCGTGCCGCCCTGCATGAATTTGACCTGCAAGCCCTTCTTGATGACCCCGTCTATCACGCGCACCAGGATGACGACGCCGAGATAAGGGTCGTACCAGCTATCAACCAGCATGGCCTTCAGCGGCGCGGCGCGGTCGCCCTTAGGAGCAGGTATGCGCTGTACGACAGCTTCCAGCACATCGTCGATGCCAATCCCGGACTTAGCGCTGGTCAGCACGGCCGCGCTGGCGTCAAGGCCGATGACTTCCTCGATCTCATGGCGCACCTTTTCGGGTTCAGCCGCCGGCAGGTCGATCTTGTTGATGACAGGCACGATTTCGTGATCGTGTTCTATCGACTGGTAGACGTTGGCAAGGGTCTGCGCCTCTACCCCCTGCGCCGCGTCGACGACGAGCAGCGCGCCTTCACATGCGGCGAGCGAACGGCTGACCTCATAAGCGAAATCGACATGTCCGGGCGTGTCCATGAGATTAAGCTCATAGGTCTGCCCGTCTTTCGCGGTGTAAGTCAGACGCACCGTCTGCGCCTTGATCGTGATGCCCCGCTCTTTCTCGATGTCCATGTTATCAAGGACCTGCTCGGACATCTCACGGTCCGAAAGGCCGCCGGTGCGCTGAATCAGCCGGTCGGCAAGCGTCGACTTGCCATGGTCGATATGGGCAATGATCGAGAAATTACGGATCTGGGCAAGGTCAGTCATGCAGCGCCGTTAGCAGCGCTTTCCCGCCCTGTCAGCCTGGCCTTTTCATGCCATGCGCCGCAACGCCGCCTGCTGTTGCCCCGGTTGCGGTTTCGAACGCGGCGACGTGAACAGCACCGCTCCATTGGCGTCGATGTCCAGGGGCCATGCGAATTGTACGCCCATGCGATCGTCCTTGCACCACCGCGCTGTGGCGCTCATCACGAGGCCATCGCCCAGATGCACGGTGAACTCGGTGTCCACGGGCACGTTCCACAGCCCTTCGATCATCGCTCCGGTCTGCGAGATGTTGCGTATGGTCCCGTCATAAAACTGATCGCCATGTTCCAGCATGACCTTGCGCAGCATCGTCTGGCGAACGGCACGGGCCGAGCGCGGTCCTCTGGCCACGGCGATCAAGCCTTCCGCTAACCGCCGGCCCACAGCTTCCGAAGTCAGCGGCTTCGCGTAAATGTAACCCTGCACGTGGCTGCAACGGAGCAAGCGAATCAAATCCAGCTCGTCCAGCGTTTCGATCCCCTCAGCCGTCGTTTCCATTCCCAGGGCTTCGGCCAGGCTGACAATGGAGGAGATGATCGCGCCGTGGCGGTTGCCCTCCACCGTGGCACTCCGCACGAAGCTCTGATCGATCTTGATCTTATCGAAGGGCGCCTGCTTCAGATAGCCGAGCGCCGAATAGCCTGTTCCGAAATCATCCAGCGCCAAACGCACGCCGATGCCCTTGAGCGCCGCGAACATCGCCTCAGTCAGCTTCTCTTCTCCCAAAAAGACGCTTTCGGTAATCTCCAGTTCAATTCGCGATGGTTCCACTCCGGCCGCTGCTACGGCGTTCGCGACAATCTGCGGCAGAGCCGGGTTGGCGAACTGCATCGGCGACACGTTCACGGCAACGCGCACGTCTTTCGGCCAACCCGCAAGGTCGCTGCAAGCCTTGCCCAGGGCCCATTCGCCGATTTGAGCCATCAAGCCGGCTTCCTCGGCGATCGGCACGAATTTCGAAGGCGGGATATAGCCATGTCTGGAATGCTTCCAGCGAAGAAGCGCTTCGAAACCGGTGATCCTCTCAGTCGTAGTGCGCACCTGGGGCTGATAATGCAGTTCCAATGAACCGGTGGCGACCGCCTCGCGAAGATCCTCCTCAAGCCGACGGCGCTCCTTGGCGTCGGAATGAAGATCTCGATCATAGAAGTGATGCCGCCCCCGGCCGCCCCCCTTCGCCGCGTATAGCGCAAGATCGGCGTTGCGGATAAGCGCTTCGGAGGTGATGCCATCGTCCGGGCAAAGAGCAATCCCGACGGAAGCGCCGATTACGACGCGCGCGTTTTCGATCGAGTAGGGCTGCGACAGATTGTCGACAATCCGACCCGCCAGCCGAGACAGGGCATCGCGCGAATGATGCCCCGGCAGGACCACTTGGAACTCGTCGCCGCCCAGTCGCCCTACCCGCCCCAGTTCTTGCACGGTGCCGGTCAGTCGTTCGGCGACTTGCCTCAGCAGCGCGTCGCCGGCCGGGTGCCCCATCGTATCATTGACTTTCTTGAAGCGATCGAGATCGAGCAAGAATACCGCGCAGGCGCGGCTTTCGACCCGCGGCGCGCCGAGAATCTTTTCGAACCATTCGGACATCTGGAAACGGTTTGCGAGTCCGGTCAACGCGTCGAAACGAGCGAGTTGCGTCACGTGCTGCTGCGACTTGTGAGCTTCCGTCAGGTCGATTCCGAAACCGCGAAAGCCCATGAAATTATTGAATTTGTCCATGATGGGGCGGCCCGTTATCGACCACCAGCGTTCGTCCTGCTCCTGCGTCGCCACCCTGACCGAAAGCTCCTCGAAAGAAGAGCGGGTCGACAAGTGAAACGCCAGCGTGCGTTCACTTTCGCGGCCCTGCCCTTCGATTTCGAAGAGACTGGTGAAGGACTGGCCTTCCAGCTTCTTCCCCAGCAAACGCGCTATGTGCGGCGAAACATAGGCAATCATGCCGCGACGATCAGTTTCCCAGAACCACCCATAGCCGCTTTCTTCGTATTCGTTGAGCAACTGCCCGGCACGTTGCTGTTCATGCTCGTGCGCGGCCCACAGTTCCCCATCCTCCACGGTCCGACGAGAATGCCGATAGATGAGGAAGAGTGTGAAAGCAGCGCCACCTAACGGCAGCGGAAGCGATGCGACCGACGCACCAGCAAGAGAGGCACCCATCCACGCCGCGGCGATGGCCGTGGCGACTGAGGCGAACCGTCCGCCCAGCGCCGCTACTGCAACGAGTGCGATGAACACATAGACATGAAGCGTCATCTCCCAGTTAGGCGCGCCCGGATATGGTCCCCAGCGCGCCGCGCCAAAGCCGAACAGCCCCATGGGCGCCGCTACCGCGACGATCAAAGCCAGACAACGGCGCCGGTCGCCAAGAGGCAACCGCGCCTCCAACCGCGCGAACACAGGCGCGCAGAGGCATAACGCAGAGGCGGCCGTCAACCATAAGGCCCAGAACAAGCTCGGAAGGGTTCGGGAGAACAGACCCGGCAGCAAGCCAAGAACCGCCATCGTCGGCCCCATCACGAACCAGGTGCGCGGTACGAATAAATGCAGAGGATCGTTTTGCCTCTCATTCGCGACGGACAGACTCGCCTCTTGGAATGGCGAATGCGTTCGCGCGGGCGCAGACATTATCTGCGCGGCCGAGGCCGCGCTCGCAACCGGAGGGCGCGCCGCAGGGAAGCGAGTCATTGCAGATGGTGAACGAAGCCGATGTCTGGCCATCACCAGCACATGCAGGAACGGCCATTGCGAAACGGTTAAATGAAAGATCAATCCTGTGCGCAAGTAAGTCTTGGGCAAAGCGCGAGGTTAAGGCTTGCCCAAGCCCTCCGCCCATGCTTGCTTGCCCTTGGCGGCGGTTATCGATCCGCTCTAAGCTGGAGACTCTTCTGTGCGGCATATTGCAATCGTCGGCTCCGGGCCGGCCGGCTACTACACTGCTGAAGCGGCGCTGAAACAGTGGGGCGATGGCGTCCGGATCGACATTTTTGACACGCTGCCCGTCCCCTTCGGCCTGATCCGCACCGGCGTCGCGCCCGATCACCAGTCAATCAAAGGCGTGTCGCGCCGTTACGAAGCGACAGCCCTCACTGAAAACGTACGTTTCGTCGGCAATGTAATGATCGGACGAGACGTCACCATTTCTGAACTTCAGAATCTCTATGACGCCGTTATCCTTGCCACCGGCGCACCCAATGACCGCAAGCTTGGCTTGCCGGGTGAGAACCTTGCCAACGTCTTCGGCTCAGCGGCATTCGTGGGATGGTACAACGGCCATCCCGACTTCGCCGATCTCGATCCGGCACTGTCGCACGATACGGCAGTCGTGATCGGCAACGGCAACGTCGCGTTGGATGTAGTGCGCATCCTTGCCAAATCGAATGATGAGTTCGAAGGGTCCGACATCGTCGCGCACGCCCTTTCCGCCCTTGATGCCTCGCGAATCCGAAAGATCGTGATCCTTGGCCGACGCGGCCCGCACCAGATCGCCATGACCCCCAAGGAACTGGGGGAGCTTGCACACCTTACCCGCGCCTGCCCGCATGTCGACGCTTCCGACCTGCCTGATGAGGCGGATGACGCCGTGCTCGATCCCGGTCAACGGAAATCCGTTGGGCACTTGCGCGCATTCGCATCAGCTAACTTCTGCGCCGAGCAGGAAGTGGTGATCGAGTTCGACTTCTTCGCCGCCCCCAGGGCTATCCTCGGCAAGGATCGCGTGGAGGAAGTTGAGGTTGAGCGCACCCGGCTCGATAACGGCAAGGCCGTCGGCACGGGCGAGACTTATCGCATCCCCGCTGGCCTGGTGATCGCCTGCATCGGCTATCAGACCTCGAAAATCCCAGACGTTCCCTATGATGAGCACAGCGGCCATTTCTCCAATGAAGAAGGGCGCATCCGCCCCGGCCTTTATTGCGTGGGTTGGGCGCGGCGCGGGCCCACCGGCACCATCGGCACTAATCGCCCCGATGGCTTCGCGGTCATCGAAAAGGTGGCGACCGACATCGGCGACGGCGCCAGCAAGGCCGGCCGCCCCGGCTTCGACGCATTGGCAAACGAGCGCGGTGTGCAATACGTCAAGTTCACGGATTGGCAGAAGATCGACAAAGCAGAAATCGCCAACGCCCGCGAAGGCGCGCCGCGGGAAAAGTTCGTGCATGTCGACCAGATGATCGAAGCCGCAACCAGGGGTTGATCGCCCCGCTCAGCCCGCTGGTTGCAGGAACACCACACGAAAGTCTCGTCGCTCGACGTCCGTCAAAGTGTGTTGGGTGTACCCGGTGATCTGACCATCAGGCTGGCGGAACGTCCGCGTACCGCCCTCGCGGGCCAGCACGGATTGGCTTTCCCAGCTCTCGCGAAACTCCGGGCTATGGGCGCACAACCACTCCACTGTCCGTTGTACGCGCGGGTCGTTCAGGTTTCGGCCATAGTCATGACGAAACTCGGCAAGAAGCCGACGAACGCGGTTTTCCCAATCCGGCAAGAGGGCTTTGCCCGCCGGATGCGTAAAAGCGTAAACCAGCAAGTTGGGCGACGGCCCAGCGTCGAACAACCCGGCAAACAGCATTCGCGCGGCGGCATTGGCGCAGCACAGGTTCCAGGCCGGATCCAGCCCATAGGCCGGCCACGCCAGGGCGCTGACCAATGCGGCGATGGCAGACGGCGCGGCGCCTGGATTCCCCGGCAATGGCGCGACGGGATCACGTCGACCCGCGAGTTCGAAAAGATATTCCCGTTCCGCCGCCGAAAGGGAAAGGCCATTGGCCAGGCGCGAAAGCGTTTCGGCGGAAGGACTGGCCGCCCGCCCCTGCTCGATCCAGGTCACCCACGTCGTGCTGATCGCGGCCCGTTCGGCCAGTTCCTCCCGTCTAAGGCCAGGCGTTCTACGGCGGCGAACATGGTCCTGCCCGGCCATATTTTCGCGCCGCCGCCGCACGAAAGCGCCCAGCAGTGCCCTTTGTTCATCGGTTTGCATGGCGAGGCTTATAACAGGATAAGTATCCACATTGTAACAGGGTAATATTTGGTCAAGGACCGGCATCGGAAAAAAGGAGATGCTTTGTGACTGATCGACACGAAACCCTGGTGCGCCGCCAGTTCGGCTCCACATCTGAGGCGTATGTTTCCAGCACCGTTCATGCCCTGGGGGAAGATCTTACAGCCATCGCCGCGCGGGCCGCCGCCATCCGTCCCGAATGCGCGCTGGACCTTGGTACAGGCGGCGGCCATGTCGCTTATGCCATGGCCCCTTATGCTCGACGCGTCACGGCCTGCGACCTGTCGGTCGAAATGCTCGCAGCAGTGCACGCGGAAGCGACGAGTCGCGCGATCAACAACATCGCCACCAACGAGGCGGCGGCCGAAGCGCTGCCGTTCGCCGATGACGCCTTCGACTTTCTTGCCTGCCGCTTCTCGACGCACCATTGGCGCGACCCGCACGGCGGCCTGCGCGAGGCGCGCCGCGTGCTGGCATCAGACGCACCGGCGCTGTTCGCCGATGTCATCGCCCCGCCTTCTCCTGCGGCTGACACCCACCTTCAGGCGGTTGAATTGCTGCGCGACCCCTCGCATGTGCGGGATCATTCCGTGGCCCAATGGCTGGCGATGCTTGAACTCGCGGGCTTCACCGCCACGTCAGTGGTGACCTCGCGCTTGCGGATGGACTTCACCGAATGGACCGCGCGCATGCGCACACCCCCTGAGCGGATCGCCGCGATCCGCGCGCTTCAGTCCATTGCAAGCTCGGACGTGAGCAGGCACTTCGCGATCGAACCGGACGGTTCCTTCACCATCGACACTGTGCTCATCGAGGCGCATTGAAGCGCAAGAGCCGGGATCACGGTCCCGGCTCTTGCCGCCGCGCCGACGATCTTACACCCGCATGGGCATCAGCACATAAAGCGCGGGACTTTTCTCATCCTGCCGGATCAAGGTCGGCGCGCCGGCATCCGCAAGATGCATTTCCACGGTGTCGCCTTCGATCTGGCCCAGAATGTCCTTGAGATAATTGGCGTTGAAGCCGATCTCGAAGCCTTCCGAACCGTATTGCGCGGGCACTTCTTCCGCGGCGGTGCCATTATCCGGCGAAGTGACGGACAGGGTCACGCGATCCGGCTCAAGCGCCATCTTCACCGCGCGAGTCTTTTCCGTGGCAATAGTGGCCACGCGATCCACGCCTTCGAAAAACGTGCGGGGATCGACCTTCAACAGCTTGTCATTCCCGGTCGGAATCACGCGGGTATAATCGGGAAAGGTGCCGTCGATCAGCTTGCTGGTCAGCACCACGCCGTGCTCACCGCCTAAAGTGAAGCGGATCTTGCTGGCCGAGAGATCGACAAGAACGTTGGTGTCCAGCGCTTCTTCCAGCAGTTTGCGCAATTCGGCCACGCACTTCCTGGGCACGATGACGTCCGGCATGCCTTGCGCCCCGTCCGGGCAAGGTTGCGTGAAGCGCGCCAGGCGATGGCCATCAGTCGCCGCCGCTTTCAACTGCTCATCGGCAACGTGAAGGAAGATGCCATTGAGATAGTACCGAGTCTCCTCCGTCGAAATCGCGAAACGGGTGCGATCTATCAACTGGGCCAGCGTGGCGGCCGGAATCTCGAAACTGGTCGGCAGTTCACCTTCAGCGATGATCGGAAAATCATCGCGCGGCAGTGTGGGCAGAGTGAAGCGGCTGCGACCTGCCTTCACGGTCATGCGGTTATCCGCCGCATCAAGGCTGACCTGGCTCCCTTCTTGCAGTTTGCGGGCGATGTCGAACAGCAGATGCGCGGAAACCGTGATCGCCCCCGGCTGTTCAACAGATACCGCGCCAAGTGTTTCAACGACCTGCAAGTCCAGGTCGGTAGCCATGATCTTCACGGAACCGCCGGCCGCAGCCTCTATCAGCACATTCGACAGGATCGGAATAGTGTTGCGCCGCTCAACGACGGACTGGACGTGAGACAGGCAGCGTAGGAGCGTGGAACGTTCTATGGTGGCCTTCATGACAGCCTCAGGTCCCCCTTGGTAGGCCAGGGATAACAATCCCGAATTTCAGGACGAATATCTCTAACGCAGCCATGGCTCGCGGCAAGCGGGAAGTGCCGGGAACGCAGCGAAACTGGGGATAAAACCCCGGTTTTAGCCGTTACCAAGGCGAACATGCCGGCGTAGAATACCTTTCGAGTACAACCTGCGGAAAACACGGGAGAGGAAAGACTTGGCCCGAAGCCTTCATATCGAACGACAGAAGACGGACGGCGGCCGAAGCGTCATCACGCTGGACGAATGGAAAGCCGCGGTCGACCAAGTCGACGGGGTGCGCATGGCCAGAGGCGATGCGGCAGCGACGAACCCCCTGACTCGAGAGATCATCGTGCTCCCTAACCGGGGCGGGGACGCCGAAGTATTCCGCAAGGATTGCGACACTTGGCTGCGGGCGCTGTTCTGGACACCCGGCGGCATCGTCCGATTCATAGCGCCGGAGATGGCGGAAGACCCGATTCTTCCCATCGCTCACCGCCTTGCCGGCGAACTCAACGCCCGCGTATGCGGAGCCGAGGGCGAGACTTACGACTGAAAGCCCCGCACCCGCCGCGCCTTTGGTCAGACCATTACCATGCCGCCGTTGACGTGAAGTGTCTGGCCGGTGACATAGCCTGCTTCCTTGCTGGCCAGAAACACGGCGGCTGTCGCAATATCTTCGCCCTCCCCCATGCGCCCCATCGGGATCTTGGCGTTAAGCGCTTCCTTCTGCGCCTCAGGAAGTACATCCGTCATCGCGGTGCGAATGAAACCGGGGGCGATGCAGTTCACAGTGATGTTACGGCTCGCCAGTTCCTGCGCGAGGCTCTTGGACATGGCGGTGATGCCGCCTTTGGCCGCGCAATAGTTCACCTGGCCGGGATTGCCGGTCGTGCCAACAATCGAGGTGATGTTGATGATACGGCCAAAGCGAGCCTTCATCATCGGCTTGGTGGCCGCACGCATCAGGCGAAAGGACGATTCGAGATTGACGCGGATGACGGCGTCCCACTCCTCGTCTTTCATCCGCATGGCCAGATTGTCCCGCGTGATGCCCGCGTTGTTGACAAGAATGTCGATCTTGCCGAGCGAATCGAGTGCGGCCGGCACCAGTTTTTCCACCTGCTCCGCGTCGCCGAGGTCGCAGGCGATAGCGACGTGATCCACTTCCTGCACATGCTGCGGAGTATGATCGTCAAGCTCTTCACGGAATATCCGCAGCTTCTCCGCATTCGATCCGGAAATCGCCAACCGCGCACCCTGCGCCGCCAGGGCACGGGCAATCGCCGAGCCGATCCCCCCGCTCGCGCCGGTCACCAGGGCAGTCATTCCGTGCAGATCGAACATCATCACATTCCTTAAATGTACCTGGCCCCTAA
>NZ_DAIMZT010000052.1:0-1215 GCF_036733805.1 Novosphingobium sp. | reverse complement strand
GGGTCAAATGACTTTCGCCAGTTCCTCTATCTCCGCCATGGTCGTGGCGGAGGCGATTTCAACTTCGCCTGCCGATCGCTTTATCATCGGGCCGACCACTTTGCCGCCCAGTTCAACGAACGTTTCCACACCCGCTTCCCTCATGGCGACCGCGCTTTCGCGCCAGCGGACGCGGCCGGTGACCTGCTCCACCAGCAGACGGCGCACTTCATCAGGGTCGGAGGCGACGCTTGCAGTGACATTCGCGAACAGGGCCACCCGCAATGTTCCGGGGCGCGTCTTGTCCAGCGCTTCGGCCATGGCGTCGGCTGCCGGCTGCATCAAGGGGCAATGGAACGGCGCCGAGACCGGCAGCAATACACCGCGCTTGATCTCATAATCCTTCACCATCGCTACGGCGCGCTCAATCGCCTCCTTGTGGCCCGAGAGGACGACTTGGGTGGGATCATTATCGTTAGCCACAGTGCAGACCTGCCCCTCCGCGGCGGCCTCGGCCAGCGCGGTAGCCTTTGCGATGTCGGCCCCCAGCAGCGCGGCCATGGCGCCGACGCCCACCGGCACGGCGGCCTGCATCGACTGCCCGCGCAACTTCAGGAGGCGCGCGGTGTCGGATAAGCTGAAGGCCCCCGATGCGCAAAGGGCAGTGTATTCGCCCAGAGAATGTCCGGCGACGTAATCGGCCTTATCAGCCAGCACGATACCGCCTTCCTTCTCCAGAACCCGCAGCACGGCTATGGCGTTGGCCATGATCGCCGGCTGCGCATTCTCAGTAAGAGTGAGTTGATCCTCGGGCCCTTCGGTCATGATCCTGAACAGACTCTGGCCCAAAGCCTCGTCTACTTCCTCGAAAACCTCTCGGGCGAAGGCGCTGGCCGCGGCAAGGTCAGCCCCCATGCCAACCTTCTGGCTACCCTGACCCGGAAACACGAATGCACGCATAGCAACCGCTCCTGCTGTCGCGCAGGCACCCAAGCAGCCCGCGCGTGAATCGGATGTGGCGGGCGGTTATTGCCCTTGGCGCGCCTGGGCAAGCCCGAATGGTACAATCCTGTTGGCGCTATCATGTCCGATATCGGCTTCCCCCAGGAATGGGATGGCGTGACGGTCGCACCAGTAGCGGGCGATTTCCTGCGCGGTCGTGCCAAAAGGACGATCGTTGTCCGGCACTTCGCTGATGCGCCCGAGCTTGAGGCCGGCGATGCCGCCAAGATGCGC
>NZ_DAIMZT010000051.1:0-23097 GCF_036733805.1 Novosphingobium sp. | reverse complement strand
ACGAACGGATGTTGGCGCAGATAAAACGGATGTTGCTCCAGGCACAGAGCTTGCGCTCCCACCGTAGCGCCCTGCGCGCGCGCCGCGGCCCCGTTTCGGGACGGATCGCAGGGAAACCGTCAGGTTGCGTTTGCTGCGCTCAATACGGCGCGGACGCTGGCTGTGGCGACGTCTTCGTCGATGCCCACGCCCCAGATCGTGCGGCCGTCGGGAGTGACGCATTCAACGTAGGCAGCGGCCCGCGCGTCAGAGCTGTGGCCCATGGAATGCTCGGCATAATCGCGCACTTCCAGGTTCACGCCGAAGGTCTGTGCCAGTGTCGCCGTTACTGAGGAAATCAGGCCGTTTCCGCGCCCGGAGACGGACTGTACCTTGCCGTCCACACCGATCTTGCCCGCAAAAACGCGAGCCCCGTCAGGTCCTTTGCCCTCATCCCAGTCGACGAGTTGGAAGTGCTGCGGTGCTTCAAGGCGATAGACTTTGCGGAACACCTCCCAGATGTCGCTTGCTTGCAGTTCCCGGCCCAATTCGTCTGCCAGATCCTGAACGTGCCGGGAGAAGTGCGGCTGCATCCGCTTAGGCAGCTTCAGGCCCTGGTCCTGCTCAATCACCCAGGCAAAACCGCCCTTGCCGGATTGCGAGTTGACGCGGATTACCGCTTCGTAATTGCGGCCCAGGTCAGCCGGATCGATCGGCAGGTAAGGGACGGCCCAGAGTTCATCGTTGCGCTTTTCCTGCGCCGCGAATCCCTTCTTGATCGCGTCCTGGTGGCTGCCGGAAAAGGCGGTGAAGACGAGTTCGCCGCCATAGGGATGGCGTTCCGCCACTTTCAACTGGTTGCAGTATTCGACGGTCTGGATCACCTCATCGATGTCTGAAAAATTCAGATGAGGATCAATGCCTTGGGTGTACATGTTAAGGGCGACTGTCACCAGGCAGCAATTGCCCGTGCGTTCGCCATTGCCGAACAGGCAGCCCTCGACGCGATCCGCGCCGGCCATCAGGCCCAGTTCCGCCGCCGCAACACCGGTGCCCCGGTCATTATGCGTGTGCAGTGAGATGACGGCTGCTTCCCGGTTGGGCAGATTACGGCAGAAATACTCGATCTGGTCGGCATAGATATTCGGCGTTGCCGCCTCTACCGTGGCTGGCAGGTTAAGAATGATCGGCTGTTCCGGCGTGGGGCGCAGGATGTCCATTACCGCCTCGCAACACTCGATGGAGAAATCGAGTTCCGCGGTGGAGAAGGTCTCCGGGCTGTATTCGAAGTGCCACTTGGTTTGCGGATATTTTGCGGCCTGATCGCGCAGAACTTTCGCGCCGGTTTCGGCGATGCCGCGAATCTCATTCTTTTCCAGGCCGAACACGACCTGGCGCCAGAGCGGCGAAACCGCGTTGTAGAGATGGACGATTGCGGCATGCGCGCCGGCCAGGCTTTCGAAAGAGCGCTCGATCAGATCCAGGCGCGATTGCGTGAGGACCTGCACCAGTACGTCGTCGGGAACGCGGCCGGCATCGACCAGGCCGCGAATGAAATCGAACTCGGTCGCGCCCGCGGCGGGAAAGCCGACTTCGATTTCCTTGAGGCCGACCTTGACGAGCAGGTCGAAGAAGCGCGTCTTCTTCTCGGCACCCATCGGATCGATGAGGGCCTGGTTGCCATCGCGCAGGTCAGTGGAAAGCCAGCGTGGCGCTTTGGTGATGACTTGCGAGGGCCATCGGCGATTCGGCAGGTCGATCTGCGGGAAGGGGCGGTACTTGACCGAGGGGTCTTTCAGCATTGTCATGATATGTCTCGCTCGGAAAATTCGTCTGCGGGTCGGGCCGTCTTTAAGTTCCCTTGGGCGCCGAGCGCGCCGCAAGCGAGCGACGCGTCACTTCACGCCCAAGGGCGGGTAAGTCGCAGGGTAAGGCCGAGACGAGGAGTCATGGGCTTGCCTATGGGCATCGCTCGCGTGGATGTAAAGGGAAAACGGCGTTTGCATCATGACCGATCGCATCGATCACGTTAGGGCTCTTTGCAGAGGAACAGGCGGTCGAGCGGGCCCCAGGGCAGCATCCAGAACACCGCGACTAGAGCGGCGCAGGCCACCCCGAATAAAGGCGAGAGAAAAGTCAGCGGCATGCCCGCAGCATAGACCGCGGTGGCGGCCAGCCCCTTGCGCAATGTTGCCCGATGATAAATGCGCGCCGCCTTGTCCTGCGCGCCCGTCCGTACGATCTCGCGTTGCAGGGGAGCATAGAGCACGGAGGTGAGCATCATCGTTGCAAGATAGATCAGTGTCGCGTCGCGACCGAAATGATGTTCGCCAAGATAGGCGGTCGAGAACGGCACCAGCGAGAGTGAAAAAAGCAGCGCCATGTTGGACCACAGCAAGCCGGCGGTCACCACGCGGGCATGGCTGAACAGGCGGTGATGATTGACCCAGTAAATCGCCACATAGGCGTAGCTCAGCAGGTAGGCCAGGAACACCGGCCACAACCTCCATAGTGCTTGCACGCCTTCCGCCGCCGGGGCCTTGAGTTCCAGCACCATGATCGTGATGATGATCGCAAGCACTCCGTCGGAAAATGCCTCTATCCGTGCGACGCCTTGCTGCCTTTCGATGACCTGTTCTTCGTCCATGGCAACGTTGATGAGCGCCGGGTGCGCAGCGATCAAGCGTCAGTTGCACCCGAATTTTTCGATCCGGTCCTGATTGTCGAGGAACACATTAAGCCGGCCCGGACGGTAATCCATCGTCATGGCAGATCCGGGCCTGAGCATTCGCACCGGATTGTCGCCGCGCCATTGGCGGATAGCGGCCATCACCTCGTCAGTGGCTTTATGGCCGACATAAGCGCCGAGCATTCGCGCGCCGCAATCGGTATCCTCGGCGACCGGCGGCGGAGAAGATTCCGGGGGCAGTGACTCGGCTGCGCAGCCGGCAAGGGCAAGCAAGCCGGCAAGGGCAAACGTCAGTTGGGTGGCGAGTCGCTGAGGGAAGGGGGCTTGGCGTAGCATCGCGGCGATAATATCGCCTTTGCCGATTCTGGGAAATGTCCTCTATTTTCAAAGCAAGTCGCGCGGGCATTGCCGCACGCCGATCTGCGTTGTTTCCATGCAAGGCTCCCTCTAATCTGTTAGAATACGCCCTTAACATGGGGGAATGCAAAATGTCCGACGCAATGCCGGTCACGCAGGTAGAGCTGTTTCCGCAACCGCAGCGAAACAACACCATCAGTGACGAACTGGGCAATTTGCTTGATCTACTCAGGTCGGAGTTTTCCAACGCTCATGCAGTCCACTTCGAATTCGACGGCAAGCTCAAGCTGCATGTAGACGTTCGCAACAGCGAGGAAATCGCCGCAACCGAAGCGAAACTGGCGATGCTTTGCGCGGGAATATTCATCAATATCCATCATGGCGCGACGCCGCATCATCCATTTTTTCACCGGGTGACGGCCGAAGTGATCCGGTGAATACCGCGTGAATTAGAAAGCAGGGGCCCGCCTTCCGCGGGCGCGGCGCGATTCTTGGTGAAAGGTCCGGGAGCCGGCCTTGAACGACAACTCCCGGCTCCGCTTGGGCGGAACCGGGAGCGCGTGTTTTCCGATGCTCTTGCGGATCAGTTCTTGGTCTTGTCGACCAGTGCGTTCTTCGCGATCCAGGGCATCATCGCACGCAGGCGAGCGCCGGTTTCCTCGATCGGGTGGCGCAGCGCCGCCTTGCGGGCAGCCTTGAGTTCGGGCTGGCCGGCGCGGTTGTCCATCACGAACGCCTTGACGAAGCGGCCCGACTGAATGTCGGCCAGGACGCGCTTCATTTCCTTCTTGGTCTCTTCGGTGATGATCCGCGGGCCGACCGTGATGTCGCCATACTCGGCGGTGTTGGAGATCGAGTAGCGCATGTTGGCGATGCCGCCCTCATACAGCAGGTCGACGATCAGCTTCAGCTCATGCAGGCACTCGAAGTACGCCATCTCGGGCGCGTAGCCGGCTTCCACCAGTGTTTCGAAGCCGGCCTGGATCAGGGCAGTGGTGCCGCCGCAGAGCACGGCCTGCTCGCCGAACAGGTCGGTCTCGCATTCCTCGCGGAAATTGGTTTCAATAATGCCGGAACGGCCGCCGCCCACGCCCGAGGCATAAGCCAGGGCGATGTCGTGCGCATTGCCGGTCACATCCTGATGAACCGCGACAAGGCAGGGCACGCCGCCGCCGCGCTGGTATTCGCTGCGCACGGTATGGCCCGGCCCCTTGGGCGCGACCATGATGACGTCGATATCGGCGCGGGGCTCGATCAGGCCAAAGTGGACATTGAGGCCATGGGCAAAAGCGATGGCCGCGCCTGGCTTGAGATTATCGTGAAGGTCGGCGGCGTAAATGGCGGCCTGGTGCTCGTCTGGCGCAAGGATCATGACGATGTCGGCCCACTTGGCCGCCTCGGCGTTCGAAAGCACCTTGAAGCCGGCGCCTTCGGCCTTCCGAGCGGTGGCCGAACCTTCGCGCAGGGCAATGGCGACGTCCTTGACGCCGCTGTCGCGCAAGTTCTGCGCATGAGCATGGCCCTGGCTGCCATAGCCTAGTACGGCGATCTTCTTGTTGGTGATGAGATTGATGTCGCAATCGGCGTCGTAGTAGACTTTCATCGGTCTTCCTTCCGTCACCCCGGCGAAGGCCGGGATCGCTGTCGTTCATGCGCCGCGCTGGAAGGCCAGCGTCCCCGGACCAGTCCGGGACGACGCAAATTGAAAATTCTTAGGCTCCTTCAGCCCCTCTCACCATCGCGACAATACCGGTGCGGCCAACTTCGACGAGGCCCAGGTCACGCATCAGCGTCACGAAGGTGTCGATTTTGTCCGGCGCGCCGGTCAGTTCGAAGATGAAGCTCTCGGTCGTCGTATCAACCGCCTTGGCGCGGAAGATGTCGGCAAGGCGCAGGGCTTCGACGCGCTTTTCCCCCGCCCCGGCCACTTTCACGAGCGCCAGTTCGCGCGCGACGTGAGGCCCCGCCTCCGTCAGATCCACCACCTTGTGAACCGGCACCAGCCGTTCAAGTTGGGCATGAATCTGATCGATCTGATTGGGCGGGCCGTGTGTGACGATGGTAATCCGGCTCACCGCATGGTTCTCAGTGATGTCGGCCACGGTCAGGCTGTCGATATTGTAGCCGCGCGCAGTGAACAGGCCGGCGATCTTGGCGAGGATGCCCGCCTCGTTGTCGACCGTCACGGTCAGGACGTGCCGCTCCTCGGCTTCGTGCTTGATGTGCATCGTCATGCGTTCCTTCGCGGCCGGGTCAGACAAGCGCTTTAGCGGCGTCATCCATGGTTCCTGCCACGGTATCGCCGTAGAGGATCATTTCGGTGTGCGCCGCGCCCGAAGGAATCATCGGGAAGCAGTTGGCCTCGTTGTGGACTCGGCAATCCACGATCACCGGGCCCGGATGATCGATCATCGCCCGGATACCGGCGTCCAGCTCGCCTTCGTTTTCAATGCGGATGCCCTTCCAGCCGTATGCCTCCGCCAGCTTCACGAAATCCGGCAGGCTGTCGGAATAGGAACTGGAATAGCGGCTCTCATAGGTCAGTTCCTGCCACTGCCGCACCATGCCCATCCACTCATTGTTGAGGATGAAGACCTTGACCGGCAGATGGTACTGTGTGGCGGTGCCCATCTCCTGGATGTTCATCTGGATCGAGGCGTCGCCGGCGATGTCGATGACAAGGCTGCCCGGATTGCCGACCTGCGCGCCGATCGCGGCAGGCAAGCCGTATCCCATCGTGCCCAGCCCGCCCGAGGTCAGCCACTTGTTCGGGCCTGAGAAGTGGAAATGCTGCGCCGCCCACATCTGGTGCTGGCCGACTTCGGTTGAAATGATTGGGTCCTTGTCCCTGGTCAGCGCGTAAAGCCGCTGAATAGCCAGCTGCGGCATGATCGCATCCGCATTGGCCGGGAAGAAGAGGCTCTTCTTCTCACGCCAGGTATCAATGCGGGCCTTCCACGCGGTCAGGTCCTGCGCCTTGCGATCGCCCCAGGTGTCGAGGATCTGTTCGAGCACCTTGGCGCAGTCCCCCACGATCGGCAGGTCCACGTGGACCGTCTTGTTGATCGAGGATCGGTCAATGTCGATGTGGATTTTTCGGGAATTGGGCGCGAAAGCGTCGAGGCGACCGGTAACGCGGTCGTCGAAGCGGGCGCCGACGCAGACGATCAGGTCCGCCTGATTCATCGCCATATTGGCTTCATACGTGCCATGCATGCCCAGCATGCCGAGCCAATCGGCGCTTTCGGCGGGAAAGGCGCCCAGGCCCATCAGTGTGGAGGTAACCGGCGCGCCGGTCTTCGCCTGCAGATCGCGCAGCAGCGCCGTTGCCCGCGGGCCCGAGTTGATGACGCCGCCGCCGGTGTAAAGCACGGGCGCCTTCGCAGCGGCGATCATTGCGACTGCCTGCTCGATTTCCTCGCCGGAGCCGAGCGTGCGCGGCGCGTAACGGTGCCGCCGCTGAGTTGCCCCCTCATGCCAGACCGCAGTGGCGACCTGGACGTCTTTGGGAATGTCGATCAACACGGGGCCGGGACGGCCGGTGGTGGCGATCTGAAACGCCTCGTCGATCACGTTCGCAAGATCGGCGGGATCCTTCACCAGGTAATTGTGCTTGGTGCAGTGGCGGGAGATGCCGACCGTGTCAGCTTCCTGGAACGCGTCCGAACCGATCAGTGCGGTTGCAACCTGGCCGCTGATGACCACTAGCGGTATGGAATCAAGGAACGCATCGGCGATGCCCGTCATGGCGTTGGTGGCGCCTGGCCCCGAAGTGACGAGCACGACGCCGGGCTTGCCGGTCGAACGGGCATAACCTTCCGCAGCGTGCGCCGCGCCAGCCTCATGGCGCACGAGAATATGGCGGAGTCGTTCATCGCCGAAGAGCGCATCGTAAATCGGAAGCACGGCGCCGCCCGGATAGCCGAATACAAATTCGACTCCCTGCTTGACCAGGCTTTCGACCAGGATGCTCGCGCCGCTGCGCTCTTCACTCACAACACATTCCTTCTCGATTCGATGCGCCGCCCGAAATCTCGGAAGGCATCCGAAACGCGCACCCATAGAAGGGTTGTCTCCGGAAACAAGCATTTCGGAGATATAAGCGCTTTGTAATGAAACCGACCCGACGCGACAATCGCCGCGCCCAGTCCGCCATCCTCGCGAAAATATTTCCGCTGAAGGATGAGGGATGCCCCTATTTGAACGTATCTGTCAGGTCAATCCGAAAATATGTAATAAAATATCTATATGAGAGTTATCTTGAAAATTTTCAAATTCTAACCGATGCCACTGAGGTGGCGGCTGGTGGCGGAGCCAGGTATATTGGCGCTTGGCGTAATTGCGCGTGGCTTGCGATGCGCGGGCCGCGGCTTCCTCGATGCTCCACGCGCCGGCCAAGACTCCGGACAGTTCCGGCACGCCGATCGCACGCATCACCGGCAAGTCGGGATCGAGTCCCCGTGCCAGCAAGGTTTCGACTTCGTTCAGCGCACCGCGTTGGATCATGTGGGCGAACCGCTGATCGCAGCGCGCATAGAGCGCATGCCGCTCAGGAAGCAGGATCGCCGGGAAAAGCGTCACCGCTCCATCGATGGCGCCCTCCTTGCGCGCCTGCCAGTGCGTGAGCGGCTTGCCGGTAGAGCGGACAACCTCAAGCGCGCGGGCAATGCGCGCGCCGTCGGCGGGGGCAAGCTGCTCGGCACGCGCGGCGTCTTCGCGGCGAAGCGCGGCATAAGCTTCTTCGATGGGCAGAGCGCGCACTTCCGCCCGAACATGCGGGTCGATGGCGGGCACCGGAGCGATTCCTTCTAATAGGGTTCGGATATAAAGGCCGGTTCCGCCCACCAGAATAGGCACAGCGCCTTCAACATGAACGCCGGCGATGGTCTCGCGCGCCGCAGCGGCCCAATCCGCCGCAGAGCAACTCGTCGCCCCATCCCAGGCGCCGAACAGCAGATGCTCGATGTCACCCATCTCTTCGGGCGTCGGGCGGGCGCTGAGCACAGTCAAGTCGGCATAGACCTGAGAGCTATCGGCATTGACGATCACCGCATGCCGGCCGCGCCGTTCCAGTTGCCGTGCAAGCATGACTGCACAATCGCTCTTGCCGCTGGCGGTTGGCCCTGCGATGAGCGCCAGCGGTGGCCGGTCGCCGGCCTCTATATCGTAAGGCGCATCAAGGAAATTCGCAGTGCTCATCGCCCGCCTGATAGCAGAACCGGACCATCTTTCGGCAAGACTCGAAGCCGCGCGGGCGGATCTGGAAAAATCCGGCGTACGGATCGCGTCAGCGGCAATGCTCGATTTTTGTGGGCAGACCATGCAGATCGCCTCGCCCGACGACGATGCAGCCGCTTTGCGGACCGCGCTCGACAACCATTTCGGGACGACTGACGGGCTTGTTACCGCTGATGAGCCGGTCGTGCCCCGGGTGTTCATCTCCGACATGGATTCCACCATGATCGGGCAGGAATGTATTGACGAGCTTGGCGATTTCGCGGGGTTGAAGGACCGCATAGCCGCCATTACCGAACGCGCGATGCAGGGCGAACTGGATTTCGAACAGGCCCTGCGCGAGCGGGTCGGACTGCTTGACGGGCTGGCGATCGACGCCATCGAACAATGCCTCACCTCCCGCATTCGGCCGATGGCCGGTGCGAAGGTCTTGGTGGAAACGCTCAAGAAGCTGGGCTGCCGAACCGTGCTGGTCACGGGCGGGTTTCACCACTTCGCCGATCCGGTCGCAGAAAAGCTGGGTTTCGAATATGTCGTGGGCAATCGTCTCGATGTGGCGGGCGGCAAGCTGACGGGAGGGCTGATCGGCGATATCGTCGATTCCTCCGTGAAGAAGGCTACCTTGCTGGCCGAGATGGAAACGGCGGGCGAGGATGCGGCCAGCCTCGCCACGGGGGACGGTGCCAACGATATCCCGATGCTGCAAGCGGCAACTTACGGCATCGCCTATCATGCCAAGCCCAAGGCCCGCGCCGCGGCGAACGGATGGATCGATCGTGGCGATCTGACGGACGTGCTCCGGCTCTTGGGCATTCCGGAAAGCGAATGGGTGAAATAGAAGTTCTGCCCAAACCTCAGGCGGGAGAAACGGATTGAAGGAGAGGCTGAAGCATCCGCGCTATGTGCTGTTTCTGGCGGTTCTCATGCTCTCAGTTCCGGGCTGCGCGCTGATTATGCGTCGAGGCGAAGCGCTGGTGGCCGGCTTTGATCTTGCGGTGTTCGCCTTTTTGCTGTCGTGCGTTCCGCTTTGGCGCACCGGCGACGCGGCTTCCATGCGCCGCCAGGCCGCGCGGGATGATATAGGCGAGGTTGCGCTGTTGCTGCTCACCGGGCTTATCAGCACGGTCGTGCTGGCCGCGCTCGCGCAATTGATCCTTGAGAAGAACCATTTGGAGGCGGGAGGGATCGCTCTGCTGATCGCAACCCTGCTGGCAAGCTGGACCTTCACCAATGTGATATTGGCATTCCATTATGCCCGTCTTTATTATTCCATCAGCGAAGGGGGTGATGAGAAAGGTCTTGATTTTCCGGGCGATTGCGTGCCGGATTTTTCGGACTTCATTAACTTCGCGTTCGTCATCGGGATGACCTGTCAGACGGCCGATATCAACATTACGAAAACCTCGATGCGCCGCGTCGCGACCTTTCACGGGCTTTTCGCGTTCGCGTTTAACCTTGGCATTCTGGCATTGACGGTGAACGTCCTCGCGGGCCTGGGCCCGGCATAGCTCACCCCTGCATCCAGTCGCGGAAGAACGCCTCATTCGCTTCGCGCAAGGCCGCGATTTCCACGCCGGCAACTTTGGTGCCGCTGACAGCGCCGATCCTGATCGCGCCAGGCAGTTGGGCACCAGCTGGCGCGGTCAGGAGATAGCGTGACTGGTCTTCGCCGAACGCCTGCGCCGTGGAGAGTTCGACGTCGAGAGTGCAGCCCAAACCGCTCGCCAGCGCCATTTCCGAGAGCGCGACGAGCAGGCCGCCGTCACTTACGTCATGCACGGCAGTTACCTTGCCTTCGCCGATCCATCCGCGCACGACGGCGCCGTTCCTGGCTTCGGCTTGGAGGTCGACCGGCGGCGCGTCACCGGCTTCGCGACCGGCGATTTCGCGCAGCCAGAGTGATTGGCCCAGGTGCGTGCCCAAGCTGCTGTCGGGGCCGCCGAGCAGGAATATCCCGTCACCCTCGGCCTTGAAGGCGATCGTAGCCATCTTGTCATGGTCCGCCAGCAATCCGACTCCGCCGATCGCGGGGGTGGGCAGGATTGCCGATCCGCCGCCGGTCGCCTTGCTCTCGTTGTAAAGCGAGACATTGCCGCTCACGATCGGATAATCGAGCGCACGGCAGGCATCGCCCATGCCGTTCAGACAGCCGACGATCTGCGCCATGATCTGGGGGCGTTGCGGGTTTGCGAAATTGAGGCAGTTGGTGATAGCCAACGGCAGGCCGCCCACCGCGCTAATGTTGCGATACGTCTCCGCAACTGCTTGCTTGCCGCCTTCGTAAGGATCGGCGTAGCAATAACGCGGGCTGCAATCGGTGCTGATCGCCAGTGCCTTGCGCGTACCGTGAACACGCACGACCGCGGCATCGCCGCCCGACTTTTGCATGGTGTCCGCGCCGACCTGGCTATCGTACTGTTCCCATATCCAGCGGCGCGAGGCCAAGTCCGGGCAGCTCATAAGCTTGAGCAGATCCGCGCCGATATCCGTGCTTTCAGGCGCTTCACCCAGGGCAGGAACGTTGGCCCAGGTCTTGTATTCCTGAGCCGAGACGTAAGGCCGCTCGTATTCCGGCGCCTCATCAGCAAGCGGTCCAAGCGGAATGTCGCAGACCACTTCGCCATTGAATTCCAGCACCATGTGGCCGGTATCGGTCACTTCGCCGATCACCGCAAAATCCAGCTCCCACTTGCGGAAAATCGCCTCAGCCATGGCTTCCTTTCCTGGCTTCAGGACCATGAGCATGCGCTCCTGGCTTTCCGAAAGCATCATCTCGTAAGGAGTCATGCCTTCTTCGCGGCAAGGCACCTTGTTCATGTTAAGCCGGATGCCTGCGCCGCCCTTGCTTGCCATTTCCACGGAGGAAGAGGTCAGGCCCGCCGCGCCCATATCCTGGATCGCGACGATTGCATCGGTCGCCATCAATTCGAGGCACGCTTCGATCAGCAACTTTTCCGTAAACGGGTCGCCCACTTGAACGGTAGGGCGCTTTTCCTCGCTGTTCTCATCAAAGTCCGCGCTGGCCATGGTGGCGCCATGAATACCGTCGCGGCCGGTCTTGGAACCGACATAGACGATTGGATTTCCCAGGCCCGTTGCCGCCGAATAGAATATCTTGTCCGTATCGGCCACGCCTACGGTCATGGCATTGACGAGGATGTTGCCGTCGTAAGCCTTGTGGAAATTGGTCTCTCCGCCCACGGTCGGCACACCCACGCAGTTGCCGTAGCCGCCGATGCCGGCCACCACGCCCTGTACCAGATGCTTCATCTTGGGGTGATCCGGCCGGCCAAAGCGCAGCGCATTCATGTTCGCCACCGGGCGTGCGCCCATCGTGAAGACATCGCGCAGGATGCCGCCGACTCCTGTTGCCGCGCCTTGGTAAGGCTCGATATAGCTGGGATGGTTGTGGCTCTCCATCTTGAAGATCGCCGCCTGCCCATCGCCGATGTCGATTACCCCGGCGTTTTCGCCCGGTCCCTGAATGACCCAGGGTGCCTTGGTCGGCAGCTTCTTCAGGTGGAAGCGGCTGGATTTGTACGAGCAATGCTCCGACCACATGACCGAGAAGATGCCGAGTTCGACCAGGTTCGGCTCGCGGCCTAACGCGTGCAACACGCGTTCGTATTCTTCGGGGCTGAGGCCATGCGCCTCTACGACGTCAGGGGTGATTCCGCTCATGCGACGCGCCTTAGCCTTGTCCTTTCGCGCGCGCTAGCCCGCCGCGCCCGCCAATGCCGAAGCGGTAGCGCAATCCCTCTGATTCTCCGGCTTTCGCCTTGACCGTGAGAAGCAGGGCGGCCATTGCTGCACCATGGTAGGAGAGATGGAAGAAATCGAGAAACTCAGCTTCGAGGACGCTCTGCGCGCTCTCGAAACTATAGTACGCCAGTTGGAAAGTGGTGACGTTCCGCTTGAGGATTCGATTTCGCTGTATGAAAAAGGGGAAAGGCTGCGCCAGCATTGCCAGAAACGGCTTGATGCGGCGCAGGCGAGGATAGAACGGATCGTAACCGGGCCTGACGGTGTGCCCGTCGGCGCCCAGCCGTTCGATACGCCGGAACGTTGAATTGTGACCGCCGCTGGCGTGACTGATTCGCTGCTGGCCGAAGGGCTCTCCCGCATTGCCGAGGAAATCGACAGCGCGTTCGATGCGTTGCTGCCAGTGCCGAACGATGCGCGGGCGCGGCTTGTCGAGGCGATGCGTTATGCCGCAATCGGCGGGGGCAAGCGGTTGCGGCCGCTGCTGTTGGTTTCCGTCGCCGAAATGTACGGCGTTCAACGCTCCGCCGCGATACGCGCGGGGATCGCGATAGAGGCGATCCACGTCTATTCACTGATTCACGACGATCTGCCTTGCATGGACAATGACGCCCTGCGTCACGGCAAGCCGACCGTGCACGTCGCGTTCGATGAGGCGACCGCGGTGTTGGCGGGCGATTCGCTTCATGCCTTCGCGTTCGAAGTCTTGGCTGACCCTGCCACCAGCGCTGATCCCTTTACGCGCGTCGAATTGCTGCAGACTCTCGGTCATGCCAGCGGGGCGCAGGGGATGGCCGGTGGCCAGATGATGGATATGGTGGCTGAAACCGCAGAGTTCGATCTGCAAACCGTCACTCGCCTGCAGCAGCTCAAGACTGGCGCGCTTTTGGGAGCGGCGGTGGAAATGGGTGCGATACTCGGGCGCATTCCACCCGAAGGGCGCACGCATCTGCGCGGATATGCGCGGGACATTGGCCTGGCCTTCCAGATTGCCGATGATCTTATCGATCACGAGGGCGACGCCATCCGCGCCGGAAAGGCCGTGGGCAAGGATGCCGAAGCGGGCAAGCAGACCTTCGTATCGCTGCTGGGGCCGGACCGTGCGCGCGATCAGGCGCGGATGCTGCTGGAGCAGGCCGTCGGGCATCTGGGGCAACATGGGCGGGAGGCCGACCTCCTGCGTGCTCTGGCACGTTACATCATCGAAAGGGATCATTGATGACGCAGGGAGAGCGCGTGGGAGTCTATCCCGGCACTTTCGATCCGATCACGCTTGGCCATGCCGACATCATCCGGCGCGGCGCGAAGCTGGTCGACCGGCTGATTATCGGCGTGACCACCAACCCGTCGAAGAACCCGCTGTTCTTGCCGGAAGAGCGCATCGAGATGGTGAAGCGCGAAGTGGCGGCGATGAATATCCACAATGTCTCAGTGGTGGGTTTCAACGCCCTGTTGATGAAATTCGCGCAGAAGCAGGGCGCCACGGTAATTATCCGTGGATTGCGCGCCGTCGCCGATTTCGAATACGAATATCAGATGGCGGGCATGAACCAGCAGCTCAATCCGAACATCGAGACGGTGTTCCTGATGGCCGATGTCAGCCTGCAACCGATCGCGTCCAAGCTGGTCAAGGAAATCGCCACCTTCGGTGGAGACGTGACGAAGTTCGTCAGC
Organism: Novosphingobium sp.; assembly: GCF_036733805.1. GTDB lineage: Bacteria > Pseudomonadota > Alphaproteobacteria > Sphingomonadales > Sphingomonadaceae > Novosphingobium. The sequence continues at coordinate 9,401 of NZ_DAIMZT010000051.1, read as the reverse complement.
CCCGCGGTGCGTGCCGACGTGGCCGCGCGGATCGTGCAGACCGGACTTCAGGGCGATTACTGATCGCGCCAAGTCAATCGTTCATTGTGTCGACAGCGGCGGCGCTCTATCGCGCCTAGTCATGGATCGGCCCGAGCTTGTGAGTATTCGATGAAGTTTCGCCTGCCTCTTACCGCACTGATGATGGGCGCCGCCCTCATGGCCCTTCCAGCGACCGCCAAGAAGCCGGAGCCGGTGACCCCGGCTCCCACGGCATTGCCAACTTTCGTCGATCCCGACCCGACGCACGATCCGGACAATGTGCTGCTTCTGGACTTGTCCGATGGCGGGCGGGTGGCGATCCGGTTGATGCCAGCATGGGCGCCACATCACGTGGAACGGATCAAGACGCTGGTCCAGCAGGGCTTTTACGACGGGATCATCTTTCACCGAGTGATTGACGGTTTCATGGCGCAGACCGGGGATCCCACCGGTACGGGGCAGGGCGGGTCGAAGCTTCCCGACCTCAAGGCGGAATTTAACGCGATGCCGCATTTACGGGGCACGGTCTCGATGGCGCGTACTAACGAGCCCGATAGCGCGAACAGTCAATTCTTCATCGTTTTCTATCCGCGCTTCGCGCTTGACCGGAAATACACCGTGTTCGGCCGCGTGATTTCGGGAATGGAATGGGTCGACAAGATCCAGCGGGGTGAACCGCCGCAGAACCCCACGAAGATCGTGCAGGCATCCCTCGCGTCGCAGAACAAGGTTCCTCCCTTGGTTGCGCCCACCCCCGCCGCGGCTCCGATCGCGGCAAGCCAGCTGGGCACCGCGAAGTCAAACTGACGGATCATTTCCGGCTTGCGCTGGAACTTGCCCGGCGCCTTTCTCTCGTTTAGCGCGCCGCACCATGCGCGTGGACCTTTTTGATTTTGAGCTGCCGCCCGAACGGATAGCCTTGCGTCCTGCCAGGCCCCGCGATGCGGCGCGTATGCTGGTGGTCGAGGGGGATCGTCCTTTTGCCGACAGCCACGTGCGCGATCTGCCGAGATTGTTGCGGTCCGGAGATGTGCTGGTGTTCAATGACACTCGCGTCATTCCCGCTCAACTCGAAGGCTGGAGGGGAGAGGCGCGGATCGGTGCCACGCTGCACAAGCGGATCGATCTCAGGCGCTGGCAGGCTTTCGTGCGCAACGCCAAGCGGCTGCGTGCCGGAGACCGGATCGCGTTTCCTGCAGATGTCGCGGCACGGGCAGAGGAACGGCACGAGGACGGAAGTTGGACGCTCCTGTTCGAGGGAGACGAGCCGGTCGAGGTCCTGCTCGAACGGGCCGGGCGGATGCCGCTGCCGCCCTATATCGCGGGCAAGCGCGAAACGGATGAGGCGGATGCCAGCGATTACCAGACCATATTCGCGCGTGAGAAGGGGGCTGTTGCCGCGCCCACGGCGGCGTTGCATTTCACGCCTGAGCTGATGGATCGGCTCGATAAAGCGGGCGTCAAACGCGAAACCCTGACCCTGCATGTCGGCGCTGGCACGTTCCTGCCGGTTAAGGCACAGGATACTGCCGATCACCGCATGCATGCCGAATGGGGCCGCATAGAGAGCGATACGGCGGCCCGCCTCAATGCCGCGCGGGCGGAGGGTGGTCGGCTGATAGCCGTGGGCACGACTTCGCTGCGTTTGCTCGAAAGCGCGACCGGAGAAGACGGCATGATCCGCTCATTTGAAGGCGACACGTCGATCTTCATCACGCCCGGCTATCGCTTCCGGGCGGTCGACGGGCTGATGACCAATTTCCATTTGCCGAAATCGACGCTTTTCATGCTGGTTTCCGCTCTCATGGGGCTGGAGCGGATGCAGGCGGTTTATGCCCATGCCATCGCGCAAGAATATCGGTTTTACTCCTATGGCGATTCAAGCCTGCTGCTGCCGGATAACTGGGGGCCGGAACAAGACAGGTAGAGCGCCGTCTTTTCGACGAAAAGCATCGGGTATGGCTTGGAAGCCGCGCCTTGCTCCGCCATGCTGGACGGCATGTCTCACATTCTCGAAATAACCGGCTTGACGAAGACTTACGCCGGGGGTCTCACCGCGCTCAAGGACGTGGAACTGACCATTGAGAAAGGCGAGATATTCGCCCTCCTCGGGCCCAATGGGGCTGGCAAGACGACGTTGATCGGCGCTGTTTGCGGTCTCGTGCGCCCGACCTCTGGCACGATTCGCGCGTTTGGAGAGGACATGTCCGCGCATTGGCGCCGATTGCGGGCGCGCATCGGACTGGTTCCGCAGGAACTGGCGACGGACATGTTCGAGCCGGTTCAGCGCGCGGTCGGTTATTCGCGAGGGCTCTTTGGGCTTCCACCCGATCCGGCGCGAGTAGAGGAAATCCTGCGTGCGCTCAGCCTATGGGATAAGCGCCATGCGCAGGTCAGGACGCTGTCTGGCGGTATGAAGCGCCGGGTCCTGATCGCCAAGGCATTGGCCCACGAACCCGAACTGCTGTTCCTTGACGAGCCGACCGCCGGTGTGGACGTGGAACTGCGTCGCGATATGTGGCGGCAGATCGCCCAGCTGCGTGAGCGCGGGACGACCGTGATCCTCACCACCCATTACATTGAGGAGGCTGAGGAAATGGCCGACCGCGTCGGCGTCATCAACAAGGGCGAGATCCTGATGGTTGATGGCAAGCGGGCGATGATGGAGCGCCTGGGACGAACCGAGGCCCTGATCGCGCTGGCGAGGCCGCTGACCGATCTGCCGAGCGCTCTTGCGCACTTTCCGATATCGTTGAACGAGGGGGGCACCGTCCTGTGTTATCGTGGCGGCGGCGGGCGCGCCGGAACAGCCGAAGTCGCCGAACTAACAAAGGCACTAACGCGTGGCGGAATCGATTACACCACGATCGACATCCATGAATCGAGCCTTGAGGACATCTTCGTCAACCTGCTGGAGGGAGGGGAAGCATGAGCCTGTTCAACGCCCGCAGCGCCTGGACCATTTACAAGCAGGAGCTTCTGCGCGCTTTTCGTACGGCGTTGCAGTCCATCCTCGCGCCGGTCCTGACGACGACGCTCTATTTCGTGGTCTTCGGCGCCGCCATCGGCGGGCAGATGCAGGGCGGGATGGGCGGGGTCAATTACGGGGCCTTCATCGTGCCCGGCCTGCTATTGCTTACGTTGCTGAGCGAAAGCACCTCTAACGCCAGCTTCGGCATATACATGCCGCGCTTCACGGGCGCGATTTATGAACTGCTTTCCGCACCTGCGGGCGTGGGGGAGACGCTGGTCGGCTTCGTTGGCGCCGCGGCGACCAAATCGCTGCTTCTCGCTGCGATCATCCTGGTCACCGCCAGCTTCTTCGTCCATTACACGGTGGCCCACCCGTTTTACGCTTTGGGTTATATCCTGCTGGTGTCGGCAAGTTTCTCGCTTTTCGGTTTCATCCTGGGCATCTGGGCGGACAGCTTTGAAAAGCTGACGGTGGTGCCGATGCTTATCCTGATGCCGCTGACGTTCCTGGGCGGCACGTTCTATTCGGTCGAAGTGCTGCCGCAGCCCTGGCGCGCGGTCGCCATGGCCAATCCGGTCGTTTACCTGGTCAACGGCCTGCGCTGGACGTTCTACGGCAGCTCGGATGTGTCAATTGCGGTGTCGTTGGGACTGACGCTGTTTTTCCTCGCAATTTGCATCACGTTCATCGCCTGGATCTTTCGCACCGGGTGGCGCTTGCGCACGTGAAGGAGTATTTACGGCGCATGTCGACGCGCCCCCCCGTCTTCGCAGTCCTGCCGTTTCTATTGATCGCCGCCCCCGCTCATGCGCAGCCGCAAGTAGAGCAGGTAAGCGTTGCACCCGCAGGTCCTCTGCGGGTGGAAGCGCCGCCGTTCGTCGACCCGGTGCCCTTCATCGCAGCTGAGCCGCCGCGCTTGGCGCCCTCGGTCAAGGCCATGATTGAGGAAGCCATCCATAGCGGCGATTCGGCCACCGTGGCGGCAGTGGTGAAAGTTGCCCTTGCCACGCAACCTTACGACGCGGACGAAATCCGTGCCATGCAGCGCGCTTATCTCGACCGCACGGCACAAAGCCTGGCGGAAAAAACCAAGGCCGAGAGGGACCGCATTCGCAATTCCGGCGTCCTGCAGCTGTGGAAGGGTCAGATCGAACTGGGCGCGTTCCGGTCTACCGGCAACACCAGCAATTTCGGTGTCACCGGCGCGCTCAAGCTGGACCGCAAGGGCATCGACTGGGAACATATGATTCAGCTCACCGCCGATTACCAGAAGGATTCCGGGGTCATCAGCCGCGAGCAATACGGTGCAAGCTATCAGCCCCGCTATACGCTGAATGATAACCTCTTCACTTACGGCCGCCTGCAGTACGAGAGGGACAAGATCCAGGGGTTTCGTGACCGCTATTCATTCTCCGGCGGGTTGGGATACAGGCTGCTGAACGGCCCCGATCTGAATCTCGCGCTGGAAGCGGGGCCCGCACTGCGGCGAACGATCTTTGTCGACGAACCTTCCGAGACCACCTGGTCGATGCTGACCTCGATCGATTTCGGATGGAAGGTCAACGATACGATCAAGCTTACGCAGAATGCATCAAGCTACATCGGATCGGATGACAGCACTTTCACTTCGCTTACCGGGATTGAGGCGGGCATGGCCAAGGGCCTGAAGGCGAAGTTGTCCTATTCGATCAAGCATGAAAGCTCGCCGCCGGAAGGGGCGCTTAAGACGGACACGATCTCGCGCTTCTCGCTGGTCTACGGCTTCTGATTTCTCTAACGGGCGGGAGATGAATCCCCGTTTCGACTTCCATATCCACGCCACGGACGGCAGGGCGCGCACTGGGCTGATCCGTATGCGGCGCGGCGACATCCGCACCCCAGCTTTCATGCCGGTGGGCACCGCTGCCACCGTTAAAGCCATGAAGCCGCAAGACGTGCGGGCAGCCGGCGCGGATATCATCCTGGGCAATACCTACCACCTGATGCTTCGCCCCGGCGCCGAACGCGTGGCGCGGCTGGGTGGATTGCACAAGTTCATGAACTGGCAGCGGCCGATTCTGACCGACAGCGGCGGTTATCAGGTCATGAGCCTGGCGGATCTGCGCAAGATCACTGAGGAGGGGGTGACCTTCTCCAGTCACATCGATGGTTCGCGGCATCAGCTGACGCCTGAGCGTTCGATGGAGATACAGCGCCTGCTCGGTTCGGACATCATCATGTGCTTTGATGAGTGCTCTCGGATAGATCAGCCGCGCGATGTGATCGCGCGCAGTATGGAAATGTCGATGCGCTGGGCGAAGCGTAGCCGCGATGGATTCGACAACGGCGGCGCGCACGCCGAAAACGCGGCGCTGTTTGGCATTCAGCAGGGAGCGCTTGACGAAGAGTTGCGCAACGCTTCGGCGGACGCGCTTACCGATATCGGGTTTGATGGATATGCGATCGGCGGGCTCGCGGTGGGGGAGGGGCAGGAGGCGATGTTCGCCACTCTCGATTTCGCTCCGGGGCAGCTTCCCGCCGACCGCCCGCGTTACCTCATGGGCGTGGGCAAGCCCGACGATCTCGTGGGCGCGGTCGAGCGTGGGGTCGACATGTTCGATTGCGTGCTCCCCACCCGGTCCGGCCGCAACGGGCAGGCTTTCACTTGGAACGGTCCGCTCAACATGCGCAACGCGCGCCATGCGGAGGATCAGGGGCCGGTGGACGAACGATGCGCCTGTCCGTCTTGTGACACTTACAGCCGCGCCTATCTGCATCACTTGATAAAATCAGGTGAGATTCTCGGCGCCATGCTACTTACCGAGCATAATATCTGGTTCTACCAGCAACTTATGCAGGCGATGCGCGACGCCATTGTGGAACGGCGTTTTACCTCCTTCGCCGCCGACTTCCGGCGGAATTATATGGCGAAATAATCAGGCAGCGACCGTCATGTCGTCATCGATGGTGCTGGCCGACGCGATTTCCAGTCGAGTTCCGACATAAGCGAAAAAACGGCCGGTGCGGGAATCCATGAAACCAGCTCCGATCGCGCTTGCGAAGCGTTTGGCGGTTTCAAGATCGGGATACCATTTGCCGGTGCGATGAGGAGTGACGAAGCGATAGCGTGTCATGACTGGCCCAATGCCCGAAAACTGCGTCAGTTCCCTGACAAAGCGGCCAGAACACCGGCATTTTCGACAGGCTGCTGCACATGCGAAAAAGGGCGGCCCCTAGGGACCGCCCTTTTTTCCTGCAAGTCAAAAGACCGTCGGATCAGCGCGAGTAGAACTCGACGACCAAATTCGGTTCCATCTTAACGGGATAAGGCACTTCGTCGAGCGAGGGAACGCGCACGAAGGTCGCCTTGTCCGTCCCGTCAGGCGCGACGTAGTCGGGAACTTCGCGCTCCGGCAGGTTCTGCGCTTCGATGATGAGCGCCATTTCCTTGGCCTTGTTGCCCAGGCTGATGATGTCGCCCACTTTCACGCGGCGCGACGCGATGTTGCACTTCACGCCGTTCACGCGGATGTGGCCGTGCGAAACGATCTGACGCGCGGCGAAAATGGTCGGCGCGAACTTGGCGCGATAGACCACCATGTCCAGGCGCTGTTCAAGCAGGCCGATCAGGTTCTGCCCGGTGTCGCCCTTCATGCGGGCGGCTTCCTGGTAAGTGGCCTTGAACTGCTTCTCAGTTACGTCGCCGTAATAGCCCTTGAGCTTCTGCTTGGCGCGCAACTGCAGGCCATAGTCCGAAAGCTTGCCCTTGCGGCGCTGGCCGTGCTGGCCGGGGCCATAGCTGCGGCGGTTGACCGAGCTCTTCGGACGGCCCCAGATATTCTCGCCCATGCGGCGATCAAGTTTGTACTTGGCGCTCTTGCGCTTCGACATAAGTCGTCTTCCATTCTGCTGTCGCACGCCGCCTTGGCATGCGATCCATAAGTTCCCGGAGTGCACCATCACCGCCGATTGCGCGGGATGCGGCCACCGCTTCACCGGAGTGCGGAGCCGAAAGGACAAGCCCGCCCGAGACAGGCAGTAGCCGTGTGAAGGGGTTGCCCTTACGGGCTTGCGCCGGCTTGTCAAGGCGCAAAGGCTTATTCGCTTGGCCGGCGATCCTTTTCGAGCGTGGAAAGAACACCGCGCAGGGTGCGCACTTCCAGGGTGTTCCAAGCCGGCTTGGTAAGAAGATTGCGCAAGGTGCGGCGATTCACGTCGGCGCGGTGTTCAGGAAAGAAGTAATTCTTCGGTTCAAGCATGGCCTCAAGATGGGCGATCAGACCTTCCAGTTCCGCCTGCGGGGCAGGAGGGAGCAGATCTTCGGCTGGCGGCTGTGCGAGGCTCATGCCCTTGGACCATTCATAAGCGCACAGGATTACCGCTTGCGCCAGGTTAAGCGAGCCGAACTCGGGATTGATCGGCACCGTCACGATCGCGCGGGCTAAGGCGACATCGTCAGTTTCCAGGCCCGAGCGTTCCGGTCCGAAGACATAAGCTGAGCGGCCCAGCGCCGCGCGAATCTCTCTCGCCGCTTCTTCAGGCGTGACTACGGGCTTGGTCACACCCCGCTTGCGCACCGTGGTTGCGTAGATATTGGCGCAATCGGCGGCCGCGTCGGCCAAGGTATCAAAGACTTGCGCTTGTTCCAGCACCACGTCCGCGCCTGCCGCCGCTGGACCCGCCGAGGGATTGGGCCAACCATCGCGCGGCGCTACGAGCCGCATCTCGGTAAGCCCGAAGTTGAGCATGGCCCGTGCCGCCTTGCCGATATTCTCACCAAGCTGGGGCCGCACAAGGATTATTATCGGCGTGCGGTTACTCAACCTCCGCGTCCTTCCCGGCGACGTCGCGCACTGTTCCCGCGAACTCCTCGAAATCCTTGGCCTCGTTGAAGGCGCGATAAACGCTGGCGAAGCGGATATAAGCTACGGAATCCAGCAAGCGCAGCCCTTCCATGACCATCTCGCCGATCGCCATGGAGGAGGTTTCGGCTTCGCCGCTGGTTTCAACCTGACGCTGCACGCCTGACACGAGCTGATCGATCTTTTCGCGATCGATGCCCCTCTTGCGGCAAGCGAGCGCGACGGATTGCTCGATCTTGGAACGGTCGAACGGCTCACGCGCGTCATTGCTTTTCACCACCGTGATCTCGCGCAATTGCACGCGCTCGAACGTCGTGAAGCGGGCGCCGCAGCTTGAACACTGGCGGCGGCGCCGGATCGCTGTGTTATCCTCGGTCGGGCGGCTGTCCTTGACCTGGGAATCGTCGTGAGCGCAGAACGGACAGCGCAACCCGCGGCCTCCCTTACAAGGTCGGGTAGATCGGGAAAGCCTCGCAAAGCGTGGCGACACGGTCGCGCACGCGCTGCTCGATCTGCCCGTCGCCCTCATCCCCGTTGCGGGCCATGCCATCCACGACTTCGGCGATCAGCTGGCCGATCTGGCGGAACTCTTCTTCGCCGAAGCCGCGAGTAGTGCCGGCAGGAGCGCCGAGACGGATGCCGGAGGTCACGAAGGGCGAACGCTTGTCGAACGGAATCCCGTTCTTGTTGCAGGTCAGCCATGCGCGATCGAGGCCCTTTTCGGCTGCCTTGCCGGTCACATCCTTGGCTGTCAGATCGACCAGCATCAGGTGATTGTCCGTGCCGCCGGAAATGATCGAGAGACCGGAATCGGCGATGCTTGCCGCCAGGGCGCGAGCGTTGGCGACGACTTGCGCGGCATAGGCCCTGAACTCCGGCAGCAGCGCTTCGCCGAACGCCACGGCTTTGGCGGCGATCACGTGGACTAGCGGGCCGCCCTGCATTCCGGGGAACACCGCGCTGTTGATCTTCTTGGCGATGTCCTCCTCATTCGTCAGCACCACGCCGGAACGCGGGCCGCGCAGGCTTTTGTGCGTGGTGGTGGTGACGGCATGAGCATGCGGGAAGGGCGAGGGATGGGCGCCGCCGGCGACGAGGCCGGAAAAGTGCGACATATCGACCAGCAGGTAAGCGCCGACTTCGTCCGCGATCTCGCGGAAGCGGGGGAAGTCCCAGATGCGCGAATAAGCGGTGCCGCCCGCAATAATCAGCCGGGGCTTATGCTCACGCGCGAGGCGGGCGACTTCATCCATGTCGATCAAGTGATCGTCGGGCCGCACACCGTAGGGGATCGGCTTGAACCACTTGCCGCTCATATTCACCGGCGAACCGTGCGTAAGATGGCCGCCCGAATTGAGATCGAGGCCCATGAACGTGTCGCCCGGCTGAAGCAGGGCAAGGAACACCGCCTGATTCATCTGGCTGCCCGAATTGGGTTGCACATTGGCGAACTGACAGCCGAAAAGCTGCTTGGCGCGCTCGATCGCCAGGTTCTCCACCACGTCGGCATATTCGCAGCCGCCGTAATAGCGCTTGCCGGGATAGCCCTCGGCATATTTGTTGGT
>NZ_DAIMZT010000050.1:0-23374 GCF_036733805.1 Novosphingobium sp. | reverse complement strand
CTAATCAGCGAATGCTTGTAGGACTGCGTATTAGCGCGAGGACGGTCAATACCTAGGCGCTCAACTTGGCGCAAGTATATTTCGTTTCCCCGTATCGGCGAAAGGAATTGGAAGTAAATGAAGTTAACAAGAATTAACCTTATTGTTCTTGTGCATGCTGTTAACAGCCCGTCGACGCCCGACAGGACGCCAGGGTTGCCCGACATATTTTTCGAATTTGTCCCGTAGCGCCCAAAGCCACATCACCCGACGCTCAGCAAGTCCCGGCAGACTCAACAGGTCGCCACCGAGCCAGGGAAGAAATGGATTGCGCCGCGCGTAAGACCAGATCTCCACACGTTCAACCGGGCGAGCGGACGCGCCGCGCGCATGAAAGCCGCCCGTATCGGCGACAATGAGGGTATTCGCCGGAACGCTGAGATCTTGCGGTTGAGGCAAGTTCATCCGCCGAAGTTCTTCCAGGCTGACGCGTGGCGAACCGCGCGCCGATAGACGATCGATTGCCGTCGGGTCTTTCAGGCTGCGTTCGTGCTCCCAATCGAGGCGAGCAGCATCGAAACGATGAGAGCCGGATACGAAACGAAACGGGGCCTCGTCGGGAGCCACGGGGTTCAGGAACAACCAGGCTTTCAGCGACGAATGAAAACTATCAGCGTGAAGCATCTCCTGGGGGTCTGCAGCTTCGCTTTCGTCGTGAGTGACGATAGTCTGAACGTAATGGAGCGGCGTGACGCGAAAGCTTGCGACGTAATGAAAGAGAGAGTTGAGGTCTTCGCGTGCGAGAAGGGTCCGCAACTGAGGGACGGAACGCAGCAGGTCGGGGTCCACGGCCAGCCGCCGCGTTATCGCATCGCCCTGGCGCATCTCCCGCGCGGGGCCTTCGTAATCGAGAATTGCTTGGCGAACCGTTGCAAATTGTTCTGGGGGTATGACGTTTTCGACAACCACGAAGCCGTTACGGTCAAACGCCTTGCGCCAGTCCGGCCGGACGCGCTTCGACAGGCGGCCACGTCGCCATCGGCAAAGCGCGGCCGCGGCACGAACGCGCGTGCGGTGGAGACCCCAGCGATTTAATCTCCGGGAACCGATAATCGGGTTGTCCAGAAAGCTTTTGGCTGAAGTTACCACTTGAAGGGCCCATAAAGGCAATAAAAGCAATGCCTTAACCGGTTTGAAAACGTTCATAGGACTGGGCAGCCGCTTGCTGAGGACCCGCCTTTCGACCAAGGCGTGCGGCAATGCAACCGTTTTTCCGGCCGAGCGGAGAACGGCGCGAAAGCGGTCGGACATTTTTGATGCCGTTGCATTCGACTTGTCGGCGTCATCCCGGTCCCATATGGGCTGGACGATGACCATGCCTTTCCTGCGCATTCCGCCTTATCCCGGACATCGCGCGTTACCGTTGGCGATAATGCCGACGGAAGCAACGGAACCGGCTATTAACGCGCGATCTATCGACGAGCTTGCCGCATGCCTTGTGCGCTGGCGGGTCGGCGGGAATTTCTGGGGCGCTAGCCCGGACTTGCCCCGGCGTCGCGACGTGGTCCTTTGCCCCTCCAACGCTGCGGCCCTTCCACACCTGATCGCAGCGGCGCGCGAGGCTGGAGTCATCGATCGCGCGGTTGTGCGGGGTCGGTTCGGAAGGTCAGCGGGGGTGCCTTGCATCGGTGCGAACATCGACCCCTGGGATCTGTGCGCCCGGGTGGCTTTGGTAATCGCGGACGGAGCCGATGAAGCGGCTCTGGTCGCCAGACTGATCGGCACCCAGTTGCAGATCGTGGGCGGCGGGAGCTTTGCCGCGCTTGCCGATGTTGATGGACTGAAACAAGTGCTGCGAACGGAAGTGATCGCGCGCTGGCGTTATCGCGATCCCTTCTACGGCGGTTCGATAACGGCCGCAGAAGTGATCGCGCTACTCGGCAAATGGCGTTTGCTGATTGAGGCGAACCGGCCAATCACGGCGGTCTATGGCGTAGCGCGATGGAAGCGGGTGACCGCAGACGCTTTGCTCTGGGATGGTATAAGGTCGGTGCCGCATGCCCGCGCCGGCGGCCGTCTGCGATCCAGGCCGGCAAAGGGCTCGCGCGTCGTAGCCTGGATCGCACGCACTGATGCACAGGCGATGGCGAACCTGGCCGAAAGCGGCGTCTCCGTGGGAGAGATCGAAGACGGGATGGTCCGTTCAACCGGGCTCGGTGCGAACTGTGTACCTCCGCTTTCGATTATCGTGGACGCTGCGGGCCCTCATTTTGATCCGGGCCAGGCCAGCGAGCTGGAGAATATCCTTCAGACCGCGGAGTTCGACGACGAATTGTTGCAACGCGCCGCGCATCTGCGCGCGACGCTCGTTGAGGCCGGCATCACCAAGTATGGCATGGATGAAGCGGGCGCCGTGCAGTCCCCCGGAATCCTGAGGCGGCGCACGGTACTTGTTACTGGCCAGGTCGAGGATGATCGTTCCGTGCAACTGGGGGGCGCCGGCTTGGACAACCTTTCGCTGCTGCGCCGGGCGCGACACGTCGAACCTGATGCGTGGATCGTGTTCAAGCCCCACCCGGACGTGGAGGCCGGCCATCGCACCGGACACGTTCCTGACGCGCGCGCGTTGGAATGGGCTGACGAGATCGACCGCACTTCCTCGATCATTGCCTTGCTTCGGTCAGTCGATGCGGTTCATGTTTTGACATCTCTCGCTGGTTTCGAAGCTCTTATGAGAGGGTGCGAGGTCATCACGCACGGCGTGCCTTTTTACGCGGGTTGGGGTCTCACCCGCGATCTGGGGCCGGTGCCCGCGCGACGAACGCGGCGGCGCACGCTGGACGAACTGGTGGCCGCGACATTGATTCTCTATCCTCGCTACGTCGATCCGGTTACGCGTTTGCCGTGCGAGCCGGAACTGCTCGTAGAACGGATTGCGCAAGGTCGTGGGCAAGTCCGTTCATCGCTTATTGTTCTTCGAGAACTGCAAGGGCAACTGAAGCGACGCCTGCAACGGAGTGAGACGCGATGAAGCCGATGATGTTGTCGCCGTCGGCCCGACGATTTCTTTTCCTGCAGGGGCCTCCCGGCCCGTTCTTTCGACAATTGGCCGATGCGCTTGTCGAGGCAGGTGCGAGCGTATTCCGCATCAATCTCTCCGGCGGAGATCAACGGGATTGGCCGGACGCCGCCACGCCATATCGCGGTTTGATGCGTGACTGGCCTTTGTTCTTTGATCGTTACGTGAGGCAACACAGCATCACCGATGTGGTCATGTTCGGCGACTGTCGGCCTGTTCACATGCGAGCCGGGCGGCTTGCCCGGCTCAGGGGCATTCACATCCACGTTTTCGAGGAAGGCTATATCCGACCAGACTGGATGACGCTGGAGCGGGACGGCGTAAACGGCTTTTCCCCTTTCGATCGTAGAGCCGAAGCCATTTTAGCCGCAGCAGCAAGCCTTCCCGAAGTTCCGGACCTGCCCGCGATAACGGCCTCTTTCGGGCGTAGGGCACATGACAGCTATTGGCATTATCATCGGGTCATTACCGGCCGGCTGCTGCTGCGTTATCCTTTTTACACCAGCCATCGGCCCGGCTCGATTTTGATCGAGGGCTTCGGATGGTTGCGGCGTTTCGCCCTGCGCGAGCGACGGGCCAAGGAGGCTGAGCAAGTTCTCGCCGCCATTGAGGGGAAACCTTACTTTTTGTTTCCCTTGCAACTATCTGGCGATTATCAGATTCGCGCGCATTCTCCATTTCTCTCCATGGGCATGGCGCTGGACTACGTCCTGGCGAGCTTTGCTCAGCATGCCCCCGCAGATGCTCTGTTGCTAGTCAAGGAGCATCCACTTGATGTCGGCTTTCGGAATTGGCGAAGCACACTACGCCGGCGCAGTGCGAAATACGGCCTCACCGGACGCGTGCTGCATATTGACGGTGGAGATCTGCAATTGCTGTGCAGGAATTCGCGGGGGGTGGTCTGCGTTAACAGTACGTCAGGCACGTTGGCGTTGGCGGCGGGAATGCCCGTGATCGTTCTTGGCGATGCGGTTTACGATGTGCCGGGCATCACTCACCAGGGCTCGCTTGATCGGTTCTGGCAAAAGCCGGAGGCGCCGGACATGGACCTGTGGGAAGCATTCAGGAAGGTGCTGCATCACCAATGCCTGGTGCGCGGCGGCGTTGCCAGCGAATCGGCGACGCGAGAGTTGATCGCTAATTCGGTAAAACGCATGCTGATTCCGGTCCAAGCGCCCGATGGTCCGATACGGCGCCGTTACCATAGCATGCCGGTTTAGGGCTGTTTAAGAAGAGGGCTCCAGGTTCTCGTCAGGAAGGCGTCCGCGTGCTCGCAGGAAGCCGAATAGGAGGTTGACCAGGGGATTCGACCAACCGGAATTGGTGGCAAAGTCGCGCTGCAACGTGTCGTGATGCAGTTGGTGCGCTGCTGGGGTCATCAGCAAACCTGCGCTGCGCATGGCATTGATGAACCACGGGTTTTGCACGCGATGCAGCGTGCCGTGGAAATACTGGGCGAAACCGCCACCTGCCAGAAATGCGACAAGTCCCGCCAACAGCCAGCTCGGAACGGTCCAGAGACTGGCGGTGGCATTGACCACGAGCGACAGGGGAAGGGCCCCGGCGATCACCGTCGATCCGATCAATCGCCACAGCCCTCGGCGACCCAGCGCATCGGGTCGAGGATGATGGTTCTTGAAATCGTAGGAAATGCGCTCGAACACGTTCAGCCGCTGCATCCGTTCGCGAAAAAGGCGCTGATATTCCTCAGATTCACGCGAGCCTTGATAGAAGAAGACGGCATCCAGGCCCATGCCGGGGCGGCAAGCGCGATAATCCATGTACATGTGAATCAGGCCGGAAAGAAGATCGGCCAAATACCAGCCTGCCAAGGCGGCAGGGATCGCGCGCCAGTCCAGGTCGACCAGAACCAGGCCCATATTCAGAGCGAGCGACGCCAAAAAGGCCGTTAGCAAGAGCTTTTGCAACCAGACCAAAGTTGGATTCCTCGGCACGCCGTTTCATGACGGCCCGTCTGTATGTCCTACATCGCCGGGGGTAACTTGCCAATTGGGCAGCCGTTTTGGCCAGCAGCCGGCATGGTGCTGTGAAGCAGGCTGGCAGGCAGCGGCTTCAGGAAGGGGGCATCACGCCCAGTTGCTCGACTACTTCCGGTTCGGGCGGCGCCAGCACGATAACGAGACGAAAACGCGCCGCGATCGCGGGTGAACGGCGAAACTTGCGGAAAGAGGCGGCGCAGCCATCTGCCGCACCGCCTCTTTCCGCCTGATCTCCGCTTACTTGAAGCGGATACCGATGCCGGCGGTCAAACGCTGGCGGGCCGAGTGGCCATGGTAGTTCGAATAGACGTATTGCACGTTCGTGTAGACCGGGAACGAACCGTGCGTCAGCGTGTATTCGACGCCGCCGCCCAGCTGATAGCCGTCGGCGCGATAGTGATCGTAGACGAGCTGGGTGCCGGTGGAGGAATCAATCCTGCGGCGCTGTTCGCCATTGACGTAGCCGCCCTTGCCGAAGACCAGCAAATCCGGCGTCACGAGATAGCCGGCGCGCACGGCGGCGCCCCATTCCTCGAACGCCTTGTGGCAGATGCTGTTCGTGTCAGGCAGGACCTGGCAATTCTCATTCCACTTGTTGGCGCGCCAAAAGCTTCCTTCGGCGCCGATCACGATGCGATCGCCGATCGTCCCGTCGAAACCGATGGTTCCGCCATAGCCCAATTTGTCGTTATGCACGCCTTCGGACTGAAAGCGATCGAGGCCGATGTTGCCCTCCACTCGAAGCCCTCGAAAGCTCGTGCCATTCTCAGACGTAGCACCCTGCGATGCATTGTCCTGCGCAAAGCTCGGTTGAGCCACCGCAGCTGCGGCAACCAGCGCTGCAACCTTCAGTCCTTTGCAGACCATTTGAATTCTCCGTTTAATCAACGTCATGTCAATCGACGCGCGTTAATCGCACAAAGGCTCATAAAGTTTCGAGCCATATGTTGATTGGCGGAAAATTCCTCGGCGTTAGTGGCGCGTTTGCCACACTCGTCACATTGCTCCGACAGAGATCGAGAAGAGCTGATTGGCGTCAGTGAGACGTGCCCGGACGGGGCGCCGTCAGCGCTGCGCATATTATATGTTGAGATGGATGGAAATGGATGCCCCGCGAGGATTCGAACCTCGATAGACGGAATCAGAATCCGTAGTCTTACCTTTAGACGACGGGGCATCGGAGGGCGCCCCTCTAGAGATCGATGCGAGTCGGGTCAAGCGCCCTTGCTCCGCGGCCTGGAGGAGGCTAGCATCGCCTCAGGTGCCCACCCAGACGGGCGGGAAGATGAACGAGATTTGATTACGATGGCGGAGCAGGATCCGCCGGCAAAGGTCGATGCGCGGGCCCGTGCCGGGCAGGGGCGCAAGAGGCGGAAGGGCAGATCGTGCCCGCCGGCCGCCGGCATAGCCAAGGCGAAAGCGCGCTCGATTGATGGCGGTCGGGCGTTTGAGGTGGACGCGGCGCCGGGCGATTTCGCGGGGTCGAGAATTGCCGTCCCCCAAGGGAAAGGACCGCCGCGCACGGGCCTGCCCCGCCAATCCTATGCCGCGATCGATCTTGGCACGAACAATTGCCGGCTGCTGATCGCCCGGCCCTCCGGTGAGAATTTTACGGTGATCGATGCTTTCAGTCGGGTAGTTCGGCTGGGCGAAGGACTAGCGCAGTCGGGCCGACTGTCCGACGCGGCGATGGAGCGCACTTTGGCGGCATTGCGCGTCTGCGCTGAGAAGCTGATGCGCCGCAACGTCTTCCTGGCGCGTTCAGTGGCGACAGAGGCGTGCCGTCGCGCCGAAAACGGGTTGGAATTCATTGAACGCGTCCGCCGCGAGACGGGAATTGCGCTCGACATCATCAGCGCTCGCGAGGAGGCGCGCCTGGCCGTGCTGGGCTGTCATGTCCTGCTGGAAGAGGGATTGGGCCCGGCGATGATCTTCGATATCGGCGGGGGGTCGACCGAACTGGTCCTGATCGAAAGCACGGACACGGTGCCGCGGATTCTCGATTGGCAAAGCGTCCCCTGGGGTGTCGTGTCGTTGACGGAAAGCTCCGGGCCGGAGGGTGGCACGCAGGCCGAGCGGCTGGCGCGTTTCCGCTATATGCGCGATGTGGTGTCGGAAAGTTTCGCCTCATTTTCCAAGCGGGTCGCGCCGGCGCGCGCGCGCGCGGGAGAAGGGGGAACCTTGCGCCTGCTCGGCACTAGCGGCACGGTCACCACTCTGGCCAGCCTGCATCTGGAACTGCCGCAGTATGACCGGCGCATGGTGGACGGGCTGATCGTTCCGGCCGAGTCCATGCGGGATATCAGCGCCAGGTTATCCTCCATGGCGATCGAGGAGCGGCGCGAACTCAACTGCATCGGTCGCGAGCGGGCGGACTTGGTGGTGGCGGGATGCGCGATATTGGAAGCCATTCTCGACTTGTGGCCGTCAGCGCGGCTCGGGGTGGCTGATCGCGGCATTCGCGAGGGCATTTTGCGTAGCCTGATCGCCTCGCATGGCCATGAGCCCCGCCCGCGCGCGGTGGAACAGGGGGACCGCCGGTCCATGGTGTTGCGGTGAGCAGGTCCGGCCGCGATCCCGGCGAGCGCCTGCGGACGGCGAAGAAGCGCTCGACCAGCTCGGCGCGCTGGCTCACGCGGCAGTTGAACGATCCCTATGTCAAGAAAGCCAAGGCGGATGGGTATCGCAGCCGCGCAGCTTACAAGCTTGTCGAACTCGATGAAAAATTCGGCCTGTTCAAAGGGGTGGAGCGCGCGGTGGACCTTGGCATCGCGCCGGGCGGATGGAGCCAGGTGCTGCGCCTAAGATGCCCCAAGGCCAGAATTGTCGGTATCGACCTGCTGCCCACTGAACCGATTGAGGGCGTGACGATCTTCCAGATGGACTTCATGGCCGACGAGGCTCCGGCCGCATTGGAAGGCGCGCTTGACGGTCCGCCGGACCTGGTCCTGTCCGACATGGCCGCGAACACGGTGGGCCACAAGCAGACGGACCATTTGCGCACGATGGGGCTGGTCGAGACTGCCGCCGACTTCGCGATCAGGTCTCTCGCCCCCGGCGGCACTTTCGTTGCCAAGGTCCTCGCCGGCGGGACGGATACGGAACTGCTGGCTCAGCTCAAGCGGCATTTCGCCAGCGTGAAGCACGCTAAGCCGCCGGCGAGCCGAAAGGATTCCTCGGAGTGGTACGTGATTGCGAAGGGCTTCAAGGGCTGAGCTGCCAGCGCCCTCGATAGGTGGTCGCCCGCCGCATTACTGCTAAGCGGCAATGGGATGGCTTTACAGCGCGCCGGAAGCTGGTCCGGCGCGCGTGCTTGCGATCAGTGGCCGGGAGTCTCGGAGGCGGCAGCGCGGTTAGCCGCATCGGCAGGCGCACCGGTTGCTTTGCCGTCCGCCGGCGCGGATCCGGCAGCCGGGGCAGTCGGCAACGGCAGATTCGATCCCTGCGAGTTGAGATAAGCGATGACATTGGCGCGATCTTCAGGCTTGGAAAGCCCAGCGAACGTCATCTTGGTGCCCGGCGCAAAAGCTTTGGGGCTGGTCAGCCATTCGTTCAGCTTGGCGAAGTCCCAATTGCCGCCCTTGCTCTTCAGCGCATCGGAGAAGGCGAAGCCGGCCACGCCCTGGCCGATCGCCTCACCGACGACGCCGTGCAGATTGGGGCCGATGCCGTTGGCGCCGCCCGCGTTGATCGTGTGGCACGAGGTGCACTTGGCGAAGACCGCCTGACCCTTGGCGACGTCAGCCTTGGCCAGCAGGGTTTCGATCGGAACTTCCTTTGCGCCGGCGCCCTCCGCCGCAACGCCGGCGATGGCATAGCCCATTGTTTCCGGACGTTCAGGCTTGTCTGCATGGAAGTATTTCGCGCTGACTATGCTCAGACCGAGCCCGACAATGCCGGCAAAAAGCGTCCAGCCGGCAATAGTGTTGAAACGATCGTCCATTCGTGCATGCCCCGCGGGTGAATGTTGGCCCATTCAGTTTGGTTCGCGCTCTAGTGGCGGGCTGGCCAGAGCGCAAGAGCCATTGATATCGCGGCCATTGCGGTTCGGGCGAATGCCGCCTAATCGCGCAAGATCATGCATTCATATCCCAAACCCGCACTCGAATTGGTGGCCCGCATGGCCGAAGCGGCCGCGGCCGAGCCCACCCGGGCGGTGACGTTCCAGGGCGCGCCGGGCTGCAATTCGCACCGCGCCGCTCTGGAATACGATCCCGATTGCCTGCCGCTGCCGTGTTTTTCCTTCGAGGACGCGCTTGATGCGGTGAAGGAAGGGCGTGCCGCGCGTGCGATCATTCCGATCGAAAATTCGCAGCACGGCCGGGTCGCCGACATCCACTTTCTGTTGCCGGAGAGCGGGCTTTCCATTGTCGGTGAGTATTTCATGGCGATTCATCACGCGTTGATGGCACTGGGCAATGGTCCTTTCTCAGGCGCTTACAGCCATCCGCAGGCACTCGGTCAATCGCGGCACTACCTGCGTGAGCGGGGAATCGTGCCGATGGCCTATGCCGACACAGCCGGAGCAGCGGCCTTCGTTCGTGAGGAGGGCGATTCGGCGGCATGCGCCATCGCGCCGAAGCTGGCGGCCGAGCTCTATGGCCTTAAGGTGATCGAGGAGAATGTGGAGGACGCGGCGGACAATACGACGCGTTTCGTCGTGCTGGCCAGGGAACCGATCGATCCGTTCCTGCTGGAAGGCCAGCCGACGATGACGACGTTCATCTTCGAGGTGAAGAACATCCCTGCCGCCCTTTACAAGGCGCTGGGCGGCTTCGCCACCAATGGGGTCAACATGACCAAGTTGGAAAGCTACCAGATCGGGGCCAGCTTTGCCGCCACCACGTTCTATGCCGATATAGAAGGCGCGCCGGGCGAACCGCGTGTTGACAGGGCGATGCAGGAACTGGCTTTCCACTGCAAATATGTGCGCCCACTGGGCACTTATCGCCAGGCCCGCCAGCGCGGCTGATCCCGCCGCGCCGCGAAGATTCATCTCCCCCAACCGCTTGCGCGGGATCATGCCGCATGCCAAGCAGGCCGGCGTGACGATTGCCGGGGGCCAGATCGCCGAAACGGCCGCGACCAGCGATGGCGCGCGGGAGTGGGAAGCCGTGCGCCGGACGGCGGATATCCAATACGTGCCGCTGCCACCACGGCCGCAGATGCCGCCCCCGCAGATGCCGGAGTGGCTTCAGGCATTGATGCGGGCGCTGGGTCGCGCGCTGGAAGCCATCTTCGGGCCGCTCGGGCGAATGCTCGGAATGTCGTGGCCGGCGTTCCAATGGTTATTGGTTGCGCTCGCGGCGTTGCTCGGCCTGTTCCTGCTCTGGCGTCTCGTCGGCCCCGTGATCGCGTGGTGGGCGAGCCGCCGCGAAGAGGGCGACGCGGCGCAATGGATGCCGACGCGGGCTGATGCGGAGGCATTGCTTGAAGATGCCGATCGCCTCGCGCGTGAAGGACGTTTCGCCGAAGCGACGCATCTCCTGTTGCGCCGCAGCGTCAGCCAGATTCGCAATGCCCACCCGGATTGGCTGCTTCCCGCGTCGACCGCGCGCGAAATTGCAAGGCTGCCGCTGCTGCCTGAGGCTGGTCGCGGCGCTTTCTCCGTCGTTGCCGTGCGCGTGGAGCGATCCCTTTTCGCGATGCGCGAACTTGATGCGCAGGACTGGGCGGCGGCGCGGGCGGCCTACGCCGACTTTGTCCGCATCGAGTTGTCCGCATGACGGGCGCATCCACCTCAAGGCAGGATCTGCCGGTCGGCGCCAATCCCTTTTCTCGTAGGGCGGTGCTGGCCATCGTCTTGATCGGGGGCGCGCTATTGCTCGCGCTGCTGTGGATGGTGGGGACCGGTGCGGGCATGGGCTCGATCAATGACGGTCAGGCGCAGGTCGGCAGCAAGGGGCTGACCGGCTATGCGGCCATGGCGGATTACCTTGAACGGCGCGGTTATGCCCTGCGACGGGTCCGCAACGAAGGCGCATTGAATGCCCCCGGCTTGCTGGTCCTTACCCCGCCGCCTTTTGCTGACGGCAAGGCGATCGAAAAGATCGTCGCCGCCCATCGCCATACTGGCCCGACTCTGGTGATTGGCCCCAAGTGGGTGGAGAGCCGGCCGCAGGCCGATGAAAAGGCGGTGAAGACCGGCTGGGTGCGCCTCAGCGGGACGCAAGCGCCGACTTGGAAGAATTTTCTGGACGAGGTTACGGTCGCGATCGGTCCGATAAGTCGGGGTCAGACGGCGAACTGGCGCGGCATGGGCATTTCCGGCTCCTTGCCTGACCGCCGCGCCGTGCTTTCGGGCAGGGGCGGCGATCTCGTTCCCCTGATCGTGGCGAGCGACGGCCGGGTCTTGGCCGCTTTCCTGGACGACGGGGGATCGTATTCGGGGCTGGAGAAGCTGGCCGCCCGCCGGCCGACCTTGGAGGTCCAGGACGAGAGGCTGCAGCCCCTCATCATCGTGTTCGAACCGGATCTGCTGAACAATTACGGCATGGCGCGCCCGCAAAGCGCCGAGCTTGCTGAAAGGCTCGTGCGCGCGGCGGGTGTAAGCCCCGGCGGGCCGGTGCTGTTCGACCTGACGCTCAATGGCCTGGGCCAGTCCGCCAACTTGCTTACGCTTGCCTTTACGCCGCCGTTCCTGGCCGCCACGCTGTGCCTGCTGCTGGCGGCGGTAGTGACCGGCTGGCGCGCCTTTCTGCGCTTTGGCCCGCCGTTCATGCCCGATCGTGCGATCGCGTTCGGCAAACTCGCGCTGGTGGCCAATGCCGCCGGACTGATGCGCAGGTCAGGGCGATTGCATCTGCTGGCCAACCCTTACGCAGACCGCGCCCGCGAACGGTTGGCGCAGGCGCTTGCTCTGCCGAGCGCGCTTGACGCGGAAGCGGCCGGTCACGCGATCGACCGCGCGCTGGCTTCCCGCCGTCCCGATGCCGAGCCTTTCACCGCGCTGGTCGAACGGCTGAAGGCCGCACGGGGCCCGCATGACCTTCTGAAAGCTGCGCGCGACCTTCACGCGCTCGAAAGGATGCTGATTCGATGACAGAACCCGATTCTCTCGGCCTTTCCGATGTAGCGACGCTGGCGGATGCGATCCGCGCGCAGATCGGCAAGGCCGTTGTCGGCCAGGCGCAGACGGTCGATCACTTGTTGATCGCGCTGATGGCCCGAGGGCATGTGTTGCTTGAAGGGCCGCCAGGAACCGCCAAGACTTTTCTCGCGCAATGCTTCGCGGCGACGCTTGGCCTCGATTTCGGCCGAATCCAGTTCACGCCTGACTTGATGCCCGGCGATATCCTCGGCTCCAACCTTTTCAACTTCCAGACCAGCCAGTTCACGCTGACGCGTGGGCCGATATTCTGCGATCTCCTGCTCGCCGACGAGATCAATCGCACACCGCCGAAGACGCAGGCCGCCCTGCTGGAAGCCATGCAGGAACGCCGCGTGACGCTGGACGGCACCGTCCACCCGCTGCCGGCGCATTTTACCGTCGTAGCCACGCAGAACCCGATCGAGAGCCAGGGGGTTTATCCCCTGCCCGAGGCCCAGCTTGACCGTTTCCTGTTCAAGCTGCTGGTGAGCTATCCCAGTGTTGAGGAGGAACAGCGCATCGTCGCGCGTTATGGCGAAAACCGGGGGGCGCCGAGCCCCGCCGAACTAGGCGTGGAGGCGGTGGCGTCGCCCGCCCGGCTCGAAGCGGCGACGCGGGCCGTAGCCACTGTCAGGCTGGCGCAAAGCATCATTGATTACGTGGTGCGACTGATCCGCGCGACTCGAGAAAGTCCGGATATTGCTTGTGGCGCATCTCCGCGCGCGGCCGTGCTGCTCGCCGGCGCCGCCCGCGCGCGCGCCGCGCTGGACGGGCGCGATTACGTGCTGCCGGATGACGTCAAGGCGCTGGCCGGCAGCGTTTTGCGCCACCGTCTCCTGCTCAGTCCCGCCGCGGAAATCGAAGGCAAACAGGTGGAGCATCTTGTCGCCGCGCTGGTCGAACAGACCGAGGCGCCGCGTTAGAACCGATGAGCGTCCGGCTCGCCCCGATTGTCCCGACTGCCCGCGCGGCCATGCTGCTGGCGCTGGCGGCGCCTGTGGCGCTGGTGATCGGCGCGACCCGGCCGGATGCGTGGCTGATCGCGCCGCTGACGGGGCTTGCGGTCTTCGTTCTCGTTCTGCTCGATGCGCTGTGGGCGGGGAGGCTGGAGGACTTTCACGTCTCCGTGCCCGGCGATGTCGAGGTGGGCGCGGAGGCGACGCTAAGCGCGCGAGCACAACTGCGTGGGGGGCGTACTTCAGGCATGCAGGTCGCGCTTGAATGCGATCCGCGGCTGGCGCCGGGCGGCCGGATGACCTTCAGTCTTGCACCTGAAGAGGGCGGATGGCGCGCAAACAACCCATTCAGCCCGTCCCGCCGGGGAACCGGCCAAGTGAAGCAGGCATGGTTGCGCTGGATCGGGCCGCTGGGATTGGGTGCACGCCAGCTGGTGGGCGATCTCGACCGAGAGGTTCGCGTTTGGCCGAATATTGGCGCAGTCCGTTCGCCGGCGCTGCAGGCGTTCCTGAAGGATGCGCAATTCGGCCTGATCGCAAGGCGAATGCGCGGCGAAGGCACGCAGTTCGAATCGCTTGCCGAATACCAGCCGGGCATGGACCGACGCCGCATCGACTGGAAATCCTCGGCCCGTCACGTTCATCTTTATGCCAAGGAATACGAGACCGAACGCAATAACCAGATCGTCTTCGCTTTCGATTGCGGGCAGGCGATGTGCGAGCCGATCCGAGGAATGCCAAGGTTGGACCGTGCGGTTTCGGCCGCCTTGGCGACGGCCTACGTCGCGCTCAAGGGTGGAGATCGCGTGGCCCTGTTCGGCTTTGCAGCACGGCCGGAAGTCTCCACGCCTTTCGTGGCCGCGTCCGGCGATTTTCATCGCCTGCAGCGCGCCGCCGCCGGTCTGGAATATCGTGCGGAGGAACCCAACTTCACGCTGGCGCTAGCCACGCTGGCCGGCCGTCTTCAGCGCCGCTCTCTGATCGTGGTGTTTTCCGATTTCACCGATCCCACCAGCGCGGAACTGATGATCGAGAGCATTGGACGACTGGTCTCCCGCCACGTCGTGCTTTTCGTGACCATGGCGGACGACGAGCTGGAGGGGCTTTCGACCGCTCAGCCGGATGATCTGGAAACGCTGTCCGAAGCGGTTTCCGCCGATCTGCTGCTGCGCCAGCGGGCGTTGGTCACGCGGCGGCTGCTTCAGATCGGGGTCGACGTCGTGGAAGCGCCGTTCGACCGTATCGGCACGCGGCTGCTGGACGCCTATCTGGAAGTCAAGCGATCGGGAGCGATCGGATGAATGCCGCTGTTGCAACGCCTTCCGCCATCGAAACCGCGGCCCTGCGTTCCGACCGCTTCCGGCTGGAGCGCGAAGCGGACTGGAAGCGGCTGGAAACGATTATCACGCGCATGGAAAAGGGCCGGCTGCGCGGCCTTTCCGATGACGATCTGCTGGCTTTGCCGGCTCTTTATCGCACTGTCGCATCGAGCCTTTCCATCGCGCGCGAAACATCGCTCGACGCTGCGACGCTGGCTTATCTGGAAGCACTGGTGCAGCGGGCCTGGTTCGTCGTCTACGGTCCCCGCTCTTCGCTGGGACAATGGATGCGCCGGTTCCTGGGCGGCGGCTGGAGCGCCGCGGTGCGGGCGATCTGGCTGGATGTGCTGATCGCCTTGGGCGTCATGGTCGCTGGCGCCGTGGTTGGCTGGTTGCTCGTCAGCCACGATCCGGAATGGTATTTCACGCTCGTTTCCAAAGACATGGCCGGCGCCCGTGTGCCCGGCGCGAGCGCGCAGGTTCTGCGTGGGACGTTGTTCGGTCAGTCCGGGCAAGAGGGCATGAGCGTTTTTGCCGCGCAATTGTTCAGCAACAATGCGCAGGTCTCCATTCTCGCCTTCGCGCTCGGCTTTGCTTTCGGGCTGCCCTCGTTGTTGCTTCTGGTGCAGAACCTCTCAGTGCTGGGCGCGATGGCGTGGCTTTATTATCGCGCCGGGCTGGCAATCGACTTCGCGGGCTGGATCGTCGTTCACGGCACCACCGAACTGTTCGCGATTCTGCTCGCCGGCGCGGCCGGGCTCCACATCGGACGTGCGATCGCCTTTCCGGGCGCACGGCCGGTGCTGCAGTCGGCGGCGGAGGCCGGGCGGCGCGCCGCGCTGGTGATGACGGGCGTTGTGCTGATGCTGGTGGTAGCGGCGATGCTCGAAGGCTTTGCTCGCCAGCTTGTCGATCATACGCCAGGCCGCTTTGTCGTCGGAACCTTCATGCTCGTCCTCTGGTGCGCTTATTTCTTCGCATTCCGGGGCAATGCGGGGCTGACGAGACAGCCATGAGCGCGACTCCCACTCGCCTGCGCCGCTCCGCCAGAGATCGGATATTGATAACGCCGGAAGGCATCGCGCTGCCGGTAACGGTTGCCGGCCGCGGGGCGCGGCTGGGTGCGCTGCTCCTCGACCTGACCTTTATCCTGGTGCTGATGATCGGCTCCACCCTGGCGCTTGCGGCGATCGCGGGAGGAGTGGGGCAGGTGATCCGCGATGCGGGCATGAAATCGGCGGTGGGGCGGGCGATCCAGTTCCTGCTGATCGTGTGGATTGTCATCATGTTCCTGTTCCGTAACGCCTATTTCCTGTTCTTCGAACTGGGCCCGCGTGGAGCCACGCCCGGCAAGCGGCTGGCCGGCATCCGCATCGCAGCGCGTGACGGAGGGCGGCTCACGGCCGAGATGGTGATCGCCCGCAACCTTTTGCGCGATATCGAACTGTTTCTGCCGCTTGTCCTGCTCGCGTCCGCGGGTGCTGACAGTGGCGCGGCCTGGCTTGCGGCGACGGCATGGTTCCTGATCTTCATGTTGTTTCCCTTCTTCAATCGGGACGCCTTGCGGGCCGGTGACGTGATAGCGGGCTCCTGGGTCCTGGAACGGCCGCGCCAAAAGCTTGAGGCGGCCTTGACGGTAACCGACAATCGGGAGGCCGGCGGGCTTATGCGCGGCGACGAGGACGCGCCGTCTGCGCCCCGCCCGGCATATCGGTTCGATGATGTCGAGCTGGCGGTTTACGGCGAGTTCGAGCTGCAGGCACTGGAACGTGTCCTGCGTGAGAACCGGCAGCAGGCGATCGAAACCGTCTATCGCACGATAGCCGGCAAGATCGGCCGCAACGACGGATGGAACGATGAAAGGGCCTTCCTTCAGGACTATTATCGGCAATTGCGGGCAAGGCTGGAAAGCGGCATGCGCATGGGGCGACGCAAGGCGGACAAGTTTTCGTAAGGGATGGCGATGAACTTGCGACCTGCCGTTCCCGCCGATGCCGCCATGCTCGCCGAGTTTGGCGCTCATGCGTTCACGACGAAGTTCGGCCATCTCTATCGGTCTGCGGATCTGGCCACTTTCCTGGCTGAAACCCACCGCCAGGCAAAAGTCGGCGGCGAAATCGCCGATCCACGGATGCGTGTCATGCTGGCCGAGGAGGCGGGGCAGCTAATGGGTTACTGCAAACTCGTGATGACTTGCGCCTGGCCTGAAAACGCGCGTGGGCGGCGTGCCATCGAACTCAAGCAGCTTTACACCGATCCGGCGACGACCGGGCAGGGCATCGGCGCGCGATTGTTGAACTGGGCGATGGAAGAAGCGCGGCGGTTCGGTGCGGATGAGATCCAGCTTTCCGTCTATTCCGAAAATTACGGCGCCCAGAGATTCTACTGTCGCCATGGCTTCGAAAGGATCGCCGACATTCATTTTATGGTCGGTGAGCACCGCGATGAGGAGTTTCTTTACGCGCGAAGATTGTGATCTGCCTGATCGGCGGCGCTTAAAACCATTTGAGCTTGCGCGCGATCAGCAGTTCCACGGCGAAGATGCCCAGGCACATAGCCACGATGATCCAGAATCCGTGGGAGCCGGGTGTCGCCAAAGGAATGTCGCCCACGTTGATGCCCAAAAGGCCGGTGATGAAGCTGAGCGGCAGGAAGATGCCCGCGACGATGGTCAGCATGTTCTGCGTTCGTTGTGTGCTGGCGGCCACGCGGGCGCGGATGTCGTCCTGCAGCACGATGGCGCTTTCCTTGCTGATGTCCAGGTCGTCGATGTAGCGGCGCAGGCGGGCGATGGTCTCGGCGATTTCGCGCCGGTCATGGTCTTCGAACCAGGCTGGGGCGTGATTGGCGATGGCGAGCAGCGCCTCGTGCTGCGGCGACATGTGCCGCTTTAGGGCCAGGCAATTGCGCCGGATCGTTGCGATCTTGTCCAGCATGGCGTCTGTGCCGGTGTCGATCGTTTCGTCCTCCATCTCGTTGATCGCGTCGTTCATGTCGATGATGGCGTGGCTCATCCGGTCAATCAGATCTTCGGTCAGCGCGGTGACGAGCGAACCTGCGTCAACCGGCCCGGTGCCGGCGTCGATCTCGTCGCAAATGATACGCGGCGTCTGTTGGGGCAGACGGCGCAAAGTTACGACGCGCGCACCGTCGCTCCAAAGCTGCATCGAGAGCATGTCTTCCGGCTCCGCGCCCGGGTTGAAGTTGATGCCGCGCAGCGTGGCCACTAGCGTCGATCCTTCCCGCAAAGCGCGGGGGCGCGTGTCGTCACTGGTAAGCAGCTCGGCCGTGGGGCGGGGAATCGCCAGATGATCTTCCAGCCATTGCTGGACGCCCGGATGCGTGCGCAGCAAGTGAACCCACAGCACTTCGCCTTCGGCGCCGGGGCGCCATGCCTGCACGGCCTCCCAATCGATCGTACGCGCGCCACCCTCGCTATCTAGGACGCGCCCGAACAGCAGGGGCATGGCGCCATCGCCCTCGTCAGTCGGCAGTTCATGAATCATGGCGTTCTGCATGCCCGAAAACCGCCGAAGGCAAAAGGGCATGCCAAAGCGGCTTCAAACAGTCATCTCCAACGCTTATAGGGGCCGGATGTCCTCAATCAGACCATGGCGCGATATAGAGCGCCGCAAGAGCCGCCAGATTATGGTTGGCAGCGTGCCGGTGGGCGGCGATGCGCCGATCACGGTGCAGACCATGACTAATACGCCGACTTCCGACGCGAAGGCGACGATCGACCAGATTCGCCGTTGCGAAGAGGCCGGGGCGGACCTCATCCGCGTTTCCTGTCCGGACGTTGAGAGCACCACCGCTTTCCGCGAAATCGCGCGCGCCGCGCAAGTGCCGCTGATCGCCGACATCCATTTCCACTACAAGCGCGCCCTGGAAGCGGCTGATGCGGGCGCGGCGTGCCTGCGGATCAATCCCGGCAATATCGGCTCTGACGAGCGCGTCGCCGAGGTCGTGCGCGCGGCGAAGGCGAACGGTTGCGCCATCCGCATCGGGGTCAATGCCGGCAGTCTGGAGAGGGATCTGCTGGAAAAATACGGCGAGCCTTGCCCGGAAGCCTTGGTGGAATCGGCGCTCGATCACATCAAGCTGCTGCAGGACCATGACTTCCACGAATACAAGGTGGCCGTGAAGGCCAGCGACGTGTTCCTGGCTGTCGCCGCTTATCAGGGCCTTGCCGAAGCGGTCGATTGCCCTCTGCACCTGGGCATTACTGAAGCGGGCGGACTGATCGGCGGCACGGTGAAAAGCGCGATCGGCATCGGTAACCTGCTCTGGGCCGGCATCGGCGACACTTTGCGCGTTTCTCTCTCGGCAGAGCCGGAGGAGGAAGTACGGGTCGGGTTTGAGATCCTGAAAAGCCTTGGCCTGCGTACGCGCGGCGTGCGCGTCGTCTCCTGCCCTTCCTGCGCGCGGCAGGGGTTCGACGTGATCCGCACGGTGGAAGCACTGGAAGCCCGCCTGCAGCACATCAAAACCCCGCTTTCGCTCTCGGTCCTCGGCTGCGTCGTCAACGGCCCCGGTGAAGCGCGCGAGACCGATATCGGTGTGACCGGCGGCGGCAACGGCAAGCACATGGTCTATCTTTCCGGCGTGACGGATCATCACGTTCAGAGCGAAGACATGCTTGACCATATCGTAACCCTGGTCGAGGCTAAGGCCGCCGAGATCGAGGCGGCGGAAGCTGCGCAAGCGCAAGCAGCGGAGTAGGCTTCCGATCGGTTTGGCAACGGACCGCACTCAAGTCAGCAATACCGTCGCTCGATTGATTATGCGATCGCTGTTTTAACTTGGTCTAAGCAAATCCCGCATAGCCTTGCGGCCATGCGCATTGGCCCGGTAATCCTGCTTCTCGGAACGGCGGTCGTCGTCGGTTGGATCGCACCCGATCTGTCCGTGCGGCACGGCGGCGACGCCTCAGCTTCCGTCGTTACCGATTCCGTGACTCATCGTGAGTCCGAAGCTACGGACGACACCGTGCTCGTCCGGGAGAGCGACGGCCACTTCTACGCCGACGCCGGGGTCAATGCACACCGCACGCATTTCCTCGTTGACACCGGTGCAAGCATGGTTGCGTTGACCGGAGACGACGCGCGCGCGATCGGATTGAGTTGGAGCGAGGCCGATATTGTTCCGGTGGGCAACGGCGCCAACGGCGTCGTTTTCGGGGTGCCGGTAAAGCTCGATCGCATCAAACTGGCAGGGTTCCAGGCATATGATGTGGAGGCGGCGATCATCCCCAAAGGGCTTGAGGTCTCGCTGCTCGGCCAGTCGTTTCTGACGCGGTTGCGCGGCGTTCGGATCGAAGGGGATCGGATGACGCTCAGCGGCGATAGCTGATCTCGCTCAAAAACAACCCGCAAGCCCTGCAAGGCTGGACCAGACCACGAGAGCGACCATGCCGATGACGGAGGCCATGGCGGCCTGGGGAACTTTCGATTCGGGGGCGTTCACGTCTGTTCATGCCTTGGGGAGTGGGGGCGGCTGACTGATAGACCTGCCGCGTGCGCAAGACCATGTCGCTGGTCGGGCGGCGTCGCCCATTGGTCGAGCCGGTTCGCCCCCAAAGGCAGCCTGCAACAATGAAAGAGCCCCGCCGGACGCTCCGGCGGGGCTCTTCATGTCGCCTTGGACGAAGCCTTATTCGGCGTCGGCCTCATCATCCTTGATGAGGTAATCACCGGCGTCGGCGTCAGTGCCGTGAGTTTCGCCTTCGACGGCGGCCAGCGGATCGTCGCCCAGATCATCCAGCGGATCACGGCGCAGTTCGGCTTCATGCTCTTCGGCCGCGCTGTCCGCGGCGATGAGGGCGTCCTGCATGCGGCGATAGGATGCACGCAGCGCGGCGTCCCTGCTCGACGCGGCGACGCGGACACGGTTCATGCCCGCACCGGTGCCCGCCGGGATCAGACGGCCGACGATGACGTTTTCCTTAAGGCCGATCAGCGAGTCCCGTTTGCCCTCGACCGCCGCCTGCGTGAGCACGCGGGTGGTCTCCTGGAACGAGGCCGCCGAGATGAACGAGCGGGTCTGAAGCGACGCCTTGGTGATGCCGAGCAGCACCGGCTTGCCTTCGGCGGGCTTCTGGTCCGCTTTCAGCTTGCTGTTGATCTCGTTCATCTCCTCGTAGTCGACCTGCTCGCCCGGCAGCAGCGTGGTATCGCCGCCATCAGTGATCTCGACTTTCTGCAACATCTGGCGAACGATCACCTCGATGTGCTTGTCATTGATCTTCACGCCCTGAAGTCGGTAGACTTCCTGGATTTCCGCGACGAGGTATTCCGCCAGCGCCTCGACACCCAGCACTTCGAGAATGTCGTGCGGATCGGGGCTGCCCGAGATCAGGTTGTCACCCTTCTTGACGTAGTCGCCTTCCTGGACGTCGATCACCTTGCTCTTGGGGATCAGGTATTCGACCGCTTCGCCTTCCTCGGGGATGATCGCGATCTTGCGCTTGGCCTTGTAGTCACGCACGAACTCGATGCGACCGGAGACCTTGGCGATCACCGCGTTGTCCTTGGGCTTGCGCGCCTCGAACAGTTCGGCGACGCGCGGTAGACCGCCGGTGATGTCGCGGGTCTTGGCGGCTTCGCGGCTGGCGCGGGCGATGATGTCGCCCGCTTCCACCGTCTGGCCGTCCTCCACCGAGAGGGTCGTGCCCGGCGCCAGCATATAGCGCGCGGTCTCGCCCGAAGCTTCGTCAAGGAGAGTGATGCGCGGACGCAGATCCTCCTTCTTCTTGGAGCTGCGCGAGGAACGATCCTCCGTCACCACGCGGCTGGTCATGCCGGTGGCGTCGTCAGTCAGTTCGGTCAGCGTGCGGGTGTCGATCAGGTCCTGATACTTCACCACGCCCGAAGTTTCGGTGATGATCGGCAGAGTGAAGGGGTCCCACTCGGCCAGGCGTTCGCCTTCCTTCACCGCCGCGCCGTCCGTATGGAGCAGCACGGTGCCGTAAGGCACGCGATGGATCGCGCGCTCACGTCCCTCGGTATCGATCACCACGACTTCGCCATTGCGGGCCAGCGACAAGCGACGGCCGCGCTTGTCCACGATCGTCGGAATGTCGCGGTACTGGACCGTGCCGTCGCTGATCGATTCCAGATGGCTGGTTTCGTTGAGCTGCGCGGCGCCGCCGATGTGGAAGGTGCGCATGGTGAGCTGTGTGCCCGGCTCGCCGATCGACTGCGCGGCGATGACGCCTACCGCTTCGCCGATGTTGACCGGGGTGCCGCGTGCAAGGTCACGGCCATAGCACCTGGCGCAGACGCCCTGCTCCGCCTCGCAGACCAGCGGCGAGCGGATGCGCGCGGCCTGAACGCCGGTCGCCTCGATCGCGGCCACCGCGGGCTCGTCGAGCAACTGGCCGTTGGCGGCCACGATATTGCCCTGCTTGTCCACGATATCCTCGGCCAGGGTGCGGCCCAGGATACGCTCGGCGAGCGAGGCGATGGTTGAGCCGCCCTGCACGATCGAGCGCATTTCCAGCGCGCGTTCCGTGCCGCAGTCCTCGATCACGACCACGCAGTCCTGCGACACGTCGACCAGACGGCGCGTCAGGTAACCCGAGTTTGCCGTCTTGAGCGCGGTGTCGGCCAGACCCTTGCGAGCGCCGTGCGTCGAGTTGAAGTATTCAAGAACGGTGAGACCTTCCTTGAAGTTCGAGATGATCGGCGTCTCGATGATCTCGCCCGAAGGCTTAGCCATCAGGCCGCGCATGCCGGCCAGCTGCTTCATCTGCGCCGGGCTGCCGCGCGCGCCGGAATGGCTCATCATGTAGATCGAGTTGATCTGCGCCATGCGGCCGGTTTCGGGATCGATGGGCTGGGCCCGGATCTCATCCATCATCGCGTTCGCAACCTGGTCGCCGCAGCGGCTCCAGGCGTCGATCACCTTGTTGTACTTTTCCTGCTGAGTGATGAGGCCGTCCTGGTACTGCTGCTCGTAATCGGCCACCAGTTCCTTGGTCTCATTGACCAGGGCTTCTTTCGAATCAGGGATAATCATGTCATCCTTGCCGAAGGAGATGCCTGCCTTGAACGCGTGCCGGAAGCCGAGCGACATGATCGCGTCCGCGAAGAGCACTGTGTCCTTCTGGCCGGTGTGACGGTAGACTTGGTCGATGACGTCGCCGATCTCCTTCTTGGTGAGGAGGCGGTTGACGACATCGAAGGGCACCGTGTGGCTCTTGGGCAGGCACTCGCCGATCAGCATGCGGCCGGGCGTGGTCTCGAACCGCTTCATGTACTGCTGGCCCTGCTCGTCCGTCTGCGGAACGCGCGCCTCGATCTTCGAGTGCAGCGTCACCGCGCCGGTGAACAGCGCCTGGTGCACTTCGGCCATGTCGCCGAACTTCATGCCTTCGCCCGGCTCGCCGGTACGATCCATCGACAGATAGTACAGCCCCAGCACCATGTCCTGCGAAGGCACGATGATCGGCTTGCCGTTGGCGGGCGAGAGGATGTTGTTGGTCGACATCATCAGCACGCGCGCTTCGAGCTGGGCTTCCAGCGAAAGCGGCACGTGGACGGCCATCTGGTCACCGTCGAAGTCGGCGTTGAAGGCTGAGCAGACCAAGGGGTGCAGCTGGATCGCCTTGCCTTCGATCAGCACCGGCTCGAAGGCCTGAATGCCCAGGCGATGGAGCGTCGGCGCGCGGTTCAGCATCACGGGGTGCTCGCGGATCACCTCGTCCAGGATATCCCAGACTTCCTTGCGCTCCTTTTCCACCCACTTCTTGGCCTGCTTCAGGGTCATCGAAAGACCCTTGGCGTCAAGCCGGGCGTAGATGAAGGGCTTGAACAGTTCGAGCGCCATCTTCTTGGGCAACCCGCACTGGTGCAGCTTGAGTTCCGGCCCGGTCACGATCACCGAACGGCCCGAATAGTCGACGCGCTTGCCGAGCAGGTTCTGGCGGAAACGGCCCTGCTTGCCCTTGA
>NZ_DAIMZT010000049.1:0-23520 GCF_036733805.1 Novosphingobium sp. | reverse complement strand
CCAAGCCTGTCCGGTTCAGGCCCCCACACGCCGGCCGCACTGCTGCCTGCCTGCCTGCTGCCCTCCCGGCATCACCCCCGCACTCGCCAGCGGGCGATTACCTGTGCCCTTTCGCCTCCGTCGGCCCGTGCGAAGCTTCCATATAAAACAAGATACCTTTCTTTGCTTTGTACCTTGCATTGAATAATACCATGCAATATACACTCCTCATCCGCAGGAGTTGATTCGATGTCCGAAATCGAAATCCAGTTGAAAAAGGGGGTGCTCGGCCTGTGCGTGCTAGCGCTGCTGTCACGGGGTGACAGCTATGCCTACGAGATTGCGAGCCGCATGGCGGCCGCCGTCGATATGGGCGAAGGCACGATTTACCCGCTCATGCGCCGTATGCAATCCGAAGGGTTGGTCACGACCCGGCTTGAGGAATCGCCGTCGGGTCCGCCGCGCAAGTATTACCGCATCACTGAGACCGGCCGCACGCGGTTGGCCGAGCAGGTGGCCGAATGGCGCGGCTTCACCGCCGCTGTTGACCAGCTGATCGATGGCCCTGCCGCTGCGGCGCCTGTGCAGGAAGGGGAATCCCGTCATGACGCGCAATGAATTTATCAAGCGCCTGAACGCCGGCCTTAAAGGCATGCCGCAAGGCGACATCGACGAGATCGTCGCCGATTACGAGGCCCATTTCGAAGCGGGTCTGGCCGAAGGGCGCAGTGAAGAGGAAGTCGCCGCGGCGCTGGGCAATCCGGCACGGTTGGCGCGCGAGCTGCGCTTCGAGGCGGGTTTCCAGAACTGGCATAGCGATCGCTCGCCGTCATCCGCCTGGGCCGCGATCCTGGCCTTCATGGGCCTTGCCACGATCGATATCCTGATCCTGATGCCAATCGTCCTGCCCGTGATCGGTGTGGTTTTCGGCCTCTTCGTGGCCGCGCTCGCCTGTTTCGTTGGAGGCGGCTTCGTGCTGATCGCTGGGCCGTTCAGCGGCTTTCCCGGCGGCTGGCCGGTCGCGATCCTCGCGGGTCTGGGTCTGATGAGCGCATCGGTCGCAGCGGCCGCCCTGCTGACGCTGGTCAGCATCTGGATCGTCAATGCCCTGATGTGGTTCGGCCGCCTGCATTACCGTGTGATCGAGCCCGCCATCCATTCCCAAGATTGACGCGACGAAAAAAGGAGGAACCAGAAGATGCTCAGGAAACTGCTCATCGTATTCGCCAGCGGCGTGATTCTGTCGATCGTCGCGTTCGCCGCGGCCTGGGTCGTCGGCGGCGAAAAGCTGCACAAGGAACTGGCCGGTGGAGACGGCTGGTCCTGGACCCTCGGCGGGGACGAGACGGACAACGGCGTTCGCAAGCAGCGCAGCTTCGCCGTCGAACCCGGTGCGCGGCTTGCCATGGCGATCCCGGTCGACCTCAGCTTCACGCGGGGGGACAAGGCCGAGATGGTCGTGTCCGGCCCAGCGAACGTGGTGGACCGGCTGGTGTGGGAGAACGGGCGCCTGTCATTGCCGCACGGCGTCCATATGCGCCACGGCATCAAAGTGCACATCACCGCGCCGCAGATTACCGGCCTTGACCTTGATGCTCCGGGCGACATCAACCTGAAGGACATGCGGCAGGACCGCTTCACGCTGAACTCGCACGGTCCCATCGATCTTGATGCCCAGGGCCGGGTCCGCCAGCTTTTCGTGAGCGTGGCGGGGCCGGGCAATATCGATCTGGGCAAAGTCGAAGGAGAAGACGCGACTGTTCGCCTTGACGGCGTGGGCGACATCACGCTTGGCGCCACCGGCACGGTCGATGTCGAGATCAACGGCGCCGGCGACGTTTCGCTCGTGCGCAAGCCGCAGATCCTGCGCAGCCGCATTCACGGGCTGGGTTCGATCAATCACAATTATTGAGATCGGTGGGAAAGCCGGGCTTGTCTCAATGAACCGGCGGATCGACGGGCGGAACCGTGCCGATCGG
The DNA here is from genome assembly GCF_036733805.1 of Novosphingobium sp. Lineage (GTDB taxonomy): Bacteria > Pseudomonadota > Alphaproteobacteria > Sphingomonadales > Sphingomonadaceae > Novosphingobium. Next base: position 21,562 of record NZ_DAIMZT010000049.1, on the reverse strand, counting down.
CGCCACCGGTTCACCGGGTAGGCGCGGCGGAAGGGCGTTTTCCGGCACCTGGTCAATCTGCATGTCGGGCGTCGCCACATGCGCCAGGTTGCGCGCTTCCACGCGCAGATCATCGCCATCGATCACGATTTCGTTGAAACTGGGCGGCGTGGAGCGGATCCTCCGTGAGAGCGTTCCCGCGCCGATCATGCGCAGCGGCCCGGCCGCAGTTTCCGCAACCAGGTCGAAAGGGTCGTGAATGTGGCCGGACAGCACGGCCATGACGCGGCACTTGGCCAGCACCTCCATCGTCCGCGTGCCATTGATGGTCAGCAGCTTGCCGTCACGCTCGCGCCGCTCAGTCAGCGGGTGATGCGCGGCCACAAGGATGCGCGTGCCGACCGGATGCCGGTCAATGGCGGCAAGGCATTCCGCCAGCGCCTTTTCGGTCACCCAACCGTTCGACCATGGAAAGCGCTGGTATTGCGCCCGCGTGGTCGTCCTCAGTGGCACCACAGCGAGGCCGGGCAAGTCCAGCTGCGATTCGACCATCCGTTCGATCGCCTTGAAACGCTTGTAGGGATCAAAGAAGCGTTCGTAGAGATTGAAGTAGGGAATGTCGTGATTGCCCACTTCCACCGTCACCGGCACGTCCAGCGCCTTGATCCAATCGCAGGCGGCGCGAAATTCGTGATGGCGCGCCCGCATGGTGAGGTCGCCGGTGATGATCGCGGCATGCGGCCTCTCGTTCGCGATGCATTGACGCGCCCAGTCGAGCGCGCGGCCATCCTCCAGCCCGAAGTGGATATCGCTGAGGTGAAAGAGCCTGATGGTTCCCCGGCGCATGAAGGAAACCTTACCGTGCATCCGCCCCGCCCTTCATCGCGTCGCTCTCATCGCTGCCCTTCGTCATCATCAGATCCACGCCGCAAGTCGCCAATTCGAACACTTCCCGGGCCCTGCCGTCGAAAGGTTCGCCGTCGATCAGCAGGCCCATGGGCTCACCTTCGGGACAGATCAGCCGCACCTGCCGGTGCCGGCCGAGTTCGTCGTGCGGCCCATTACGAAAATCACGATTGATAAGCGCGATCCCCTGCCCGGCATAGTCGCCGAGCGATTCGGCATAATAGCCATTTGTTTCAAGGCCGTCTTCATGCGGAGTCACCGTGATTGCGGCATAGCCTTCCCGGCGGCCGCAGTCGACCTGTTCGCAAAGCACCTTCGGGCCGTTGGCAGAATGTTGGATGGCCTCGCGCGTCGTAGCCACGAAATCCAGGATGTTCGCAGCCCGCATCGCCTCGCGCACTTCGTTCCAGATCGCGCCAGGACCGGCAAGCACCCCGGTAAGACCCACCCCGTGGCGCGTGCGGATGACGGTGGGGCGCACCCGGCGCGCCGGCGTTCGGACAAGGCGAGCAATGATCTCTGCCGCCGTGACGTCGCCGTGGAGGCGTTTGGAAAGCATGTTCATCGTTCCGCCCGGCAAGGGTAATACTGCGCCAGCCCAGCCGAAAACTGCGGTGACGGCGGCATGCATGGTCCCGTCACCGGCGAATATGGCCAACAGATCGACATGCCCCTCATCGAGTTGTGAGGGAGTAGGCGCTGCTTCGCTCGGAAATACGGTAGTGCGGGCAAGGATGAAACCAGCCTCGGCAAAGGCGCGTTTCAACGCCTCCACCGCGTCCTTGTCATTGCCTCCGCTAGCCGCATTGCAGACCAGCCAAACAGTGGGGGAATTATCATGCGATCGGGCCATGTCCGGACAACCGGAAGCCTCGCGCCGGGTTCCCGCTATACCCTGCCGCTGGCGATGAGCCAGGCAGAAAGGCCGTTGAACATCGTATAGATCGCGTAAATCCAGGCCCAGCCCACCGAACCTGCCACCGCCATAATCATCGCACCCAGAAGCATCACGAACTCGACGATCAGGCTGAGCCGGCCACCCAGCGGCTGAAGCAGCCAGGGCACTTGGGCCAGCATGGGATGGCCGCTTTCCAGCACGGCCTTATGCGCGGCGAAGTTTATCACTCCCATGCAAAAGACGGCAACAAGCAGCAGCATCTTCCCGCTTCTACAGCGCAGTGCCCGCCCAGACCAGCACCAGCGATCACCTTTACCACATCGGGGCATGATGGGATCCCGGGTCAGCCGCATCGACGCAATCCCGCTTGCATGTCGTTTGTCGGGCATGAACGTCGTTCGTATCCGTGCACCGTACTTCGTCGAGCGTCGATAGTCCGCAATCGAACCCCGCGTGAATGGCGCTGCCGACGGGCGCACAAGAGCCTTGTCGAGCCGGGCAAGCCCCCTGCCCCGGCCCGCCAGAGGAGGAATTGCCATGTTCGGAAAGACATCTATCGCGGCCGCCCTGCTCGGCCTCGCCCTGACCGCCGCACCGGCTTTTGCCGACGAAATCGCAGTTCGTTACAAGGATCTCGACCTGTCGAGCGCACAAGGCCAGAAGACGCTGGACCGCCGCATCAACGCCGCCGCCCGCCAGGTCTGCGCCTATGACCAGATCACTACGGGCACCCGCCTGCGCAGCAGCGCCTCGGTAACCTGCTACAAGCAGGCCCGCGCGCAAGTGCAGAAGCAGGTCACCATGGCGATTCAGAGCGCCACCAATGCGCAGCTGGGCGGATGAGATCGCACAAGATCCTAAGGCAAGACCCGGAAAATCGCCTCGGCGGGCTTACCGGCCCGCCATTTTCTTCACTGCGGGCAGATAAGTGCGGCCGATCCGCAAGGTTTCGCCATCGACGGTTTCGGCCGACCAAACGCCCAGCCCTTCGTGCCGCAGCCCGGTCACGTGATCGCGGCGCAGAATGCAGCTGCGATGAATGCGGATGAACTGCTCAGGATCGAGCCGCTCTTCAAGACCCGTGATGGTCTGCAACAGCAGATAGCTCTGCCCCATAACGTGCAGCCGCACATAATCGCGTTCTGCATCGATCCGCTGAACGTGGCGAGCGGGCACCCGCATAAGTTCCGAACGGTGGGGCACCCAAAATTCCTCGAGCCACCCGCTTGCCGCCCCCGTCCTCAGACCCCGGCGCGAGATGACCCGGCGCACGGCGCGCTGCAGCCGATCGGGCGCGACCGGCTTCAGCACATAATCCACCGCGTCAAGATCGAAAGCCTCCACCGCGAACGCATCGTGCGCCGTCACGAAGATCACCGCCGGCGGATTGCCCAGGTCTGACAAGCGGCGCGCGACCGCAAGCCCGTCCGTCTCCGGCATGGTCAAATCAAGCAGAACGAGGTCGGGCGCCAGCGCATCGACCAGCCGCAGCGCCGCTTGCCCGTCGCTGGCGGTGCCGACCACGGCCAGACCCTCCATTCGCGCGCAAATCACTTGCAGGCGCTCCACCGCCAGCGGTTCGTCATCAACAATCAGCGTGCGCAGGAACGCGTGCCCTCCCCCTGCGGTTTCAGGCACGGTCAAGCTCCAAGGGCATGCGCAGAACCGTCTCAAAGCCGCCTTGGTCCCTTTTGCCGAAAGTCATCGTCGCTCCCGGACCGAAGCGCGCGCGCAGACGATCGCGCACATTGGCCAGGCCAATGCCATAACCTTCGGCCTTGCTGAGTTCCGCGCCGGGCCCGTCGTCGCTGACCGAGATGACCAGCTGCCCGCCTTCACGCCGCGCCTTCAGGCTCACCGTCACCGGCCTCTGCGTGGCCGCCACGGCATATTTCACCGAGTTTTCAACCAGAGGCTGCAGGATCATGCCCGGCACCATCGCATTCAGCACGTCAGCGTCAATATCGATTTTCGTCAGCAATCGATTGGGAAACCGCACGGCCTCGATCGCGAAATAGAGTGTCTGCAGCTCGATCTCGTCAGCCAGCCTGAGGTCGTTGGTGGGATCGCCCGACAGCGTGCGGCGATAGAAGGTTGAAAGCGTCTGGATCATCGCCTCGGCATCCTCCTGCCGCCCTGTCATGACGAGGGCCGAAAGGGAATTGAGCGTGTTGAACAGGAAATGCGGATTGACCTGATAGCGCAGCGACCGCAGTTCCGCCGCTTCAGCCGCGCGGCGATATTCGCCCTCGCGACGCTCAGCCACGCGTGCCTCTTCCGTCTTGGCCAGCGCGAAATAGAGGGCTACCCAGGCCAGCACGAGGAAATAGCGGCCGAACGCGTTGTCCGCGATTGCCGCCCAGCGCGCGTAACTGCCCTTGCCCGCGTGAATGGTGATCGTGGATCGGTCCGGGGCGTTGGCGGACGGCGCTCCAGGCGCCGCCGGAGGCCGGGGAGCTGTGTCGGATTGAGGCGGGGCGGGCGGCGGCAGGGGAACCTTCGGCAGGTCCACCAGAATGTTTCCCGCCTCGTCATGCGAGATGCGCACCTTCCCAGCCTTGATTGCGGCCGCCTCCTCCTCGGTGCCATAAACTTGCGGCATCTCGATATCGGCGAAGACGGCGTCGTTGATGATGCTGAGCAAGAGGGCCAGCGGCAGTGCGCCCACCAGCACGATCATCAGCCGCACCCCGCCGGACTTGCGATCCAGCATCTGCAGCAAGGGCCATATCGCCACCATGACCAGCATCGAAAGGACGCAGATCGTCAAACGGCGCGAAATGATCGGCCAGGCGAAGTCGAAGCCCATGAAGGCCCCGCGCAGCGTGGCGACCATGAAATAGCAGGCCCACAGCGCGGCCAGCGAAAGCAGGACAAGCCGCGCGGGGACGCGCGGATTTTGGACCAAATCCGTCATCACCGCCCCGGATAGCGCGAAACCGTGCTTTTGCACCAGTTCTCCGGTCGGCCCGCGTGTGCGGTTCGTCGAACGGCGGAACGGGCCCGAGCCGCTCCGCCATCCGCCGCGATGACGCCTCGATTTCGAGGAAGAGCCGAACTTAAGCCAGCAGCCCTTCCCTGGCGATCTTTTCCTTCCACGCCAATGGCGCGAGCTGGTGAACGTTCTGACCCTCGGAATCGACCGCCACCGTCACCGGCATGTCTTCCACGGTAAATTCGTAGATCGCTTCCATGCCCAGGTCCTCGAAGCCCAAGACTTTCGCTTCTTTGATCGCGCGAGCGACGAGGTAAGCGGCGCCGCCCACCGCCATCAGATAGGCGGACTGGTGCCTGGCAATGGACTGCGTGGCCGCGGGCCCCCGCTCCGCCTTGCCGACGCAGGCCAGCAGCCCCTGCTCCAGCATCATGTCCATGAACTTGTCCATGCGCGTCGCGGTGGTCGGGCCGGCGGGGCCGACCACTTCGTCGCGCACCGGATCGACCGGGCCGACATAGTAGATCATGCGGCCCTTGAAATCGACGGGCAGCTGCTCGCCCTTCGCCAGCATGTCCTGAATGCGCTTGTGAGCCGCGTCGCGGCCGGTCAGCATCTTGCCGTTGAGCAGCAGGCGGTCGCCCTGCTTCCAGCTTTGCACCTCCTCGGCCGTCAAAGTATCGAGATTGACGCGCCGGGCTTCCTTGCTGGGCGTCCAGTGGACCTGCGGCCATTCATCCAGTTTGGGCGTTTCCAGGAACCGCGGGCCGGACCCGTCGAGCGTGAAATGCGCGTGGCGCGTGGCGGCGCAGTTCGGGATCATCGCCACCGGCTTTCCGGCGGCATGGCATGGCCAGTCCAGGATCTTGACGTCCAGGATCGTCGCAAGCCCGCCCAGCCCTTGGGCGCCGATGCCCAGGGCATTGACCTTGTCAAAAATTTCGATCCGCAGTGCTTCGATATCGTTCTGCGGGCCGCGGGCCTTGAGCTGGGCCATGTCGATCGGCTCCATCAGCGCCTTCTTGGCCAGGTAGACGCAATGTTCGGCGGTGCCGCCGATGCCGATCCCCAACATGCCCGGCGGGCACCAGCCGGCGCCCATCTGCGGCAGCATTTCCAGAACCCAGTCGACGATCGAATCGCTGGGATTCATCATCTTGAACTTGGACTTGTTCTCAGACCCGCCGCCCTTGGCCGCAACGTCTACCGAGACCTTGGAGCCGGGCACCATCTCCACCCGCAGGACGCTGGGCGTATTGTCCTTGGTATTGCGGCGAGTGAAGGCTGGGTCCGTCAGGACCGAGGCGCGCAGCTTGTTCTCGGGATGATTGTAAGCCCGACGCACGCCCTCATCAACGACCTCCTGCAGCGACTTGTCCGATTCCAGGCGGCAGTTCTGACCCCATTCGACGAAGACGTTGACGATGCCGGTGTCCTGGCAGATCGGCCGATGGCCTTCGGCGCACATGCGGCTATTCGTGAGAATCTGCGCGATCGCATCCTTCGCGGCCGGGCCCTGCTCAGCCTGATAGGCGTCGCCCAGAGCGCGGATATAGTCCATCGGGTGGTAATAGCTGATGTACTGAAGAGCGTCGGCCACGCTCTCGATCAAGTCTTCTTCGCGGATGGTCACCATATCGGCCATGAACAATGCGCTCCCGGTTACGCGGATCACGTGAAATTTCGCGCGGTCCCCATAAGCCGGGCGCACGGTATCGTCAAAGTGCTTGCACGGATCGACGAGAGTCTCGTCAAAGCGCTTGGCCTCAACTGCGCCTTGGCATAGAAGGCGCCGCACAAATGCTGAGATCGCGGAATATTCGGCGCGCTTTGCGTCGTCGCGAATGCATGAGGGAACTGCGCCAGATGACCTTGACCGAGGATCGGTCCGCACCGGAAGCCGAACAGACCGCCACCGCCCAATCCGCCGCTCGCCACGCCATGATCGTCAGCCAGCTTCGCACCAGCGGGGTCAGTGAGCCCTGGGTGCTTTCGGCCATGGCGCGGATCCCGCGGGAAGATTTCGTGCCGGAAACCATGCGTCAGGCCGCCTATATCGATCGGGCCATTCCGCTCGGCAATGGCCGCATGCTCGCTGCGCCGGTCGTCCATGGCCTGATGCTGGCGGAGGCCGCGCCCACCCCCGCTGACAAGGCGCTGCTTGTGGGTGACGGCGAAGGCTACCTAGCCGCGCTGCTGCGTCCGCTGGTCGGCGCGCTTGATGCCGTCGATCCCGCCGCCGCCTCCGGGCCCGTCGACGACGGCGGCTATTCGCTGATCGTGATCGACGGCGCGGTGGAAGCGCTGCCGGATGCGCTCTGCGCGCGGCTGGCGGAAGGCGGGCGAATCGTCACCGGCCTTGTCCTGCGCGGCGTCACGCGCCTGGCCACCGGCTGCAAGACAGTGGGGGCGGTCTCGCTGCTGCCGCTGGCGGAGCTTGGCATTCCCGCCCTTCCCGAGTTCACGGCTCCGAAACGCTGGAGTTTCTGATCGTGGCCCTGCCCGCCTGCCGCGCCGGATGGCTGGCGAGCGCGGCCTTGCTCGCCGGTGGGGCGGGAATACCCGCCCGAGCGGATACCCTGCGCGAAGCGCTGGTCATGGCCTACCAGACCAATCCCCAGCTTGAAGCTGCCCGGGCTCAGCAGCGCGCGGTGGATGAAAACGTGCCGATCGCACGTGCTTCTGGCCTGCCCAATGCCAGTGGCAGCGCAACTTATTCCGAATTTGTGAAGCGCAGCGAGATTTCCTTCACCAATCCCGTGCGTTCGCTTTCAACCAGCGTGAATGTCAGTCTGCCGATCTATTCGGGCGGGCAGGTCAAGAACAGTGTCAAAGCCGCGAAACTTCAGGTGGAAGCCGGCAAGGCTAGCTTGCGCGGGACCGAAAGCGGCGTCTTCTCCTCCATCGTCGCCGCTTACATGGACGTGATCCAGAACGAGGCGATCGTCGGCCTCAACCGCAAGAACGTGGACGTCCTGAAGGTCAATCTCCAGGCCACCAGCGACCGCTACGAAATCGGCGATCTTACCCGCACGGACGTTGCGCAGTCGCAATCGCGCCTTGCCCTGGCGCAGAGCCAGACCCGTTCCGCCGAAGCCACTCTCGCAGGTGCGCGCGAAGCGTATATCCGGCTGGTGGGCAAGGCGCCGGAAGCGTTGCAGCCCCCACCGCCGCTGCCTAATCTGCCGACCTCGCCCGAGGATGCGGTGCAGGTCGCGCTGGACAACAATCCCGACCTGATCGCCGCGCGTGAGCAAAGCAAGGCGGCGGAAAAGCAGATCGATGTGGCCGGCGCCGGACGGCTGCCGAAAGTGAGCCTGTTCAGTTCCGGTTCCTACAATAATTATTTCAACACTCTTGGCGGCGCGCAAAACGCAGGCTTTCCGCAGTCTGACAAAAGCGCGCAGGCCGGCGCCCAGATCTCTATTCCGATCTTTCAGGGCGGATTGCCCGCCGCCCGGCGCCGGCAGGCTCAGGCCCAGGCTTCCGCCGCGCTTGAGGATGAGATCGGCGCGGAGCGCACGGTGATCGCGCAAGTCCGTTCGGCCTATACGCAATGGTTGGCGGCCAACGATGTGATCCGCTCAACTCAAGTCGCAGTCGATGCAGCTTCGCTCAGCCTCGAAGGCGTCAGGGCGGAAAACTCGGTGGGCAACCGCACGATCCTTGACATCCTCAATGCCGAGCAGGAACTGCTGAATGCGCAAGTGCAGCTGGTGACGGCGCGCCGCAATGCCTATGTCGCCGGCTTCAACCTGCTTGCCGCCATGGGCAAGGCGGAAGCGCGCGATCTCAATCTGGATAATGACATTCTTTACGACCCGGACGTTAATTACAAACGGGTGCGCGGCAAGATCTTCGACTGGAGCAACGACCCCGCCCCCGTGGCGCGATCGACCCGGACCGTTGACACGCCGGTGCAGGACGGGAACATTCCGCAGCAGTAACCATCATCCCGATTCGGGTTGAGTTGCGCTGCATTCAAAGCCGGTCAGGCGGGCCGGGACGTGTCAGGGGATTGTGGGAATGCGTCAGAACGGTGAACCTTCGGTCGAGGAGATTCTCCAGTCGATCAAGCAGGTCATTGCCCGCGACAATCGCGTCGGCGCCCGCGTGGAGCGTCAACGCCGCGCCAATGCCGGCGTGATAGACGACGTGCCCATGGTTGAAGCGGATGCCGAGGATGACGTGCTTGAACTGCCCGAAACCGCGCAGCTTGACGCCGCACCGGCAGAGGATGAGGCGGAGCCGGCGCTGATCCGGCCCGAAGCCCGCGACTCCATGCGCGAATCGCTGGCCGCGCTGGCCATGCTCTCCACGCCCGGCGCTCAGCCGCAGATTGTCCGTTCGGGCGAAACCTCGCTGGAAGAACTCGCCCGCGAATTGCTGCGCCCTGCCCTCGCGCAATGGCTTGACCAGAATTTGCCACCGTTGGTGGAGCGGATGGTTGCCGCCGAAATCGCGCGGATCGTCGGCAAGAAGGGCTGAAACGGGCTGGACCTGGTGGGCCCGGCTTCCTACCTCGGGCGACATGGCCAAACCTGATCCCGCGCTGCTCGATCTGGCGCGATACCCTTTCACCTGCACGATGGAGCCGCGCTTCGGCGATCTCGACGTCAACCTGCATATCAATAACGTAGCGATGGCAGGCATGCTTGAGGACGCACGCGTGCGCTTTCACCACCGCACCGGCTATCGCGAACTTCTGGCGGGCCGCACGTCCATGGTGGCCAGCATCGCCATCGAATACTTGGGGGAGGCATCTTATCCCCAAAGCGTGGCGATCGCTTGTGCGGTGGAACACATCGGGCGCACCAGCCACCACCTGGCGCAACTGGTGATTCAGGATGGACGCCCGATCGTCTTCGCCCGCGTCGTGCTTGTCGTCGTCGGTCCTGAAGGTCCCTCTCCCCTCCCCGCGACCTTCGCCGCTTCGGCCCGCCCCTGGATGCTGCGCGCATGACCGCCTCCGCGAGCGAGATCGAACAGGCCCGCAAAGCATTTGCCAAGACGGGCGGCAGCGCCGTCCATCGGCACGTGTTCATTTGCGCCGAATCGCAGAAGGGAGAATGCTGCTCTCCTGAAAAGGGGGAGGCCGCGTGGAAATATCTCAAGAAGCGGCTGAAGCAGCTCGGCCTGGATGGCGCCGGCGGCGTCGCGCGAACCAAGGCGGATTGCCTGCGCATCTGCGCCGCCGGCCCCGTGGTGGTGGTCTGGCCGGATGGCGTCTGGTATCATTCCTGCTCCGAAGCGGTGCTGGAGCGCATCATTCAGGAACATCTGATCGGCGGTCAGCCTGTGGAGGAATTTCGGCTTAGTCCCCTGCCGGATTGAGCCTCCGCCTTTACCGGAGAGGTTCATCTTCATCCTCCAGCGGATTCACGATGCTCTCATCGTGGCCGGTCCCGCTGGAAAGAAACATTAACCCCATCAGCGCGGAGGCCAGCAGCATCGTAAAGCCGATGCCCAGCGCGGTCGCTATATAGAGATGGATCGAGGCCATCCCGTTGGAGCGGTAAAGCACGATCATCGCCGCCGCTACCAGGCCGACCGTCGCCAGCATCATCCAGCGCATGATACGCAGATAGCGCGCCCAAGCATGCGCGGCGGTGGCCGGATCGTCGAGGGGAGAGGGGGGTATCATCGAGACTCCATGTGGTGCCTGGCGACCGTCTGCGCAAGCGAGGCCGGGGTCGGCGCACTCCTTGCTTCCGCGAAGATCGGCGGAAAACGGCATTGACGCTAAGGCTTTGGCGGTCACGCCAAGGCTGTGGTATCCTCCCCGTGCCTGCTCACGACAGCAAGCCAAAAACAGGGAGAGTTCGACGATGACCATTGGTCGCCTTATTGAAGGTCGCGGCCCCGTTCTTACCTGCGATGTCTCCACCACCGTGCGCGAGGCCGCCAGCCTCCTCGCCGAGCGGCGAATCGGCGCGCTGCCCGTGCTGGAAAACGGAGAGATCGCCGGCATCTTTTCCGAGCGTGACGTAATTTACCGTTTGCATGAGTTCGGACCGGAAATGCTGAACATGCTAGTCGGTCAAGTGATGACCACACCGCCAGTGACGGTGGAGCGCGACACTTCCGTCATGGAAGCGCTTTCGCTGATAACCCGGCGCCGCGTTCGCCATTTGCCGGTGGTGGAACGCGGACACATGATCGCTTTCGTTTCGATCGGCGATCTGGTGAAGTATCGGATCGACAAGATCGAATCCGAAGCCGCCGCCATGCGGGACTATATCCAGACCGCTTGATCCACGGGCTGATGAATGCAGGTCTCCGCGCGCCTTGCCGCGCGGGGGCAGGGCGCTTACATCCGATGCATGGACCAGCAAAGCCTCACTCTCAGCCCTTCAGCCGCGGCGCGTGTCGCGGCGATCGCCGAAAAGCAGGGCAAGCCCCCGATCCTGCGCCTTTCCGTCGAGGGTGGCGGATGTTCGGGCTTTCAGTATCGTTTCGGTCTTGCCGATGCGCCCGATGCGGAAGACCTGGTGGCCGAAACTGACGGCGTGAAGCTGGTCGTCGATCCGATCAGCCTTGATCTCGTGAATGGCTGTGTGGTCGATTTCGTCGAATCGCTGGGCGGTGCGGCCTTCCGGGTGGAAAACCCCAATGCCGCCGCGGGCTGCGGCTGCGGGTCGAGCTTCTCAGTGTGAGGAAGATCGCTTCATTCAATATCAACGGGGTCAAGGCGCGCCTTCCCCGCCTGCTCGAATGGCTGGAGGAAACCCGGCCCTCCGTCGCCTGTCTGCAGGAGATCAAATGCCAGGATGACAGCTTCCCGATCGCCGAGTTCGAGAAGCTGGGATATCACGGCATCTGGCACGGCCAGAAAGGCTTCAACGGCGTGGCCGTGCTCGCGGATGGCGAACAGCCGGTCGAAGTGCGGCGCGGGCTTGACGGGGAGCCGGAGGACGATCACTCGCGCTATCTTGAGGCTGAGGTCTTCGGGTTGCGCGTAGTGTGCATTTACCTGCCTAACGGCAATCCGGTGCCCGGCCCCAAGTTCGATTACAAGCTGCGCTGGATGGAAAGGCTGCGCCGCCGGATGAACGCGATTGCGGCCGAGGAAGTGCCCGCGATCGTCACCGGCGACTTCAACGTGATTCCCCACGATCGCGATGTGTGGGCCCCCCAGGCCATGGCTGCCGACGCACTGATGCAGCCGGAATCGCGCGATGCCTATTTCCGCTTGCTGGGCGATGGCTGGACTGACGTCCTCGCCACGCACAATCCACGCGGCGGCGTGTGGACTTATTGGGATTATCAGGCCGGCGCCTGGCAACGCGATCACGGCTTTCGCATCGATCACGCGCTGCTTTCACCGGAACTGGCCGACCGGCTGGTCGCCTGCGGCGTCGACAAGGCCCATCGCGGGCGAGAGAAAGCCAGCGATCACGCGCCGGTATGGGTGCAACTCAGTGACTGAGCTTGCAGGGCGCTAGAGGAGCGGTTCAGCCCTCAGCGATAGAACACGTGATTATCCACTCGCGCCAGGCGAGTCAGATGCCAGCCGGGAGAAACGCGTGCAGCGTGGAAGAACAGCGCCCCTGGGGCCGGGCTGTTCCAGCTGCCGTCCTGCGCGATTTGCGCCACGGCCACGGCTTCGCGCCAACCGGCCGAATCCTCGCGTATGACCGGCATGGACCCGTCGCGCACGAAGGAGAATTGCGAAGGCTGGTACACCACCCCGCAATAGCTGGACGGGAACCGGCCCGACTGCGCGCGATTGATGACCACGCGGCCGACGGCCAGCTGGCCTTCCAGCGATTCGCCACGTGATTCGAAATAGATCGCCCCCGCCAGGCAACGCATGTCGTTGGTAAGCGCCTGAGGCATGGCTTGCTGCGCAACCAATTGCGCCAGCGAACCGGTATCAGAGGAGGCGTCCCCACCATTTCCCATAGGAGCGGTAAGGGGCTGGATCACCGGGCGGGAGACGAACTCCAGCGGGGAGCCTGTGGGTGCCTGTTTGGCCAGCACCGGAAGAATGTCCGATGCGGCAGCGCCTGAACCCGAGGCGCTTAGAATAGCGGTAAACACCGTCGCGGCCAGCGCCATCGCGCCAGCCCACCGAAACTTGGTTCGCATAATGCCTTGGTCAAATGCGGTGAACCGTCAGACGCAGGTAGGAACGCGAAAGCCCCTGGGCCATTCATATCACGTTCGCGCCTGCCGGCGATTCCCCGTCTGCGTGCCAGCGGGGCTGCCGAATGCTGCCCATGCCGCCTGCGCAATGGTGAATGCGCCCTTAACTTGCAAGGCTTGCAAGTCAACCGCTATTCATCTCCAGGCCGATAAAGCGTTCGCCTTGCGCGATGTCCAGCTCCACGATCCAGAGATCCGGGTCCTGGCGACCGCGCCGGTTCAGATAGTCCAGGAATTCCTGCTTTTTTTCGGGATCTTCCCGGTACGAACAATGCCATTGCCGTGTTCCATCAAGCTGCGGCATGCGTTCATAAACGCGTGAATTGCCGCCATTTTCCGGAACCACGACCATGATCGTTCCGGCGTCGCGTTCGCCCTTGCTCAGCACGGCAGCGAAGCCACCCGCCGCCTCCACGCTGCGAATCAGTCCGGCAACTTCGAGGTGAGCTGGAAGGCGGCTGTCCATCAGTCAGGCCGCAGCGCCGGCGTAGCCGGGCAAGCCGGAAAGGGCGATGCGGGAACGCATGAAAGTGCCGGTGCCCCGCGCCACTTCGTCTCCCTCTTCATCTACCAGCCGCGATTCCGCCACCAGCACCCGGCGTCGGCCACTGACCCAACGGCCTTCCGCCACGACCGCGCCGCCCTTTATCGGCTTGCTAAGGTGCAGGTTGAATGAGGTGGTGAGCAGGAAACGATCGGTGACCAGGGTATTCGCCGCATAGAACGCCGCGTCATCCAGCATTTTGAAATAGATCGTGCCGTGCGCGGCGCCGGCGGCATGAAAGCAATCCGGTTCGGCTACGAACGTGATGCGCGAAAGCCCTTCGCCCAAAATTTCAAGCGAAGAGCGAAACATGTGATTGATCGGGGCCGAGGCGTAAAGTCCCTCCAGCGCGCGCCAGTGCAGGTCGGCGCCGGCGGGCTCCGGCGCCTCCGGCGTCAGATCATGCGGCATCGCGATCGATGACGTTGCTGAGAAGACTGTAAAGCGCCTCCGTGCTCGGCGCCGTCACAAGAGCCTCATGCATGCGTTCATCGCGCATCATGCGCGAGATCGCCGCAAGCGCGTGAAGATGCATGGCCCCGGCGCCTTCCGGGGAAAGCAGTCCGAATATCAGATCAACCGGCATCCCGTCCGCCGCGTCGAACTCCACCGGCGCGTCCAGCCGCATGAAAACCGCGACCGGACGGCCCAGCCCGCTGATCCGGGCGTGAGGAATGGCGATGCGGCGTCCAAAGCCCGTGCTGCCCAGCTCCTCGCGCTCTGCCATGTGTTTAAGCACAGCATCGCGATCAAGCGCATAGACTTCGGCGAAGATCCCCGCGAGTCGTTCCAGAATGATGTCCTTGCTGTCCGCGCTCACCGTGACAACGGCTTCCGGCAGCAGTGTGAAAAGACCACTCATTTCGTTTCTGATTCTAGGCTGTGACCGGTTTCCAGATGTTGCTGCCCCCGACCCGTAAAGAACCGGGGGCTTTTTCGTTCTCCGATCAAGAATATGTCGCGCCGTGGAGCGTCGGATATCGGAGTGTTAGTGCGGCTCGACCCAGCCAATCGAGCCATCGCCGCGGCGGTAAACCATATTATGGCGGCCAGTGCCAGCATTTTTAAACAGAAGCGCCGTGGTATTGCGGAGATCCAGCATCATCACCGCATCGGAAACTGTCGCTTCGGGCACGTCCACCCTGGTTTCCGCGATCACGACGGGCGCGTCGGCCTCCAGCTCGTCTTCATGATCTTCCGCCGGTTCTTCGAAGATGACGTAAGCCGCTTCCTCAACCGCTACGGCGTGCGCGAACTGTTCATGCCGGTCCTTGAGCCGACGCTTGTAGCGGCGAAGCTGCTTGTCGATCTTCTCCGACGCCTGGTCGAGCGCGAGGTGCGCATCCTGCGCCATGCCGGTGCCCTTGAGCACAAGGTTCTGCATCACATGCATGATGATGTCGCAGCGGAACGCGCCGGCGGGAGCCCGGCCGAACGTCACGTGCGAAGACAGCGCCCGGTTGAAATACTTCCCGATGATCGCCTTCAGCCGCTCACTAGCGTGGACCTGCAGGGCTTCGCCGGTATCGACCTGGTGACCGGAGATGCGGATATCCATGGGCGAATTCTCCTTGTACTAGAGTTCAAGTGCCCCAGAGCGGGGCATCGACCGATTTGAGAAATTCCGCATGAGCGGCGAGTTCCTCAGCGGTGGCCGCGTAGGAACGCGGCTGACGGTAAATACGGTCCTTTCGGACGAGAACCTTGATCTCCGTCACGATCTCAGCGGTTTCAGCGGCCAGTTCCAATCCGATCTGGCGGCCGCCGCGCAACTCCACATAGACTTGCGCCAGCAGCTCGGCGTCAAGCAGCGCGCCATGCTTGGTGCGATGGCTGCGGTCGATGCCATAGCGGGTGCAAAGCGCATCTAGCGAAAGCTTGGCGCCGGGATGGCGCACCTTGGCCAGCGCCACAGTATCCACCATGCGATCGCGACTCACTTCCGCAAAACCGCAAAGCGCCAATTCGGCATTGATGAAATTGAAGTCAAAACCGGCGTTGTGCGCCACCATGGGGCTGCCCTCGATGAAATCGAGCAGTTCCTGCGCCAATTCAGAGAACAGCGGTTTGTCCGCCAGAAAAGCGTCCGACAGGCCGTGGACGGCCTCTGCCTCCGGCGGCATCGCGCGCTGCGGATTGAAATAGGCGTGGAAGGTGCGGCCGGTCAGCACTCGGTTGACCATTTCGATGCAGCCGATCTCCACCATCCGGTCCCCGTTCTTCGGGTCAAAACCTGTGGTTTCGGTGTCGAAGATGATCTCTCGCATCCCTTTTCATATCTGCCTGCGCGGCCCTGCACGCAAGTGCTTGCGCGATTATTCTGTTTGTTTGAGCGCCTCCGCCATGCGCGCGACCTGCTTGCGCGTTTCGGTGAGTGATGCGCCCGTGTCGATCACGAAATCCGCGCGGGCGCGCTTCTCCGTGTCCGGCACCTGAAGTCCTTGAATATGCACGAACTTTTCCTCAGTCATCCCCGGCCGCGCCAGAACCCTGCGGCGTTGCTCCTCCGCCGGGGCGGAGACCACGGCTACGGCATCGAGTCCGACGGGACCGCCTTTTTCATAAAGCAGCGGAATGTCGAAAACGATCAGCGGCGCCTGTGCATTCGCGCCGAGGAACGCTTCGCGCATTTCAGCGACGGCGGGATGCACGATTCGCTCGAGTCGCGCGAGCTTTTCGGGGTCGCCGAAGACCGCTGCGCCCAGTTTCTGGCGATCGACCCCGGCGGGTCCGGTGGTTCCGGGAAATTCCGCCTCGATCGCAGGCAACAACGCGCCCTGGGGCCCCTGCAGCTCGTGAACCGCTGCGTCGGCGTCGAACACGGGCACACCCAATTCGCGCAGCATTCCGGCGACAGTGGACTTACCCATGCCGATGGAGCCGGTAAGGCCCAGAATCTTCTGTCGTGTCATGACAAAATCAGCGCGCGCAGCGCCGCATCGTGCTGGCGCGGCGGCTTCGCACCGAAGAAGTGCGAGAAAGCGATGTCGGCCTGACCGATCAGCATGGACAGGCCGTCCACCGTCGCGAACCCCGCCTGCCTAGCCGCCTGCAGAAAGGCGGTATCGAGCGGACTGGTGACGATATCATAGACGATGCTGCCCGGCGGCGCGTGGCTGAAATCGAAGCCGAGCGGGGGCTGGCCTGTCATGCCGAGCGGACTGGCATTGACGATCAGGTCAAGACAGCCTTCGCGATCATCGAAAGGGAAATCCGTGGAGTCGCCGAAATGCGTCAGGTCAATCGCATGATGATCGCTGCCCGGCGCCAGTTCGTCCAGCATGGCGCGGGCCTTGGCAGGATCGCGGCCGGCGAGCACGATCACGAAGTTCTCTGCCGCCAGCGCCGCCACGATGGCGCGCGCCGCGCCGCCAGTGCCCAGCACGCGGGCCATGCGAAACAGATGCGTCTTCGCCAGTTCTTCGGCCAAAGGCTCGAGAAAGCCCGGCGCATCGGTGTTATAGCCGGTCAGCGACCCGTCCGGCTCCCGCACCACCGTATTTACCGCGCCGATCCGAGCCGCCAGCGGATCGAGCCGATCAAGCAGCGGCATGATCGCCAACTTGTGCGGCATGGTGACATTGCAACCGCGCCAGTCGCGATCACCACTGCGCGCGGCAAGATAATCGCCCAGTTCCTCCAGCTTGACCAGGCAGTGAGCGTAGCGTCCGGCGATACCCAGCTCGCCCAGCCAGAAATTATGAATCGCGGGCGACTTCGATTGTGCGATGGGATCGCCGATCACTTCGGCATATCCGGTCCCGTGCGGGGGAGAGGAAGGCGTGGTCACTGCTGCATCACTCCCAGATTTCGAAGCGCCGCCTGGACCATCAACAGCGGCATGCCGAGAATCGTGAAGTAATCTCCTTCGATCCTCTCGAAAAGCTGCACGCCGCGCGCCTCGATCCGGAACACGCCGACGCAGCCCGCCACCGCGGGCCATTCGGCATCGAGATAAGCGGCGATAAAAGAGTCGGAAAGCGGCGCGACATGTAGCCGCGCCAGCGCGCCATCCGCCCAAAGCACCTCACCATCGCGCACTAGCGCCGCCGCACTGTGCAGTTCCATGACCTTGCCCGCGAAGAACCGCAAATGCTCGGCGGCCTGATCGCGCGAGACGGGCTTGTCGAAACGGCGTCCGTCGCAGGAAACCAGGGAATCGCTTCCCAACACGATCTCCCCCGGAGCGAAGACCGCCAACGCCTTGGCCTTTGCGAGTTCCAGCCCCACTTGTTGGGACGGCGCCTCGCCCAAGGCCAGTTCCAAACCTCGTTCATCCACATGGGCCGGCTGAGCGCGGAAAGGAATGCCGGCGGCCTCCAGCATGGCGCGGCGCGAGGCGCTCTGGGATGCAAGGACAATCATCGCATATCCTTTTGTGAATCAGATCGGCTTGGGTCCGACCGGACCCTGAATGCCGGCCGCTCTGCGTTCATTGTAGAGATTGATGATCGCAGCTGCCGTTTCCTCGATCGAACGGCGGGTTACATCTATGACCGGCCAGGAATTGTCAGCGAACATCCGCCGCGCATATTTCACCTCGCTCTCCACCTTCTCAAGCTGCACATAATCGGTATCCGGCGACTGGCTGAGCGAGAGCAAGCGATTGCGGCGCACCTGGATCAATCGTTCAGGTGCGGTGGTCAGGCCCACCACCAGCGGATGCTTGAGCCCAAACAGCGCCGAAGGCGGCGGGCTTTCCACGACGATGGGAATGTTGGCCACCTTGTAACCGCGATTGGCCAGGTAAATGCTGGTGGGCGTCTTGCTCGTGCGTGATACGCCGGCGAGCACGATGTCGGCTTCCTCCCAATCCTCCCACGCGACGCCGTCGTCATGCGCGATAGTGAACTGGATGGCATCGACACGCGCGAAATAGGCATCGTCAAGCCGGTGCTGCCGACCGGGCCGACCTTTGGCCTCCTGTCCCAGCAATGCCTCCAAGGCATCAGTCACGCCGTCAAGCACCGCAATCGCTGGCAGGCCGAGCGTCTGGCAACGCTCTTCCAATCGTCCGCGTGTTTCTTCATTGACCAGCGTGAAGAAAACCAGGCCGGGATGAGCCGTGATCTCTCCCATGATCCGATCAAGGTGCTGCTGCGAACGCACCATAGGCCAGAAGTGCCGCAGCACATCGGAATCGTCGAACTGGGCAAGGGCGGCCTTGGCAATCATCTCCAGCGTTTCGCCGGTGGAATCCGATAGGAGATGCAAGTGAAACCGCGCCATCAGGTGCCTTTGCCGGGAGTTTGGGCCGCTTGTGGATATCTTCCGGCATAAACCACGGGAGGGCGGCGGTGACAACTCGGATAGGGCAATTCATGCCCCCTAACCGGATTCCACAGGCCACGTTGTGGACAGGCGAACGCCTGGTTCCACAGGCTGTGGACAAGGCGAACAAGCTTTTCTTGACGGGCTTGGACCTAGAGTCGGAAGGTACAGTTCGCCCTGTTCATTGCTGGACAAATCGGGCAAGGCGCACTCGTCCCCGATATCCACAGGGCCAACAGACTCCATCAATCCTTTATAAAATTTCTTTATTCTTTTGATCGGACCCGAAACGCGATGCCCGGCCTCCTTCTGAACACGCTGCGTGGTGAGAATGCGAACCAACGGCCTATCTGGCTGATGCGCCAGGCCGGGCGCTATCTTCCCGAATATCGCGAACTGCGTGCGCACAAAGGCGGCTTCCTGGCGCTCGTCTACGATACGGATGCCGCTGCCGAGATCACGCTGCAGCCAATCCGCCGTTTCGGTTTCGACGGGGCGATCCTGTTTTCGGATATCCTCATCGTGCCTTACGCGATGGGGCAGAGCCTGGAGTTCCTGGTGAGCGAGGGTCCAAAACTTTCGCCCAAACTGGTCGACCACGCGTTGAGCGCTTTGGTCGCGGTGCCGGAAAGACTTGCGCCGATTTACGAGACTGTGCGGAAAGTGCGGGCTGCACTGCCTGTGGACAAGACTATGCTGGGGTTCGCCGGCTCGCCTTGGACCGTTGCGACTTACATGGTCGCGGGCGAGGGCAGTCGCGACCAGCATGAGACCCGCGCCATGGCCTATCGCGACGTGGCGGCGTTTCAAGCAATCATCGATGCCGTGGTGGAGGTGACGGTGGAATATCTCGCCGGTCAGATCGAAGCTGGAGCGGAAGCAGTCCAGCTGTTTGATTCCTGGGCCGGCAGCCTGGCCCCGGCGCAGTTCGAGAAGTGGGTGATCGCGCCGAACGCAGCGATCGTGTCAGCCGTGAAAGCCCGTTATCCCCAGGTGCCTATCATCGGCTTCCCCAAGGGATCGGGTGAGAAACTGGCTGCTTATGCGCGCGAAACCGGCGTGGATGCGGTGGGTGTGGATGAAACCGTCGATCCCTTCTGGGCTGCGCGCGCCTTGCCGGCAGGTTTGCCGGTGCAGGGAAATCTCGATCCGCTCCTGCTGTTGTCAGGCGGTAAGGAACTCGACGAAGAAGCCCGCCGCGTACTTGATGCCTTTGCCGATCGGCCCCACGTGTTCAACCTCGGCCACGGTATCGGACAGCACACGCCGGTCGCGCATGTGGAGCAATTGCTGGCGACAGTGCGCAGTTGGCGGCGGGCCTGAAAAATACAACGGATCGTGATCCAAGGGTGACGCATGGAGCAGGTTTTGCAGAGCACTTATCTCTGGCTAAAGGCCGGGCACGTGATCTTCGTGATCTTCTGGATGGCCGGGCTGTTCATGCTGCCGCGCTATTTCGTCTATCACCAGGAAGCTGAACCCGGCTCGCGCGAAGCGGTGCAGTGGATCGAGCGGGAAGCAAAGCTGCGCAAGATCATTCTTACGCCTTCGCTGATTATGGTGTGGGTCTTCGGGGTCGCGCTTGCCACTGCCGCCGGCTGGTGGACCGCGCCCTGGCTGCACGCCAAGCTGCTCTTCGTGATCCTGCTTACCGCTTATCACGGCTGGCTGACGAGCTATGCGAAAAAGCTGGCAAAGGGCGAGCGTCCGATTGCCGGGAAGACGCTGCGCCTGCTGAACGAAGTGCCGGGGCTGGCCGTGGCGGTGATCGTTGTGCTGGTGGTGGTCAAACCTTTCTGATTGAACTGGATAAGCACTAGTCCGGCACCGGCAAATGACGGCTTGGCGCGGGTGCCATCCGCTTTGGCAGATGATCCGTTGACCACAGGGGCTCCAGGGCTTATTTGAGGTGACGTCCCGGCACAGGGTGGCGAGCCCTTTCGCATGCCCGGATCTGCTTTCCCCAAGCCCTCCGATCCGCCGGCCGATACTCACATTTCCATTCGGAATTTCAAGAAATGCACCTGAAAGAACTCAAGAAAAAATCATCGGCCGAACTGGTCGAAATGGCGGAGGACCTCGGCGTTGAGGGCGCTTCCACGATGCGCCGGCAGGACCTCATGTTCGGTATCCTCAAGGAAGTGGCCGAAGACGGCGAGGAAATCGTCGGCCAGGGCACGATCGAGGTGCTGCCTGACGGATTCGGCTTTCTACGCAGCCCCGAAGCCAATTACCTTGCCGGTCCTGACGATATCTACGTCTCGCCCAATCAGGTCCGCAAATGGGGTCTGCGCACAGGCGACACTGTCGAAGGCGAAATCCGCGCGCCCAAGGACGGTGAACGGTACTTTGCCATCACCAAGCTTATCAGCGTCAATTTCGACAATCCCGACGTAGTGCGCCACCGCGTCAATTTCGACAATCTGACGCCGCTCTATCCCGATCAGCGGCTCAAGCTCGACAGTCTCGACCCTACGGTCAAGGACAAGTCGGCGCGCGTGATCGATCTTATCAGCCCGCAGGGCAAGGGCCAGCGCGCCCTGATCGTCGCGCCGCCGCGCACCGGCAAGACGGTGCTGCTGCAGAATATCGCCAAGGCCATCACTGACAATCATCCCGAGGTCTTCCTGTTGGTGCTGCTCGTTGATGAGCGACCGGAGGAAGTGACCGATATGCAGCGATCCGTGAAGGGCGAAGTCATTTCCTCGACCTTCGACGAGCCCGCCAGCCGCCACGTCCAGGTGGCGGAAATGGTGATCGAGAAGGCCAAGCGTCTTGTGGAGCACAAACGCGACGTCGTTATCCTGCTGGATTCGATCACGCGCCTCGGCCGCGCTTACAACACCGTGGTTCCCAGCTCGGGCAAGGTTCTGACCGGCGG
>NZ_DAIMZT010000048.1:0-23812 GCF_036733805.1 Novosphingobium sp. | reverse complement strand
CACGGGTTGGTGCAAGGCGCACTGGCGAGCATCGCGGGGTTGCCGTAAGGCTGGTAGCCGACGTGCTGATCGCCGCGAGCACCTCGGCCAGCGAGCTGCACCGGATGAGGGCGACGTCGTCCTGGGAGCCTTTTTCGAGAACGATCAGCTTCACGATCTGGCTGGTGCCATGTTTGACGTAGGCATTCGCGGGCAGTTCGACGTGGAGCGTGATCGCGCAACCCTCGGTCGCCTTCGTCCAGGCGCGGCTTGATGTGTCCACGCGATCGGGAAGGATAGCGGCGCAGCGCCCCCCGGCACCAAGCCGCTTCAAAGCGGCGCGCAGATGACGGAACGCGGCAAGCGGGTCGGCATGCCTGCCCATGCTGCGGGAAAAGGGCGGGTTGATGAGTACGGTGGTCGGGCGGATCGACAGCGGCAGCAGATCGTGGATGAGCTCACCATCGTGGCGACTGACCGGTGCGGTGGGAAATGCTGCCTCGAGCATAGCGGCACGCGCGGGATCGATCTCATTGAGGACAAGCTTGGCGCCAACGCGAGCGGCGAAGACCGCGAGGAGCCCGGTGCCGGCAGAGGGTTCCAGGACGGTATCCGCGGCGGTAATGCGAGCGGCGAGCGCGGCAAGATAGCCAATCGCGGCCGGTGTCGAAAATTGCTGGAGCGCGATCTGTTCTTCGCTGCGCACACTATGCGTCGGCAGCGATGCGGTGAGCGCGGTCAGGGCCGCAAGACACTCAGCCGTCTCTTGCGGCAGGTCAAGCGTGGCGAGGTGCAGGACCTGGGCCAGCTCCAGCACATCATAGGCGTCGCGGAGTGACCAATGCCCATCGGCAGCGGTTGAACCATAGGCGGTTTCCATCTTCCGGAGCAGGCCAGGCCGGTCCAGGCCGCCGCCCTGGCGCAGCACGGCACAGATCGCCTTCGCAGCAGTGATGGATGGTTCGGTGAAATCGAGTTCGAGAGCAGCGGCTGAGGTGCGCATTGTAAGCCTCCATTGCATCGCCCGGTGCCCATCACCGGATCAACAAGCCGGAGGCCTCCTCTCCTCTCTTCAGTGGGAGTGCGTTTGGATCACGGTGCGAGGAACAGCGTTGCGGGCAAGCCGATCGCGCAGAGCATCGTTCCAATCATCATGCTCGGATGGGAGCCATTCCTCGACCCTTCGCCCGTTGGCGCTGAGGTGCTCCCCTGCCCTCTTCAGGCAGATCTTCGCCGCCGTGTTCCGCTGGCCGAACACGATGACGCGCTTCACATGCGACGGTATGCCGACATGAGCGTAGCGCTCGGCACCAAGCACGGCCCAGACCGGCAATTGGAACCAGTCGATGGCGGACAGGGCATCCTCGATCCCCTCGGCTATGCCCAGAACATCATCTGGCTCACCAAAGCGCACGCTGCCAGAGCCGAGCAGACCCAGCGCCAGCTTGGGTTTGCGGAAGGGGCGCCGCAAAATGTCTGTGGGATCGAGAAAGGTCCGGTGGACCGCGACCAGGCCCAACTCGTTTCTCACTGCGGCGATCATTGCGGGAAGGGATCGCCGATCCTTCCCCTTCCCTATGATCGTCTGTGGGTTGAAGCGAAGGTCGGACGTGGGCGCGTAAAGGCCCCGGGCATGAAGATAGGCTTCAGCCGGTGTGCCGGCGATGGGGATACTGTGCTGCCACAATGACCTAGCCAAGCCGCTCAGATCGCGCGCCGGCGCGCGTGGTTCGACGTGAACCGGCACCCGATCGTGCAATCCCTGACGATCCAGAGCCTTGAGGATATCGGTCGATGTGCATCCCGCGAAACATTTGAACAGGATCGCCTTGGTGCCCAGGCGGACCGAAAGGCTAGGCGAGTGATCATCATGGGCGGGGCAGCGGCACTCTCCGCGCGATCCTGACCAGCGTCCACCCAAGCTCTCGACGATTTGTTTGGCGCGGACTGCTGCATCGATGGTGGCGGGCATGGGCGAAACTCCTGTCGAAATCCAAGGTCGCTCCGCGCATGCCCCCTCTCCTCTTGGCGATCGGCGCTGCCTCCTGCGATCTATGCTGCCTTGGTCGCGAGCACACCGAACTCCTCGACGATCCGGTCGGTCGTGTAGTGGGTGGTGCCGTCGCGCTCGTAGGAGGTGTCACGGAGCCGTCCGGCAATCCGTACGAGATCGCCAACCTGGGCCTTCTCATCGATATATTTACGCTGGCCGTCGCTGAAGATGACGACTCGGTTCCAGTAGCTATCCTCGATCCACTGATCGCCTTCTCCGCGGCGGCGATAGTTCGCGCATACTGAGATGTTCGTGACCTTGGGCTTGGCGTCGATTTCACCGATCCGTCCGATGATCTCGAATTTGGCAAAATTGATCATGCGACCTCCTCACTGCGTCTGCCCAGCGGCGACGAGCGGTAATGCAGCTACGATCGGTTCGCTGAGGATCTCGTCGCAGGGCGGAGCTGCCGAGGATCGAGACCGTGATGCTATCGTGGAACACTGATCTGGAGGTATCCCCCCAGCTAGGGGGATGGGTTACGCTGTCCGACCAGAGAGGCACAGCGAATCGCCTGCTTGGTCTTTTAGAATCACTCTAAAACAACGCCGCTGCTCGCAGCGGAAGGATTCATGATTCTAAGTGATTCAGATTCGGTGCCGAAAAGGTCTGCAATTTCAATGATCTGTCGCGTTTATCCTGACCGCGCGGGGGATTTTACCTGACCCGGCGGGGGCGTCATCCTGACCGGTCGGGGGGAGATAGCTGACCTATTGGGGCTATCCTGACCGATTGGGGGCGAGAGCATCTGGCGATCCCGCGCTTTGGAACTACGGCATTCTGGCGCGTTTATCGCGCGTGAGCGAGCCGAAAACGGGCAGAACCCGAATCGCATTGCGACTCGGCGGAATCTCACGGCTTTTGCGGAAGCGCCGCATGATTCCAACCTGACCGGATGGGGGCGACAAAAGTGTTTCAGCCTGCCCTGACTTGACGAGCGAGGACAGGTCAGGCAGCAATTAGGCGAATCTGCCCAATATGCGCTCGGCCTATATGACATGGAACATGCGGAAAATCTAAGCGCCGAAGCAGCGCAAGAGGCGCAAGCCGATTCGGCGCCGGGCCGTGCCATGCGCGTTGCGGCGGCCTTGCAGGCGAAGGGTGGCGAGGAATTCGCCAAACCCGGCAGCATCGTTGAGATCAAGTTCGTGAAAGGCCAATCGCTGAGCCTGACGGCGTCCCGGTTGCTCGCGTTGATGATCCTGACCGCAGGCGGGGATGCCTGGGAGGACCGGCCGCATCGCATGCGCAAGGCGGATATTCGCCGCGGTCACAAGGGTAACGAACGTATCTCCGACATGCTGGAGGAACTTCACCGCACCCTCTTCGCGATCGACGATCGATCTTGGCGCGGCAAGAAGGCTACGCTGCGCTTTTCTCTGATCTCGTCGTCCCGCGAAGAGGCTGAAGATACAGACGGGGCGGATGCGGGCTGGATTGAATGGGAGTTTACGCCTGATGCGCGCAAGCTCATTCAGGAGTCCGAGAGCTATGCCGTCCTCAATCGTCAGGCGGTGCTCGGCTTTCGATCGAGCTATGCCCTCAAGCTTTATGAGATCGGATCGCTGCGGCTCCATCGTCGCCAGTCGACCTGGAAGGGCGATATGGCGGCGCTGCGCGCAGCGCTGGGCATTTCGCCAGACGTTTATAAGGATTTCGCGCAGCTCCGTCGCAAGGTGCTCGAGAAGGCGAAGGCCGAGATCGACCAGCTGGCCCACTTCCGGGTGGAGTGGAAGGAGATACGACAGGGCCGAACAGTGACCGAGATCGAGTTTCGATTCGAGCCGAAGGATGCGCCGGCGCAGATCGCGACCGTCGATGAGATCGAGCGGCACTCGACGGGGCGCAAGGCACGCCGGGAGGGCGCTGTCGAGACGGTCGCCGAAACGGTGGAAGTGGGATCGGTCGTGAAGGCCGCCATCAGCGCACTGGTCGCGCCGGAGAAAAGTTCGGAGATCGTCTTTCCGCAAGGTACGATCCGATTCAACGCGGAAGGCTTGGCGACCATCGCCCGGTCGCATGGCGGTGGCTGGGATATCGATCTTATCGCTGACGCCTATCGCCAGCAGATGGGCGACCGTCTGGCGAAGCTCAAGGGCGCGAAACTCACGAGTTCGTGGACGGGCTTTTGCGAGAGCTTCGTCGCCCGACGGGGGCGACCATAAGCGAAATTGCACCGGTGCAATTTCGTCATGCCCCCACCGAGTCAGGATGGGCCGCCTGCTAGGGCGTTTGGCCACCGCTTTCGCCGCTATTGTCGTCCATAGCAGCGCCCCACTTTCGAAATTTCGCTTCTATTTGACGAAAAAGCGCAAGTAGCGCTACTATGCCCCCAGTTTCGCAAAGGGGCGCCCTGTGGCAGCATCACTAGACATCGACGACACCCATGACCTTCTCTCGGTGGCGACGCTTGCCCAGCGTACCTCCTCGGTGCTGGAACGCCTCCGCGACTCGGCGCGCAGCGCACGGGCGGATGAACGCCGCGAGCCCACCTTCCCGATCGGAAAGGCCGCTGATCTGGTTGGGCGAACGCCTGCTGCAATCCGTGACGCGGAAAAGGATGGGCGTCTTCCGCCACCACCGCGAACCGAGAATAATCGCAGGGTTGGTTACACCCTTGCCCAACTCAACGATATGCGAGGCCTGTTCGGCACCAGGCCCTGGCGGGCGGCTGACGATCCATGCTGTGTCGTCGCCGTCCAAAACTTCAAGGGCGGTGTCGGCAAATCGACCTTGTCGGTCCACCTTGCCCAATATCTCGCGATCCAGGGCTACCGCGTTGCCCTTATCGACTGCGACAGTCAGGCCTCCGCGACGACGTTGTTCGGCTATGTGCCTGATCTCGACCTGAGCGAGGAGGACACGCTTTACCCGTTCCTCAGGGAGGAGGAGATGACCTCGCTCGATTATGCGCTGCGCAAAACGCATTTCGACGGTCTCGAACTGATCCCGGCAAACTTGCGGCTGTTCCAGTCGGAATATGAGATCGCGGCTCGAATGGCGCGAGGGCAGGGGGGGCTTATCGATCGCCTCTCCGAGGGTATCGCCAGCATCTCCGATCGCTTTGATGTCATCGTCCTCGATCCGCCCCCAGCCCTCGGCGCCATCTCATTGTCGGTGTTACGCGCCGCGAACGCACTCGTCGTGCCGGTGCCCCCCACCGTCATGGACTTTTCCTCGACCGCGGCGTTTCTGGCGATGCTTGATGAGACCATCGAGACGCTGGCCGAACGCGGTTTCGCACCGACCCTCAGATTTCTGCGCTTCGTTGCGTCCAAGGTTGATGAGAATAAGTCGATGCAGAAGGAACTGCTCAATCTGATGCGGACGCTGTTTGGTCAGGCGATGGTGCGCACGCCGCTCAAGGACTCGGCAGAAATCGACAACGCGACCGCCCGTTTGATGACGGTCTATGAGCTGGACGGTCCGGTGACGAGCAGCGCCGTCCGCAACCGCTGCCTCACCTATCTCGATGGGGTGAATGCCGAACTCGAGTTGGATATTCGGGCCATGTGGCCCAGCCATTTGAGCCGCTTGCGCAAGGAAGGCCTGGCGTGAAACGGCAAAATTGCACCGGTGCAATTCCGGGTGAAGGAACCGCTTCATGAGCAGGAAAAATGCGAGTTTCGCAGCAGAACTGGCCGCTGGAATCAATCCGCCCGAAGAGGGTGCGCCCGCGCCGCGCCGGCCTGGGCTGGGCGCCAATGTCCTAACAGGCCGGGAGAATCGATTGGCCGAACTGGCGGCGGGGACGGTCGTCAGCCGCACCCATGAATTGGTTGATCCTGCGCGTTGCCGAATGTGGGCTGGGCATAACCGCGAATATGCCTTGCTCAACGAAGAGCGGTGCGCCGATCTTATCGAAAGCATGAAGGCGCAAGGGCGCCAGGAGATGCCTGCAATCGTCCGCCGTGTGCGGGGCGAACCCGACTATGATTTCGAGGTGATCTGCGGTGCGCGGCGCCATTGGTCGATCAGCTGGCTGCGCGGCCACAACTATCCCGACTTCCGCTTTCTCGTCGATATTCGCGAACTGTCGGACGAGGAAGCGTTCCGCATAGCGGACATCGAGAACAGGGCGCGCGAAGACCTCAGCGATCTCGAGCGCGCGCGGGATTATCTCCGCGCGCTGGAAGCCTATTATGAGGGTAGGCAGAAGGTCATGGCCGAGCGGATCAATGTCACCGAAAGCTGGTTGAGCCGCTATCTCGACCTCGCGCGTCTGCCGGCCGAGTTGATGATCGCCTTTCCCAATCCGCAGGATTTGCGGATCAAGCACGTCACAACGATCAAGCCATTGCTGAAACCCGACGATCGTCGCCAGCGGGTATTTGCCGAAGCGGCGGCCCTGAGGGCGCGATCGGGAGGGGAGGGGGCTCCGGTCGCCGTGCCGGAGATTGTTCGTGCGCTGGCGCTTGCGGCTGATCCCCCCAAGAAGTCAGGATCCCCCAAGAGGTCAGGATCGAGCGAAACCGTGGCGTCGCAGGCCGGAAAGCCGTTGCTTCGGTTTGAAGGCAAGGATCGCAAGGGGGTTAGGATCACCTTGCTCCCGCATGGTGGCGGTTCGCGGGACGAAGCGGAGGCAGCTATCAAGACCTTGCTCGATACGCATTGGCGGTAGCGCTGCCTTACCCGAGTTTAGCCACCAGCTTGCGTGCCCCCTGTGGAGTAACGTCGAGAAGCCGCGCCACGGCAGACGGACGAAGCCCAGGATAGGCGAGCGCAAGCCGGGCAAGGAGTGGTGCCCTGCTGCGGCGCGTTGCGGACACGGCCAATGCCTTTGACCCTTGGCGCTCGATCCAGTCGAGATCTTTAAGGCCGGATTGGCAGGTCACGAGCAATGCCCGCGTCATGACATCGGTTAACTCGCCCGCGCCGTGTGGCGGGAATTTTGGCAATAGAATGAGAGATGGCAGGATGCCGAGAGTGAGTCCGGCATGATGGAGCATTGCGGGGACATGGCTGGCCACCAACCAGGCGCGATCGCGCACGCGCGGCTCGAGAGTGAGCGTCCGACCGTCGATCGCCGTCACGTCCACCGCAGACTGCTCGGCGACGACGACCGTCTTGAGCATAGCGGTAATCCGATCGGCAACGGAGGGCAGCGAAGGAGAAGGGTAGGGGGCTTGTGCTTCGATGCGAGCCTGCCGCCACGCGGGACCGAAATAGGCCAGGTCGCTGCCCGCCCAGACTTCGGCTTCGGATCGATCATCTAGGACAGTGCGCAAGACGTTGAGCGTCGCACGCGCAAGCGGCCCGTTGTCGCCAACGCTGGCCTCGATCGCGAGATGGAACACCGCCGCCACAGAGACGGGATCGTTCAACCCTTCAGAGGCGCGGGGAGGGGATGTGCGTCCGCAGATCCAGTCCTGCAGATGCCGGACGTCGATGGGCACGCCGGCGAGACCGGCGAGTTGGGCTGCGCCCTGCAACCGCGCACGGGCCAGCCAAATGTCAGCCCATGGGCTGTTCTGCAGTCGTCCATCCAGTCGGCCGAGCAGGAGCATTGCCTGCTCGCTGGAGGCACAGGAAGGGGAGGGGGAGGCCATCAATCCAGACTCTATCTCAACCATTGGGGAAACCAAAGTCAGCAGTTGGTTTCCGTCTCTTGTACTACCCCAAAGCGTACATGCGATAATTGCAGTTATCACATAAGCGCATTTGACCCGTCTTATTAATGTAGGGTACAAGCCGCCGAGGCGGGTAGGGGCGACAAGCGCGTGGAAAAGACAGTATTCTGGTCATGGCAGAGCGATCTCGACGCCCGCGTGACGCGCGACGTGATCCGATCGGCGCTCGATCAGGCGATCGGCATGCTGGCTGCCGATCTCGACGAGGCCGATCGGCCGAGCCTCACCTCGGACACACAGGGCGTCGCCGGCACGCCTGATATTGTTGCGACGATTCTGCGCAAGATCGACGAAGCCGCGGTGTTCGTGGGCGATGTCACACCGATCGCTGTCTCGGTGAGCGGGAAGACCTGCGCTAATCCGAACGTGCTCATCGAACTCGGCTATGCACATCGCGCTCTTGGTGAGAACCGCATCCTGCAAGTCTGGAACACGGCGTTCGAAGGCGCTGCCGTCGATAAGCTGCCTTTCGATATGCGTGGGCGGCGCGGACCTATTCCTTTCCACCTGGCGGTCGATGCCGATCGCGAGGAGCTGCGGCGCGTGCGCGCAGACCTCGCAAAGCGTATGGCCGAGTATCTTCGACTGGCGATGGATCAGTTGCCGGCACCGCTTCCCGAGGCGGTGCATTGGCAACCGCATTTCGCCGGCGACGCCAACCTTTGGTTCGACCGATCCGAGCCGCAGTTGGTGACAAACCCGGCCCACGGCACCACCAAATTTGTCTGGAAGGACAAATATCCGGGATATGCACGGGTGATCCCCTCAAAATGGGCTGCCAACCCCGGCGCCAAACAGGCTCTGGCCAACCACCCTGGACATGCGGCGCTGCTCGCCCGCGCCAATACGCTGAGCTACGGCATCAGCCGAGGCGGCGCGGTGGTCTATTGGCCCGGGACGGCGGAGGAGGGGGTCTATCCGACCTTGGCCGTGACCCAGTGGTTCGAGCAGACCGGCGAGTTCTGGGGCGTGGGCGGCGGCTTCCTCTTCGAACGCGAAGGCGATCGCCTGACACTCGCGACGGGATATTTCTACCAACAGTGGCTCGGTTTTCTGGAGCGTAACTGCGCTCTCGCGCTTGCGCATGGAGGCTCGCTCCCGATCCATGTGCGTCTGGGCGTGAGCGATCTTCGCGGAAGCTGGTGGCCGCGCGGTCGCTTCGACTTTGGTGATGAGGGTTACGCGGCCGTCGAGGATTCCTACGAATATGACGCGACACTGACGTCCGTCGAGCCCGGCGAGCTCCAGCGTGTCGCGGTCGAGGCCTTCAATGGCCTTGCGGCGGCCTATGGCATCGAGCCTTTCACCCATGAGCAGATCGTCAAGGAATCGAGGCTCTAGAGGTGAAAGAGGTGCCCGCTCTGTTACCGCCGATCCCATCTCCGCCAAACTCCGGGATCGATCTCGTCTGGGAGGTGACGAAGATTGGGGCTGGGGGGGCGATCACCCTCAACAAGGCGCTGATCGACGCCTTCCAGGCTGCCTCGTCACCTCACAGCATCCGCGCGCTGAAATCCGACATCGAAGCGTTCGACGCCTGGTGTCGGCGAACCAATCGGTTCGCGCTGCCGGCGACGGCTGAGACCGTAGCCGATTATCTTGACGCACGAGCAGAGAAGGGCAGCCGGCCGGCGTCGCTGGCGCGCTACAAGGCGTCAATCGCCAAGATCCACCAGTTGCTCGATCTGAAGGATCCAACGCCAGCGCCATTGGTCAAGCTGCGGCTGCAGGCGGTGCGCCGCGAGAAGGGTGCCGCGCAGAAACAGGCGCGGCCGCTGCGGTTCAAGGGGCCAGTCCGCGACGTCGAGCGCGACAAGGCGCGCGGGCTTAACATCCGCGCGCTGCTCGAGAGCTGCGCGGACGATCTGCCGGGCCTGCGCGATCGGGCGCTGCTATCAACCGCTTACGATACCGGTCTGCGGGCTTCGGAACTGGTTGCGGTCGCGGTCGAACATATTGAAGGGGCGATCGACCCCGAGGCGCGGCTGCTACAGATCCTCCGCAGCAAGGGCGATCAGGACGGGGAGGGGGCGACCGCCTATCTCAGCCCTCGCACGGTCGCGGCAATCACGGCCTGGACCGAAGCCGCCGATATCACGGCGGGGCATCTGTTCCGGCGAGTGCAAGTGCGACGGTACAAGGCCCGTGCGGCGGTGCGCGGCAGGCCGATCGACAGCATCTCCGGACGCGAGGGCTGGGATCTGCGCAAGACGCTTTCCAAGCCCGCAGTGAAGGCGCGCGTCGAATACGATGTCGGCACGGCTGCGTTGCATCCAGGGTCAATCGGGCCGATCTTCCGGTCGATCATTCAGCGGGCATTCGATCTCGGCGCACTCCCCGATCTCACGGCCGAGGATCTAACTCGGCTACTGAAGGGAATAAGCGCGCACTCCACGCGGATTGGGCTCAATCAAGACCTGTTCGCGAGCGGCGAGGATCTCGCTGGGATCATGGACGCTCTGCGGTGGAAGTCGCCGCGCATGCCGCTTGCCTACAATCGCAATCTTGCGGCTGAGCAGGGGGCGGCGGGGCGGCTCATGGCGAAGCTCACCTGACGTAGCGCCCACATGTCGTGTCGCGACACCGCTCGCTGGCATCGTCCGGCATCCTAGTTGCGGCAGCTTCCTATTCGTTTCGAAGACCTCTCAGTGTGCAAGCTACACCCAGATCATTTAGTTTGTAGTGCGTCGATGATCGGACAATCTGGCCTCTCGTCCCCGTTGCAACGCTCGGCGAGGTCCAGCAACGACCTTCTGAGTGCCTCCAATCCAAGCGCCTTGCGATGCAATTCGGCGGCACGGGTCAATGCGATGTGCTTTACGTCGGCGCTTTCACGCGCACCGTCCGACCACAAGCTTAGCAGCGAGCGAATATCCTCGATCGGAAAACCAAGGTCGCGGGCATTGGCAATGAACCGCAGTCGATGGAGATCGGCATCGGAATAATCACGATAGCCAGACTGGCGGCGCGGCGCGGCACCGATCAGGCCGATCTTCTCATAATGGCGAATCATGCGCTGCGAGACGCCGCTGGCGCTCGATGCCTCGCCGATCTTCATAGCCTCGCCCGGTTGAGTCTTAGCGCATTGGTCACCACCGTGAAGCTCGACAGTGCCATCGCGGCGCCAGCGATCATCGGCGACAGCAAGATGCCTGCGATGGGGTAGAGGATACCGGCAGCGACCGGTACGCCGACCCCATTGAAGACGAACGAGAAGAACAGGTTCTGCCGGATGTTGCGCATGGTGGCGACCGCGAGCCGGCGTGCACGAACCATCGCGGCGAGATCGCCCTTGGTCAGTGTCATGCCAGCGCTCTCGATGGCGACGTCAGTCCCGGTGCCCATGGCGACGCCGACATCCGCCGCCGCCAGCGCCGGGGCGTCGTTGATTCCGTCGCCGGCCATCGCGACCACTGCGCCATTTGCTTTGAGTTCACCAATGATGCGAGCCTTGTCCTCGGGCTTCAGCCCGGCATGGACTTCGTCAATGCCGCCGATAGCCCGCGCCACCGCATCGGCTGTCGCTCTTGCGTCGCCGGTCAGCATCACGATCCGCAGCCCTTCCTCGCGCAGGGCGGCGATCGCGAAGGCCGCCGATGGCTTAATCGGATCTGCGACCACGAGCAGGCCGACCAGGTGGCCATCGATCGCTACGAGCATCACCCCCGCGCCTTCACTGCGGTGCGTGTCGGCTACGTTATCAAAGGATGACGGATCCACGCCAACGCGACGCATTTGTTCGGCATTGCCGACCACCACGTCGCGCCCGTCGACCTTGCCACTGACACCAAGCCCGGTCTGGGACTCAAACTGCTCGGCTTTCGCAATCGGAAGCTCGGCTTTACGCGCGGCTTCGACGATGGCCTGGGCAAGCGGATGTTCCGATAGAGCTTCTACGGCGGCTGCGGCCGATAACACCATGTTGTGCTCATACCCCTCAGCCAACTCGATGGTCGTAAGGGCCGGGCGGCCTTCGGTGAGCGTGCCGGTCTTATCGATCACCAGCGTGTCGACCTTCTCCATCATCTGCAGCGCTTCGGCATCCTTGACGAGCACACCGGCGCGCGCGCCGCGGCCGGTTCCTACCATGATCGACATTGGCGTCGCCAGGCCGAGCGCACAGGGACAGGCGATGATGAGCACGGCGATCGCATTGAGCAGGGCATGACCAAAGCGCGGCTCAGGACCGACGAAATTCCATACAATGAATGTCGCGATCGCGATCGCGACGACGAGCGGCACGAACCAGCCCGATACGCGGTCAGCAACCGCCTGGATCGGCGCGCGACTGCGCTGGGCTTCCGCGACCATCTTCACGATCCGCGCGAGCACCGTATCTGTGCCGACCGCGCGCGCCTCGATCACCAGCGTTCCCGTGCCATTGACGGTCCCGGCCGTGACAGTTGCGTCCTTCTCCTTGAGGACGGGGGCAGGTTCTCCCGTTATCATGGACTCGTCGACCGACGAGCGCCCGTCGATAACAACGCCATCGACCGGCACCGCCTCACCAGGGCGCACGCGGACATGGTCGCCGGCCATCAGTTCGGCGAGATCGACCTCCACCTCTTTGCCCTCGGCATCGATCCGCCGAGCGGTCTTCGGCGCAAGATCCATCAGCGCACGGATCGCGCGACCGGTCGCAGCCCGCGCTCGCAGCTCGAGCACCTGTCCGAGCAGGACCAGCGTCACCACGACCCCTGCCGCCTCGTAATAAACGGGCACGATCCCGTGCATCTGGAAGGAGGACGGAAATAGACCCGGCGCGACCGTGGCGACCACGCTGTAGGCGAACGCCGCGCCGACGCCGATCGCCACGAGCGTGAACATGTTGAGGTGCCACGTCGCGATCGAGGTCCAACCGCGCTGGAAGAATGGCCAGCCCGCCCACAGGACGATCGGCGCCGTCAGCGCGAGTTGCACCCAGGGCGACCAAGTCGGCGGCACGAAATCCATGCCGAGCATCTCCGCGACCATCGAGATTGCCAGCAGCGGGACGGTAAGAACAGCAGCCACCCAGGTTCTCCGGGTGAAGTCGACCAGCTCAGGATTGGGAGCATCATCAAGCGACGGCTCTTCGGGTTCGAGCGCCATGCCGCAGATCGGGCAGGTGCCCGGACCATCGCGACGAATTTCCGGGTG
The DNA here is from genome assembly GCF_036733805.1 of Novosphingobium sp. GTDB lineage: Bacteria > Pseudomonadota > Alphaproteobacteria > Sphingomonadales > Sphingomonadaceae > Novosphingobium. Next base: position 11,011 of record NZ_DAIMZT010000048.1, on the reverse strand, counting down.
CATTGGGCACGTCCAGATCGCACCCGGCGCTGCGACCGCGGCCGTGTTGCCCTCGCCCGACAGATACCGCTTGGGGTCGGTGACAAACTTGGTGCGACAGCCTGCGCTACAGAAATGATAGTCCTTGCCATCATGCGAGGCATGATGAGGCGTTGCTGTCGGATCGACCTTCATGCCGCAAACCGGATCCTTGGCGCTCTTCGCGTCCGTGTCGCCGCCGTGCTTGCCGGCGCAGCAGCTGTGGGTGCCCGAATTGCTAGCAGGAACAGGGTCAGTCACAGGCTCGTCTCCTTATCGACTAATAGCAATCTGGGGTCTGACATCGTGTCAGGGTCAAGCCCGACCCACCTATTTTTTTGCTTGGCTCACACAGCGCTGCCGCCTTAGCTCGACAACAGATTGTGGATGGCCGTCGCGGCCTTAGCCGCCTGACCTGCCGCCACGGCAATTTGATCCAGCCCTTCAACCATGTCGCCGGCAGCAAACAGGCCGGCGACCGTCGTTTGCTGGTGCTCATCGACAACGATGCAACCTGCCGGGCTCAGTTCCGCGCCAGCTATTCTCGCCAGTTCCGAGCGAATTGAGGTTCCGAGGGCGACATATAGGGTGTCGAACTGGAGCAATCGGCCATCGGCCAAATGCACGAGAAGGTCTTTTTCGGTGACCGACAAATCGCCGACAGGCGCTCGCTCGACGCTTATAGCGTTCCGTGTTAGATTTGCCTCGTCAGCTTGTGAAAGCTCCGAAGCATCCTGAGTAAGCAAGGTCACGGTGTCGCTGTAGCGGCGAACGAACAGAGCCTCGGCTGCGCCATGGTCGGAGCAACCCAACACAGCCACTCGCTTGCCGCGGACCTCATAGCCGTCGCAGATCGGGCAATAGCGTATCAGTCCTTGGGCGACGCCTCGATCATGCGTTTCCTGCGCCATTCGCGGTCGATGATTTTTCACGCCTTGCGCAAGCAATATTGTCCGTGCGCTGAAAGTCTTGGCATTCGTATCGACGACGAAGCCCGTTCCGACCCGGTCGATGCGATCGACGACCCCAGTGACTAATTCGGCACCGTACTGGGCGGCATGTCGATGCATACGGACAAGCAGATTGTCGCCAGAGATACCGTCTGGAAAACCGAGGAGGTTATGTGTCGTCGGGATGCGCGAGGCGCGGCCATCGCCAGCATCGATGACCAGCGTAGAACGCAGAAACCGGGCGAGATAAGTGGCTGCTGTCAGCCCCGCGGGGCCGCCTCCGATGATTACGCAGTCGTACATGCCTGCCTTTCGCTGACCTCGCCCGTCACTGCTATTACGCGGCACGCCGCTTCTTCCCTCGAAAGCGGGCGCGCTCTTCAAAAAAAGCGGTGGGTCGCGAGGGGTAAGCTCCGTCGCTGCGTAAATTCAGATGAAGCCCATCGCCAAGCAGGATGGACTGCCCAGATGCCCACGGGTCGCAGCGTGGGGGGGGGGGGCGAGCGGATGTGGGGAAGACGGATTGGAATGACCGATTGCGCTCCATGTCGCTCGCCCCGCAACAACCACAGCTCGCAACGTCAGCGGGCGACGACACCATCATCGACGGGGGAGAGATGGAGACCTACAGCCCGTTTTCGGTTTCGATGGGCCGAGCGCTTTGGGTGATGATGCTCGTCGCTGGACCTCCGCTGATAATCATGCTGGTGGTCGGGCTCATTATCTCCATGATCCAGGCCGCGACGTCGATCAACGAACAGACCGTGAGCTTCGTCCCCAAGCTCTTGGCGTTCATCCTGTTTCTTGCTCTTTACGGGGCAACCGTTGGCGATCTTCTGATCGACTACACCCGTGACCTGCTGATGCATATTCCCGACGATATCAAATGACGCGGGCCGCTTTTCGTCCTCGGCGGCCCGCGCAAGAACTGTTCGTATACGGGGCGGAGTGCTAGCGTTGAAGAAGATCGACGTGAATGGGGGAAGGGGTTTGGCGGAATTTGAATTGCTGGCGCGGCAACTGATCCAACGATGGAAAGAAGACCCCAACGCGACGTATCAAAGCTGGTTTCTCTGGGACGAGCGCATCAAAAACTTCCGTTCGATCCGGCGTGGTCTGGCTCAGGTGGTGGCAGAGATCGAGGCCGGTCGGTTTGGCGTGGCGTATCGGGGCTCTTCGCTGGAAACGGTCGTTCATTCGGTCGCGGAGCAGAGACAGATATTCAAAGGCGCTGACCATGCGTTTCTCTGGAAGCCCAAATTGCGCATCCCTGACATTTACGAAAACCCGGCGAACCAGCGCGCTTTTGGCCGGTTGCTCGATCATTGCGCCTGCTGCGATACCGCTGAAGAGATTATCGCGGGTATCCACACCATTGATCGTTTGAACATCAAGGGGCTCGGGCCCGCGGTCGCCAATCTCCTCTATTTCCTGCACCCCACGTTGGTGCCCCCGTTCAACACGGCGATCGTCAACGGGTATAACAAGTTGACGGGCGGAAAGGTGAAGCTGGGGAGCTGGCAGCATTTTCTCGCGATGCGGTCGGGCGTTCTCGACCTGAATGAGCGGTTCCGCGATTTATTGTCCAACGATCTTGGCGCCATTGGTGGCCTGCTTTTCGACATCGGTTCGGGACGCTATCCAGTCCCGCCGCGTGACGAGGAAGACCAGTCGGTAGGATCGTGGGCGGCACGTCTCGAACAGGCCAGGGCAGAAGCGCAAACGCTCAACAAGGCCCTTCAGAAACAGGGAGAGAGCGATCGAACCCATTCGGAAATCCAGGCTTGGCTCCGCGATATAGGCCGTGCGTTGGGCTACGATATCTGGATAGCATCCAACGATCGGGGGCGACTTCACGATGGCGTGCGCTTGGGGGACGGGTGTCTTGAGAGCCTGCCAGCTTCAATTTCAACATCGATCGGCGCAGATGCCATCCGCCTTATCGATGTGCTTTGGCTCGAGCGAGGCGGCGACCGAGTCGCTGCCGCCTTCGAAGTCGAGCATTCGACGTCGATTTATTCGGGCATCGTCCGGATGCTCGACCTTGCCTTGAGCGGGAGCGAACTGCACGCCACAGCAGGACTGTTTCTTGTGGCGCCCGACGCGCGGGAGAGCGAAGTGCGGGCACAACTCGCGCGGCCCGCATTCAGCCGAATCGCAGATCTTGAGATTGCCTATCTTCCCTATGGCGAGCTCGAGCGTCACAGAGAGGCGATTTCCCGGTTCGGTTCGGGCTTGAAAGCAATCAAGGCCATATCGCGTGCTTTGCCGTAAGGCTCAATGCCTACATCCCCGAGGCAGGTGGTGCCAATAATCCCAGCCACGCAACAAGCGCGAGAATGGTGAGCGCACAGCCGCTCTCGACAATGAGACTGCGGCGAAGTGACCCAATCGCCGATGATATTTCCCCGGTTTCGATCGCATTCGCTAGCGCAGGGGTGAGGAAGAAGCGATTAGCGGCGGCCAGGAACAGCATCGCGCCGAACAGCACCAGTTTCACTGCCAGCAACACGCCGTAGAGGCTCGTAAAAAGCGCCGCCAGGTTGGACGGTCCTACCAAGATCCAACTGTTGATGAAGCCTGACAAGATGAGCAGACCCACGACGATCGACCCTACCTTTGCGAAGCCATCCAACGCCCGGTGAGACAGGTGGACATGATCGATTGCCATGCGGGCCGCTGGGCGAAAAATGAGCAGGCACAGGGCGGAGAGCGCTCCAATCCATATGCCTGCGGCCAACAGATGAGTGATGTCCGCGCCAAGATGGATCCATCCCCACAACCCTTCATCAGCTGCGCCGTGACCAGTCCAGGCCAAAGTCGCGAGAGCGATCGCTGCCGTTACTGAAACTGACCAGAGGGCGAATGCAGGGCGTCGCCACCCGACAATGGAAAAGTACAGGACCAGTAAGAGTGCTGCCACCCGAACTTGCCAGACGGTGCCGATCGCTGTGCCCGATATCAAAAGATTGACAGTGGCGCGGTCCACTTGATCGACCGGCACACCGCCCATCGAGGCCGCCAAGGCTATCATGCCCAAGATCGATAATACGATGCCGGCGAGCGCGATCGTCGCCAAGACCGAGCGAAAGCGCAGGACCGAACCGGATGCTCGCTCGGTCCCGCGTAACGTATATAGGCCGAACATCGGCAACCCGAAAAGCAGCATGAGATCGAGATAAAGCCCTAGCCTGACCGCAATCGCTATGATGTCCGGCACGCTCTTACTGGACCTTGAAGGTATAGCTGCCCTGAATGCGATGGGTGTCGGTAGAGACGACGTGATAGTCGACCTTGTAGGTTCCAACCGGCAGCGGCTTGGCAAGCGTGGCCACGAGCGTCTTGCCATCTGCAGCCACGGTCGTCGTGACGCCATTCATCTTCATCGGCCCCATCTTCATGCCGGGCATTTCGGTCATTGTCAGGTCGATCCCGGAGAACTGCGCGACCAGCGCCTCGGAAAAGACGAGCTGGATCCTCGTTGGGGATGCGCCGACGGCATTGGCTGCCGGGTTTGCGCTGTTGAGCTTGGGGTGTGCCTGAACAGCGGTAGCGGCGAGGACGGACGCCGCCATGGCGACGGCGAAAGCTGTTTTACGAAACATCGATTTCTCCATGGGCGGCGATACTGCCGACAAAGCGATTTACGCACCGCGCACCGTGACCCCTCATCCGACGGGCACGATTTCTTCGAATTCGGGGCGCCAACTGGTGTGCGCCGCAGACCTGCGCGGCAGATGAGGGGTGGAAGCTCGCCGCGCGTATGATCAAGTGGATGGGTGCGACATCACCGATCGACCGAGGGCTTTTCGGCTGGGGAGGACGCGATGGAAGATTCAAGGAAGGCATGGCTTCGGAAACACTTTCCGAGCGGCTCGTTCATCGCGGTCGCGGCGCTGATCGGTAGCGCGCTCGCCGGCATCGTTGTGTATGTCGGCGCCTATGACATCGGGGCAGATTCGCCGCACACCAGACCGGTCTATTGGCTGATAGAGCAGCTTCGTGATCGTTCGATCGCCGTCCGGGCTCGCAACGTGGGCGTCCCAGCCAACCTAGCGGACGTGAAACGGCTGCAGAGCGGCGCAGGACTTTACACCGAGATGTGCAGCGGCTGCCATCTCGCACCGGGTCTGGAAAAGTCCGAGATCAGCCAAGGCCTTTATCCCAAGGCACCCGAGCTTTTCCGGGAGCCACAGCGATCGCCAAGGGAACAATTCTGGATCATCAAGCATGGGGTCAAGCTGACTGCGATGCCGGCCTGGGGTAAAACGCATAGCGACGAATTGATCTGGGACATGGTGGCTTTCGTGCGGCAACTGCCCAAGATGACCCCGGCGCAATATCAGGCAGCACTTGCCAGTGCGCCTGAAGACCATGACGCGATGATGAAGGATATGCCTGGCATGAAAAAGATGATGCCGTAACAATGTGTCCGCCTGCCGACAGGTCGCCGTTCAGCCAAACCGACCGCGGGGCACGTAATCACTGAGGGCCGGTTGAGCGAACGGCAGAGGGGGCGGCACTCGTGCCAGCGCGCTGAACAGATAGAGATTGGGATTTGCGATGAAAACAGACTTGGATGGGCTTTTGACCCGCTTGCGCAATGAACCGGATCATCCGGGCCTGATCGGTCTGGAGGAGGCCGTGTTCCAACGCATTGCGGCATTGCCGCAGGTTTCGGCCGCTTCTCAACTCCGGTTTGGTGCAGTGGCCGCCTTTGGAGCAGTGCTGCTCGGTATCGCCAGCAACGGATTTACGCCGCCTGCCGAGGCATCGGTCACGCTCTCGCCGTTCGGGCCATCCAATCCGCTTGCCCCCTCGACGCTGCTGGTAGGCTCTCAATGAAGGCAAAGTTGATTTTTTTGGTAGCTGTCGTCGCCTTCGTCGCAGCCGTTGCGGGCGTGTTCCTTGGGCGTCACTTCTTCCCCCAGCCCAAGGCGGCCGGTGTCGAACTCCACGACGTGTTGCACAGCAAGCTCGACCTGGACGACCGTCAGAAGGCGCAGATCGAACTGCTTGAGCAGCGCTTTGCCGTGCGTCGTCGCGCGCTGGAGCTCGAACTGAGAGCGGACAACGCGCGTCTCGCGGCCGCGATCGAAGCCGAACATGGCAACGGACCGGGTGTCACGGCGGCCGTCGATCAGTCGCATCAGGCGATGGGCGAGCTGCAGAAGGAAACGCTTGGCCATATCTTCGCGATGCGCCAGATCTTGCGCCCTGATCAGGCCAAGACCTTCGATCAGGCGGTGGTACATGCGCTCACCGACGATGCACGGTGAGTCTGGATCTTCGCGCGTGCTCGGACGGTGAACTTGCGGCGCTAACGCTCGCCGGTCGGCAGCCGGCCTTCGCAGAGATCATGCATCGGCACCAGGCTGCGATATTTCGACTGGTACGCGGCCTGGTGGGGAATGCCGAGGACGCGCTAGACCTCACCCAGGACTGCTTCGTCTCCGCGTTCAGCCATCTGCGAAAATATGATGGCGCGCGGCCGCTAAGGGCTTGGCTGTCCCGGATCGCGATCAACAAATGCCGCGACTGGCGCCGCCGCCAGAAGGTGCGGCAGCTCTTCACCTTCGGTTATGCAGCGTCCGACGCCGAGATCGAACAAGTGCCGGATGATGCACCCTCCGCGCATGCCAGTGCCGACTCAAAAATGGAGATCAAACGAATGGCCGCCGCAATCAGCGCGCTACCGGTCTCGTTGCGGGAAGTTCTGTTGCTCCGCACAGTCGAAGGGCTGAATCAGTCGGAAGCGGCAACTGCGCTCTCGATAAGTGGCAAGGCGGTCGAGACGCGCCTTTACCGTGCGCGGTCGCGCCTTGCGGAAATCTTGGCCGAGGAATGAGGGGTGCGCCCCGCTCGCGCGTAAGGAGAGAGAGATACCGCGCTCGAGCGCCTTTGCGGACCCGGAGTGCTGCACGTTGAACAAGGAGATACTATGCCCCCGGTATTGAACCGCCGCGACCTTTTCCGCGGTGCCGCATTGACCGGCGGTGGTCTGGCATTGTCGGCCTGGATGCCAGCATGGGCTCAGCCCGTTTCGGCCGGGATCGTGAAGCCGCTCCCGATCGTCACCGGGAACGATATCACGCTCAAAATCGCCCATCAGATGATGATGATCGATGGCCGGGCAAGCCATGCCATTGGCATCAACGGCACGGTGCCGGCACCCCTCATCCGGCTGCGCCAGGGCCAGACGGCGCGCCTTTCGGTGATCAACGATCTCGACGAAGACAGCTCGATCCACTGGCATGGCTTACTCGTACCATTCCAGTTTGATGGCGTGCCCGGGATCAGCTTTCCCGGCATCAAGCCCAAGTCGACCTTCGTCTATGAGTTCCCGATCGTGCAGGCGGGGACCTACTGGTATCATAGCCATTCGGGGCTGCAGGAGCAGATGGGCCATTATGGGCCGATCGTCATCGATCCGGAAGGCGAGGACCCGATCCGCTCGGATCGCGAGCATGTCGTCGTGCTTTCCGACCATAGCCAGATGCACCCCCACGCGATCTTCCGGAAGCTCAAGCAGGTCGGCGGAGGCTATTTCAACTATCAGCGCCAAACGCTGGCCGGCCTGCTGGCCAAGGAAGACCAACCACTCAAGGAACGTCTTGACTGGGGCAACATGCGGATGGACCCGACCGACGTCTCCGACGTCACGGGTTCGACCTATACATACCTCGTGAACGGGCATGGGCCCCAGGATAATTGGACCGCGCTTTTCCGACCGGGCGAGCGGGTCCGACTGCGCTTCGTCAATGCCTCCGCCATGACGACATTCAATGTCCGAATTCCGGGACTCAAGCTCACCGTGGTTCAGGCTGACGGGCTCAACGTCAGGCCCGTCGAGGTTGACGAATTCCAGATCGCGGTGGCCGAGACTTACGACGTCATCGTCACACCGACTGATGATCGCGCCTATACGCTGGTCGGCGAATCCGTCGATCGGTCGGGCATGGCCCGCGCAACCTTGGCTCCGCGCGAAGGCATGGCAGCTGAAGTACCTCCGCTCCGCAAACGTCCCCTCGCTAATATGAAAGACATGGGCATGGGGGACATGGATATGGGTGGCATGCAAGGCATGGACCACTCAGCGATGGGACATGACATGTCGGCAAGCGGGGCCGCCGCGGGCGGTATGGCTGGAATGAACATGGAATCCGGGGCCTCGATGCCCGCAATGGACAAGCCGGCCGATGGTTCGATGGCGAACATGCCTGGAATGGGTGCGCCTGCCGGCGACGCGATGGGCGGCATGGCGATGGGCGGAATGGGCGGCATGAATATGCGCGACGCCAGCAAAGCCCCGCAGGTCAAGATGGGGCCTGGCGTGCAGACGATCTCTCCTATGCCGATGGATCGCACGGGAGAGCCCGGACAGGGCCTTGACGATGTCGGGCACCGTGTTCTGGTCTATCGCGATCTCATGGCGGTCGACCGCAATCCCGACGTGCGGGCACCCGACCGCGCAATGGAGATTCATCTGACCGGAAACATGGAACGCTATATGTGGTCGTTCGACGGCGTGAAGCTGAGCGACAAGCGGGAGCCGATTCCGTTTCTCGAAAATGAACGGGTGCGTGTCACGCTGGTGAACGACACGATGATGTCGCACCCGATCCATCTTCACGGACATTTTTTCGAGCTGGTCACGGGCCATGGCGAATATTCGCCGCGCAAGCACACGGTGAACGTCGCGCCGGGCGGCAAGGTGAGCTTCGATCTCACCGCCAACGCCGTCGGAGATTGGGCCTTCCACTGCCATATGCTCTACCACATGCACGCCGGGATGATGCGCGTCGTCTCTGTACGTCCCCGGGGAGAAGCCGCATGAAGTCGCTTCTTCTCCTGATCAGCGCCGCGCCGCTCGCTTTCGCAGTACCGGCGAGCGCGCAATCCATGCAGAATATGCAGGGCATGAACATGCCTGCAGCCAAGGCGCCCGCGAAGAAAAGGCCTGCAGCAAAGCCCGCTACGCCCGCCAAGCGCAAAACGTCGGCCAAGCCTGCTACCAGACCAACAGCCGCCAGGCGCGCGACACCGGCGGCGAAACCCAATGCCGCCGCCCACGACATGTCGGGAATGGGCACCATGCCCGGAATGGATATGTCGGCAACGACGGGAAGCAAGGCATCTCCGAAGGCCGATCCCCATGCCGGACATGACATGTCGAGCATGCCTGGCATGACAATGCCGGACATGGCGGGTGGCGCTATGAAACACGATATGCCCGGCATGAATATGCCTGCGGCTGGAAGTGGTCAGCCGATGGAGCATGACATGTCGTCGATGCCCGGGATGGCGATGGACGGGCAGATGGCGGGGCATGGGGCAGGGGGCACGAGCCTTGCACCGGGCAACGCGCCGGCACCATTGCCGCCGAGCGATCATTATGCGGATCGGATTTACCAGAACGGCGCGATGGCCGATTCCCGCGCTATGTTGCACAACGAACATGGCGGCAGCACATCCTCGATGATCCTGTTCAATCTGGCCGAATATCAGGTCCGAAATGGTCGCGATGGCTATCGGTGGGATGGCGAAGCGTGGTTCGGCAAGGATCTCGATCGGCTCGTCGTAAAGACCGAGGGCGAAGGGGCTTTTCGAGAAGGCGTCGATAGCGCCGAAGTTCAGGCACTCTACAGTCGCGCGCTAGATCCCTACTGGAATGTGCAGGCGGGCGTCCGCTACGATTTTAAGCCCAATCCCTCCCGCACCTACGCAACGATCGGCATTGAGGGCGTCGCGCCTTACTGGTTCGAAACGGAAGCAGCCGTGTTTCTGTCGAACAAGGGCGAGGTGCTGGGACGGATCGAGGGCTATTACGATCAGCGCCTCACGCAGCGCCTGATCCTTCAGCCCCGCGTCGAACTGAACCTATCGGCCCAGGATGTGCCCGAAACCCGGATCGGGTCGGGCCTCTCCAACGCGGAGCTGGGCCTGCGCCTGCGCTATGAGATTCGACGTGAGTTTGCGCCCTATATCGGCGTGTCCTACGATCGAAAATTCGGGCAGACCGCAGACTATGCCCGCGCCGATGGAAAAGGCGTCAAGGCGACGAGTTTCGTCATTGGCGTGCGGACCTGGTTCTGAGGAGCAACCGGCTTCGGCTCCACGTCGGGGCTAGCCGCGTCCACCGCTGGCTGGCTCTGATCATCGGTGTCCAGCTCTTGCTATGGTTTGCCAGCGGCCTGATCATGAGCTTGCTGCCGATCGACCGGGTTCGCGGTGAACGTCTCGTGGAGCGGGTATCGCCAGCGACGCTTGATCAAGCTCGTCCCCGTGCACCGCTGGATCTCGTGTTGCGCGAGGCGAACAAACCCGCGCGAGAGGTCCGATATCGTCTGCTGCTGGGACGCGAAGTCGCCGAGGTCGAGCTGTCCGATGGTGCGGTGGTGCTACAGGATGCCGAGACTGGAAAGCGCATCCCTCCTCTAAATGCTGCAATGGCGCGAGCAGTCGCGGTCCAAGCCTATCGCGGCGTGGCGCCGACGCCGAGCGTACGCGCCATTTTGACCGCCAGCACCGAATATAAGGCGACGCTGCCGGCATGGCGGGTCGATTTCCCGGACCACGACGCGACCCGTATTTATGTTGCGCAAAACAGCGGTCGAATCGTTGCCGTCAGGAATGGCACATGGCGTCTCTACGACTTCTTCTGGGGCCTCCACATCATGGACTGGAAGAACCATGAGGATTTCAACACACCTTGGCTGATTGGATTCGCCGCTGGGGGGCTGGCGCTGGCGATCGCTGGTTCGGTCCTTTTGTATTTCCGCTGGCCGCGAAAACGTCGCCGCAAGAACCGAACGAGCATGGGGAATTCTGGGGCGGGGGCCAAAGGAGACGACCAATGATGAAGAATGCTTATGCGAGCCTCGCGCTGCAGACCCTGGTCGGCGGCATTATCATGTATTTGGTGATGTTCGTCATGATCGATAGCCTGGGGAGCTTCTACAATAATCTCAATATGGTCTACATGACACTGATGATGGTCGCGCCGATGGTGGTGCTGATGATCCTCGCAATGGGCCATATGT
>NZ_DAIMZT010000047.1:0-24324 GCF_036733805.1 Novosphingobium sp. | reverse complement strand
ACTAACAAACTGGATTCACAACGGGAATCCCTCCGCCCATTTGCGCAACAAAGCCCCCCCATCACGCTGATCCGGGCATTGGGCCAGGTGAACAGGAAGCGGGGATCATAGGCCCTGCCACACATGCCATAGTTGCCCGCGCCGAAGCTGCCGCCGATCAGCACCGTGACCTTGGGCACGGTGGCCGTGGCCACCGCCGTCACCAGCTTGGCGCCGTTCTTGGCGATGCCCTCTGCCTCATATTTGCCGCCGACCATGAAGCCGGAGATGTTCTGCAGGAACAGCAGCGGCACGCGCCGCTGGCAAGCCAGTTCGATGAAATGGGCGCCCTTCACTGCGCTTTCGCTGAACAGCACGCCGTTGTTGGCCAGGATCGTCACCGGCATGCCCCAGATATGCGCGAAACCGCAGACCAGCGAACTGCCGTAGAGCGCCTTGAACTCATGGAATTCGCTGCCGTCGACCAGGCGGGCGACCACCTCATGCACGTCATAGGGTGCGCGGACGTCCGGGGGAACGATGCCGTAGAGATCTTCGGCCGCGAATTTCGGCGGAACCGGATCGCGCAGATTGATGCCGGGCGCGGCCTGGGGTTGCAGCGTCGAGACGATATCGCGAACGATGCTGAGGGCATGATCGTCATTTTCTGCGACATGATCGACTGCGCCGGACTTGCGGCCGTGAAGATCGCCTCCGCCTGGTTGGGAAGGTTGGCGCCGCCGCTGTCGACGAGATAGATGCAGGGCAGCCGGTTCTCCAGGGCGATTTCCTGGGCGCGGAGATGCTTCTTGACCGTAACCGGGAAATAGGTGCCGCCTTTCACGGTGGCATCGTTGCACACGATCATTACCTGCCGGTCGGATACTCGCCCGATGCCCGCGATCACGCCGGCGCCGGGCACCTCGTCACGATAAAGGCCATTGGCCGCCAGCTGGCCGATCTCCAGAAAGGGCGAGCCGGGATCGAGCAGACGCTCCACCCGATCGCGCGGCAGCAGCTTGCCGCGCGCCACATGCTTGTCCCGCGCGCTTTCCGAGCCGCCCTGCGCTGCGGCGGCCACCTTGGAGCGCAGTTCATCCGCCAGCGCCCGATTGTGAACGGCATTGGCACGGAAGCCATCACCATCCGGCAGTAATTTCGTGTCGAGAACCGGAGCGCTCATAGCGCGACCTCATAGTTGGCGGTAGTTTTGGCCTTGACCTCGTCGATTGTGACGCCTGGCCGAGTTCGATCAGGTCGAGGGGCTTCTGGTGGTGCGGGCGCTGCAAGACGGCGAGATCGGTCACGATCATATCGACCACATTCTTGCCGGTCAGCGGCAGCGCGCAGCCACTGGGATGGGAGAGAGGGCCTGCCTCTAGGCCGATGCGAACTACCGTCAGTCCCATTCGTCGAAACAGCCGATCTGGCATTCTGGCTCACTGGCTATCTTGGAGGCGCCGGCGCATTACGGCATCTAGCGGCATTCCTCTGCGATTTGACGCTCCATATACTTACGCCCCTGCATCGCGACACGATCGACATTTGCGGATATCTCGCGCGCCGGATTACCGTAGTTGGTGAGCATCGCCTCGATAGCTTCGATACCCGCCTTGTCCTGGGCGATCGTGTCCATAATGACCCGCCGCAAGCCTTCGTTTATCGACGGATCGTCTTTCGCAAAATTGCGCGCGAAGCCCCAAAAATAATGCGTTGTGGTGGGCGTGCAGGGCGTGACGCCATGAAAGACCCGCAAAGTCCCAAAGCTACGGCCGGGTTCAATACCGCCTTGCGACGAACTGACGAACTCGGCGCCGGTCGTATGCAACGAAGGCGGGAAGAACTGCTGAGACTGCTTGCGATCTACCGGCCCCTGGATCGCCATGGCTTTGCCCAAGCCTAATCCCTCCACCTCCTCGCCCACCACGAGGCGGCTCGCAAGGATACGGTCCGGTAATGTTTCGAGCGAGACCGGCGTGGCGGCGACACGCGGGCTACCGATCGTGTCCGCGTGCAAAAAAGTGATGTGGGACAGATCGAGCAGATTATCGTGAAGCAACTGATAGCGGCCTTGCAAATCTTCGACGCCACCGACCGTAAAACACCAATCTGACTGGTCGGCGATGTCGCCCATCGGATCCGGGATCAACTCTGGCTTGGCAAGACTGGCATCACCCATCCAGATCCAGACAAAATTCGAGCGCTCTGCGACGGGATAGATTCGCGAACAATAGATTTTTGGAATTTTGTCCTGTGAAGGGATGCGCACGCAATCCCCGGATGCTGCAAAGGTGAAGCCATGATAGCCGCATTGGATTGCGTCCCCGATGAGCTCGCCTCGAGAGAGCGGGAAGCCGCGGTGCGGGCAACGATCGGTCATCGCGACCGGTGTCCCCGCCTTCGTTCGATACAGGACGATTGGCTCGCCCAGAATTGTCCGCGCCTTCAGGCTGCGATCGACCTCGTCGCGCCAACCTGCAATATACCACTGATTGCGCGGATACTCTTCGTCTTCCTTAAACGGATACATGCGGCCTATCCTTCCTCGATTGCAGCCGGTCGCACTGTGATGGAGCCTTTCACCGTGATGCAGCCCAGTAATTGTCTTTTAAATATTGAGGGACGCGATCATCGACACCGAAAGCGACCCGCCGCGCCTCAGCGGTGTCGCTCGGAGGGAATCCGTCGCCGGAACGAGGAACGGGGCCTTCAACGATATGATTTGTCAGACGGCCGACGCCGGTGACCTCGACCTCAACGACGTCGCCCGGATCCAGCGGACGCGAGTGGCAGGGCGTTCCCGTCATGATCACGTCGCCAGGCATCAGCGTCATATGGCGCGAGAGGTCCGCGACCAGGAAATCGGGGGCCCAGATCATCTCTTCGCCGATCTGGGCTTCCTGGACGATCAATCCGTTGCGATACGTTCGGATGGTCTGCTCACGTATATCGATGCCGGACACGAGGCCCGGCCCGATCGGACAAAAGCCGTCGCGTCCCTTCACGCGCAGCATGGACCCAGCATCGGTGTCGCGAAAATCATGGAGCCCCATGTCGAGCGCCGGGGCAAAACCCGCGATGCACTCCCACGCCTCCTCCCGCGCGACATTGAACGTGACCTTCCCGATAATCGCCGCAACCTCGCCCTCATAATTGAGGAATTGACAATCGGCAGGCCGGACGATCTCGCCGCGATGCCCGTTGAGCGAAGAGATCGGCTTCATGAAATAGGTTGGGTAAGGCACTGCAGTCAGCGAATTGCGCGATTCAATCGCTCGCGATTTGTAGTTGAGATGAACGCAGATGATCTTGGTAGGATCGCAGGGCGGCAAATAAGCAGCTTTGTCGCCATCCACGCTGCGACCGTCGTCAAGCAGCACCCGTCGATGCTGGGTCCGCGCAGAACATGCAGGATCGCAAGACTGCGTTTCTCAACGCCGCGACGGACAAGCGAACGGTCAGCCCCGACCGTCTCGAAGCCAAGGCTTCGCCCTATGTCGTGCAGGCGGGAACCGTGATCCCTGCGGCGCTCATCACCGGCATCCGCTCCGATCTTCCGGGCCAGATCACTGCCCAGGTGACGGAGGCCGTCTACGACAGCCCGACCGGGCAATACCTGTTGATCCCGCAGGGCGCCAAGCTGATCGGACAATACGACAGCTCGGTAGCCTTCGGTCAGAGCCGCATCCTTCTCGTCTGGACGCGCATCATCATGCCGGACGGCAATTCCATCGTGCTGGAACGACAGCCAGGCGCCGATACCCAAGGCTATGCGGGGCTCGAAGACGAGGTCGATAACCATTGGGGCATGCTGTTCAAGGCCGCCGTACTCTCGACCCTCCTCAGCGTCGGCGCCGAAGCCGGTACGAGCCAGAACGAGAACAATCTCGTCCAGGCGATCCGCTCGGGCGCTTCGAACTCGATCAGCCAGACCGGCCAGCAGATCGTGCAGCGCCAGCTCAACATCCAGCCGACGCTCACCATCCGACCGGGCTTCCCGGTTCGTGTCATCGTCACGCGCGACCTGGTGCTGGCGCCCTATGGTCAGGGAGGCACGCCATGACGAAGCTCAAGCTCGGACCACTGACCGACGACAAGCCAGTCAAAATCAGCCTCGAACTACCGGCCGCCGTGCATCGCGATCTCGTCGCTTATGCTCAGGTGCTCGGCCGGACGACCGGCCAAACGGCTCCCGAGCCTTCGAAGCTCGTCGTGCCGATGATCGAGCGATTCATGGCGACCGACCGCGCCTTCGCCAAAGCGCGTCGTGATCGAAGCGCTCAGGGCGCTGGCGGATCGGCCGAGAAATCGGGGTAGTGCTCGCGCAGCATCGCCAGGAACGACCCCAGCGCGGGATTGCTGTTCGCGTCTCGCCAACACGCCATAAATTTGACTTGGGTCGGACCGTCGTCGTCCCAGACTTCCCGGTAGACGACGCCTTCGTAGCGGCCCCCCGTCGCGCCCTCGAACATCAGGAGCGTTCCATAATTCGCACTGACCAGGCTCAGCAGCCTGTCCAGTGAAGCGTCTTGATGGACGATGTGCTGGGAGCCCACCGCATGACGAAGCTTCGCTGTGAGCAGCCCTTCCAATTCCGGTCCAGGGCCTTGCTGCGGGACGAGGAACTTTTCATTTGCAAGATCCGCCCAGCGAATCCTCGAATTTTGGCCCAGCGCATGATGCTCGGGGAAAGCCACGATCACCCGCTCGCTCCATAGTGGAAGCACGCGGCCGTCCCACGCCGTCGCTTGGCCGGTCATGATCGCGACATCGACGGCGTTGCCCGCGAGGGCGCAAAGCAGCCGCTCATGGCTTCCATCGACCGTGCGCACATCCACATCCGGAAAGCGCCGATGGTATTCGACCAACGTCGCATGCATGTTCCCAGCCGAAGGGGAGGCATGAACGCCGATGGTCAAGAGGCCGAGTTCGCCGCGGCTTCTGCTTTTGAGCCGGCGAAGTTCCGTGTCCACGTCATCGAGTATCCGCTTGGCGCTCGAGACGAACTCCAAGCCTACGGTAGTGAGACGAGTGCCGCCATTCGTCCTTTCGAACAACACCACGCCGAGCTGGCGCTCGATTTCATGTAGGCGGCGGCTCAGGGTCGATTGGCGTATGTTCAGAGCTTCCGCCGCCTGTCGCAGGCTGCGGTGCTGTGACGTTACGAGCGCCAAACGCAAATCACGAAGCTCTATGTCCACGCCGTTCACATCGTCGGCCTGCATACGCGCCGACGCCTCCTACAAACTTTGCCGCCCCTCCCTGTTGGCCTCCATCTCGATATACGTTGCGCTTGGTTTCGATCTTCCCCTACGCGTCAGGCCGGCAAGGGATCCGTGCCGCGATCGAGCAAGGCCAGATAGTCCGAATAGGCGTAAATCCGGCCGCGTTGCCGTCCCGTCGTCTCGCGCACGACGTTGATCTTGGCGAGGTTTTCCAGCGCCGTGCTGGCGGTCGGGAAAGAGACGGCGAGTTTCTCGGAGACAGTCTGGATGGTGACGATCGGGCTGGCTTGCATCAATTCGTGGACTCGGAGCGCGGATGGGGCCGCGCGGCCGAGGCCGGCGACCTGCTGTCGGTGAGCATCGAACATGGCGATCAGATCGCGCGCGGTCGCGGAGGCCTGTTCAGCGGTCTCCGCGACGCCGGTCAGGAAGAACTCCATCCAGGTCTCCCATGTCCCGGCCTGCCGGACCTCCTGCAGGAGCCGGTAATAGTCGTCGCGCCGGGATTTCAGGAACAGGCTGAGATAGAGGATTGGCTCGCGCAGCACCCCCGCCTCGCACAGGATCAGCGTGATGAGCAGCCGGCCCAGGCGCCCGTTGCCGTCGAGAAAAGGGTGGATCGTCTCGAACTGGACGTGTGCCAGGCCCGCCCGGATGAGCGGGGGCAGCGCCGCATCCTCGCTGTGCAGGAAGCGCTCGAGCGCATCGAGGCATTCGTCCAGCCGGTTCGGCGGCGGCGGCACGAACAGCGCGTTGCCGGGCCGGGTTCCGCCGATCCAGTTCTGCGAGCGGCGAAACTCGCCCGGTTGCTTTGCAGCGCCCCGTCCCGACTTGAGCAGGATGGCGTGCATTTCGCGGATCAGCCGGAGCGACAGGGGAAATCCGCCCCGCATCCGAGAGACGCCATGCTCGATCGCCGCAACGTAGTTCGAGACCTCAGTCACGTCGTCGAGTTCGACCGTCGGCGCTTCATGATTTTCGAACAGCAGCAAATCGGAAAGCGAGGATTGCGTCCCCTCGATCTGAGAGGACAGCAGGGCTTCCTTGCGGACGTACATGTAGAGGAACAAAGGCGTCGAGGGCAGGACCGTCGTCACGCCGTCGAGACGCCCGACCGCGGCAATGGCGCGTTCGTAGACCCGCATGAACCGTCCGAGTTCGAGCGGCGGCTTCGGCGGCAGCGGGGCAGGCACATAGGCGCGCACGCGCTCGCCTCCCGCGCTCGTTTCGACATAGGCCCCGAGCCTTTGGTTCTCTCCGTTGGTCACAAGCGATCCTTTAATTAGCTTTGCCGCTATTAAAGCATATCGCCATATATCTTAATAGCGAGTGGGGCTAATTCAAGGCTGCCCGTGTGATGCCACATCTGCACGGGCGGGCAATCGGGCGGGCCCCGTTACCCTGTGATCAGGTGGAAGCCCTGCCGCCGTCCCCGAGAGCAACGACACGTCCCAACCCGTGTGCAAACACACCTTGCATGGCGAGGCCGGGGGCGCCCCGGCCGCGCGGATCAAACGCGTCGTTACCCTTTCCGGGGAAACGAAATTACCTCTCCTGTTTCCGCGCCCGCAGACGCCTGGCCCGGGCTGGGCTTGAGCCGAACCACTGTCGCCGCCTCATGAGTGAACCAGCCGGGCGGCAGGCACGTTAGATTTTCGACATCGCCCGCCGGAATCGTGAATTCGAGCGCCAACAGGTCCGATTTTGACCGGACACCTTCATCGACAATCAGGTGTAGCGCGTCCCGAAGCACCCGAGGTTCACTGGGCGCCCACTGGCGATCGAATGGCTCTTCCTTCGTCCATCCCTTGGCGGAGTACAGCTTGTAGAGGTGAGTGGCGAAGTCACCCGGGATAACGTCGAGATCGGCCAGACGCTTGATTTGTGCTTTGATCGACACACGCCAACGCTCCTTCGCTGTCACCATTGTTGCGAGCGATGGAAAACGCATCTCGACCGGATAGGTCGTCGAGGGAAGCAGGAACGCGCTGGCCAGCCGAAACGCCTGCGTCTCGATCAGCTTCAAGTCTCGTTTGAACTGTTCTTCAGTGACATCCCTATGAAGGATCGCGTGCGCCATTTCATGCGCGGCATCCATCTGCCGGCGTGCAAAGGACATCTTGTCACTCGCGAGCAGGATATGCGGCCTGTCATCGACAGGCGACCAACTGCACAGCCCATCGAGCTTCACTGTCCCCATTTCGATGACGCCGACGATGAAGCCGAAGCGCTCAAGCAACGGCACCATATCCCCACTAGGGCCGTCGCCGAGACGCCAATGGCGTCGCAAATCGAGCGCAATGCGCTCAAGGTCTTCATCGCGAAGCTGGTGGTAATTCGCGCCGGCCGTCACGTCTGGAATATCGACGGCAGGCAGGTCGACATAATGCTCGACCGCGTGGCTGATCTCCTGCAGCCAGCGCATCTGCGCGCTCTGGTATTGAAGATCGCGGACCAGCGTGGACGAAAGCGAGCGGAGGAACATCGGCCGCGCTGAAACATGCTCAGCCCGGAAGAAAAATTCTGGCCGCACCCCCAGGAACGCAGCCAGACGGGCCAGTGTCTCCGGATCGGGTGCCGAGCTTCCATCCTCCCAACGTGACACAGTGCTGGGGTTCAAGCTCATCGCCCGCGCGAGCGCCGACATGCTTGGAATCCGTCGCGCTGCCCTGGCCTCCGTCAGGCGGCCGGGCTCGAAGCCTGGTGTACCGATTGGCATAGCCGTCGGTGCCTATTCCGCCGGGCCGTCGGCCGCCTCGTCAGAATCCGGCTGCTCCGGCGGCCTGAAAGCCTTGGGTGTCTTCTTCAGCGTGACAAGCGGCTGGCTCTCCGGGGCCCGCTCCGTTTCGGTGGAGGGCGGAGCATAGGCCTCCATGAATGTCTCAACCGTCTCGTACGCAAGGAAGCCCTGATACCCGGTGTCGATGACGCCGATCGCGACTTCCTGAAGGCGACCGCCCTGCGACGGGTCGCGTGCGAACAGGAACAGGACGAAGATGTCGCCGGGCTTCGCCGTCCCGCCGTCACCCTCCAGGTCTAGGCGCGGCGTCAGGTGGTAGTTAAGCGTCACGCCAGCGAACCGGGATTGGTTCTTGGTTGGTAACTCTTTCGGCTCCGGGATCGACGCCAGACCGAGCAGGACACCAGGCCGATCGCCCCCGAAGCGCATGAACGGCTGATAGTAACGAAGGTCCGTGCCGGGGATCACATCCCCTTCCAACCGCATCCCCCCGTGCAACTCGCACGTATCCTGAAAGCCCTTTTCCATCAGCCGAAAACGGGCCTGCCCCTCCAAGCCGCGAGCGCCACGCCCGGTCAGGTCCGTGTTGTCGCGGATGAGTTCATGGGCCTGACGCGCCCGCGCGACAGCCGTATCGAGAAGGTCGATTAACAGGTCTCGTGGCAAGGTGCTGACAATGCGCGCCTTGATCTCGTCCGCAGTCATGGGCCAGCTCCCCGAAGTATGCTTCAGGAATGATTTATGCCACGACTTTTTGCGTATCGCAAGATGGGACTGGAGATTATTTGCGCGATTCGCTGTCAGTCTGACACATTTCAATTGATCGCGCATTCCTCCGTCCACGTGGGCCGACCTTCGGTGTCAGCGTGAGGGGATCTTGCATCTGTGGTGGTCAGCCGGATGGTCCAATGACGGCCCGCTGAGAGCTTATCGTCTGAAATGGACCCCTTTTGCTTACCCCCCGCTTACCCGGCAGTCCGTTTGGGGGCGGGTAAGCAAAGACGGCCCCGAAGAGCCATCTTTATCGCTCTGATTTCCTTAAGGAAACTTGGAGCGGGCGAAGGGATTCGAACCCTCGACCCCAACCTTGGCAAAGTTGTAAAACACTACGCCACAGTTTTCGATTTTACGAAAAACTACTATAAATCAAAGACTTTTCTCCATTCCTTTACTCCGCTATACTCCCGAAATAGCCCCGAATTTCCGTCACGGTGGTGAACGGGTGGTGAACTGAAAATGCCTCGAAACGCACAAAAATCTGCCAATATTCCTCTCACAAAGAGAGTTGTAGACGCCTCTCCACCGAGAGAAAAGCGCTACCATCTCTGGGATAGCGAGTTGCGGGGCTTTGGTCTTCGTATCGAACCGAGCGGCATCAAGACGTTCCTGGCAAAGTACCGCGCAGAAGGCGGCGGCCGCAGGGCTCCCGAGCGTCGTGTCACCATTGGCCGATACGGAGCCCTAACTCCGGAAGAGGCTCGCAGACAGGCGAGAAGGATACTGGGCGGCGCCGCAACTGGGGTGGATCCCGCCGCCGAGCTCAAGGCCAAGCGCAAGGAGATGCGAATCAGCGAGCTGATCGATCTCTACGAAAAGCATGGCTGCTTCATTCAGCGCGGCAAGCGGCAAGGCGCCCCCATGAAGCCGCTGACCAAGCAATATACACTTGCGCGCCTGCGCCATCACGTCGTCCCGCTGCTGGGTAACCGCCGGGTGAGCGAAGTCAACGCGGGCGACATCGAACGCTTCTTCCGTGACGTGGCGGCTGGAAAGACGGCGCGGGACGACAAGATCGGCCCGCGCAAGCGCATAGTCGTGCGAGGCGGCGAAGGCGCCGCGCGCAAGGTGTTTCGCGACCTGTCCGCCGTATTCAGCTTCGCGCGGCGCAGCGAGATCGTCACCCGCAACCCTTGCGAGACCGCGGCGGTCAAGAAAACCGACAACCACAAGGAACGCTTCCTCACGCTCGAGGAGGTCAAGCGCTTCGGCGAAGCCCTGCGCGAGCTTGAAGAGGATGGAACCAACCGCAAGGCGCTCGACATCATGCGCTTGTGGATGCTGACCGGATGTCGCCGCGAGGAGATCGCGAGCCTCAAATGGCACGAGGTCGATTTCGAGCATGGCTGCCTACGTTTCGGAGACACCAAGACCGGCAAAGCCGTGCGGCCGATCGGTGCCGCCGCGATCGCTGTGATCAAGACAATCGAGCAGACTGACGATTCCGAGTTCGTTTTTCCGGCCGGAGGAGGGGATAGCTATTTCCGAGGTTACAAGACGCCTTGGAAGAAGGTGATCGAGAAGGCTCACCTGTCCGGGGTGACCCCGCATACGCTGCGGCATACGATGGGTTCGACAGCGATTTCCTCAGGTGAAGCGATGGCATTCACCGGGGCGATCCTGGGACATGCCAATCCGCGATCGACGGCCATATATGCACACGTCCAGCACAGCCCGGCTCGTCGAGCGGCTGATCGCGTGGCTGAGCGGATTGCCGCGGCGCTCGCGGGCATGAACGACCTTGAAGTTGATGCCCCGGCTCCCGACGAGGATGAGGAACTGATCCGCAGAGTGGCCGAAACGCTCATGAAGGGCGGCGTGGAAGCCGACCGCCTGCGGGTCGTCATCAACGCACTCGCACCCTGATAGGAAGCGGGCCATATCCATCCAGACGACGTCACTTGTCGGTAGTCCCGTGCCTTCGTCAGCACTTTCCAATTATTGCCCAGGCCCTCGCCATGCTTGGCGGCAGCGAGTTTGCCCTTCTCAGCCCGCGCAGCACGAAAGCTTCGTTACGTCCCTCCCAAAGCCCTGCGCCGCGAGTTTCAACGCTTCGACCGTGGTGAGATACGGCCCTCGCTGGTCAGGTCAGGGTTATAGGAGACCAGCTTCTGTCGAAGTCGATTCCCTATTTCATAATGGCGGAACGACTGTCCGAAGTTGCCTTGTTCGCCCGACGCTGCCCAGGGCAAAATGAAGCTGGACCTGTTGTAGCGTATCACCGACGTTGGCAAGGGCGCCCTCCATCAACGCAATGTCATCTATCTCGAACCGGATCGTCCGAAGACCGGCCAGCCCCCACCAGGCAAATCCGTTGCCGGGATCGATCTCCAGGGATTTCCTGTAAGCGGCAACCGCGTCGCTGACGCGTCCAAGAGCCCGAAGCGCATGGCCATAATTGAGCCATGGGACCGCCGCATGTCCCGCGCGGCCGATCAGTTCTTCATGGAGCGCCACGGCTTCTTCAGTTCTCCGCTCGGAATCGAGGACGGCGGCCTTGAGCGAGAGCGGCTATACAGCGCCGGGAAATCTTGCAATGGCGCGATCGAGCATCGCTGCGCCTTCCTCGGCGCGCTCAAGGCGGCAAAGAAGCGACGCCAGATCGGCGTTCGCCTCGACGAACGCCGGCTTGATGGCGGTCGCCTTACGCAGAAGTTGCTCCGCATCCGCGACAAACCCGGTCGCGGCAGCGATGTGGGCAAGCAACTTCAGGCCTTCGGCATTCGCCGGCTGCTTCGCCAGACAGGCGCGTATGAGTGCCTCGGCTTTTGCCAGATCGTTATCCCGCAAGGCTTGCGTGGCCAGGGCCAGATCGGGGTGCATCACTATTCCGCGCTATCAACCTGTCCTCGATCCACAGGGAATCGCGATCAGATTGTCCTTTCCGATCAAGCTACGATCGATCGGATCCTCTGTAGTGTCTGTGAAGGCAGCTCCCCGAACAAGACGCTATATTGTTGGGAGAATCGTCCAAGATGACCGAAGTCCTGCATCAGCGCGGCACGTGTAACGTTCGCTTCAGACATGCGCATATCCCAAAGCTCGTTGCGGACGTGGTTGAGGCGGAATGCAAGGATCAGATCGAGCGGGCTCATGCCAAAGGTCGATCGTGCAGCATAATGTAGCGCACGTGGAGTGACGTTCAGTTCGCGGGCGACATCGTTCACGGCGATTCGCTGCCCGAACCTGCTTTCAATATACCGGACCATCTGCTGCGTCAGCCGATAGCCTTCGACTGCCCGCCCGGGATGAAGAGTATCCCTTCCGCGCGCGCCAATCCTCAGCGCCTTGTCCAGCGCCCGCAGCAGCGCGCCGCGCAGCCTGGCTTCATCGACAGCTTCCTTCCCATTAAACGCTGCCTCGGCCAGGCAATAAAAGATACCGGCCAGTTCGACGGGTAAAGGGATCGTTGCACATTCTGGATCCGCAAAGTGAGGTGGTAGCCATAGACCCTCCTCTTCGAAAACGGATACCGAAACGACAATTTCAATCGAATGCCAGTTGTTGGAAAGGACACTTCTATATTCCCTCCCTGGCGTCAGGACAGTTAATCGACCTGGGTCAACCTCAATTCCGCAAAATACCGCGGGAGAGAGACTTATCACAAAACTGAGCCATCCATCTTCTATACGCGAATGATCTATGACCCTCCGGTTCACCCGGACGTCAAAGAAAATCAGTCCACCTAGATCGATACTGTTCAGCCGAATGCTGAGCTTTCCGGGATCAATTTGTATTGCTGGCGTATCCCAGCCACGCAGTTGCTCACGAAAGTGATCTATATCGAGAAATTCGCACGAAATCACGTTTCTCACCAGCCTGCCGCCTCCACTGGAGCCATGGTTAATCCGGTGGCTTCCGATATCGGATAGCGGCACCCTAGCAAACAACTAGGATATGCATCTGAATTTGTGTGATTAACAAACCTTTTAGGGGCCAGGTGTGTTGATCTCCGCTGAGAGTTGACCCGGTTCAGTGGCGCGTTATCCGCACCGTGCGGCCGAAGTATATCTGCCGCGCCTGCGACAGGATCGTCCAGGCCCCGGCCCCGGTGAAGGCGATAGCACGAGACAAGGCAAGCTTGCCACGCTCCCCGTGTCATCGTGAACAAGTTCGATCACCATCTGCCCTTCTATCGCCAGGCAGAGATGATAGCGGCACAAGGGATCGACATCGATCGCTCAACCCTCGCCGGCTGGGCAGGCCGGGCCGCGCATCTGCTCGACCCGATCGTCAGCCGTATCCGCTAGGAAGGGCTGAAGGCCGCCAAGCTCCACACCGACTGCACACCGGTGCCGATGCTCGTGCCCGGCAAGGGCCGGATCGCGCAGGCGCGGCTCAGGGCCTATGTCGTCGATGACCGCGCTTCGGGCGCCAACACGCCAGCGCTCGCCTGGTATCGGTTCACTCCCGATCGCAGCGGCATCCATCCGCAGAGCGATCTCAGGCCATTCACCGGTCTGCTCCAGGCTGACGGCTATGCCGGATATGACAAGGTCTAGCAAATCAGGCGACCTGACGAGTAAGACGGGCTAGGAATTACTAAAGATCAAGGAGACAAGGCGTGCAGTCCATTCATTTCATCTCTGGCCTGCCCCGGTCTGGTTCTACCTTGTTGGCCGCCTTGCTGCGGCAAAACCCGCGATTCCACGCGCATATGAGCAGCCCGCTTGCCGGCATGGTCGATACCATGCTGGGCGAAATGAGCGATCGCAATGAATTTTCCATCTTCATTACCGATGAACAGCGCCGGCGCGTGTTGCGCGGCCTTTTCGCAAATTATTATGGCGCGGATTTCACAGGGGATCTCATCTTCGACACCAGCCGTACATGGTGTTCCAAACTGCATATATTGAGCGAGCTTTATCCGGACTTCAAGGTCATCGCCTGCGTGCGCCACCTGTCTTGGATCATCGACAGCTTGGAGAGGGCGATTCAGAAAAATGCCTTGCGCCCATCCTTCATGGTCAATTTCCAGACCGGGAGCACCGTCTACCACCGGGCCGAGGGTTTCGCCACGGGCGACGGCCTGCTGGGCTACTCCTACAATGCGTTGAAGAACGCCTTTTTTGGCGAACATGCGCGCCATTTGATGCTGCTGCAGTACGAAACATTGGCGCGCGATCCCGCCAAAGCCATGGCGGCAGTCTACGATTTCATCGGGGAAGCGCCGTTCCAGCACGATTTCAACAAGGTGCATCTCGATACCGAAGCGTTCGATGCTCACACGGGGATGCCGGGCCTGCATACGGTCAGCGACAAGGTGGCCATGCACGAGCGCAGGACGATATTGCCGCCGGACATTTTCCGTCGCTTCGAGAACGATGCGTTCTGGCTCAATACGCAAGCCAATATCCATGGAGTCCGGGTGGTTTGAATAGATGGGTGACCCTGTCCCGGAAAATGCCACCAGCAGGAATGAGAGGAATCTGGCAGAATCAAAGCTGATTGGAGCTGGAGATTTTGCATGAAGAAGTCGAAGTTCACGGGCGAGCAGATCGCGTTTGCGCTGCGCAAGGCGGAGGTCGGCACGCCGGTCGCCGAGGTCATTCGTCGGATGGGTCCATCTGTAGGCCTACCGAACGCCACCCTGGCCAAACGACGAAAGACGCCGACCAATTCGATTGGCAGGGAAATAGTGGCGTTTCTGGGGTCGTGCGCAAGGTGCGCGGGCAATCGCAGACCCTCGTCGGCAAGGACCGATGCCGAAACAATGATTTCGATCGAATGCCAGCGTTTGGCGAGAATGCTTCGATATTCACGGCCGGGAGTGAGAACGGTCAAGTGGCCCGCCGCGACCTCGATCCCGCAATATACGGCAGGCGTCAGGTTGATGATGCATTTCAACCAGCCAGCTTCCGGGCGGGAATGATCGATCACCATTCTGTCCACGCGAATATCTGAAAAAATCACGCCCCCAAGATCCAAACGGTGCAAGTTGATGCGCAGCCGGCCCGGATCGATCTGTATCGCGGGCGTATCCAGCCGACCAAATG
This sequence comes from Novosphingobium sp., assembly GCF_036733805.1. Classification (GTDB taxonomy): domain Bacteria; phylum Pseudomonadota; class Alphaproteobacteria; order Sphingomonadales; family Sphingomonadaceae; genus Novosphingobium. The sequence goes on along the minus strand of NZ_DAIMZT010000047.1, from coordinate 9,607 downwards.
CTCGCGAAAATGATCGATGTCGTGGAACTCGCACGAGATCACACTTGCCATTCGTCTGCCCCTCGCAATGTCATGGTTAACTCGATCGCTTCCGATATCGGATAGCGCGTTATGTTGCAGATCATTACGATATGGATCTGAAATTGTTCGCTTAATACCTTGGTAAGGAGCTTCGCGGTGGCTTATGTGAGGATCGTCCGCGAGGCTCATCCGATCCCAGGTGCGCCCGCGAGTTGCTGGCGTCCGCGGTTAGGCCGGGCATCGGCCCGATCCATGATGCGGGCAAGCGTCTGCCGTTGGGCACTGCTGACGATGGCTCCCGTCGTATCCACGGCCTCCGCCTGGGCCCAGGAGACGGTTCATTGGGACGTCAACGGCACAGCGATCGGCGAAGGCGGCACCGGCACCTGGAACCAGACCGCGCCGATATGGAGCCTCAGCACCGATGGCGTGAGTGGGCCTTTCCGCCCCTGGAACAACACGGCGCTCGATGACGCCATATTCGGGGGAACCGCGGGCACCGTGACGGTGGGTACGCCGATCACGGTGCACAATATCACGTTCCAGACCAACGGCTATATTATAAACGGCGGCACGTTAACCCTGGGTGGCGCCAATCCCACGCTGACGGTGACGACGGGTACTTCGACCATCGGATCCATGGTTACCACGGCGGGAGGATGGACCAAGGCCGGCGCCGGCAACCTGACGCTGAACGGCGCCAACACCTTCGGCGGCGGGATCGACATCACGGGCGGAGGATGGTTGACGCTGAACGCGGCCAACAGCTTCACCGGGACCATCAATGCCACGGGCGGCCATCTCGCCATCGGCGCGATCGGTGATGCCGCGCTGGGCAGTTCCGGCAACGTGATCAATCTGGGCAATGGCCGCACGTTGTCAGCGAGCGGCGCGATATCGGCAAGCCGCACGATCAATCTCGTGAGCGGCATCAGCACTATCCAGGGCGGCGGGCTCGGGGACGAGTTCTACACGGGCGCGGGCGGTCTGAACGTGGGGGCCGGCATCGCGCTCACCAACAACGCCAACAACTACCAGGGGCAAACCCAGTTCACGACCCTGCCCGGTTGGGGCGGCGTTACCAACTCCTTCAGTTCGATCGGCGATCTGGGCGAGGCGAGCGCGCTTGGCGCGCCCACGACCGTGGCCAACGGCACCATCATGATCGGGCCGGGATGCTGTCAGGCCCTAGGCTATTCGGTACTCGCCTATACCGGCGCCGGCAACAGCTCCAACCGCAACTGGCAGATGAATCCCGGCAACTATGCGGGGGGCGCGCTCCTGCATAACAACGGCAGCGGGGCGCTGACCCTGACCGGCAACATTTCTGCCGGGGGCGGCTCGCAAACCTTCGGCTTCGGCGCAAATTCAGGGGACATGAATCTGCTGGGCGTGATCAGCAGCAACAACGGCCGCACCGCTTCATTCAGCGCCGGCGCCGGGCGTACGATCAGATTGGGTATCGCCAATACGTTTTCTGGCACGGCGGGCATCAGCGGCGCCGGTACGGTCGAGGCCGCGCTGCTTTCCAATGCAGGCGTCGCCGGTTCGCTGGGCACCGGTGCGATCTCCATCGGCGGCGGCAATCTTTCCTATGTCGGTGCAGGAGAGTCCACCAACAAGAGCTTCAGCATCTCCAATGGCTCTTTCAACAGCAACGGCACGGGGGCGCTGACGCTGGGCGGGACGGTGGGCATCGGCGGCACCGCCACGCTGGGCGGCAGCTTCACCGGCGCAGACAATATGGTTTCGGGCGTGATCTCCGGGGCGGGCAACCTGCGCGGCGCCGGGGCCGGAACCTGGGTGGTTTCAGGCGCCAACACCTATACCGGCCAGACGATCGTCGACAGCGGCACGCTGCGCGCCGGGTCTGCCACGGCCTTCGCCGGCTCGAAGACCTTTCAGGTCAATGGTGGTACGCTGGACTTCAACGATTTTAGCCAAACGCTGACCACGTTGACGGGTACCGGGGGTACGCTGGACTTGGGAAGCGCGCTGCTGACGATCGACGGGCCGACCGGCACCACGGCGAGTTTCGGCGGTAGCGTCGCCGGCAGCGGCGGGCTCACCAAAATGGGCAATAGTGTCCAGACCCTGACCGGTGCCAGCACCTACACCGGCGCCACCACGATCGGTGGAGGCACCCTCGCGCTCGACTTCCGTCCCGCCGGCGGACCGGCGAGCAACATCATCTCCGCCGCCTCTACGCTCAATATGGCGGGCGGTGTGGTTAACGTGTTCGGCGCGGCGGGTGAAAGCAACACCCAGACCTTCAATGGCCTCAACATCACCGGCAGCAACAACACCATCAGCGCCACGTCCGGCAGCGGCGGCAGCCTGACCGTTAACCTGGGTGCGATCACCCGCACCGGCGGGCTGATGAACTTCGTCCTGCCAACGAGCGGCAACATCACGACCACCAACACGACGCTCGGCGGCTGGGCCACCGTCAACGGCACCGATTATGCTAAGGTGGTGGGCGGCAATATCCTCGCCTTCACCGATGCCGATTATACCGAGAAGGACGATGCGGCCACCTGGCTAAGCAACGAGTATATCACCGATACCGGCGGACTCGCCAACACGCCATTCTTCAACACGGTCGCCGGGAATGTTCAACTCGGCGGACTCAAATATACCGTGGGGCAGCCGAGCACGGTGACCGTGGGCGCCGGCAACACGCTGGGGGTGGACGGCACCATCATCGTCGCGCCCACCGTCGGGACTAACAACCAACTGATCACCGGCGGCATGCTGACCGGCGCCAATGGCGGCGTGCTGGGCGTCCAGCAGAACAGCACCGGCAATTTCACCATCGCCTCGCAAATCGTCGACAACGGCCCGGGCATGGGCTTCACCAAGGCCGGGACGGGCCTGGTCTCGCTCACCAACACCGCCAACAGCTATACCGGCGCCACGCGCATCGTGCAGGGCACGCTGGCGGTGACCAGCATCGGCAGTGGCGGCGTGGCAAGCAGCATCGGGGCGTCCTCGGCGGATTCGTCCAATCTGGTGCTGGAAGGCAGCACGCTGCGCTATACCGGCGCGGGTGACACCAGCGACCGTGGTTTCACCTTCGGCAAGTCGGGGGCCATCCTCGGCAGCGCCATCGAAGTCACCAGCGCGGCTGCCAATCTGACCTTCAGCGGCCTGGTTACCAGTCCGGACGACGCCACTTTCACCAAGAGCGGTCCCGGCACCCTGACGCTGGCCAATGCGGCCAACGACTTCACCGGCATAGTGACGGTCAATGGCGGCCTGTTGGGCGCCGCCACCCTGGCCAACGGCGGGCAGGCGAGCAGCATCGGCGCGGGGAGCAGCGCTTCGACCAGCCTCGTTCTGAACGGCGGCGGGCTGCAATATACGGGTGGCACGACCACGACCAACCGCGGCTTCACCCTGGGCGCGAGTGGCGGGATCGTCGATGTGACCTCGGCGGCCACTACCCTGACCGACAGCGGCATCGTGGTCGGTGGCGGTCGCTTGACCAAGAACGGCGCCGGTACCCTGGTGCTGACCGGCGCCAATACCTACACCGGTGGCAATAGCGTCAACAACGGAGTTCTGCGCGCGGGCGCGGCGAACGTATTCGGAGCGTTGACCGGTTCGAGCACAAATCTGGCCAATACGGCGGGCGTGGTGCTCGACCTCAACAACTTCAACAACATGATCGGTCCGCTCAATGGCGGCGGGACCAATGGCGGCAATGTCACGCTCGGTTCGGGCACGCTACGCATCGCGTCCGGTAACGGCAACTATTCCGGCGTCATCAGCGGCACCGGCGGCGTGTGGCGAACCGACGGCGGTACGCAGACTTTCAATGGCTGCAACAACACCTACACCGGCGCCACAACGCTGCAGGGTGCCACCATCGCGACCGACTGCCTGGCCAACGGCGGGCAGGCCAGCGGCATCGGCGCCTCCGGCAGTGCGTCGGCCAACCTGGTGTTCAGCAATGGCAACTTGAACTACACCGGCGGGACGATCGGCATCGATCGCGGGTTCAATCTTGCCGGTTACGGCGTCGTCAACGTGACCAACGCCGCCACCACGCTCGGTTTCAGCGGTCAGGTGATCGGCGGCGGCGAGTTGTATAAGGACGGCCCCGGCACGATGGTGTTGTCCGGTAACAACACCTATACCAACAACACCCGCGTAAGAGGCGGCATCTTGCGCGCCGGCTCGGCCACGGCCTTCGGCACCACCAATTCGTTCTGGCTGGATAATACCGCCGGCGTATTGCTGGACATGAACAACTTCAACGCCAATGCGGGCGCCCTGATCGGCGGAGGGGCCCTGGGGGGCAACATCGCGTTGGGCACGGGCACCCTGACGATCAGGGACGGCCTGGGTCAGACATATGCCGGCGCGATCAGCGGCTCCGGCAGCCTGATCAAGAATGGAGCTGGAACGCAGATATTGTCCGGCTGCAACAGCAGTTACACCGGCGCGACGACGATCAATGCCGGCGTATTGACGGTCAGCTGCCTTGAAAATGGCGGCGTGAACAGCGCGATCGGCGCATCCGGCGCCACGCCGGGCAATCTGACGATCAACGGCACGTTGCGTTATGTGGGCGGGGGCAGCGGTACCGACCGGCAGTTCACTCTGGGCGCCAGCGGTGGCACGCTGGACGCATCGGGCACCGGCATCGTCCAATTCACCAATGCCGCTCCGGTGACGCTGGCCGGCACGAACGCTGCCCGCACGCTGACGCTGACCGGCACCAACACGGGCGCCAATCTGTTCGCCGGGCGGCTGGATAACAATGGCAGCGGCGTCTCCCGGCTCACCAAGACCGGCACGGGCACCTGGCGCCTGACGAACCAGACCAGCAGCTATAGCGGCGCCACGACGATCAGCGGCGGCATCCTCATCGTCGACAAGCTGAGCGACGGCGGCGCGGCGAGCAGCATCGGCGCTTCAACCAATGCCGCCAGCAATCTGGTGATCGGCAACGGCTCGACCCTGCGCTATGTCGGCACGGGCGACACGACCGACCGCCAGTTCACGCTCGATACCGGCGTGACCTACATCGAGTCCTCGGGCACCGGCGCCCTGCAGTTCACCAATACCGGGACGGTCGGCCTGACCGGCACCAACGCGACCCGCACGATCGCGCTCGGCGGCACCAACACCGATCTCAACACGATGGGCGGGGCCATTGCCGACAACGGCACTGGCCGGACGACGCTGGCCAAGAACGACAGCGGCACCTGGGTGCTCACCGGCAACAACAGCTTCACCGGCAACACCGTCATCAACGACGGCAATCTGATGGTCGGCAACGGCGGCACGACCGGCAATGCCGGCGCGGGCAATGTGATCGTCAATTCAGCGACCTCGACGCTGTCGCTCAACCGCAGCGACACCTTCACGTTCAGCGGCACGTTGAGCGGCCCCGGCACGCTGGCGCAGATCGGCACCGGAACGAGCGTGCTGACCTCGGCGACCAACAGCATTGGCGCCACCACGATCAGCGGTGGAACGCTGCAGATCGGCAACGGGACGACGGGCGCGCTGACGACGCCGACCCTCGCCATGACCGGAAATTCGACGCTGGTCGTCAACGGCACGTTGCAAGGCACCGCCGGGGCGCAGACGGTCATCAGCGGGGACGGCGGCAGCCAGACCGTGATGCTGGGCAATGGCGTCACCATGCGCGCGAGCGGCAATCTCGGCGACGGCACGGATCGCGTCGAACTGTTCGGCACCGTGAACACGGGCGGCGGCACACTATCGCTGGGCGCGGACAATGACACGCTGGTCCTGCATGACGGGGCGGGTATCAGCGCCGCCTTTATCGACGGCGCGGCGGGGTCCGACCTGTTGCAGGTGGTCAACACCGCCGCGATGACGGTCGACGGCGCCAACGTCAACGGCTTCGAACGGCTGGAAAAGCAGGCGGCAGGCACGCTGACGCTGACCGGCGACCACAGCTACAGCAACGGGACGACGATCGCGGCGGGCGTGTTGCGTGTCGGCAATGGCGGCACGTCGGGTACGCTCGCGGGCGATGTCGCGAACAATGCACTGCTGGAATTCAACCGCTCGGGCACGCTTGCGATTGCAGGAACGATTTCGGGCACGGGCGCGGTGCGACAGATCGGCATGGGGACCACGGTCCTCAGCGGCGCGAACAGCTATCAGGGCGGCACGAGCATCAATGCCGGGACATTGCAGGTATCGAGCGACGCTAATCTGGGCGCGGCGAGCGGAGGTCTGTCCTTTAACGGCGGGCGGTTGAACACGACGGCGAGCTTCACGTCGGATCGTGCGGTTGATCTGGCAGGCGCAGGCACCTTCTCGACTGACGCCGGAACGACCCTGACGCTGACGGGGGCGGTATCGGGGCCGGGCGCACTCACCAAGACTGGCTCCGGCGCGCTCGTGCTGGCCGCGGACAACAGCTACACGGGCGGGACGACGATCAGCGCGGGGACGCTGCAGATCGGCGACGGCGGTACGACCGGTAACATCGCCGGCAATGTGCTCAATAATGGCGCGCTCGTCGTCAACCGGTCGGGCACGCTAACGCTGGGCGGTACGATTCTGGGCGGTGGCAGCTTCACTCAGGCAGGTCCGGGTACGACCGTTCTGACCGGCAACAATACATATGCCGGCCGGACAACCGTCAATTCGGGCACGCTACTGGTGAACGGCGACCAGTCGGGCGCGACGAACCTGACCAGTGTGGCGTCGGGCGCGACGCTGGGTGGCATCGGCACGATCGGCGGCAATGTGACCATCGCTGACGGCGGCACGCTGGCAGCCGGTTCGAACGGCGTCGGTGTGCTGACGATCAATGGCGGCCTCTCGCTAGGCACCACGACCCAGCTTAACTTCGAGTTCGGCCAGGCGAATGTGCCGGGTGGGCCGCTCAACGATCTCGTCAATGTGGGCGGCGACCTGACGCTGGGCGGCACGGTCAATGTGACCCAGACGCCGGGCGGCAACTTCGGGCCGGGCGTGTACCGGATGTTCAACTATTCGGGCGCGCTGACCAATAACGGCCTTGCTGTCGGCACGATGCCGCCGGGCAGCGACGTGTTCGTCCAGACCGCGATCGCGGGGCAGGTCAACCTGGCGAACACGGCGGGGTTGACGCTCAATTTCTGGGACGGCACCGGCCAGCCGAAGAATGACGGGGTGATCCAGGGCGACGACGGCGTGTGGCGCGTCGGCGGTAACCAGAACGACTGGACCGAGGTCAACGGCACGATCAACGCCGACTATGCGCAGGCGAGCTTCGCGATCTTCCAAGGCGCCAGCGGCGCGGTCACGGTCGATAACAGCGGCGGCAATGTGCTGAGCGCGGGCATGCAGTTCACCACGGACGGCTATGTGATCGCCGGTGGTCCGCTGACGCTGACCGGCGCAGACGCGTTCGTGCGTATAGGCGACGGCAGTCTAGCCGATGCAGGCATCACGACCACGATCAGCGCGGAGCTCGCCGGACCGGCGCGGCTGATCAAGGATCTGGGCGGTACGCTGGTTCTGACGGGGGCGAACAGCTACACGGGCGGGACGGCGATCAACGGCGGTACGCTCCGCATCTCGAGCGACGCCAATCTCGGCGATGCGGTCGGGGGCCTCAGCCTCGATGGCGGCACGTTGAACAGCACGGCCAGCATTACGTCGAACCGTGCGGTCGATCTGGCGGGTGCGGGTACGTTCCTGACCGATGGTAGCACGACGCTGACCCTGAACGGTGTAGTGTCAGGCGCGGGTGCGCTCACCAAGGACGGCGCGGGCAATCTCGTGCTGACCGCCGACAACGCCTATGCAGGCGGCACGACGATCGTGGCGGGCACACTCCAGCTCGGCAATGGTGGGACGAGCGGCGCGATCCTCGGCGATGTCGCCAATGATGGCTTACTCGCCTTCAACCGCTCCGACAGCCTCACCTTCGCCGGCGCAATCAGCGGCAACGGCGTGGTCAGCCAGATCGGCTCTGGCACGACCATCTTCACCGCCGACAGCAACTATAGCGGCGGCACCACGATCAGCGCGGGCCTGCTCCAACTGGGTGTGGGCGGCACGACTGGCGGCATCACGGGCGATGTGCTCAACAATTCGGGGCTGATCTTCAACCGCTCGAACGAATACAGCTTCGCGGGCACGATCTCCGGTACGGGCGATGTCCGCCAAGAGGGCGCCGGCACCACAATCCTGACCGCCGACAACAGCTATACCGGATCGACGGTCATCTCGTCCGGCACGTTGCTCATCAATGGCAACCAGACCGCGGCGAACGGCACGACCAATGTGCTCGGCGGCGGCGCGCTCGGGGGAACTGGCACGATCGGCGGTGACGTCTTGGTCGGCGGCAGCGCGACGCTGACGCCGGGCGATGCGACCGGTCCGGGCACGCTTACCATCAATGGCAATCTCGGTTTCAGCCCCAACGCCGTGCTCGCTTATGAGTTCGGCCAGTCGGATATAGTCGGCGGGCCGCTCAACGACCTCGTCAATGTCGGCGGCGATCTCACGCTCGGCGGCACGCTCAACGTGACGACGAGCGGCGGCGGCAGCTTCGATCCGGGCATCTACCGGGTCATCAACTATAGCGGCACGCTGACCAACAACGGCCTTGCGATCGGTTCGATCCCGTCGGGCACCGATTTCTATGTGCAGATCTCGGTCGCGGGTCAGGTCAACCTGATCAACACCAACGGCCTCGCTCTGCGTTTCTGGGATGGCGCGGCGGGTGTTCGCAACGATGGCCTCATAACGGGTGGCGATGGCGTCTGGCAGAACGTATCCGGCAACGACAACTGGACGCTCGATGATGCATCGATCAACGCGCCCTTCCTCGACAGCGCCTTTGCAATCTTCGGTGGCGCGGCGGGAACGGTCAGCCTGGATAACGGCCTGGGAGCGGTTCGCGCGTCAGGCATGCAGTTCGCGAGCGACGGCTATACGATCACGGGTCAGGACCTGACCCTGATCGGGCCGCAGTCGGTGATCCGGGTGGGCGACGGCACGGCCGTCGGGCTCGGTTATACCGCGACGATCGGCAGCGCCCTCATCGGCAACAGCCAGCTGGTCAAATCCGATCTCGGCACGCTGGTGCTTTCGGGGACCAACAACTACACGGGCGGCACCCGGATCGATGCGGGCACGCTGCGCATTTCGAGCGACGCCAATCTCGGCGACGCGGCAGGCGCGCTGACTCTCAATGGCGGCACGCTGGGCACCACCGCCACGATGAGTTCGAACCGTGCGGTCGATCTGCTCGGGGCGGGCACCTTGCTCACCGATCCGGGCACGACGCTGACCCTGGGTGGCACCGTCTCGGGCACCGGCGGGTTCACCAAGGCGGGCGTGGGCGATCTGGTCCTGACCGGGGCCAACGGCTTCGCCGGGGATGTCGAAGTGATGGCGGGCAGCCTGTTCGTGAACGGCGATCAGTCGGCGGCGATGGGCGCGACGAACATCGCGCTGGGCGCGAGCCTCGGCGGCTCGGGCATTATCGGCGGTAATGTAACGATTGCCGATGGCGCCACGCTCGCAGCCGGCACCAAGAATGTCGGCACGCTGACGATCAATGGCAACCTCGCGCTCTCCGCCGGGTCGGTGCTCG
>NZ_DAIMZT010000046.1:0-24372 GCF_036733805.1 Novosphingobium sp. | reverse complement strand
CGCTGGCACGTCTCATAGATGTTATCGACTCGATAAGCGAGATGGCCGAAGTTGCGGCCTCCGGTATAAATCTCGGCCGAGCCATCTTCCGCCGGCCAGTTGTAAGTCAATTCGACCTCGGCCTCCTCCTGCCCTTCCGGTGCAAGATAAATCAACGTGAACCGGGCCTTCTCGCTCGTAAAGCGTCGCGTTTCCTTAAGGCCCAGGAGTTCGAAGAAACGGATGGTCGCATCCGGATCGGTCACGCGGATCATGGTGTGGAGATATCGGGTCACAGGGATTCCTCAAATTCGTCGCCGGGAAGCAACGGTTATCACGGGTACGGCCGTCGACAAGCATGATTCGCGCCGACGGTAGGAAATCCGAGGATTAGCGATGGCCGGGGAAAACCGTCCGCTCCACGCTGTTCATCCACCGAAGCGTGAAATGGAGACGAATCTATTCACATAAACAACGGAAAAACCCGTCCGGAACGCTCCAGACGGGTCCTCCTGCGAAACGACTTTGTGTCGTTCGATCAGAACGAAGCGGTCAGAGTGACGACGCCGACAGCCTTCGAAACACGATGAAGGGTGTTGCAGCTGGCGAAACCGGGGGTATCGCAGCCGGCCGCGACGAAATCACTACGCTTGAGATTGGTGCCCACGATCGACGCGTCCAGCGAAAGGTGCTTCCACGAATAGGTGACACCAGCGGTGTAATCGATGTACTGCTTCGGAAAATCGAACGCGCCACCGGTATGGCCCAGATGCGTATGAACGGTCAGCGGGGTATTCGGAATGGCGCCGCTCAACTCACCATAAACGTAAGTGTTGGAACGGCTGGTATTCTTCTGATCGGGCGCGAAATAGACGCCCGCCTTCGCGTTCACCGGACCCAGCGCATAGGCCAAGGAACCGTAGAGCTCGTACACGTTGCCGGGGGTGTTGCCCGGATAGAGGTAGCCATAAACGCCGGCGTCCAGCGTCACGCCGCTGCCGCCAAGCTTGCCGGTCCAGCCGCCATAGACGTCAATTTCCGTTCCGCCGATGTCGACCGCGTCATTGCCGGTCGCGCTCGAACCCCAGGTCGCTACGTAGAAGCCAGAGCTATGGCTTACCGTGATCGCGCCTTGGATGACGGGCTTGTTGTCGGACTGCGAAATGCCGCGGAACCGGTACTGCGACGCAACCGAAGCGCTGCCGGTGACGGTGATATCGCTCGGCGGAGCAGCCTCATCGGCAAAGGCAGGAGTAGCCGCGAGCGCCGTGCCCGCGAGGAGAGTGGCGGCGATGGCGCCGCGGACGGACATAAGCATATTTATTCCCTCACAATTTTATTTTGATGCCTCGTCCCGCCTGCTGTGTCGCCCGAACCTCTTTATTGGGCCGGTTCGCGACAGTACGATAATGCTGCAACGCAGCGGTGCGTTGCACAAGAAAAATTTCAATTCTGCAACATTCCAGAAACGCGGTGTGGACTTTTTGCCACTGCCGCCTTGGACTATCCTTACCTTGCTAGGGCGCATCGGGGGGGCTATAGATTGCGCTGCGCAAATGTTGGGAAGACTAAGAAATCTGTGGGCCCGACCCGCGTCGGCAAGCCCGCCTTCGGTGCCCTTTGGAGAGCGCGTATACGCCATCGGTGATATCCATGGGCGTATCGACCTTTTCGATCAGTTGATCGAGCAAATCGAAAAAGACGACGAGCACCGCATGCTGGCGGAAACGACAGTGGTTCTGCTGGGCGACCTGATCGATCGCGGCCCAGACAGCGCGGGGGTGCTCATGCGCGCGCGCGACTGGTCTCGCCAACGCCGCGTGAAGTTCATCATGGGCAATCATGAGGAAATGCTGTTGGAGAGCCGCACAAACCTGGCCGCGCTCGATGGCTTTCTCCGGTTCGGGGGATTGGAAACGATCGAGTCCTATGGCGTCGATTTGAGAACCGGTGCGATAACCGACATCGAGCAGCTTCAATGCCTTATGAATGCAGCCATTCCACAGGCCGATTTCGACTTTATCGAGCATTTTGATCCCACTGTGCGTCTGGGCGACTACCTTTTCGTCCATGCTGGGATTCGACCGGAGGTTCCCATTGCCGAACAGATCGAGCAGGAGTGCCGCTGGATCCGCGAGCCCTTCCTTAGTCACAAGGGCGATTTCGGCGCTTTCGTAATCCACGGGCACACGATCAGCGAGCTTCCTGACGTCTGCTCTAATCGCATCGGAATCGACACCGGCGCCTATCTTCATGGAACTTTGACAGCGCTTGGCCTTGAAGGAACGGATCGCTGGTTTCTGCAGGCCCGCGATCATCAACTGCCGGAGGGCTTGAATATCGCGGCGTAGCAGCGGACAATGGCGGAGAAAATGACCTTCAACCCGGCCATTTGCGTGCTGCCGCCATCATGCTATGACAAAATGCAAGAGATGGAAAATTACTTTTCAGTTGCGTCTTACGTAATTTTTGTTCAAAGGCGCGCAGTCAAGACAATGCAAGGATCTATGTTCGATGGCGAGTCTCGCCGGCGCCGGCCTTCAATTCCACACCATTGCCCATCACACGTCGGTCAGTGAGGATGCGCGCGCCGCAGTGCTCGCCAATCCCGGTTTCGGGACCCATTTCACCGATCACATGGTGACTATCGAATGGACGGACGGACGTGGCTGGCACGACGCGGTGATCGGTCCGCGTCAGCCGATCGCGCTCGATCCGGCGGCTGCCGTCCTGCACTATGCGCAAGAGATATTCGAGGGTCTCAAGGCTTACAAGCAGACGGACGCGTCCATCGCGCTATTTCGTCCGGAAGCCAACGCGGCGCGCTTCAATCAGTCGGCACAGCGCCTGGCCATGCCAGAATTGCCCGAAGCAGTATTCGTCGAAGCGGTTGAGAAGCTTGTTCAGATCGACCGCGCCTGGATTCCTGACGGCGAAGGCGCTTCACTCTACCTGCGTCCGTTCATGATCGCGACCGAGGCATTTCTCGGCGTCCGCCCTGCGAAGCAATACAAGTTCATCGTCATTGCCAGTCCGGCCGGCTACTACTTCAAGTCAGGTGCGCCCGCGGTATCGATCTGGGTTTCGGACTACACACGTGCGGCGCCCGGCGGCACTGGCGCGGCCAAGTGCGGCGGCAATTACGCAGCCAGCCTTGTGCCGCAGGCGGAGGCGATTGCACGCGGGCATGACCAAGTCGTGTTCCTCGATGCCGCCGAGCACAAGTGGATCGAGGAGCTGGGGGGCATGAACCTCTACTTCGTGTTTGACGATGGCACGCTGCTTACACCGTCACTGACCGGCACCATCCTGCCTGGCATCACTCGCGACAGCTTGCTGACGCTCGCTCGTGAGGAAGGGTTGAAGGTGGAGGAGAGCCGCTATAGCTTGGATCAGTGGCGCGCCGATGCCGGATCGGGCAAGTTGGTCGAAACCTTTGCCTGCGGCACGGCAGCAGTGGTTACGCCGATCGGCAAAGTGACCGGACGCGATGGCGAGTTCACCATCGGGTCGGGCGGTTCGGGACAATTGACGCAAAAACTCAAAGCCAAGCTGGTCGCCATTCAGCGAGGCGACGCGCAAGACAAGCACGGCTGGATCCGCAAGATCAGTTGACAGGCCAGGCGGGGGCGCCGGTTCACGCCGGCCTGCGATCGATGACCTTCTCCACTCGTCCGTCCAGCATTTCGATCTGAATATCGGAAAGCTCCGCGATTCCGGTATCGTGTGTTACGCACACCACGGCGCGCCCTTGCTCATGGGCTAGAGCGCGCAGCGTCTCGACGACACGCGCGCTGTTATGGCTGTCGAGATTGCCGGTGGGCTCATCGCCGAGAATCAGCACCGGATCGTTGGCAAGTGCGCGGGCGATGGCGACCCGCTGACGCTCCCCACCGGAAAGACGATCCGGAGTCTTGGCCTGCTTCTCCTCCAAGCCGACACCCGCCAACAAGCCCAGCGCTTTCCTATGCGCCTCCTGTCTCGTCAGCTGCCCCAGTCTTTGTATGGGCAGCAACACATTCTCCAACGCTGAAAATTCGGGCAGTAGGAAGTGAAACTGGAACACGAAGCCGAAGCGCGCCAGCCGTATGCGCGCGCGTTCGTCCCCGGAAAGGCGGCTGACCTCCCTCCCCTCAACCAGCAATTCGCCACTGGTGGGCCGATCAATCAGACCGAGTAGATATAGCAATGACGATTTGCCGCAGCCGGACGGACCTACGATCGTGGTGAACGCACCGGCTTCCACCTGGAGGCTGACGTCGTGGACGAGAGTGACGGGCACATCGCCTGGCAGAACGCGCTCCAATGCATGCGCCTCAAGGATCGCGCTCATACCGCGCCTCGCAAGATATCCACCGGATCGACGCTCGCCGCCTTTCGGGCGGGCAGCCAGGCCGCGATGGCCCCGGCAAGAAAAGAAGCAGCAGCGGCGATGAAATACTGGCGCGGAGATCGATCGAGCGGAACGTGCTGAACATCGTCGCTGATCGGAAAGCGCAACGACCCCAGAATCGTCATTAGCGTGTATCCCAGAAACCAGCCGATCAACACGCCGATCAAAGCCAGCACCAGCCCTTCGACCACGAAGATGAATTGCAGGTCCCCTTGCGAGAACCCGATCGACCTCATGATCGCTATGTCTCGCCGCTTGTCGGATACGCTGTTGGAAACGACCGTGTAGATACCGAAGCTGGCTACCAGCAGGATCGCGGAGACAACCGAGTACATGATGACGTTGCGGGTCATCAATAACGACAGAAAATCCGCCGAGCGCTCCTGCCAGCTTTCGGCCTTGTAACCGAAACGCGCCTCCAGCCGCGCCGCCACGACTTGCGCAGCGTAAGGGTCGGAAAGCTTCACGCCAATGCGATTGATAATGAAGGGCCTGCCAAGCAGCGATTGCGCCTCGCGCAAAAGCACATAGCCCGCTCCGGATGAAAGCTGCGTCTGTCCCTTCTTAAAGAGGCCCACGACACGCATCGAGCGCCCACTCGCGGAAGAAGATGTAGCCGCGACGATATCCCCTACCCGCACGCCTAACCGGCGGCCCAAATCCTCACCGATGATAATGCCGCCTTGCGTGGTTTCTAGATCGCGCAGGTGGCCGACGCGGAGCTTGTCCTCGATCGTGCTGATCCTGCTTTCGATCTCCGGTTCTACGCCCACAATGCTGATCGCTTCATCATGGCCGCCCAAGCGCAGAGTTACACCGCCGGTCAGACTTGGCGAGGCTATCGCGCCCGGCACAGCATTGGCGGCGGCGAGCACCGCTTGCCAGTCTTTAATACCGCGCACTTCGTTGCGAACTTTGTAGCCATGCAATTGGATCGCGCCGCCGGCGTAAGCGCGCAGGCCCGGTTGCGGCAAAGGGCTTCGCAATTCATCGGAAATGATGATGTGCGGCGCCGCATCGATCAGCTGCTTGATAAAATCGTTCTGGCTTCCGACCATCAGCGCGGAGACCGCAAGGAAAAACCCGACGCCAACGGCAACCCCGCTTACCGCTACCGCCGTTTGCCGGCGACGACGCGACAAATGCCTGAGTGCGATAGCGATAAGGAACCAGATTCGGTTCGTCATGGCCGGACCCGATCGCCCTCCCTCAGCCCGGCGGAAGGATTGACGACTACGATATCGCCGGCTTGGAGACCGGAGGCGATTTCCGTTTTGTCAGTCCCCGTTATACCGGTTCCCACCATGCGCGGCTGCACACGATGATCGCGCACCAGCCAGACGCGACCGGCAATCACGGCCCCCGTCGGCACCAGCAGGGCCTTTTGATGCTCGTTAACGACGATGTTGACTTCCAGCGTCAGCCCAAACGGCAAGGAGATCGCGTCCTCAACATGAATGCGCACGCGAAAGGCGCGTTGGGTCGGATCTCCGCCGGGCGTGATTTCATAGACGCGTCCACGGATAACCTTGCCGGGAAAGGCGTCGGCCGAAAGAAGCGCCACCTGACCCACATGCACACGAATGATGTCCCGTTCATCAACCGTGGCGGTTATGCGCGCGCTCGCAGGATCTCCCAATTGCAGCAATTCTTTCCCGGGCGTGGCTAGATCGCCTGGTTCAACCTCGCGCTTGAGCACCACACCAGAGATGCCGGCCCGCACCGTCATCTGGTCAAGCCGTGCGCTCAGCGCCGAAGATGAAGCGCGCGCAGCTTTGGCGGCGGCAACCGCCTCGTCTCGAGCCGCACGGGTCACCCATCCTTCGGCGTAGAGCGTCGTGACACGCCGCTCCGCCAAGGTCTTGCCCTGCGCGTCTGCAGCGGCCTGCGCCAAGAGTGCATGCTGCTCACTGTCATCAAGCTGGACAAGCGGTTGTCCCCGCGCTACCGGATCGCCTTCGTTCACAAGCACAGCCGCCACCGGCGCCGTTGCACGCGACGATACGATTACCGGATGTTCGGGCTCAACATAACCGGTGGCATAGACCAGTTCCACTGCCGATCCGCGTTCTACTGCAGCCGTGGTCACCGAGACAGGTCGCTGCCAAACAAACCAGAAACCAACGCCAGCCGATATGGCGAACGCGATGACAAACAGAACAAGACGTTTGCGCATCGGTCGCTCCCGTTTTCCGCTGGATCAGATGCCCGTGCTGGAACAGGCGATCATTGACCCCGCGCAACGATCTGGCAAGGCCGACGAAGAGACGCAAAGGGGGAGAAGATACTCGGGAGAAAGGTTGGCGGTAAGGCTGCCATCTCGGCTTCTCTCGAGACGGACGACCCATTTAAATCGTGGTTCAAAGCCGTGACCGCTTCATTCTTGTGTGCTCGACCGATAGCCGAAACGGAAACCGGCGAACGATCCGTGTCCGCTCCATATCAACACCGGCGCTCTTCAGAACGGGTGTCCATTCGTTAGGCCGGAACGAGCGGGCGATTGAAAGCTGGCCATCCTGCCTGACGATGCGATGGACACCCAGTATCCGCGCCAAAAGGGGGAAGCCGTAATAAGCGAACCAGTGGCGGTGAAGATCGCATATGAGCCAGCCGCGGCGGGCTTCTTTTTCCATGTGCCGCAGGAAGCAGACCAATTGCTCCTCGCTCATGTGATGCGTAACCTGGCTGCTGACGATATAGTCGAAAGCTTCCGGCTGAACCGAATAGTCGCCAGTGCGATAATCGATCCGAAAATCGGGCGGAGTGGCGCGCCGAGCAATCTCTGCGCTTCTCGGATTGATGTCCGCGCCGACCAGCTTGGCTTCAATGCCGCATTGTCTCGCCCATCGGGCCACGGCGCGAAGCAAATCGCCATGCCCGAAGCCGACGTCCAGCAAACTGAAAGATGGACTATGGCCAGCGACGCGTTTCAAATAGACCAGCGTTGGATGCGCCGTGAAAGTCCAGCGATTCACTTTGGCCAGATCATGCAGCACACGCCCATAAGTTTCGCTGTCGAGATCGACGGCGTCCATCTGTTCTTCCTGGCGGGACCGGATGGCTAATGAGGTCACGACATTCTCTCCCGCAAGCGCAGATCCGCTGCCATCGCGCGGCGTGGTTCGTTATTGGACCACAATGCGCCCAGTCATTCCGAAAGCGCTATGCATAAAATGTGTGCAATGCACCTGATAAGTACCGACGGTTGGCGCGATCAGCGTTACATCGACGCTTTGCTTGCCAGGTACGGCCACTTTCCCCTTCACCACTTTGTTTCGGTCAGTGGACGCAATCTGCGCCTGCGCGAAAAATTCCTTCGCTTGAAAGTCGTGCCCCCCAGACGACATGTTCTCAAGATGAAGCGTATAGGCCGCTCCGTGCGTGAGAGTGATCGTTGAGGGATCGTACTCGAAACTCGATAGCTTGACCGTCAACGTCTGAGGACTGGTCCACATGTCCGCCGGGGATTGGGCCGACGCCGGCGCAATCATCATCAGGCCACCGGCCATCACAACAAGATATCGACGCAACACCGCTTGTCTCCCTGATGCACGCCCGCTCCGGCGGCGGAGATGAACCGAAAAGTTCATTGCCTTGCGGAAACAGATTGCACCTTTAGCACACTTGGCCGCACTAGTGTCCGATCTTTTGGAGTCGCCCTTGGGAACTCGATCTCGCGGATGGGCCTTCGGGGCCAGGAAATGCATGAAATCTATCCACCTCCTGACGTGGTTCGCCGTCATCATGGTAGCAGACAGTGTCGGCGCCGAGGCGGAACCTTCAGTCTATGGCCGCTGGCTGACGGATGACCGATCGGGAGTTATCCAAATTGAGCCTTGCGGGGCCACCATTTGCGGCACGCTGGTGCGCGTACTCGATCCGACCGCACCGACGCACGACATCAATAACCCTGACCCAAAATTACGCATCCGTCCCCTCGTTGGAATGACGATCTTGAGCGGCCTGAAACGCGCCGACGGCCGCTGGCGGGGTGGACAAGCGTATGACCCGAAGGCCGGACGCATCTACCGCGCGGCGATTGCCGTCGGCCCGTCGGCAAGGTTGAACGTAACGGGTTGTATTCTGTTCCTGTGTCAGACCCGTCACTGGACACGCATCGCGGGAGAGCCGGGCAAATGACGAACGAAGAGATCATATCGCTGATTTCCAAGGAAACCGGACTGCCTCCAGACAAGCTCCTGCCTGACGCTACTCTTGCCACGCTCGACATATCGTCGCTCGATCTAGTCAGTCTGCTGTTCGAACTGGAAGACCAGTTCGGCATTGAGATCCAGCCGGAGGATATTCCTCGCGATTCCACACTTCAGCAGTTGATCGACCGCATCACCGCCGCACGCGCATGAAGCGCAAGGTCGTCATCACCGGCATGGGCTGCATAAGCGGCCTGGGATCGGGCGTAAACGTGACGTGGAAACGCGCTCTCAACGGGGACGGCGCGATCCGTTCCTTTATCCGCGAAAGCATTACCGGGGTTGCGTCATGGATCGACGACGGCGAGACGCCGTCGCGCTTATCTTCTCACGACTTGCGGCGAATGAGCAAGCTGGACCGACTCTCGCTTCGCGCCCTCGAAGCGGCTTGCGAAGCGGTCGAGCAGGCAGGTCTTGCCGGGCACCCTGTTTTCAACAGTCGTGCAGCTATCATCGTAGGCTGCGGCAGCGGCGGCAACGCGACGATCGATGCAGCTTACGAACGCCTGTTCTCCAAAGGCCACGCGAAAGTGCATCCGCAAACGATCCCGGCCTCGATGATTAGTGC
The DNA here is from genome assembly GCF_036733805.1 of Novosphingobium sp. Classification (GTDB taxonomy): domain Bacteria; phylum Pseudomonadota; class Alphaproteobacteria; order Sphingomonadales; family Sphingomonadaceae; genus Novosphingobium. The sequence continues at coordinate 15,221 of NZ_DAIMZT010000046.1, read as the reverse complement.
ACCCGCCGCCCATATCGCGATGCTGCTTGGCGCTCATGGCCCGACCTTCACATTGTCAAGCGCATGCGCCTCATCAGGCCATGCGTTGGGCGAGGCGATGCACATGATACGCGCCGGTCGCATAGACGCCGCCATCGCCGGAGGCACCGAAGCGTGCCTTTCACTTGGATCATGGACGGCGTGGCAATCGCTGGGCGTACTCGCTTCCGACACTTGTCGACCATTTTCGCAGGATCGACAGGGAATGGTGCTGGGCGAAGGGGCGGCCATGTTCGTGTTGGAAGGAGAGGATCATGCCCGCGCCCGCAACGCCAAAGTTATTGCCGAACTGGCGGGCTACGGGGCCAGCACCGACGCTGCACACATGACCGCGCCTGACATCGATGGAATAGCGGCCGCCATAGAAAGCGCGTATGCAGACGCCGGCGTACCACCGGGACAACCCGCGCTGATCTCCTCGCATGGCACAGGCACGGCCCTCAACGATCCGGCCGAGGCAGCTGCGCTTCAACGCGTTTACGGCTCGGCGCTGCACCGTCATACGGTTATCGCTACAAAGTCGGCGCACGGCCACATGATTGGCGCAGCCGGCGCAATCGAGTTCCTATTGGGCGTCAAAGCTCTGGTGGAAGGTATTGCGCCTCCGATCCTCAATCATATCGGCCCCGATCCTGCTTGCGATCTGCCTCTCGCGCTTTCATCTCGCGCAATCGACACCCCTATACTGGCATCAAACAGTTTTGCATTCGGCGGTCTCAACGCCGTGTTGATAGGACGACGGGCATGAGCGCGGTGACGGCGCATATCAACAGCATCGGCACGGCCAACCCACCCCATGGTGTCCACGACGCCTTCGTTCATTTCGCCAAGGCCAGTTTGAAAGACGACAAGGCGCGGCGTCTGTTCGGCCGCATGGTCGAACGCGCCGGGATAAATCAGCGCTACTCCTTTCTGGAGCCGGTGATGCTGCCGGACGGCGCCGTCACTGATCGGGACGGTTTTTACGGCGCCGGTGAATGGGCGTCCACAAGCCTGCGCATGGCCCGTTACGAGCGTGATGCGCCGGCCCTTGCTGTGGCGGCGATCTGCGCGCTTGATCCCGGCATCGCCAGCGCGGGCATCACGCACCTCATCGTCGCGTCCTGTACCGGTTTCATGGCGCCCGGTCTCGATCAAGCGATCGTCGCGCAGGCTGGACTCGATCCCCGTATCGAACGCACCGTAGTTGGATTTATGGGATGTTATGCGGCCGTGAACTCGCTGCGGCTCGCACATCACATCGTCCGTTCGACGCCGGACGCTCGAGTGCTGATGGTGACGCTGGAACTCTGCACGCTACATTTTCAACGCACGGACGATCTTGAGAAACTGCTCGCGATGCTGCTCTTCGGTGACGGCGCGGCGGCGGCGCTCGTCACGGCGGAACCTCACGGCATCGCCCTCAAGGATTTTCGTGCGGAAACGATCGCCGGCACTGCCGATGCGATCACTTGGGCGATTGGGGATCAAGGCTTCCACATGCACTTGGGCGGCGAAGTACCCGCGCGCATAGCCGAGGCGTTGCGGCACCAAAGAGAATGCAACCTGCCTGACGGTTTACTGCGTGGACAGACGCCGGAAGCATTTTCCCTCTGGGCGGTTCACGCGGGTGGCCGCACCGTGCTGGACGCGGTCGAGCAAGGTCTGGCTTTGAGAGGGGACTCACTCGAACCGTCACGAGCCATTCTTCGTGCTTTCGGCAATATGTCCTCGGCGACGCTGATGTTCATTCTGGCTCGCATGTTGGATCAGCGCCGAGAGGAAGATTTGCCGCAGCCCGGCCTGGCTATGGCGTTCGGGCCGGGTATGGCCGCGGAAAGTTTTCGTTTCACTCTGCTGGGTCGCCGTGCCTGATGCATTGATCCTCGGCGGTGGTCTTGCAGGCAGCGCGACCGCTTTGCTGTTGGCGCGCGCCGGTCAGAGCGTGCACTTGATCGAACGAGAAACCGGACCCCATCACAAGATCTGCGGCGAGTTCCTTTCGATCGAGGCTCACCAGCATTTGTCTGAGCTTGGAATCGATCCTTTGGCTCTGGGCGCCGCACCTATCGAGCGCATCCACTTGATCTTTGGCAATGCCCTCATCGAGGCGCCTTTGCCTTTCAAGGCCCTGGGCCTCAGTCGTTACACGCTGGATGAAACGCTGATCGGGCAGGCCGCGGCGGCAGGAGCACGGGTCGAACGCGGTGTTCGCGTACTGGGGATTGGCCAGGACCAGGTGCGCACAAGTGCCGGGGCCCGCAGCGGCCGGCACGTCATCCTGGCAACGGGAAAGCTGCCCGTGCGACAGGAACAGCGCCCCCGGCGAAAGGAAGATGACAATCCCTATGTGGGCTTCAAAATGCATTATCGCCTAGGCAGTGCGGCGCGAAGGCGTCTGGATGGAGTTATCCAACTGATCCTGTTTGATGGTGGATATGCAGGTCTGCAACTAATCGAAGGCGGCCACGCGAACCTCTGCCTCATTATCCGGCGCCGACGTCTGCAGCAACTTGGACGAAGATGGGCGGATGTCGCGAAGATGCTGGTGTCATTAAATCATTGCCGGACCATACTGACTGATGCCGAACCGCTTTTCCCGCGACCGCTGACGATCGCCAATCTCGTCTACAGCGCACCGCGACGCTCCGAACATGGCGGCCCGATATTCCGGCTAGGGGACCAGGCGGCCATGACGGCACCTCTTTCGGGCGATGGCATGGCCTTGGCGCTTCGCAGCGCGGCGGTGGCAGCCCAGTGCATCGGTGAAGGGCTTGGAGCAGGCGAGTATCGTCTCAAGTATCATGCGGCGACGAAAGGCCAGCTCTTCCGTGCAATGGCCTTGCAAGACGTGCTGGATAGACCTGTTCTCCGAGCGTTGGGGATCAGCGCCGCTCGGGCATGGCCCGGATTATTGACCCGCGCCGCAGAGGCCACCCGCCTGCCGGAATGGAGCGCCGCCTCGCACACGTCTCACGATCGCCAAGACCGTGGCGCTATTTCTTCAAAACGCTGATCTTCCCACCCCGCTCCACAGTAGCCAAGGCAACATCCTCAATCGCGCCGGCCTGCTCCATGCGCAGGCCCTCAAGCAAATCGTCTTCGCTAAGCTGATGCAATCGCATAGCCGAGCGATCAACCACGCCGTCCCGCACCAGGACGGTGGGCTCACCTTTGACGAACTTTGCCAACCAATTCGAGTGGACGGTGGCCATGGCGACCAGCCGATGAAGAACCACCAGCAGCGATGTGGCGACAAGGGATGGCACGAATGGCGCCTTGCCGGTCATGGCACGGCTGATATTCGATCCCACCACGATAGCCACCAGGATGTCGAGAGGGCTCAAGTCGGAAAAGGTTCTACGCCCGGCAACGCGTATGCAGAGCAAGCCATAAAAGAAGAGGAGCAACGCCCGAACGCAGAACTGGGCCGTATTCGGTGTCCCCTGGTCAGGACCGAAAAGTACCTCCAGCCAATCCATGACTATCTCCTTTTGCCAGCACCAGCACGTCCGGGCCGCCATCGCGGCATCGCTCCAATGCGAGGACGCCCGAACGTGCGAGGGATCAACGCGCATCAGAAGGAAATGTTGGCCTGCTCAGGGCGGCCGCGCTTTCGAACGAAAACCCGGCGCTGAGAATGCTCGAGCGGATTTCGGAAAACCTGAATCGAGTGATTCCTGCGAGGCACGCTTTGTGAAGGTGGACCATGAGCAAAGCACATTCAGTTGATCTTCGAGATCAGGTTTATGCGGCTATTGCGGAGGGAGGTTCGCGGCGAGTTGCGACGCGTCAGCTTAGAACGAGTGCCGCCACGGCGGTTCGCTTGGCCCAGCGTAAGGCGCAGACGGGATCGCCGGCCCCTGCCAGGCAGGATCGGCCGGCGGGAGGCCGCAAACTATCAGCCTTTCGGGATGTTGTGATTGCTTGAGTCGACGCCGATGGCTGCTGACACTGCCCGAGCTGGCCGAGAGGCTTGCGGCCGAACATGGTGTCACGGCACATCCTTCATCCCCGCCACGGCTGCCGAGGGAGGCAAGCTTTACCGTCAAAAACGCTGCTTGCTGGCCAGCGAAATCGATTGCGCTGACATTGTCCGGCCGCCTGATATGTTGTGCATTATTCGCTCGGCGCTCTAATGTGGGCGTGTTAGCGTTCGATGTTGGTAGCGGAGGAGGGACTCGAACCCCCGACACGCGGATTATGATTCCGCTGCTCTAACCGACTGAGCTACTCCGCCACATCGCGATCTGCCGGTGATGGATCATACCGGAAGGTCCGATCGATGCACCGGCATTCGGTGCAGGCGGCGTCCTTTAGGGTGGTGGTTCTTTGCGGTCAACACTGAAAAAGCGGGTTTCAGCCACGAAAAGCAATGGTGCGGATCGGGTGCCACAACCCCTCTTCCCAAGCATAGAGACCAAAGCCGTGAAATCGGAACAACACCGGCTTCAATTGAGGTGCAAGGCGGGCCTGCAGCGCCTTTGCGGTTTGGGTCGGCACCTTGTTCTGGATCGTCACATGCAGTCGCAGCGGACGGGTGTCCTGGTCAGCCAAGAGGCCATGCATGCGCTCGGCAATCGTGGCGTGCAATTCCACCATCTTTGGACTTTCCACAGCCAGCGCCGTCCCTCGGTCCAACTTCATAAGGCCGTTGATCCGCGCTTCCGGAGCGGGACCGCGGGCAAGCTCGATAAGGACTTGCAGCAGTTCATGCTTCACCGAAGGGGGCAGCGCGTGAAACAGCGTAACGTGAGCCCTCAGCCTGTTGCGCTCGGGCGGATAGTGCGCCCGGCGCAGCGCGTCTGCCCAGGCAAGCACATCGGCTGGCAGTTCGGCAGTGATTAAAAGTGGAGCGCCTGACCTTCTGACGCCCAGCGTGGACGAATCGGGGACCTGCTCGTTCACAGCTCGCCGCGAGCGCGGCGGATGGCGAACCATTTCGCCACATTGGCGTTATGTTGTTCCAACGTACTCGCAAAGACGTGACCACCCGTACCGTCCGCAACCATATAGAGCGCATCGGTGTCGGCGGGATGCAGCACTGCCTCTATCGAAGCCCCGCTGGGATTCGTGATCGGATGCTTGGGCAGGCCCACCATGGTATAGGTATTGTAATCGTTCATCGCCTGGATTTCGGACTGCAGAATGCGCCGGCCGAGCCGCTTGCCTTTAGTGATCGGGTAGATGATCGTCGGATCAGCTTGCAGCAACATGCCTTTCTTGAGCCGGTTGGAATAAAGGCCCGCCACCATGCGGCGTTCCTCGGGCTTGCCCGTCTCCTTCTCGACGATCGAGGCGAGGATCAACGCCTGCTCGGGCGTTTTCACTATGAGGTCGGGCGCGCGTTCGGCCCAGAGTTCCTTGAGCGTGCGGTTCATTGCCGCCTGCATCCGGCGAAGCACCGTTTGGCGTGGTTCGCCATTTTCGAAAGCGTAGCTATCAGGAAGAACCGAACCTTCGTCCGGAATGGCGACCTCGCCTGTAAGTTGGGGAACAGCCATAAGCCGTTCCTGGACCATGATCGAAGGCATGCCCTCGGGCACCGTCACGAAGCGACGGATCACGTTCTCGCTGGAGATTATCGACAGAACCTTGCTGGCGCTGGCATGCGCCGGGATCCTGAACTCACCGGCCTTGATGCCGCCCCCGCCGCCAAAGACGCGAGCCCGCAAAGCGAAGCCTCTGGAGGAGCGAATAATTCCCTTCTCCTCCAACCGATCGGCCACCACTGACAGACTGGCGCCATTTGGAACGATGAAGTCCTGATCCTTTGCAAGCGGTCCCGATCCGAACCAACCGTTCAGGAGGCTTGCGAATCCCAGCAGCACGGCTGCGGCAAGAACTGCGGCCAGAACACACCCGCGCCGCGACATCATGTCAGTCGAGCTTGCGCATGACGAGGCTGGCGTTAGTGCCGCCGAACCCGAAGCTGTTGTTAAGCACGGCACGCACTTCCCGCTTCTTCGCCGTGAAAGGCACAAGGTCGACGCCAAGGCAGCTCTCGCTCGGATTGTCGAGGTTGAGCGTTGGCGGCACGATCTGGTCGCGAAGGGCAAGAATGCAGAAGATCGATTCAACCGCGCCCGCACCGCCCAGCAAATGGCCGATGGCCGACTTGGTCGAACTCATCGAGACATCGCCGATGGCGTCACCGAACAAGCGGCGAACCGCGCCAAGCTCTAGTTCGTCGCCCAGCGGGGTGGAAGTGCCGTGAGCATTGATATAATCGATGTCCCCGGGCTCAAGGCCCGCCTTGCGCAGCGCCATCGCCATCGATCGGTAAGCGCCCGAACCTTCCGGATGCGGCGCCGTCACATGATACGCATCGCCGGAAAGACCGTAACCGATCACTTCGCAGTAAATCTTCGCGCCGCGCGCCTTAGCATGCTCGTACTCCTCCAACACGACGACGCCGGCGCCCTCACCCATGACAAAGCCATCACGGTCCTTATCATAGGGACGGCTGGCCTTGGTCGGTTCGTCGTTGAAGTTGGTCGACAGCGCGCGCGCCTGTGCGAAGCCGGCGATGCCGATAGGGCAAATTGTGCTCTCAGCACCGCCGGCCAGCATGATGTCCGCATCGCCGTCCTTAATCATGCGCGCGGCGTCACCAATCGAATGAGCGCCGGTTGAGCAAGCCGTAACGACAGCATGGTTCGGCCCCATCAGGCCGTATTTGATCGAAACCTGACCAGAGATCAGGTTGATGAGACGACCGTGAACGAAGTGCGGGCTGACTCGGCCGGGGCCCTTTTCATGCAGGACAAGAGACTCGCTTTCGATTCCGGGCAAACCGCCGATGCCGGAACCGATTGAACAGCCCGCCATGAAACGGGTCGCTTCGTCCATCTCGATGAGGCCGGCATCCTCGATCGCCTGGCCGGCGGCGTCGATCCCGAAGACGATGAAAGGATCGACCTGGCGCTGCACCTTGTGATCCACCCGCTTGTTGGGGTCGAAGCCATATTCATGATCGGCTGGCTTCACCTCGCAGGCGATGCGGCATTTCTGATCTGACGCATCGAATTTCGTGATCGGTCCGGCACCCGACTTTCCGGCAAGGATATTGGCCCAGGTGGTTTCGACGTCCCCCCCCAGCGGGGTGACAAGACCAAGTCCGGTTACGACGACACGACGCATTATACTCTCCGAAATTCCTTTGGCCGAAACGGCAACAGGCCCGCCCCCTTAGAGGTCGAGCCTGTCCATTTCAATCCGGGCTTGCTGCCCTGCCCACGCCCAACCATGGGCGGAACGCAGGTTCAGGGGATTAGCCCTTGTTCTCTTCGATGTACTTGATGGCATCGGAAACGGTGCTGATCTTCTCAGCCGCGTCGTCCGGGATCTCGACGCCGAATTCCTCCTCGAAGGCCATGACCAGCTCGACGATGTCGAGCGAGTCCGCGCCCAGATCGTCAATGAAGCTGGCATCCTCGGTAACCTTGTCGGCTTCCACACCCAGGTGCTCGACGACGATCTTCTTAACCCGATCGGCGGTATCGCTCATTCTATGACCCCTTCACAATCCGGAGGATTAAATCTCGCCAGTCGCCCTAATGACTGGGCGGCGCGCTGGCAAGGGGCACGAGACAGTTAGCCTACAACGCGAAGATGGCGTGGCCAGCCTCGTCCATCCGCCAAGCGGGATTCCATGCGATTTCCCAGGCGTTCCCGTCAGGATCGGCCACGTAGCCGCGATATCCGCCGTGTGGAGGGGCATCAGGCGCACGCAAAAGCTGCGCACCTGACGCCACCAGTCGTTCGACCAGATGGTCTACGGCTTATGCTTTCAACGTTGTGCGCGAGCGCGAAGCTGCCCGCCGCTGGACAGGGCCTTTCCATGTCCGCTTCCAACTGGGCTTTGTCCCACAAGGTAAAAACGAGACCGTTCATCTGGAAGAAGACGACTTCTTCCGTCTCAAATACCGGTTTCCAGCCGAACCCATCGCGATAGAATATTCTGGCGCGCGCGACATCGGCAACGCCCAATGTGATAAGGGAAATATACGGCCGCGACATGACTGCGCTCCTTTCCTTGCCGGAACGCGACGCGTTCCGGGTAAAGGCCAGGGGGCTCGCCCTGAGGCTGCCTGGTCACGTCACAGGTGCGCCGACGCGGGAACGGCTCAACCGAAGCCGTCCTACCCATTCTAGGCGCGAGAAAGCTATCAGCCCGCGTCGGGCGCGACAATGTGTCCCGGCGTGCTCACCGCAGGTTTCGCCGCATCGACCACGCGCAAATGCAATTCGCGGAGCTGCTTGAACTCCGCCGGAGAAGGCGCTCCCATCAGCAAGTCCTCCGCACGCTGGTTCATCGGGAACAATGTAATTTCGCGCAGGTTTTGCGCACCGCACAGGAGCATGACGATGCGATCGACGCCGGCGGCCATGCCGCCGTGAGGAGGTGCGCCGTACTGGAACGCGCGGTACAAGCCGCCAAAGCGCTCTTCGACATCCTGTTTGGACAGACCGACCTTCTCGAACGCGGCGACCATCAGTTCCGGGCTCTGGTTGCGGATCGAACCGGAAGCGATCTCATAGCCGTTGCAGACAAGATCATACTGGTACGCCTTGATATCGAGCGGATCCTGCGTGGCGAGCGCTTCCATCCCGCCTTGCGGCATCGAAAAGGGATTGTGTGCGAAATCGAGCTTCTTGTTGTCTTCATCCCATTCAAAGAACGGAAAATCGACTATCCAGCACAGTTCAAACCGATCCTTGTCGATCAGATCGAGCTGCTCGGCAACGCGAGTGCGCGCCAGCCCGGCAAGCTTGGCCGCCTGCTCTTCCTTGCCCGCCGCGAAGAACACGCCGTCGTCAGGTCCCAAGCCCAACGCGTCGATCAACGCCGCCGTTCGTTCGTCGCCATGGTTCTTGGCGATCGGGCCACCCGGCGCGCCTTCCTTGATGTTGATATAGCCAAGGCCGGAAAATCCTTCAGCGCGCGCCCAATTGTTCATATCATCGAAGAACTTGCGACTGCCCGCACCCGCGCCCGGCGCCGGAACGGCGCGGATTACGCCACCGTTCTCGACTATGCCGGCGAAGATGCCAAAGCCCGAACCTTTGAAATGCTCCGTCACATCCTTGATAATCAGCGGGTTGCGCAAGTCCGGCTTATCCGAACCGTAATCGCGTATGGCCTGAGCGTAAGGAATACGGCGAAACTGCCCTGACGGGGTCACCGGCTTACCTTCGGCAAACGCAGCGAACACGCCCTGCAGCACCGGCTCCATGGTTTCCCAGACTTCCTCCTGAGTGACGAAGCTCATTTCGAGGTCAAGTTGGTAGAACTCGCCGGGCAGGCGGTCGGCACGTGGATCCTCGTCGCGGAAGCAGGGAGCAATCTGGAAATAACGATCGAAACCCGCGACCATCAGGAGCTGCTTGTACTGCTGAGGCGCCTGCGGCAACGCATAGAACTTGCCGGCATGGATGCGGCTGGGCACTAGGAAGTCGCGCGCGCCCTCAGGACTGGAGGCCGTGAGGATCGGCGTGGAATATTCCGTAAAGCCGATCGCCTCCATCCGCTTGCGCATGTCCGAGATGATCTTCGTGCGCTTGACGATATTGGCGTGCAACGTATCGCGGCGCAGATCGAGGAAACGGTACTTGAGACGAATATCCTCTGGATATTCCTGCTCACCTGCCACCGGCATAGGCAATTCTTCCGCAGGCGAAAGGACAGTGCCGGAACGCGCATAGACTTCGATCTGTCCGGTGGAGAGGTTCGGATTCACGGTCGCCTCGCTGCGCGCCTTCACATCGCCCTCGATAGTGACAACGCTTTCGAGACGCAGCGAATCGAGCAATTGCAGCGCTGCGCTATCCGCATCGGCAACTACTTGGGTAACGCCGTAGTGGTCGCGCAAGTCCAGGAACAGGACGCCGCCATGATCCCGCTTGCGATGTACCCAGCCCGAAAGGCGGACGGTCCGGCCGACCTCCGCCGAGGTCAGGGCGCCGCAGGTATGAGAGCGATAGGGATGAGTCATGGCGGTTTCGCGCTTCTTCACTGATAAAGGATGTGCAAGCCGTGGCCCCTAGTCGACTAATGCCATGATTTCCAGATGGCGTTTGCCGCCCGTCGTCCGCGAAGCTGCTCCGCCGTACCGCGCGATGCCCCACAGCAAAGCAAGCGTTGATCCCCCGGCTTCTCGGGAGTAACGCCCCTGTTCAATGAAAATTCATCCTCTCATCACGAATACTCAGGAACTTGCCGATCTGTGCACGCGTCTTGCGAAGTCGGACTTCGTGGCGGTCGACACCGAGTTCATGCGTGAAAACACCTATTGGCCAGAGCTCTGCCTTGTCCAGATCGCCAATACAGAAGAAGCCGCTGCGGTCGATCCCATGGCTGAAGGCATCGACCTTTCGCCGCTGCTGGATCTGCTGACCGATAATGAAGACGTTCTCAAGGTTTTCCACGCCGGCGGCCAAGATGTGGAAATCATCTTCAACGCCACTGGCCGAACGCCGCATCCCATCTTCGACACCCAAATCGCGATGATGGCGATCAGCCAGTCTGAACAGATCGGCTATTCCAACCTCGTCGAATCCTGGCTGGGCCTTACGATCGACAAGGGTGCGCGTTTCACCGACTGGTCCCGAAGACCCCTGACGGAGCGGCAGATCGAATATGCCATCGGCGACGTGACTCACCTTTCGAGGATCTTCCCGAAAATACTCAAACGCCTGATTAAAACCGAGCGAGGCGAGTGGTTGGATCAAGAGATGGAAAAGCTCGCCGATCCGGAAAATTATCGCAACGATCCCTCCCAGGCGTGGAAGCGAATCAAGGCGGCGGGGCGCAATCCACAGATGCTCGGGCGGCTCAAGGCAATCGCCGAATGGCGCGAGCATGAGGCGCAGAGCAAGAATATCCCGCGCGGCAGGATTGCCCGCGATGAAACGCTGGCTGATCTGGCCAGCCATCCTCCGAGGCAACAAGCCGACCTCGCCAAAGTCCGCGGTCTTTCCCAGGGATGGAAGGACAACGAGATTGGCAAGCGGCTGATGAGCACGATCGAAAAAGCACATCCACTGCCGGAAGACGAAATGCCCCCGCGCGTGCCGCGCGGCGCGCCACTCGGCAAGGAAGGTGCCCTTGTTGCGGACCTTCTGAAGCTATTGCTCAAGATCCGCGCGCGAGAGATCGACGCAGCCGCTCGCCTGCTGGCCCGCAGTGACGAATTGGAGATGCTCGCTGCTGGGGTGCGCAAAAATCTCAGCTTGCTGGAAGGCTGGCGCTTTGAGGTGTTCGGCCGCGATGCGCTTGACCTCGTGGAAGGCAAGCTTGCCTTCGCGGTGGAAAACGGCAAACTCAAGATGACTCATGTCGACGAAGAGAATTTCGGGGGCGGCAAGGGTAGCGAATACACGGACAGTCAAGCCGCCTCATGACCATCTATCAGCCTACGCTGAAACAGCTGCAGTACCTTGTGGCGCTGCATGAGCACGGGCATTTCGGCCGCGCCGCGGACGCCTGTTTCGTCTCCCAATCCACGCTATCGGCGGGCCTGCGCGACCTGGAAACCTTGCTCGACGTTACTCTGGTCGAGCGTACCAAGCGAGCGGTGCGGTTCACGCCGCTGGGCAATGCGGTGGTCGCCAAAGCCCACCGTATCCTGCGCGAGACGGAGGAGCTTTCCGAACTGGTGCAATCGAGCGGCAAGCCGCTCTCGGGCGATGTGCGCATGAGCGTGATTCCGACCATCGCGCCTTTCCTGTTGCCACGCATGCTTCCGCGCCTGCGCCGCGAACGACCGAACCTGAAGCTGTTCCTGCGGGAGGAGCCAAGCGCCGCCGCAATCGAATCGTTGCACCGTGGCCGCGCCGACTGCGTATTGCTTGCCCTACCTTACGCCACCGGCGAGGTGGAGAAGGAAACGATCGAGCTCGACGCCTTTTTCGTAGCCTTCCCGCACGACGATCCGCGCAATCCGCCTGACGAAGTCAGTCCGGATATCATCGATGAACATCGCCTGCTGCTGCTGGAGGACGGGCACTGCCTCAAGGATCACGCGCTCGCCGCCTGTAATCGCCCGGAACTGCGGGCCAGCGCCACGATGATCGGCACATCGCTGCATACATTGGTGCAGATGGTGGACAATGGCCTTGGCCTGACGATGTTGCCGGAGATGGCGCTTGATGCCGGTATCCTCAATGGCACGAACGTCGTGGCGAGACCGCTGCTCTCTCCCAATGCCAACCGCGAGATCGCTCTGGTATGGCGCAAAAACTCGCCGCGTTCCGACGAATTTCGAATGCTGGCGGATGAATTGCGGGCGGGTTGACCCGCAAGCCGGAAAGCGACAATCGCGTCGCATGCCGGATGCGCCGCATATCAGTCCATGTGTTTCAGGCCCACCCTTAGGTAATCCCAGCCGGTAATCACCGTCAGCACCGCCGCCGCCCACAACGTCGTCAAACCGATGGTATGCGGTACGTTGATCTCAAACGCGGCGAACCGCACATTCCACCAGGGCATGGCATTCCCCAGAATCAGCGCGCCCAGGCACACGAGTTGGAAGGTCGTTTTCCATTTGGCAAGTTTGCTGACCGGCACTGAGATCTGCAAGCCGCCCAAAAACTCTCGCAGACCCGAGACGGCAATCTCGCGCACGAGAATCACCAGTCCTGCAATCACGTGCATGTCACCTACATACGGGCCGGTAAGAACGCCTTGCGCGGTCAGAACCAGGATCACGGCCGCCACCATGATCTTGTCGGCGATCGGATCGAGGAAGACGCCAAGCTTGGAAACGGTCCCGCTCGATCGCGCCAGATAGCCGTCGAAATAATCCGTGATGCCCATCAGGCAATAGAGACCAAAGGCGAGGCCATAGCCGAATTCCCATCGCGGCCACCAGAGAAGGAAGGCCAGCAGCGGCACGGCAAGGATGCGCGAAAGGGTGAGGATATTCGGCAAAGTGAGCATGTCCCACCGCCATAGCCTCGAAGGACGGATGGAATAAAGTGCCGATCGGGGGTTGTGCCGCTCGCCCAGCGCATTAAGTGTCCCGCGCGACGAGAGTGAGACCTGCTACACATATCGCCATGACCACGACGACCCAACTCATTCGGGCACGACGTTTCCTTCCCCTGTTCGTCACGCAATTGCTCGGCGCGTTCAACGACAACCTGTTCAAGAACGCGATGGTTCTTTACGTGGTGTACGAGGTATATCATTCCGAAGCGGCCGAAGCCCGCTTCAGCGCGCTGGCGTCCGCTATCTTCATCATCCCGTTCTTCCTGCTTTCCGCACTGGCCGGCCAGATGGCGGACATGCGTGACAAGGCGCGGCTGATCCGGGTGATAAAGGCGTGCGAAATCTTTATCATGCTGGTCGGTGGCAGCGGGCTGGCCTTGGCATGGCAAGGCATCGCCCTTCATACCCTGGCGATTCCGCTGATGTTGTTGGCCCTCTTTGCGATGGGCGTTCATTCCACTTTCTTCGGCCCCATAAAATACGCGATTCTGCCTCAACATCTGGGGAGAGAAGAAGTGCTCGCCGGCACTGGCATGGTGGAGGCGGGCACCTATCTTTCGGTGTTGGCAGGAACCATTGTCGCTGGATGGATCAGCGTCGATGCCGCCGCCGTCGCGGTTGTAGCTGTTGCAGTGATTGGCTTCCTGGCTAGCGGGCGGGTTCCCGCCGCCCCGCCGGTGTGCAAGCCCGAACCGTTGGACTTCCACGTGGTGCGATCCTCGATCGCACTCGTGCGCACGACCATGCGCGACCGCCGCGTCTATCTTGCCATTTGCGCCATCAGCTTTTTCTGGGCGATCGGCACGGTGCTGTTCATTCAGTTCCCACCGCTCGCGAAGAATATTCTCATGGCCAGCAAGGAAGTGGCCAGCCTGTTCCTGGTCATCTTCTCCGTCGGCATCGCCATAGGCTCAGTGACGATCAATGCTCTTCTCAAAGGCACCGTTTCGGCCCGGTGGTCGCCAATATCAGTGATAGGCATGGGCGTGTGTCTGGTCGCATTCCAGCAGGTCTGCGCGATCTGGCCGCCGCGTGGAGCGGAAGGCGAGCTTATGGATGTCGCCACTTTCCTGGTGCAGCCGCTGGCAGCGCCGCTGCTGCTGACACTTCTGGGCATTGCGATCAGTGGCGGTATGTTCGTCGTGCCGCTTTACGCTTTCCTCACGACTTTCGTGGACCGATCACAGACCGCGCGCACGATAGCGGCAAACAACATCGTCAATTCCGGCGCAATGGTCGCCGGTGCACTAGTGACCGGATTGATGACCTGGCTTGGTCTGCCGGTGGTCCGGCAGCTTTTGGTGGTCGCCGTCAGTTGCGGCGCATCGGCTTGGCTCGGCTATATGCTGTTCCGGGCCGAGCGCGCCAGCGTGACGGCCTAAATCCTTCAGGCGATAAAGATAGTCATCGCAACGAAGCTGGCGCAATAGGCAGCCAGAAAACCGCGCCAATCCCCTCCGTTCATGCGCCAGCGACGGGCCGCTTCAGCATTATCCTCGACTTGGGCATCCAAAGAGGGCGTCCGGTTGAAAACGTGCGGGGGAAGCGAACGCCGGAAGGGATGCCCGGCTGCTTCTTGCGTCAGAACGAGAGAGCGGCGTGTCATTCGTTTCATGAATGCACGTCTTAATGATTTGTTTACCAGTCGACTAGAACGGGGTTGCGGCCATCCCAAAACGGGACGATCTCGAGGGGCGCCTTTGCTTACGCGCCCCGCTCTTTTCGCCCGGCGCGATCTTGCTGCTCAGGTTTCCGAAACGGCCAATATGTGATCCCATTCTTCTCGGGTGACCACGCCGACAGAAAGACGCGAAAGCTTAATCAACTCCATGCCGGCCAGCGCCGGATCACCTTTGATCTGAGCAAGAGTCACCGGCTTTTTCAGTTTGCGTACCGGCTTTACCTTCACCGCCGCCCACTTTCCTTCGGGATCGGAAGGATCGATCAGGCCGGACTGGCTGATCGTGACAATGCCGACGATCTCCTTGCCGATATTGGAATGATAGAAGAACGCCTCATCCCCTATCTGCATCGCTCGCAAGTTGTTGGCGGCGCGGTGATTGCGCACACCGTCCCAGGTCCCTTCGCCTTCGGCGACAAGATCATCCCAGCCGTAGGCGTCCGGTTCAGACTTCATCAGCCAGTAGCGTCCGGTTCCCGCGCCGTTTGTCATGCATTGCCTTCTCAAATGGATTATTGGAGGCGCATA
>NZ_DAIMZT010000045.1:0-24438 GCF_036733805.1 Novosphingobium sp. | reverse complement strand
CGAACCGTGGCAGGGGCAGAAATAGCCGCCGAACTCGCCGCGATTCTCACCCTCGCCGGCGCCAAGCGGCACGCAGCCCAGATGAGTGCAGACACCCATGGTGATGAGCCAGTTCTCCTTGCCGGGCTTGGTCCGATCTTCCAGCGTCTGCGGATCGCGCAGGATCGAAAGAGGCACGGCGTTGGCCTCGGCGATTTCCTTGGGCGTCAGATTGCGCACGAACACCGGCTGTTTGCGGAAGACCGCCTTGATCGCCTGGCCGGGCTTGATCGCGGAAATATCGACCTCGGTCGAAGAAGCCGCAAGGACATCGGCAGAAGCCGACATCTGGCTCACCAGTGGGACCACAACGCCCACGCCGGCAACGCCAGCCGCGCTCACTGCGGCGATATTGATGAAATCGCGCCGCCGCACGCCGTCTTCTTCTGCCATGTCTGCCCTGTCCTGCTTTATCGACATCTTGATTTCGACAACCCACTGCCCAAGGGACTGACAGCAGGCCAGTACCGACCCATGCGAAGCCTGGTGTCCCCCGTTTCGACGCTCAGACCGGGCGCGCCCCAGGCCAAGATCGACTTGGCGCGCCTGATATACACGAAACTCCGCCCTGCCAACCGCCTTTTTGGCCTATCTTCCAACCAACGAAAAAGCGCACCGATTCAACAAATCAGCGCAAGCCGATCAGCGAAATCTGGCGTCCATAGGCCGCCTCGCCGCGGTGAGTGGACCGGCGAAAGGAAAAGAACCGCCGCGGTGCGGCATAAGTATCGAGGCGCAGGCGCTCGATCTCCCCGACCCCGGCAGCTTCCAGACGAGAGACGACATAGCCTGCAAGATCGAACTGCCAGTGCCCTTCTCGCCCCGGCTCGAAAAATCGCGTGTTGGCGGCATCGGCGGCGGCAAAACGGCCGTGAAAGCCCGCGTCCACCTCATAGGAAGCTTGGGTAATGCACGGACCGACAGCCGCCACGATGCGCCCCCGGTGCGCGCCAAGCGCCCTCATCGCCTCGATCGTGCGGTCAGTAACGCCGGCGATGGCGCCTTTCCACCCGGCATGAGCCGCGCCAATAACCCCTGCCTCGCGATCGGCCAGCAGCACGGGCGCGCAATCGGCGGTGAGGATGCCCAGGAGAAGGTCGCGCCGGTCAGTGACAAGAGCGTCCGCGCGCGGCCGGGCGCTTTCGGGCCAGGGTTCGGCGCCAACGGTCACACAGTCGGGCGAATGCACCTGGTAAACGGTCACCAGTCGCGCGCCCGGCAGCACCGCATCGACGGCGCGGCCGCGATTCTCGGCGATCCGCGCCGAATCGTCGCCCGAACCAAGCCCCACGTTGAGACCCGCGACGTCACCGGTGCTCACACCGCCGATCCGCCCCAGGAACCCATGCGCCAGGCCATCCAGCACTGAGGCGCGGTTAACCTCGACGGCGTGCGCCAGGTCAGCCAAGGCTCTTGGTCACCTGTTCGCGCACGTCGCGCGAAAGCACCGGCTCAGCGGCGATCCGCTCCAATTCCGCGCGCATCATCGCCGCGCGCGCCGGCTCGATTCGTCGCCAGCGCCCCAGCGCGGGCACGAAGCGGGCCGCCGTCTGCGCGTTGATCGGATCGAGCCGGCGAATCAGATCGCCAATCAGGCGATAGCCTGCGCCGCTCGCATCGTGAAACGCCTTGGGATTGGCCGCCACCGCCATATAAAGCGCCCGCACCCGGTTGGGGTTGCTCATCGTCAAATCCGGGTGCTGCGCCAATGCGTAGATGTGTTGCATCACATCGGGATGGAACGAGCCCGCCTGGAGCGAGAACCACTTGTCAATGACCAGGGCATTGTCCAGATAACGGCGACGGAAATCGCCCAGCGCCTCTTCCCGTTCGGGCGCATCGAGGCTCGAAAGGGCAAGCAGCGCGCCCTGACGGTCCGTCATATTGTCAGCCTGGCGATACTGCGCGATGGCGCGGCGGGCGCCCGCCTCCGGGTTGCCGGCGGCCACATAGACGAGCGCCTGACTCTTGATCTTTCGCGCGCCGCGCGCCGTCGCATCACGGCCATAGGACACCGCGACCGCGCGATCGTGCAGCACGGCGAGAGCTTTCGCGTACTCGCGCCCCAGCCACGTCTTGAGCGCTTCGCGCTCGGCATGGATTGCGCCCGGATCGGCCACCAGCATCTGCTCCGCCAGGTAGCTTTCGGCCGGGAGGATCATCAGTTCGCCGCGCATCAGATCGTCCAGCGCAGGATCGCCGATGATCGCCGCGAAAGCCTGCCCGATCGCGGCGCGTCCCGCTGCTTTCGCTGCATCATCCAGGCCGCCGCTGACGACGGCGACAAGATGCTGGACGATAAGGCTCTGCATCGCTTCGTAGCGGGCGAACGGATCGTCGTCGTTCGCGGCAAGAAACACAAGATCCTCGACGGCCCGCTCGAAATCGATGGCGACAGGAGCCGAAAAGCCGCGGTTGATCGACAGCACCGGTGGCTTGGCGAAGCCTTCGAACTCGAACGTGTCGCTCGCCTTATCAAGCACGATCAAGTGCTCGCCGCCGTGCCCGCCGCTGTCGCGATCGAACAACGCGACACGCAGCGGGATGGGCATGGGCTGCTTTTCCGGCTGGCCGGGGGTGCTCGGCACCGTCTGGGTCAGCCTGAGACTTGCCTTGGCGCCGTTGTGCCTCAGCTCGACCGAAACCTGCGGCGTCCCCGCCTGCGCGTACCACAGGCGGAATTGCGCAAGGTCCAACCCCGCGCCATCCTCGATCGCCTTGACGAAATCCTCGCAGGTCGCCGCCTCACCGTCGTGGCGTTCAAAATAGAGATCGGTGCCTTTGCGAAACCGCTCCGGCCCGGCCATGGTGCGCAACATGCGGATCACCTCGGCGCCTTTGTTGTAAATGGTCGAGGTATAGAAGTTGTTGATTTCCTGATAGGAATCCGGCCTTATCGGATGAGCGAGGGGCCCTGAATCCTCCGGGAACTGAGCACTGCGCAGCACCCGCACATCCTCGATCCGCTTAACCGCCGGGCTGCCCATCGCGGCGCTGAAAAGCTGGTCTCGCAGGACCGTGAAGCCTTCTTTGAGGCTAAGCTGGAACCAGTCCCGACAAGTGATGCGATTGCCGGACCAGTTGTGGAAATATTCGTGCCCGATCACGCCTTCGACCGCATCGTAATCGCCGTCGGTCGCGGTTTCGGGGTCCGCCAGCACGTAGCGGGTATTGAAGATATTGAGCCCCTTGTTCTCCATCGCTCCCATGTTGAAATCGGAAACGGCGACCACGTTGAACAGGTCAAGGTCATACTCGCGCCCGAACGCCTCCTCGTCCCACTTCATCGCGGCGATCAGCGAATCCATCGCGTGCTGCGTGCGCCCCTCGTCTCCCGGACGGACCCATATATTGAGGTCGACATCGCGACCGCTCATAGTCCTGAAAGTCGCGTGATTGGCCACCAGATTGCCCGCTACAAGCGCAAAGAGGTAGCTCGGCTTGGGCCAGGGGTCGTGCCATTGCGCCCAATGCTGACCCTCGGCCTCCTCCCCCGTCGCGGTGCAATTGCCGTTGGCAAGCAGAATCGGAAACTGCGCCTTGTCCCCATGCATCCGCACGGCGTAAGTAGAGAGCACGTCCGGCCGGTCGGGGAAGAAAGTGATGCGACGGAAGCCTTCCGCCTCGCACTGCGTGCACAACATGCCGTTAGAGGCATAAAGCCCCATCAGCTGACTGTTGGCGGCGGGATTAACCTGGGTTTCGATTTCGACCTGATGCTCGGTTCCGGGAAGGTCGATCAACAGGTCGGGACCATCCAGGCGCCAGTCATTGATCGCCTCTCCATCGACCCGCACTGAAAGCGGTGCGATCTGGTCACCGTTGAGGCGCAGCGTCGCCGCGCCGTTGCCAGCCGGGTTGCGCACAATCTTGAGCTTCGAGGCAACCCTGGTATCATCAATACCGAGAGCGAAATCGAGCGCGATTTCAGGCACCAACCAGGCGGGCGGCAGGTAATCCTCCCGACGGATGACCGGCGGGGCCTGCGGCGACGGCGCGGCATCGGCGATCTGGATGTTCTCGGCGGGCTCGGCGGGTCTGCTGGCGATGTCCATATGCGCTACTTAGAGCCTTGAAATGCGATTGCCAGCGGGCGCGCCGGAATTTTGCAGTCGTACCGGCCAGAACGGGATGACGGATCGGCGGAAAGCCTTTACTCGCCTGCCATGCCCCGCATGTTCATCTTCGGCCTAGGCTACACCGCGCAAGTGATCGCCCGCCATCTGCAGGTGCGTGGCTGGGAAGTGATCTCCACCGGGCGCGAAGGCACGCTGACCTTCGATGACGAGGGCACCGTACGTCTGGCTCTGACGGACGCCGATCATGTGCTTTCGTCGGTTCCACCGGGCAACGAAGCGCGCGGAGAGCCGTTGGACCCGGTGCTCGAACGTTATAGCGACGCATTGCGGGGCAAGGCGCTTTCATACCTCTCTTCCACCGGCGTCTATGGCGATGCCGGCGGGGCATGGGTGGACGAATCCTCACTCATAGGCGCCGGCCGGCGCACGGCGCGGTGCGAGGCGGATGCGGCCTGGCTGGCATTGGGAGCGCGGGTCTATCGGCTGCCTGGCATTTACGGGCCGGGTCGCTCCATGTTGGATCGCGTAAGCGCAGGGCGGGCGCACCGCATTGCTTTGCCGGGCCAGGTCTTCAGCCGCATTCATGTGGAGGATATCGCCGCGGGCGTCCTCGCCGGGCTGAACGTGCCGCCGGGCGCTTACAATCTTGCCGACGACTTGCCCTGCCATCAGAATCTGGTGGTTGAGGAAGCCTGCCGCTTGCTGGGCGTCGACCTTCCTCCCCTGCAATCGCTGGACAAAGCAAACCTTTCAGCGATGGCGCTCGCCTTTTATGCCGAGAACCGGCGAGTGGCGAACGGCAAGGCGAAACGCATGCTGGGCTGGCGGCCGCGCTATCCGGATTACGTTGCGGGCCTGCGCGCGCTCAGGGCCACGATCAGCCCGATCGTCGCCAGCACCGCGCCCGCGACGGTGAGAGGCGTCCAACGGTAGCCTTCCAGAGCGGTCGAGATCAGCATGGCGATCACCACCACCGCCACCCCGTTATAAGCCGCCTTCCCCGGTCCCAGCTGGCGAATGAGACCGTAATAAAGCGGAAAGGTTATGACTGAGCCGAAGATGGCCAAATAACCGGTGCCAAGCCAATAGGCCGGTCTGGTGGGTATGATCGGCGGCCCGGCCGTGGTCCAGGCCACCGCAAGGTCGCAGATCGTGCCATAAAGCATCGCCCAGGCGAGCAGGCTCACCATCGGTAGCCGCTGCCCGGTTCGGTCGGCTTGAATCACGTTGGAGATCGACGCGCTCAGCATCGCAATCAGCGCAAAGGCCACGCCCAGGAACACTTTGCCTTGAACCGGAGCGGCCCGCGCCTCATGCAACAGCAGCAAGGCTATGCCGCCGATCGCCACCAGACTGCCGAGAGCGAAGCGCGCGGTAATCGGCTGTTTGAGCAGGAGGCGCGCAAGAATCGCGTTCGGCACCAGCAAGAGGGCCAGCATCACGGCGACGATGCCGGAGGTGAGATGCAATTCGGCCCGGTAAACGAAATTGTAATTGCCGCAGAACTGCGTGATGCCGACGAGGAAGGCCAGGCGATGGCCGGCCCGGCCCAGCTTCAGGCTTCGTCCTGTGGCCAGCGCCACGGCGAACATCGTCGGCGTCGCCAGCAGAAAGCGCCAAGAGACGGACCAGCTTGCCGGGACCTCGCCGATCTGCCCGGTGATGACCCACCAGGTCGATCCCCATATCAGCGAGACCAGCAGGAACGGCAGCAGCACCGCCGGATGCAACATCGATGGCGATGCGTCGTCCTTTTGCGTCAGGATGCTTCGCCCGGTCACAAAGCGGCGATGGCGCGCGCCAATGCCGAGACGTGTTCTGTTTTCGCGTCCCATGCGGTGACCAACCGGGCCGCGGCCTGCCCCCAATCATAGAAGCCGAAGCCCTGCGCACGCAGGGCCTCGCGTTCATCGGGGGTGCAGGTCAGGAACACCTCATTGGCCTCCACCGGATGAAGCAGCCGCCCGGCCGCCGCCGCCGCGATCTCGGCCGCCGCGGCATTGGCGGCGCGCGCGTTCTCCAGCCAGAGGTCGCCTTCCAACAGGGCGAGAATCTGCGCGGCCATGAATCGACCTTTCGATTGCAGATGTCCGGCTCGCTTGCGGCGATAGCGGATCATCCGCGCCGCCTCGGGATCGAAGAACACCACCGCCTCCGCCCCCATGCCGCCGTTCTTGATGAAGCCGAAGCTCAGCGCATCCATGCCCGCGCAAGCCGCTCCGGGCGCGCAGTCCAGAAAGGCGACGGCATTGGCGAACCGCGCGCCGTCCATGTGCAACCCAAGCCCGCGCGCGGCGGCGAAAGCGGAAAGCGCTTCAAGTTCATCAGGCCGATAGACACAGCCGTACTCGCTCGCCTGCGTGATGGAAACGGCATTCGGCTGAACCTGATGCACATCGTTGCGGATCGGATCGATCACCGCCGCGACCGTTTCCGGCGTGATCTTCCCGCTTTCGCCATTGGCCAGCAGCAGCTTGGCGCCGTGAAGATAGAACCCCGGCGCGCCTGCCTCGTCCATCTCGATATGCGCCTCGCGGTGACAGACGACAGCCCCGTGCGGCTGCACCATCGAAGCGAGCGCGAGGCAATTCGCCGCCGTGCCGGTCGCCACCCACAGAGCCGCGCATTCTCGCCCCAACAATGCCGTGAACGCCGCATCGAGGGCGCGGCTGAGCACATCGTTGTCATAAGGCGCATCCGCCGCATCCGCCGCGATCATCGCCTGCCAGACGGCGGGGTGAACGGCCGCGGCATTGTCTGAAAGGAACTGCATGGCCATATGCCTGCGAGGCGACAGGCGCGCCGTCAAGCATTCACGCGCAACGAGGAGACAAGTCCATGGTCGGGGTGACCATCACCAAGCACGAGACTGTATCCACAGGGGAATATCACGCTCATGTCGCCGACAGCGACGAAATCGGCCGCCTGACCTGGCGTGCGCGCGACGGCATTCGCTATGCCGAGCACACTCTTGTCCCCAAAGCCATCGGCGGACGCGGGGTGGCGGCGCGCCTGGTCGAAGCGATGGTCGCCGACGCACGCGAAAACGGATTCAAGATCGCCCCGATATGCAGTTATGTCGTCGCCGCGTTCGATCGGCACCCGGAGTGGGCGGATGTTAAGGCGTGAGGCCTAAACCTTTAGCCCCAACCGCGCTCCAGGAAAGTCGTCGCCAGGCCGGCGAGAAAAGCGGCGCCTTGCGGCAGGACGCTTTCGTCCACCATCATGCGGGTGGAATGGATGCCGCAGCACTGCCGCCAGTCCTCTCCGGCACGGCTGACGCCGAGGAAGAACATGGCGCCGGGCACCTTCTCCAGCACATAGGCAAAGTCCTCCGCGCCCATGATCGGATCGGCAAGACGCAGGAATGACTGCTCGCCGAACATCTCGCGCGCCACTTTCTCGCCCAGATCGACGGCCTGAGGATCGCAGACCGTAACCGGAAAGCCTTCGAGGATGTGCACTTCGGCAGCTAGGCCGTGCGCCTTGGCGATCCCCGCCGCCAGAAGCGGCAGCTCTTCCTTCAGGCGCGCGCGGTTGGCGGCGGAAAGCGTGCGGATCGTTCCCGTCATCCGCGCCGTGTCGGGGATGACGTTGTGTGCGGTCCCGCTCTCGATCTTCGCGATCGTGACCACGACCGGATCGAATACGCTGAAACGGCGCGCGATCATGGTTTGGATGGCGCTGACGATCTCGCAGGCGATCGGCACCGGATCCAGCGTGTCATGCGGCATGGAAGCATGGCCCCCACGCCCGGCCACCGTAATCTGGAGCTGATCCGCCGCCGCCAGCAGCGGCCCCGCGCGGCCTCCGACAATGCCGTGCGGCGCATTGGGCATGACGTGAAGCGCGAATGCAGCGTCGGGCAACGGCCGATCCGCCCCACCCAGCAGCCCGTCATCCAGCATGAAGCGCGCGCCGTGATAACCCTCCTCGCCCGGCTGGAACATGAAGCGCACTTCGCCCTGGAGCCTGTCCGCGCGGCCCGCCAGCACCTCCGCCGCTCCCCCCAGCATTGCGACGTGTGCATCGTGCCCGCAGGCGTGCATCACGCCGGGAATGGTGGAGGCAAAGTCGAGCCCCGTCTCCTCCGGCATCGGCAGGGCATCCATGTCGCCGCGCAAGAGCACGCAAGGCCCATCCCCGGCGCCGCCCTTCAATGTGGCGACCAGCCCCGTCGTGGATGGTCCTTCCCGCCATTCGAGGGGCAGATGCGCCAGCGCCTTGCGGATCTTGTCCCGCGTTCTGGGGGTGTGCAGCCCGATCTCAGGCTCGGCATGGATGGAGCGGCGAAGCGCGACGAGACGATCGAAAAGGACGGCGGCGTCGGCGGCGAGGTCGAGGACAGACATTCCCCCATGATAGCCGGCCTCAATCCTGTGTCGAGTTCGCTTCCTCCATCCCGTGATGCGCAAGCGCGTCTTCGGGATCCTCCAGCCGGCCCAAGGTGGTGAGGGCCATAACTCCAAGCGCGACGTAGCCCGCCGCGCCGGCGGCAGCCACCGCCCAGGCAATGCCTATCGCCCCCATGCTCTTGAGCGCCAGCACGGCGACGCATAGGGAGGCCACCGTCACCATGCGTCCGAACAGCGCATAACGCGCCACCCCGGTAGAATGGAGGACGGGCTCGAAAGCGACGCTGGCCAGTTCGAAACTGGAAGCGACGGCCAGCGGCACGAGAATGACGGCCCCCCGCTCGAAAGCCGATCCGCCGATCAACGCCAGCAGCGCCTTGCCGCCGGTAAGCGCGGCAACCACCACGGTAGCTCCGGCCAGGCCCGCAACCATGCTGATACGACGCACCATGCGGCGAAATTGTTCACTGGTCGCGGCAACGCGCGCCCGTGAAATCTCCGGGTAGATGGCGCGGGCGATCAGCGTGGAAACCTTGCTGAAACCCTGTGCCAGCTGGTCGGCAAGCCTGTAAAGGCCCGCGGCGCTGGTGCCAAGGAACCAGCCGACCGCAAGCAACGGCCCCTGCTTGTAAGCGGCATCCAGCGTGCTGCCGGCCGATACGATCAACAGAAAGCGCTCAATCCCCGGATTTTCCTTCACGGTCTGCCGCCATTGCCGGATTCCCGCGAAATCAAGGCCGCGCGGGCTCAACCGCAAGGCAATCGTCCAGTAGATCACCGCGCAACTGAGGTCGATCACGGCCCAGGCCAGCAGAAACCTGCCCACGTTGGGCCCAGCGAACCAGATCGCGCTCGCCGCCAGTAGGCGACTGATCGGCACGAATGCCTCCACGTAGACGGCCATGTCGAACCGGTTGAGCGCGCGCAGCATGCCTGTCGGCGCTGAAACCCGCGCCCAGACCATGGCGCAATTGAAGGCGCACCCCATCACCACATATTCGGGATTGAGCTTCAGCGGCCCTGCAAAGCCGAAAAAGATCACGATGGCGATGGTGCAGCCGATCACCGCGGCCAGTGCATCGATCATGCCGCACAACATGCTGAGGCGGCTGAACCGGACCCAATCGCCATCGTGCACATAAGCGGCGCCATAGCGCACCACCGCTTGCCAGGTCTGAAAGCCGGCAATCGCGACAAGCGCTTGCGAAGTACCGAAGATCAGCGCAAAGTGTCCGAAGTCCTTGAGCCCCAGAGAGCGCGAAAGGATCGCCAGATAAGCGATGCTCAGCACGCCGCCGAAGCCCTTGCCGCCCAGCAGCCAGGCCGTGTTTTGAATGATGCTCCGAAATACGGAATGGGGAGCGAGACGGTCTTGCGCCGGGGCGGTCATGTGCGGCGTCTGGACGAGTTTGCGTCCCACTGCAAGCCGCTCGCGACAAGGCGACGCGAGGCCCGCGCCGGGCGTAGCGCTATACAACTTCGGCCAAATCGGATAGCGAACCGGCAGTGCCCAGGATCTGCTTTCTTTTCAATCACGATCAGACGCACCAGATCGCGCACAGCCTGCCGATTGCGCTGGAACTGGCTCGCCACGCCGGTGTGGAAATCACTCTGGCAGTGACGGAAGACGCGATAGAACGCCGTGTGCGCGAAATCGCGGGCGCCATGCTTGACCGTTGCCGGCTAGTGCGGCTGACCTTGCGCTCGCAAGGTTCAAAACTGGCGGAGCGCACACTTGGCGAGCTGATTCCCGCACGCAAACTGCTGATCTACCGCGACAACCTTGATTTCTTTCGCGGCTTTCGCGCCCTTGTGGTCTCGGAGAAGACTTCACTCCTGCTCAGGACGCGTTACGGCCTCGACCGCCTCAAGCTGATTCACACCCGTCATGGGGCCGGCGACCGGGCGATCGGCTTCAGCGCCGAAAGCGCCTTGTTCGACCTGGTGCTGGTATCCGGCGCCAAGATCGCTCGCCGGCTTGAGACGGATGCCGGGGTCGATCCCGCCCGCATTCGCATCGTCGGCTATTCGAAATTCGATCTGTGCAAGGATAATCGCGCGCCGCTGCCTTTCTCCGATCCAGCGCGGCCGGTGGTGCTGTACAATCCCCACCCCTCGCCCCGTCTCTCAAGCTGGTACAGGATGGGGCCGGACATCCTTGAAGCGTTTTATCGATCGGACCGCTTCAACTTCATCTTCGCGCCGCACGTGATGATGTTCGCACGCAAATGGACAGTGACGATCAACCCGCCCGCGATCCGGCGCATGCGCCCGCCCCCAGCCCGTTTCTCCACCGCGCCGAACATGCTGATCGATCTGGGCAGCAAGGCGTCCACGGACATGACGTATACGAACATGGCCGATGTCTACATCGGGGACGTCAGCAGCCAGGTGTACGAGTTCCTGTACCGCCCGCGCCCCTGCCTGTTCCTGAATGCTCATGACACGCAGTGGCGCTCCGACCCGGACTATGCGCATTGGCGGGCCGGACCGGTCGCACCCGCAAGGATGGACATCATCGCGGCCGTAGAGCAGGCCATTGCAACGCATCGCGATTATCTCGCCCTCCAACGCGAGATGCTGGCGGACACGTTCTCCGTCACTGATGAACCGGCCTCGGCGCGCGCGGCGCGGGCGATCATCGCATTCTTGACCGAGGAAGGCCCCGAACCCCTTGAATCTGCACGATGAAAGTCGCGGGAATGTCATTCCATTGTAAGAGGAAAGCGGCAACGGGCCGGCTCCTCCCGGAAAACCGGCGGTTCGTCACAAAAATGCAGCCTTAATCTGGCATTCATGCAATAGTGACGTGCTTTTTCGCCGGGCAGTGGCTATATGCCCCCCGTGCACGGAAACATCTATGAATTTAAGACGCTGCCGAAAGCAGAGTTCCGCAGTCCCCCCTCGCGGACGAGGAACTATTTGCGGCGCGCGCGCGCGGTCCCGCTGGTCGGCATCATCCGCAATCCCCGCAGCCACCGCAATAACGGCGAAGCGCCGGAAATGGCGGATTGCTCCAATATCCTGACCGAAACGCCCCATACGCGTGAGGATCTGTATTATACGCTAGCCGGCTTTGCGCGGCGGGGCATAGATTATCTGGTGGTCGACGGCGGCGACGGCACCGTGCGCGACGTGCTGACCTGCGGCGCGGACATCTTCGATGACAAGTGGCCCGCCCTCATCATTCTGCCCAAAGGCAAGACCAATGCCCTGGCGGTCGACCTGGGCCTGCCCAATCACTGGTCGCTGGCGCAAGCGCTTGCCGCAGCGCACGGGGGCAAGACCCGCACCAGACGACCCCTGCGCGTCCTCCCGGCCGATGGCGCGGAGGAAGGGTGCGTCCAGGGTTTCATCATGGGCACCGGCGCCTTCTCCATCGGCACGGAAGCCGGGCAGGAAGCGCATCGCCGCGGCGCCTTCAACAGTTTCGCGGTGGGCCTGACGGTCCTTTGGGGAATCATCCAGACGCTGTTCGGCCGGGCCGGCAACCCCTGGCGTCAATGCACGCCGACGCGGATCGTGGATCGCGATACCGGCCGCGAGCTTTCGCATGCCGGTCCGGGCCGCGCGGACCAACGCTTTCTCACCGTCGCCACCACCTTCGAGAAATTCCCCCTGGGCGCGCGGCCCTTCGGCCGCGATCCCACGCCGGGGCTGAAGATGGGCGTGATCGACTGGCCGGTGCGCTGGATCATGGCGCTTCTGCCTGCGGTGCTGTTCGGTCTTTCCGGCCGCTTCCTCGAACGTCGCGGGGTTCAGCGCTATTATGCGAGCGCGCTGGAACTCGACATCGGCGGGCCCTTCATCCTGGATGGAGAAGCGTTTCCGGCTGGTCACTATATGCTTGACGAAGGGCCGCAACTCACCTTCGTGGTCCCCTGATCCCTCTTGATCTTGGGAACCTGCGCGGAAGCATGGCGGCATGAGCGAAGACGTCGACGTTCCCGAAACCCTCGAAAGCCGCATCGCCAGCGCCCTTGCTCGTCCGATCAGGCCGGAAGTGCGCGCTTTCGCTGCGCGGCTAACCTCGCCCGAGACCGCGGGCATCCTGTTTTACGGCTCTAACTTGCGCACCGGCTCGCTGGAAGGGGTGCTCGATTTCTACGTGCTGACTCAAGGACCCAACGAAGAAAAGATCTGGCCGCGCGTGAGTTATCACGAATGGCGGCACGGCGGTACGATCCTGCGGGCCAAAGTCGCCACGATGGCGGTCGACACGTTCCGCGCCGCCGCCGCTGGGGAGCGGCTCGACACCACGATCTGGGCGCGCTTCGTTCAACCCAGCGCGCTCGCATGGCAGCATGATCGCACGGCGGGCGCCGCGATTGCCGAAGCCGTCGCGCAGGCTGCGTGCACCGCCGCACGCCTTGCAATCGCGCTGGGGCCCCGGATCGGAACAGTTGAGGATTACTGGCGCGCCTTGTTCCGCGCCACATACGCGGCCGAATTTCGCGTGGAGACAGCGGGGCGCGAAGATTCGATCCTCGCCGCCAATAGCGCGCATTTCGATGGGCTGCTGCCTCTGGCCCTGGCGGCGCAAGGAATCGGCTTTGCCCGCGATGCCGACGGAGGGATCAGCCCGGAGATGACCGTGACGCAGCGGGCCCGGTTGCTGGATTGGTGGAAGCGCCGAAAACGACTGGGCAAGCCTTACAACATCCTGCGCCTGCTGAAGGCTTCCACTACGTTTCACGGCGCCGCACGTTATGCCGCCTGGAAGATCGAGCGCCATACCGGGGTATCGGTGACGATAACGCCGTGGCGGGAACGCCATCCCGTGCTCGCCGCCCCAGGCGTGCTCTGGCAGGTCTGGCGCGCTCGCAAGTCCGGAGATCGCACGGCATGAACACACCGGTGCCAGCTCCTACCGCGCTGATCCTTGCAGGGTCTCGCCCCGGCCCGCCCGATGCCGTCGCCGCATCGGAGGGAGTTTGGCATAAGGCGCTCGTCATGCTGAGCGGGCAACCGATGCTTTCCCGCGTGGTAGCGGCATTGCGCGAAGCCGGCATCGCCCGCATCGCCGTTTCCGCCACGGACCCACAGGTCATGGATCTGGCGCGGCAACTCGGCTGCGAGGTTCTGCTCGCGGCGGGAGGGCCGAGCGCCAGCGTGGCCCTAGGTCTGGAAAAGCTGGGTGCGCCGCTGTTAGTGACAACCGGCGACCATGCGCTGTTGCGGCCCGAATGGGTGACCGACTTCCTAAACGACGCGCCCCTCCACTGCGACGTCGCGGTCCTGCTGGCCCGGCGCGAAGTGATCGAGACGGCCATGCCCGAAACGCGGCGCACATACTTGCGCTTCGCTGACGGCCATTGGTCCGGCTGCAACTTGTTCCTGCTCGCAAGCGACCGGGCAAGCGCAGCCATCGAGGTGTGGAAGACGGTAGAGGCCGATCGCAAGCGTCCCTGGCGCATTGCCGCGCGGCTGGGCCTTGGCATGCTGGCGCGCTACGCGTTGGGTCGCCTGACACTGGCCGCAGCGATTGGGGGCCTGGGGCGACGTATCGGCATAACCGCCTGTCTTGTCGCCGCGCGCGACGGGCTTGCCGCGGTGGACGTCGACAAGCCTCAGGACCTGGCGGACGCGCGCGCCATCATAGCCACACGGCACGCCGCCCCGCCGCCGATTACATATATTTCATCTGAACCTTGATGGACTTCGCGCCGTCACCCACCGGCACGCCGACCTTGGTGTAATTCGGCTTGCCCAGATTGAAGATGTTGATCGAAGGATTGTTCGACATCGCGCCGCCGTCGTTCATGATGTCGGTCTTGCCATTGCCGTTAAGATCGTGGCGCACCGCCACGCCATAAGTGCCCGGCGCAGGTACGGGCAGGCAGAACGTCGTCGTACCGGCATGCGCCGCCACTTCGATGCGCGAAAGCCATTTGCCTTTCTGCAGCCACTCGGCCGAGGTGGCCCGATATGTCTGCACGCGCAGCTTGCCTTGCGACGACTTGACGCCCTCCACCGTCACGATCAACGCCGGACCGGCGCCCGCCGCGCAACGGCTCATGTCATTCTGGATGTCGTTGCGGTATTGCGCCGCCGCCGGCGCAGACATCGCCAGCGCGACCGCACCGGTCAGCGCGAACGCCACCCCCGCGCGCCGGGCCAACCGCTGCGACCGTCGCCCCTTTTTGGGCCTGGATATGTTCGTGCTCATGGTTACCGTTACTGTCCGTGCAATGTTCATGAAGTCATAGAGGTTGGCGACGCCGGGCTGCAACATGCGCCGCGCTGTTCTCTTGCTGCGGGGAAATGCCTCGGACCCCGTGAATAGCGACTGAATTGATGGTTGCGCCATGTGCAACCATCGCCGTCGGCGACCTATAGCGCGGAAATTGACGGCTCATACCATATCCTGTGTGGAAAACGGCCTGTCCGGCGCTTGTCCACTCAAGACGTGGTGCCGTATCGTCCATGTCAAGGAGCCTGGATTTTCCGCATGAACGCCCCCCTGATTTCTCCGTCTATTCTTTCTGCCGACTTCGCGCGTCTGGGCGAGGAGGTGCGCGCCGTTGACGCGGCGGGGGCGGACTGGATCCATGTCGACGTGATGGATGGCCATTTCGTCCCCAACATCACGATCGGTCCGGCGGTGGTAAAAGCGCTGCGCCCGCATTCCGCCAAGCCCTTTGACGTGCACCTGATGATCGCGCCGGTCGACACCTATCTTGAGGCGTTCGCCGAAGCCGGGGCAGACATCATCACCGTCCACCCCGAAGCCGGGCCGCACGTTCATCGAACCGTGCAGACGATCAAGGCGCTGGGCAAGCAGGCCGGGATCTCGCTCAATCCGGCGACTCCCGCCAAAATGCTGGATTACCTGATCGACGAGATCGACCTTGTGCTGGTGATGAGCGTAAACCCCGGCTTCGGCGGGCAGAGCTTCATTTCCAGCCAGCTTCGCAAGATCGAAGCGGTGCGCAAGATGATCGACAAGTCGGGCCGCGACATCCGGCTGGAGGTTGACGGCGGAGTGGATGCGAAAACAGCGCCGCAGTGTGTGTCGGCGGGGGCGGATGTCCTTGTCGCCGGATCGGCCACTTTTCGTGGGGGCGCTTCGCAATATGCCGCGAACATCAAGACGCTGAAGGGATTGGGATAAACGGTGGCCACCAAAATCCGCGAATGGCCGGAAAACAGGAACCCGGAGCAGAACCGGGCCATTCCCTTGTCGCCATCGGTCGAGGAGGGTGTCTTGAGCCAAAGCGGAAGCGGGCCGGAAACGGAAACGACGGCCGGCACGCGCCCGGCGCCTGATCCGATCGAGACCGGCCGGGCCCTGGCGCTGGCCGATTTCTCGCCTCCCTCGGTGCACGTGGGCGAGCGGCTGATCCGTATCGCTTACCGCATGGGCATCCCGGCCTCCTTGCTCACCACGCCGATGGGCAAGAAGGCACGTACCCGCCTTCTTGCAACGGTCGGCAATACATTGCCCGGCAGCCGCGTGGCCGGCACCGCCCTTCGCGCCGGGCATTTCCTGGTCCACGGCGCTAAAACCCCGGTTGCGCAAGTCGATTACGCCGGCGCCGCGCGGGTCGGTCCGCCACTGGAAAAAGTGGTGCATTCATTCGCATGGCTGACGGACCTGGAAGCTTGCGCTCCGCGTGAACAGGGCGCGCCGGTGGCGGAACGCATTCTTGCTGCCTGGCTTCAGGCCAATCCGCAGCCGCCGGGCAAGCCGGGCAAGGGGCCGGCGTGGAGTTTAGGCAACACCGGCATGCGACTGATGAACTGGCTGGTTCACGCGCCGTTGATCCTTTCGGGCGACAAGGCGTTTCGCTCGCGCACGCTCGGGCATATTGCCGCGACCGCGCGCTGGCTGGACCGCCATGTCCATCGCGCCGAAGACAACCTGGCCGAAGTGGCCGGCTGGTGCGGCATCGTCGCGGCGGGACTGCTCCTGCCTGACGGCCGGCCGCGCCGCCTTTACGGCGAGGCTGGGCTGCTCAAGGCGCTGGGGGAACTGATGGGCGATGACGGGGGCGTCCTGTCACGCAGCCCATTGGCGCAGATGGAAGCCATCGCGCTGCTGGTGCGGCTGCGCAACTGCTATCAGGCGACGCGGCGCGACCCCCTGCCCGCCATGGAGCGGGTGATAGAGATGCTGGTGCCGCCGCTGCTGGCGCTTACGCACGGGGACGGCTCGCTGGGGTCCTGGCAAGGCGGCTGGGCGGTAGACGCCGAAGACCTTGCCGCCCTCGTCAAGGCCAGCGGCGTGCGCGCGCGCCCGCTGCGCGATGTGCGTCAATGGGGCTATCAACGGGCGGTGGCGAACAAGACGGTGCTGCAGTTCGACGCATCGCCGCCGCCGATGCCGCAGCATGCCCGCTATGGCTGCGCCTCGACGCTGGCTTTCGAACTGTCGCACGGGAAACAACGGCTGATCGTCAACTGCGGCGGGGCCGCCAGCGCAGGCGGGCTGGTCCCCGTCCGGTTGGAACAAGGCTTGCGGGCCACGGCCGCGCATTCCACCCTGACTCTGGACGACGCGAACTCCACCGCCGTGCTCATCAACGGCGCGATCGGATCGGGCGTCACCGAAGTCGACGTCGATCGCAAGACCCTGCCGCAGGACAATGGAACCACGGCCAGCCGCCTTGAAGCAAGCCACAACGGTTATGCCGCGCGTTACGGCCTGACGCATCGCCGCATCCTGATCCTGCGCGACGATGGAACGGAGCTGCGCGGCGAAGACTTGCTACTCCCCTCCAGCCGCAAGGCGAAGCGCGGCAAGGTAGGCTTCGCGATTCGTTTCCACCTCGGCCCCGATGTCGACGTTGCCCTTGCGACGGACGGCCAGGGCGCGGGCCTGGCTTTAGCTGACGGTTCCTATTGGCAATTCCGTTCGGGCGCGGGTGAGGTGACCGTGGAAGATTCGCTGTGGATTGATGGCCATGGGCGTCCTCAGGCCACGCAACAACTGGTGATCCAGGGCATGGTATCACGCGGGGGGGGCACCTTCGGCTGGCTCCTCAAGAAAATGAGCTGATTTTCCTTCGTGCGCAGACGCAATGCGAAAGAGGTTTGCGGCGCCCTTGCCCCCTTCTCCCGCCCGGCCTAAGGGCGCGCGCAAGGAATAGCTGCCCATTTCGCGAAGGAACCGCCCATGACCGACTCCGTCCAGATCCGCCGCGCCCTGCTTTCGGTATCCGATAAGACCGGCCTTGCGGACCTTGGGAAGGCGCTGGCCGCGCGCGGGGTGGAATTGGTCTCGACCGGCGGCACCGCCAAGGCGCTGCGCGATGCCGGTCTGGCGGTAAAGGACATCTCGGAACTCACCGGCTTTCCCGAGATGATGGACGGGCGCGTCAAGACGCTGCATCCCAAGGTCCACGGCGGCTTATTGGCAGTGCGCGACAATCCGGAACATGCAGCTGCCATGGTGGAACACGGGATCGGCGCGATCGACCTGGTGGTCGTCAACCTCTATCCCTTCGAAGCGACAGTGGCCAAAGGCGCAGGCCGGGACGAAATCATTGAGAATATCGACATCGGCGGCCCCTCAATGGTCCGCTCGGCCGCCAAGAACCACGCCTATGTCACCATCGTTACCGACCCGCGCGATTATGAGGGCCTGCTGGCGGAACTTGAAGCAACCGGCGGCAGCACGACTCTCGCCTTCCGCAAACTGATGGCCGCGCGCGCCTTTGCGCAGACGGCGGCTTACGATTCGATGATTAGCCGATGGTTCGCCTTCACGGACCAGGGCCAGCAATTCCCCCAAATGCTCAACCTGAGCGGCCGCCTGGTGACTGAACTGCGCTATGGCGAGAACCCCCACCAGAGCGCCGCACTTTACACACAGGCCGGGCCGCACACCAAGGGCCTTGCGCAAGGCGAGCAGGTGCAGGGCAAGGAGCTGTCCTACAACAATTACAACGACGCCGACGCCGCTTTCGAACTCGCCGCCGAGTTCAAGGGCCAGAAGCCGGCGGTGGTGATCGTCAAGCACGCCAACCCTTGCGGCGTCGGCCAGGCCGATACCTTGCTCGAAGCCTGGGAAGGCGCGCTCGCCTGCGATGACGTCTCGGCCTTTGGCGGTATTGTCGCGGTAAACCAAACGCTGGACGGACCGACCGCGGAGGCGATCTGCAAGATCTTCACCGAAGTCGTCGTCGCGCCGGACGCGGACGAAGCGGCTCGCGCCTTCTTCGCCAAGAAAAAGAACCTGCGCCTGCTGCTGACCGGCGAATTGCCCGAACCGCGCCGTCCCGGCCTGCTCGTGAAGCCGATTACCGGCGGCCTGCTGGTGCAAAGCCGCGACAACGGTGCGATCGGTGCTGATAACCTTAAAGTCGTGACGGATCGCGTGCCGACCGATCGCGAGCTTGCAGACTGCCTGTTCGCCTGGACCGTCGCGCGCCACGTGAAGTCCAATGCCATCGTCTATGCCAAGGACGGCGTGACGGCCGGCATCGGCGCGGGCCAGATGAACCGCCGCGATTCGGCGCGCATCGCCGCCCTCAAGGCCGCCGAGGCGGCCGAGAAGTACGGCTGGGAACAGCCTCGCACGGTGGGCAGCGCGGTCGCTTCGGACGCGTTCTTCCCCTTCGCGGATGGTCTTCTTGCCGCGGCCGAGGCCGGCGCGACGGCCGTGATTCAGCCCGGCGGATCGATTCGCGATGACGAAGTCATTGCCGCCGCTAACGAAGCGGGACTGGCGATGGTGTTCACCGGCATGCGTCATTTCCGGCACTGAGAATGAGCACAATGGCGCAATTCGTCGCGCGCATCCCACCGTTCGTCGCCGAATCGGGCGAATGAGCGGGACGTTCACTCGACGGAAAGCAGATTTCGCGAGAACGGGCGTCCCGGCATCGCCGTCATTCACATCTACCGGACCGATCATGGGACTGTTCAAGGCCGACTTTTACCGCTTCTTCGCCCTCGGCTTTGCCGGCGGCGCGCTACTGGTGCTTGGCGCCACGGGGATCGGCAATCGCACCACCTTGGCAGGCAATATCGTGCCGCCCGCGCAGGCCCAGACGACGCGCTGACCTTCTACCGATTGCGCCGGATCGATACGGGCTCCATATTAGAGTCATGTCCGGCCATCACGTCCATCACGAACATCACGGCGATAGCCTGGTGAAGGCTGCGCGTCTCGCCCTGCTCGATTCCGGCGAGCAATGGACCGAAATGCGCGCCGATGTCTTTGCCGCTCTTGCGGAGCGTGATTGTCCGGCTTCCGCTTACGATCTCGCCGAAAGCGTTTCAGCGCAAAGGGGCAAGCGCGTGGCGCCCAACAGCGTCTATCGCATTCTGGACCTGTTCGTGCGCACCAATCTGGCGCGTCGGGTGGAAAGCGCCAACGCCTATATCGCCAACAGCCATCCCGGCTGCCGCCACGATTGCATTTTCCTGATCTGCGACGGTTGCGGCAGAACCGTCCATATTGACGACGATCGCCTGACCGGCGCCTTGATCGGGGCCGCGCGCGAAGCCGGTTTTGCCGACGTGCGCCCGGTGGTGGAGCTGCGCGGCATGTGCGCGGGGTGCAGTTGAACACGCGCTTGCGGCAAGCTGCGGGACCTCGGCCGCATGTCGCAATCGACACTGGCGGATCAACCGTGTAAGGGGCCACGATGTCCGAAACGCCGGCAACACCACTTCTCGATATCGTCGACACTCCGCACGAACTGCGCAAGCTCAAGCCGGCGCAACTGCGCCAGCTTGCCGATGAACTGCGCGCGGAAACGATCTCGGCGGTGGGGCAGACCGGCGGCCACCTGGGCTCCGGCCTCGGCGTTGTTGAGCTGACGGTAGCGCTCCATTACGTGTTCAACACGCCGGAAGACCGTCTGATCTGGGACGTGGGCCACCAGGCTTATCCGCACAAGATCCTGACCGGTCGGCGCGACCGCATCCGCACCTTGCGGCAGGGCGGTGGGCTTTCCGGTTTCACCAAACGCAACGAGAGCGAGTACGATCCGTTCGGGGCGGCGCACAGTTCAACCTCGATCTCCGCTGCTCTCGGCTTTGCCGTGGCCAACAAGCTGCGCGGTGAACCGGGACGCGGCATTGCCGTGATCGGCGACGGCGCGATGAGCGCGGGCATGGCCTATGAGGCGATGAACAATGCCAAGCAGGCCGGCGACCGCCTGGTCGTGATCCTGAATGACAATGACATGTCGATCGCGCCGCCGGTGGGCGGGCTTTCGGCCTATCTCGCGAAACTGGTCTCCTCGCGCCCGTTCCTATCCCTGCGCGATCTGGCCAAGCGCATCTCCCGCCGATTGCCCGAACCGCTGCACAAGGCCGCCAAGAAGACGGATGAGTTCGCCCGCGGGCTGGCGATGGGCGGCACGCTGTTCGAGGAACTGGGCTTCTATTACGTCGGCCCGGTCGACGGGCACAATCTCGACCAGTTGATCCCCGTGCTCGAAAACGTGCGCGACGCGGCCGAAGGGCCTTGCCTGATTCACGTGGTGACGCAAAAGGGCAAGGGCTATGCCCCGGCGGAGAATGCGGCCGACAAATATCACGGCGTGCAGAAGTTCAACGTCATCACCGGCGAACAGGTGAAAGGCCCGGCGGGGCCGCCCAGCTATACCGGCGTCTTCGCTCAAGCCCTGATCGCCGAGGCGGAGGAAGACCCGTCAATCTGCGCCATCACCGCCGCCATGCCCTCAGGCACCGGGCTTGACAGGTTCGAGGCCATGTTCCCCGACCGCTGCTTCGACGTGGGCATTGCCGAACAGCATGCGGTGACATTCGCGGCGGGCCTGGCGGCGCAAGGCATGCGCCCGTTCTGCGCGATCTATTCCACCTTCCTCCAGCGCGCCTTCGACCAGGTTGTGCATGACGTGGCGATCCAGAACCTGCCGGTGCGCTTCGCCATAGATCGGGCGGGGCTGGTCGGCGCTGACGGTGCCACGCACGCCGGCTCGTTTGACGTGACCTACCTCGCCACGCTGCCCAACATGGTGGTTATGGCCGCCGCTGACGAGGCGGAACTGGTCCACATGACTCACACCGCCGCACGTTATGACGCCGGCCCTATCGCCTTCCGCTATCCGCGCGGCAGCGGCGTGGGGGTGGACTTGCCCGCGAAGCCCGAATTGCTGGAGATCGGCAAGGGCCGCGTCGTGCGCGAAGGCGCCAAGGTCGCGATCCTCTCGCTCGGCACTCGCCTGAGCGAAGCGCTGAAGGCGGCTGATGCTCTGGAGGCCAAGGGCCTCTCCACCACCGTCGCCGACCTGCGCTTCGCCAAGCCGCTCGACGCGGCTCTGATCCGCCGCCTGATGCTCAGCCACGAAGTGGTGGTGACCGTGGAGGAAGGCGCGATCGGCGGCCTGGGCGCTCACGTCCTCACCATGGCGAGCGATGAGGGGTTGACTGACGCCGGGCTGAAGATCCGCACCATGCGCCTGCCTGACCAGTTCCAGGACCACGACAAGCCGGAAGCGCAATATGACCAGGCCGGCCTGAATGCGCCGCAGATCGTCGACACGGTGCTGAAAGCGCTGCGCCACAACAGCGCCGGCGTGGAGGAAGCGCGGGCCTGAGCGCTGCGGCTCAGCCCGGCTTCAGCTCCGGATGCATCCCGGCTTCCCGCGCCTCCAGCCCGATTTGCGCATCGCCTAGATTGCCGTCCTCCAGTGTGTCGAGATGCATCCAGCGCTTCACCAGGGGTGAGAGCGCCAGTACGATCACGGCCACGCCGATCGTGATCCAGCCGATCCAGCTATAAATCGTCAGCGTCAGGTCCTTGTTCATGGTCCCCGAAGCGCCGCCGGTCGCCTCACCGATCTTGCCGGCCACGAAGTTGCCCACCGCCGTCATGTAGAACCACGCGCCCATGATGAAGCTGCCCAGATGCAACGGAGCCAGCCGCGTCATCGCGGAAAGGCCGACCGGAGAAAGGCACAGCTCGCCCGTGGTGTGCAGCAGGTAGATCAGGAACACGAAGATCACCGGGGTCATCGCCGCAGGACTGTCCGTGCCAGCGCCCCACACGAAGACGAGAAAACCCAGACCCACCTGGATCAGCGCATAGCCAAACTTGGCCGGGGCTGAAGGTTCCCACCCGCGCTTGCCCAGCCACTGCCACAAGCCGGCGAAAACCGGGCCGAACAGCACGATGTAAATTGGGTTGATCGACTGGAACAGGCTGGTCGGCACGCCCCCGCGATCGACGAACTTGTCCGTATAAAGGCTGAGCGAGCCGCCTGCCTGCTCGAACAGGCCCCAGAACACGGGATTAAGCGCGATCAGGAATAGGATCGCAAAAATGCGCTCGCGCGGCTCCTTGGGCAGCTTGAACGCTTCGTAAAGCGTGTAAACCAGCATCGCTACGCCTGAGACGATCAGCAGATTCCGGATCACGTCCTGGTATTGCAGCAGCAGCCAGATCACCGCCACCGAACCCGCGCCGATGACATAGAGCGCCAGTTCCCCCTTCCGGGGCAAGGGAGCCGGCGGTTCGCCCCGGCCGCGCAGCGCGGGCTTGCCAATGACGAAAATGATGAGGCCAAGCACCATGCCGATGCCGGCCAGGCCAAAGCCCCAGGACCAGCCAATGGTCTCGCCCAGATAGCCGACCAGAATCGTACCAAGCGCCGCACCGGTGTTCACGCCCATGTAGAAGATCGTGTAGGCCGCGTCCCGACGTGTGTCGCGCAAGCCATAGAGCTGGCCCACGATCACAGAGATATTGGCTTTCAGAAACCCCGACCCGACGATGATGAGCGACAGCGCCAGCCAGAACACGTTGATCGCCGGGTCCGCCTGCTTGACCGCCGGATCGGTGACGCCCTGCAGCCCCTCGTAAGCCATGAACAAATGACCCAGTGCAAGCACTATGCCGCCGAACAGCACTGCCTTGCGCTGCCCCAGCCAGCGGTCGGCCAGATACCCGCCGAGAACCGGGGTGATGTAGACCAGACTGGTGTAAGCACCGTAGATCAGATTCGACTTACCGTCCGAAAACAGCCAGAACTTGGTCAGATAAAGGATCAACAGCGCGCGCATGCCGTAATAGGAAAACCGCTCCCACATCTCGGCATAGAACAGAACATAAAGCCCGCGCGGGTGCCCGGCAAATTCTTCGCTCCGGCGTGAGGCAATGGCGCCTCCGATCCCCAGCACGGCGAACAGCATCACCCCACCGATCGCGGCCAGCCAATCCCCTTCATTCCACTGCGCGATATCCTTCATGCGATGTCCCGTTGCCCTTCTTGTCCGGACCAAGTTGAAGGACGGGGACGGTAGCGCGCAATATCGGGCTGTAAATGGGGCTCAAAGTGGTGCGGAAACGGAGGGAACCCGCCATTTTCCCGTTTCGGGGCAAATCCGCGTTGGCCATTGCGCGAACCGTGCCACAATGGCATTTTAAAGACAGTTATGCGGCGGGGGTCGTGTAATTTTATGATTCGGGACGATTTAGATATTTTTTCGGGGGGTGCGCATGATTAGGTCCGAGCTTCTGCAGGCCATGGCCAGGGACAATCCGGAGCTACGGGCCGAGGATGTAGAGCGCGCCGTAGACACGTTCTTCGACGAGATTGCCCAACGTCTGGCGGACGGCGGCCGCGTGGAGCTTCGGGGCTTCGGCGCCTTTTCCACGCGCCAGCGCGAAAGCCGCACCGGCCGCAACCCACGCACGGGTGACAGCGTGGCCGTGCCCGAAAAGCGCGTCCCCTATTTCAAGCCCGGCAAGGAAATGCGCGCGCGGCTGAATGTAAGCTAAAGGCTTTCCCGAACCTAACCTTCCACAGCGGTTGCCCGACCGCCCGCGATCTGCCAGAGCGCGCGAACTTGGAATGGTTTCGAGGTGGACAGCATAGTCTGCGGTAACCAAGCACAAAGGAAATCCGAGGGGCGATCCGGCTCAACCGAAACGGATCGTCTCCAGCCGATGCGGGCGTGGCGGAATGGTAGACGCCGGGGACTTAAAATCCCCTGAGCTTGCTCGTGCGGGTTCGAGTCCCGCCGCCCGCACCATCCTTTCC
>NZ_DAIMZT010000044.1:0-25622 GCF_036733805.1 Novosphingobium sp. | reverse complement strand
AACAAACTGGATTCACAACGGGAATCCCTCCGCCCATTTGCGCAACAAAGCCGCCTCAATAGCGGAACGAGAGTGTTGCGCCGTAGGTCGCGGGCATGCCAGTGAGGCGATTGACCGTGTCAACGAGGCGCGTAACGGTCACCAGATAAAATTTATCGGTCACGTTGCGGCCGAAGACTTCCGCGCGCCACCGCCCGTCGTCGAACTCGACACCTGCACGAAGGTCGAGCAATGTGTAGCCTGGGATCGCGAAAGTCGGGTCGTTGCCGAACGCGGCCACCGACTTGCTTTTGTAGCGCGGGCTAACGCCGAGATAAGCCTCGGTGCGCTCGCCGACTGGGAAGCGATATTCGATGTCGGCGGTGGCCGTCCATTTCGGCGTGGTCGGAAGTACTTCGCCGTTGACGTCTACGTTGCGGCCGAGCGGATCGGCAGCGAAGAAAGTGCTGTCTACCTTGGAATTGACATAGGCACCGCCCAGGTTGACCGTCAAAGCGCGGACCGGCTGCCAAAGAACACTAAGTTCAGCGCCACGAATGCTCGCCTTCGGAACGCTGACCTGCCCTGGTATGAGGCCGAACGCGCTCGGAATATACCCGTTGGTCTGCTTGTTCTTATAGTCGTAATAGAACGCCGCGCCGTTGAGTTGAAGGGTTCGGTTCAGCAGGGTCTGCTTGAACCCGACTTCATATGCGAGAAGCTCCTCTTGCGGAGCGGGTGCGAGAGTAAACGAGAAAATCGCGGGCGGATTCTGATAGACGCCCGCCTTGAAGCCCCTGGTGACGTTTCCGTATAGCAACGTGCCGGGGGCTGGCTCCCAGTCCAAACCGCCACGCCAGGACACGTTGTCTTCATTCAGACTGGAGAAGATACGTTCAGATTGTCCGTTCGCGGCGTTCAGGGTCACGCAAGCTCCAGGCGCAACGGGGTGATTAAACGCGACCGAAAATGCGCGGGCCAAGGCACCATCGCCCGGGTCTTGCAGGCAACCGTTGAAATCATTGTCGGACTTTGTGTAGCGAGCCGAGCCTTGCAGCGTGAGATTGTCGGTAATCTTAAAATCAAGACTTCCGAAGATGCCCTTCGTTTTTACGTTTTCCGATGCATCGCCGATCGCGTTGGTGAACCGGAACGGCCCTACGCCCGAATTGGTGGCATTGAGTGCAAACCGGTTCTGGTTATGCGATTTATCATGTTGGTAGTTGCCCCCGAGCATCCATTTGATCCGGCTTTCGGCGAACTGCCCGCTTATGCGCACTTCTTGTGAGATCGACTCGATGTCACCGAAGACATTCATGAGCAAGTTGGTGAACGGCGTACCATCCGGGTCAATCGGAAAATTGCGGTCAAACTTGGCATAGGCAGTAATCGAGTTGATCGTAATCGAGTCGGTAACGTTGAATTCGGCTCTGAATGTCGACTGGAAGAAACGATCCTTGCGACTGAAGCTTCGATTGGGATCCCAGTCCGCGATCCTGGCATTCTTGGGCGCGGTCGGGAAAGTGCTGAGGGACGGGACGAGGTCAGTATACCCACCGTTCGCAGGCGGCACGGTCGGATTATAGAAAAGAAACTGCGCTGCCTGACTGTCGCTGTCGTCCAGCCAGCCATTGACGTTAAGAGAAAAGCGAACTGTGTCGGAAGGGGTCCAATCGAGCAGGAAGCGGCCGGCCCAGAAGCTGCGCTGGCCAAGCCTGTCGTCCGGGCGGGTTAGACTGCGCTGCCAGTTGCCACGCTTGTCAATTGCGATCGCGACGCGTGCCGCAAGCGTATCGGTCAGTGGCCCGCTGACGTAACCGCGAATATTGGCGGTGCCATAATTGCCGCCGGTCAGGCCAAGGCCAGTGGCGAAGGTTCGGGTTGGCTTGTTCGCGATGAAGTTGATCGCGCCGCCGGTTGAATTCTGGCCGAACAGCGTGCCTTGCGGTCCCTTCAGCACTTCCACACGCTCAACGTCGAAAGTCGTTCCCTGTGCCATGACGGAAAAGGGGATCGGGGCTTGATCCATATAAATGCTAACCGCCGGCGCGGCCGAGATTGAATCGCCTAGGTTGCCCACGCCGCGGAGATTGTAGATCGGGTTACCATACTGGCTGGGCTGAAACGCGAAGCCGGGCGTAATCTTCTGCAGATCGGCGATTTGGGTCACGCCCTGGCGGATGAGGGTGTCTCCGGTCGCCGCCGTGATGGACATCGGAACGTCGTTAACCCGCTCGCTTTGTTTGCGAGCAGTGACGACAATGTCCGGGATTCCCGTTTTGGCCTCAGCTGCAGTAGGCTCCGCCTCCAAAGGCGGTGTTTGCGCATATGCAGCCTGCGCTATCGCCAAAGCAGTCGATGCGAAAATGGTGCTGCGAATCATCATGGATCCTCCCCTTTCATTCAGCGATCTCAGTCGCTCGTCCCCCATCGCCTCATCAGCCCCGGCGCATATCACCCGACGTGGAGTAGACTTAGACATCTAATAGTTAGATGACTTTGAAATAGGTGTCAACGGCCCGGGCTTGACCTGTGGTGTCCAGATTGCAGATTCAGACCTCCTTTAGCTGGAAGGATGCTCTACGGAGCACCCTTGGGCACGAGGAGTTGGCGTGCCTTGGCTTATTCGGCCATCGCCCGCTCGAAGATGATCCGCCGCATGTGGAGACCTGGAAGGTCGGCGCGAACACTCAGTTCCTGGTATCCGGCGACCGCCTCATCCGTCCAGGTCTTCTCCACCAGTTCCAGAGCTTCCTCGTCCTGCATGAAAGCCGTGTACGCGAGCTTGGCGATGGCTTCGGTAATCTCCGGACGATCGATGGAGGCATCGCGAGCTTGGGCGTAGAAGTAGTGGGTCGAATGCGCCGTCTCCGGCGTGAAGCAATGGATGATCTTGTTGTTGAACTCGGTGCGGCCACCCACGCCTCCCTCCAAGTCCTCGACAAGTGTGTGGGCGATATGGAACGCTGGCGTCTTGAACCAGCTTTCGGTCGTCCGATTGCAACGATGGCCTTCATTGCCGATGATCGTCGCGTTAGCCGCGTTAATTACCCGGTTCTCGTCCCGGCGGGTCACGACGACGCTGTTACCACGACGTTCGGTGGTAAAGGGCAAGCGTGTATAGGCGACATCGCCCACCACATCTCCATGCAAAAACGGGAAATGGGTCAGGTCCAGGACATTCTCGTGCAGTCGGGTGTAGTTGCTTCGGCAATGGATAAATCCCGTGAAGCTCACATATGAGGGGTCCGATAGCCAAGGATGCTCGGGAATGCAGGCGGGATCGGCCAGTGTGGGATCACCCATCCAGATCCACAGGAAAGGCGCCTTCTC
The DNA here is from genome assembly GCF_036733805.1 of Novosphingobium sp. GTDB lineage: Bacteria > Pseudomonadota > Alphaproteobacteria > Sphingomonadales > Sphingomonadaceae > Novosphingobium. Next base: position 22,310 of record NZ_DAIMZT010000044.1, on the reverse strand, counting down.
GACCAAATGATAGCTGGGCGTGCAGAGGCCCTTCGGCACCGATTGTTGGGAAGGCACCTCGACACAACGGCCGTCCGGTCCAAAGACCAAGCCATGATAGCCGCATGCTACCGTGTCGCCGATGAGGGTGCTCCGCGATAGCGGGAACGACCGGTGCGGGCAGCGATTGCGCAAAGCAACGGCGCCACCGTCTTCGCGGCGGTAAAGCAGCACGTCGACATTCAAAATCTTGCGGTTGCGCAAAGTGCGATCGACTTCGGTGGAAAGAGCGGCGACGTACCATTCATTGTGAATGAAGGGAGTAGTGTGATCTGCAAGTGCTTGTGTGGACATCTCTCCACCCTCTTGTCTGGCTGTAGTTGGTCAGGCAGGGCTTCGTGAGCCATCGATCGGCAACGTGTCTGGCTCATCATTCGACGCTGGCTCAGCGACCATCGCTCTATGGGGATTGCGGCGATTGGTTTGATCGAACCGCAACGCCACCACATCGGGTCGCGCATAGTGCCCCACAGGATCCGCCATGGTCTTGGCGAAGGTAATGAGATCCATGTCGATCTCGGCGGTAACGATGCCTTCCTTGTCTTGGGGCAGAAAATCCGCCAACGGCCGGGCGTCCGGTCCGTAGATCATGCTCCGGCCTCCACCTGCCGGAAGCGGCAATTCTCGGCCGCACATCGCATTCTGACCCGCGAGAAACGCCTCGTCGAGCATCAGCGTGGAGGATAGGACGAAGCATTGTCCCTCCAGAGCGTAGGTCTGGGAGGCGGCGAGGGCGGGATCGGCGCTCAGCGCGTATGCCGGTGACTTGGCGGAATCGAAGAATGGCGGCCATCCGGCAACATGCACCTGTTCATGCTGGGAGAACATCGCGGCCTTCACCAGCGGCTGAATATGCTCCCAGCAGTTCAACGCACCGAGACGGCCAACGGATGTTTCGATAACAAGCAGGTCGGAACCATCCCCGTCGCCAAAGACCGTCCGCTCGGAGTAGGTGGAGCGCAGCTTTCTGCGGCAGGCGATAAGTTTCCCGTTCTCGCCGATGATGAGCTGCGCAATGTAGAGCGAGCCATAGCTGCGCTCGCAGATGCCGATGACGGCGGTCAGCGAATTGCGTCGCGCCGCTTCGCACAGCGCCGCTACCTCGGGGGAATCGGCCGCCACCGAATTTCGGTGCAAGGCCGGCAGCGTCCCTACCGCTTCGACCGATGGGATGAACCACGTCCAGAACGGGTAGCCCGGGAGCCAGACTTCGGGGAAAGCAAGCAGCTTGACGCCCTTGGCGCCGGCTTCGTCGATCAGCGCGATCGTCTTGCGCAGACCCGCGGCCAGATCGAGAAAGGCGGGCGCGGCCTGGACAGTGCCTGCGAGATATTTGGTTAAGGCGGTCATTGACGATCTCCTGATCTGCGCCTCCTCAGAAGGCGGGCGTTTCTTGTGATGCAAGGGTGGGCAGCATCCCGGTTCCGGGATGGCAATTGATGTATTCGTAATATTGTTCGTCGGATTTGAGGACGTAGACCTCATGATAGAGGTTGACGGCGGACGCGTTCTCGAACGTGCCGAGCAATCCCATGAACGCATTGATTACGGCATGATGCGTGGCATGGCCGGCCGACCAGGCTTCAAGTTTCTCAAGCGACTGCCAGATACCGTACCCAAAGGTCTCGGGTAGGTCGGTCCCTTCCTCAGTTTGGGCCAACATATAGGCGTTGCTGTAGCAGCCTATCGGGCGCCCCTGGTCTCGCAAGTACATCATAGCGGTTCGCAGTGCAGGCTCAACATTGCCAAGATAGAGCTTGCGCTCGGCCTCTTGAGTCATGCCCCAGTTCTGGCCTGACCGGATCACCGTAACGTTCTCGGAGCCTTTGACCCTGATCCGACGGCTATCCTTTGTGGTCTCGGTGGGCTCGGGCAGTCCGACAGGCTCCAAAGCTTCGGTTTGGGCACGCCCGAGCCGATCGCGCATGCTGCCCCAATAGGCATGCTCCCGGATCGGCTGTTCGGTAGGCGCCGCGATCACCGCACTGAGCCCCACCAGCCTCGACGGGTCGCCGATCAGCGTCTCAAATCCAGCGGTTGACGGCGTGAAGATCTCGCGGAAGTAGCCAGTTCCCTCATCGAGGCGTTTCAGATCGTTCCACCATGCTACCCGGTCGGGATGGTTGTCCCATCGCGCAAAAACCCTATGGTCCAGCCAATAGGCGATCAGGACAAGATTATCGTAGCCGGCCGCGTCCGTATGACGCGCCAGTTCATATCGGTCGGGGCCATCGGCCTCAGAGACCATCTGGCGCAAGGCGGCCAGTGTCGCCGCGGCGGACGCCTTTGCCTCAGGTCCCTTGGTCTGCACTCCGAAATATCCGATGGCTACGCGTTCCTGTGCCGGGCTCACCACGGACGACCAACCAGGAAAGGCCGGCTCGTGATCGGGCGCCATGCGGATGGCCTGCGTTCGCGGGCAGCGAAGATGGGGAGAGATTGCCGAATCCATTTCACCGACTCCTAATGCGTGATCTCACGGCGTGACGCTCCGAACGGGATCAGAACTTGACCAGATCGCCGCCCTTCAACGCCAGGATGTCCCGCGCCTGTTGCGGCGTGGCCACCTCGAGCGACAGGCTTTCCAGGATCGAACGCATCAGTCGGACCTGTTCTGCGCTGGATTTGGCGAGCGTTCCCTTTCCGATGAAGAGTGAATCCTCCAGTCCGACGCGCACGTTGGCGCCATTTAGGGCGCCCATCGTCGCAAACGGGATCTGGTGGCGTCCCGCCGCCATGACCGACCACTGATAGTCCTCGCCGAACAGCTTGTCGGCGATGCGCCTGGCATGAAGCAGGTTCTCGGTATCCGCACCTTGCCCGCCAAGAAGCCCGAAGATCGTCTGGACGAACAGCGGCGGCGTCACCAGCTTGCGATCGAGGAAATGGGCCAGGGTGTAGAGATGGCCCACATCGTAGCATTCGAATTCGAAGCGCGTGCCATGACCCTTCCCCAGCTGCTCCAGGATCTTCTCGATGTCAGCAAAAGTGTTCTTGAAGATAAGGTCGCGCGAGCTTTCGAGATAAGCGCCTTCCCACTCGTGCGTGAAAGACGTGTATTTGCCCAGCATCGGATAGAGACCAAAGTTCATCGACCCCATGTTGAGCGAGCAGAGCTCGGGCGATGCGATGAGGGGCGGGGCAAGCCGATCCTCGATTGTCATATGCTGCCCGCCGCCGGTGGTGATATTCACCACCGCGTCGGTGGATTGCTTGATCCTGGGCAGGAACTCCATGAAAAGCTTCGGATCGGCAGAAGGCTTCCCGTTCTCCGGATCGCGCGCGTGCAGGTGCAGCACGGCTGCACCTGCCTCGGCCGCATCGATCGCATCACGCGCGATCTGCTCCGGTGTGATCGGCAGATAAGGCGACATGCTTGGCGTGTGTACCGAACCGGTGACCGCGCAACTGATGATGACCTTGGACAAATACGCTCTCCTGATTTTTGTGGACGGTCTCATTGATGAAGTCCGGGCTAGGTCATCGATCCCAGCTCGGACAAAGACACCGCGGAGCCACGATGACCCCACGACCAGCCGCACCGCTTGTATCGCTCCGACGGCCAGGTCTGGTCGTCGACCGAGATCGAACCCCAGCCGATTTCCAGAGTGAACGTCGCGGGCGTTCGGGCGTAAAGCGACACGACTCCGTCTGTCGGGTGCCGTCCGAGATCGCGGCTGAGCGCGTGGCCCTGGTCGATCAGCCGGTCGCGCACCGATCCCAGGTCATCCAGCGTTGAGACTTCGATCATGACGTGGTCCACACCGGTCGCGTCGGAAGGCAGTTGCGCCAGCGCCAGGGTGTGATGGCGCTTTCCGGCCCGAAGGAAGGTCACGCTCAGCTTGCCGACATCGGCAACTTCGGTGATCTTGAGGCCGAGCGCCCTGCAATAAAAGTCGACCGAGACGGCAACGTCGCGCACCGACAGAGTGACATGCCCCATACCGGCCTCGCCGGCGGAAAACTCAACATGCTCAGGCGAGCGGAATGGCAGGCGGATGACCGTGCGCGCGCCCCAATATAGCTCCCCCACGACGCCGTCCGGATCGTGAAAGCGCGTGAGTTCCATAACATCGCGCCGCGTGGCGAGATCGGACCGTTCCTCCGGCTTGGCGCCAAGCGCCTCCAGACGCTCGACAACGCGGCGATACTCCTCGTGCGAACTCGCTTCCCAACCGACCGCTGCCAGGCGATCCTCTTTCCCAGGCGCGAGCAGGATTCTTGCCCAGCGATCCGCATCCATGCGAAAGCCAGTGCCGCGATCGGGATGGGATGCGATCTCGAATCCGATCGCGCGACCCAGTGCGAGCCACGGCGCGCCGTCTTTCGTTTCTATTTCAATATATCCAATCTGATTGACCATTCGGCACCACCAGTTTATACAAGCTAATATTATTAGACGTCTAACATAATACGTCAAGACCGTCGATGGCGTTGAAACCATTCGGTTCCGCGCGTAGGTGTGAAAAGTTTAGGCAGACTGGAATTTGATATGAGCGAGCCCAACGTCGAGGAAGAGCTGCTGGCTCTGACCCGGCTGTCGAAGAAGTTTCTGCAAAACGTGGATGACGACGACCGCAGTGCGGCGCGCATCATATGGCATATCATTCGCCTGGCGCGTCACGCAGAGCAGAGGATGGAGTTCGAAGTCCATCGTCCAATGGGCTGGACCTGGGCAGGATTCCGCATCATGGTCAACACCTTCGCCCTAGGAATGGTGGAACCTAACCAACTCGCTTCCATCCTGGGTGTTGCGCGCCCCACGGTGACCAGCAATCTCGACAAGCTGGAACGGGATGGCTTGATCTTGCGGCAGAACGATCCGGAGAATCGTCGCCGCATCCGGGTCGTGCTGACCGACAAGGGAACCCGTGCAGTCGAGCAGGCCATCCCGGCCCAGATCGCGGTTGAGCGCGATCTGGTCGCAGGCATGGGTTCGCATGAGCGCAGCGAGCTTGAACATCTTTTGCATGCCCTGCTCGAAACCCTGCGCCAGCGACCGCTCGACGATGGCGCCGATTCCTCGTCAGGACTTTCAGCTCCCCAGAATGGCATCGCGGTTCTCAGCGAGCCATTGCGCTAGCGTTTTCGGCTTGCGTCCCAGCATGCGTTCGACGAAGTCGTTGAGCGCCCAGACAACCTCGTTGTCGCGCTCATACTGGAAAAAGTTCCAGAGGAAATTCAGGCGCTGTTCTCCCATGTGCGTATATTCCCGGTTGAAGTCTTCGCGGCTGCCCTCATAGGTGATCGGTTCGGCCCAGACGTCCGACATCAGCTTCGCCGCGTCACGAAAGTACAGCAGATCATGACCATTGTTCATGGTATGAAACTGGCCGAAGTGACGTTGGTTGGTCGAGAGGAATAACCGGCCCGCAGTCTCGGCGATATCGACGGGATCGATATAGGGGATCAACCGCTCGGGCCAGACAAGGGTTCGCCGCTGCCGCAGGGCGGGGGACTGCCAGCGCAGGAAATTGTCCATGAACGTCGCGCCGCAATTGAGATAGGTCACCGGCAGATCGCTCTCGTCGAGGACCGACTTCGCGATGGGATGCTGGATCGGCAGGCCGAAGCCGTGATCCCGGAGCCATTGCGGAATCCGGCGCGGATTGCTCTCCGGCTGCATGCCCAAAAGTCGTACGACATAAGCCGAGGGGTTCGTGGTATGAAGCGCAGCCACGAGATTTCCCATCGCCTCGGCCTCATCGGTGCCGGTCGGCGTCACGGCGAACACGCCATCCACATCGCGCGTTGCCGTCTCCAATGAGGCGCGATCGGCGTAGTCCGCCAGCACGGTTTCCGCCTGCGGGAAGGCTTTCGCAAGCTCCGCTTGGCGCCCAGCGTCGCGTGAGGCCAGCCGCAGCGCCATCTGCGGCGCCTCGCGCGTCAGAAACGCGGCCAGTGGCTTGCCTATATGCCCACTCGCGCCGAAGATCAGGACCCTTGCCGGCACCTGCTTGTTGTTCTCGGCTTCCATGATGTGTTGCTCCTCGTTTGGCGCCCTCCCGCGCCGATTGTTCAATCTTCCGGTGCGATGATGATCCGCGCGCCAGGAGGAACTTGATCCGCAGCGACTTGACACGACAGACGGGACTTCTCCTGTATGTGGTCGGACGCCGACAGCAGGTCGCGTTCGTCCTCGCCGATCGCCTCGACGGTTCCAGATCCGCCTTCGAGATAGATGTGGCAGGTCGCGCACGAGCAACACCCGCCGCACAGGGCGAGAAGTTCGTCGACGCCGCTGTTGCGCAGGATTTCCATCAGTGAGAGGCCGGGATCGAGCCGAATCTGTCGTTCGGTTCCGTCGCGCAGGACAACCGCCCTCATATCAATCATGTCGTTCATATGGCTCGGCTCAGACGTGAGTTACCGGATTGGACAAGCGGCCAAGTCCATCGATCTCGATTTCGACCACAGGCGTCATTCTGCTCATGTCGATCTCGTGATGTGCGCGCGGAAACCGTTCGTTGCCCTTGGCCGCCGTGCCGCAGGTGATGATGTCGCCTGGCTCCAGCGTGAAATAGCGGCTGGCGTGCGCGATGATGCGTCGGACGGGATAGCTGTAATTGGCAGTCGTATCGCGGGCGAACTCCTCCCCGTCGGAATAACCCCTCACCTCCAGCGCGTCGGGATTGGCTATCTCGTCCGCGGTCGTGACATAGGGTCCCATCGGGCCGAACGTGTCCGCACCTTTCGATCGCGCATGATAGGTGAAATAGATGCTGCGATCGTCGTCACCATGCTCTCGCCGCCAGTCAAAATAGCCAATATAACCCGGCGACGCCTTCTGTTCGGGCGTCACGTCCACCGCGATCGAGTCCCCCCGCTTCAGTCCCTGCGAGGTGATGTCGTTGACGATCGTGTAGCCGAACACATAATCAAGCGCGTCCTTCTCCGACACATGCTTCGCGCGGCGGCCGATGACAACGCCAAGCTCGAGTTCCGGAAAAGTGAAGCCGTAATCGTCGCCGATCTCGATATTCGCGCCATGCCCGATCAGCGATGATGGCGGCTTCAGGAAGAACATCGGCCCGGCGGGCTCGACATGCGCGGTATTGTTGAGCCGCGTGTTGTTCATCGCGACGCCGAGGATCTTGCCTGGATCTGGCATGGGCGGCAGCCAGTTGATCGACGCCTCATCGAGGTAATCCAGCGCGGGAGCAGCCTCCGCGCGATGCACGGCTTCGCGGACCTGTGCCAGCAGTTCCGGACCGCCGGCGACAAGCGCGCGCATCGAAGTGGGAGCGGCACCAAGGCCAGCCAGATCGAAGGCGATGCGGAGCGGCAAGAGACCGCACCCGCTCGGGCTGGCGCAGACAAGTTCGGCCTCGCCGTTATTGAGGATCGTTGCAAATTTCATTGGGTCACCCCTCCTTTGATTACGTGCGCACCCGCAGCTTCCGGAAGCCGCGGAAATTGAGTGAATGGACACGCGCCGAGCGCTGCAGGTCGATCTCGAACTCGCCCAGCCGCGCGAGCAGGCGCTCGAAAGCGATTCGCATTTCAAGCCGCGCCAGCGACGAGCCCAGGCAATGATGGATGCCGACGTTGAACGAGATATGCCGCCGGTCGGATCGGCCGATGTCGAACGTGTCGGGCTCTGCGAAACGGCGTTCGTCGCGGTTGGCCGAAGACAGCAGGATCATCACCCGCGAATCGGCCGGTATTATCACGCCGTGCAGCTCGACCTCGCGCGTCGTCTGTCTTCCGAACGACAACGTACCGACGTCGTAGCGCAGTCCCTCCTCGATCATCGCCGGGATCAGCGAAGCATCGTCGAGCACCTGGCGCAGGACCGCACGATTGCTGTGCAGGGCGAGCAGGATGTTGCTCATCTGGTGCGCGGTCGAGGAGAAGCCCGCCGCGAGGATCGACCCGCAGGTGACGGCGACCTCTTCGTCGCTCATCGACACCCCTGCATCTTCAGCATGGAGAAAGGCGGTCAACATGTCGTCGCGCGGCTTGCCGCGGCGGTGCGCAACAAGGTCCATCATGAAGGCGAAGACCTCTTTCAATCCCTTGCCTTCGGGATACTCTTCGGTGGGGATGAACGCTTCATCCACAGCGACGCGCAGCTGCTCCAGCGCCTCATCCGGAACACCGATCAGCGAGCCGATGACCTTACCAGTGAGCGGGGCCGCCAACTGACTGACGAAATCGAAATCCGCAAGGTCGAGCGATGCGATCATGTCATCGACCAGCGTTCCGATACGCTCTTCATGCGCCTTGACGCGGCCTGGTGTGTACCCCGCTCCGATCAGACGACGCAGATGATCGTGACGCGGTGGATCGTTGGTGGTGAGCGTACGGCCGATGCGCGCCGGATCCTCATAGATCACATTGCCCTTGGCCGAGGAGAAGGTGCGCCAGTCGAGCATGGCCGCCTCGACATCCGCCCAGCGGGACAGCACCCAGATCGGTTCGTTGCGCAACTTGTAGACGGGCGCTTCGTCGCGCAGCCGACGGAAAGCGGGGAAGGGGTCCTGGACAACAGCGGCATCGCGAGGATCATAGATCTCGACGTCTGCGCGCCCGGCAGTCTCCGCAGGAGGTTCGGGAGCGCACGCTCCGGCGGAGATGTCATGCGATGTCAGGATTTTCGTGTTCATAGCGCCTCGACAATCGTGACATTGGCAATACCGCCGCCTTCGCACATGGTTTGGAGACCGTAGCGCTTGCCCTGCGCGCGCAGGGCATGAACGAGCGTAGCCATCAGCTTGGTTCCGCTGGCGCCCAACGGGTGTCCGAGAGCGATCGCGCCACCATTGACGTTCAGTTTTGCCGGGTCGGCGCCTGTCGCCTTGAGCCACGCCATCGGAATAGAGGCGAAGGCTTCATTCACTTCGAACAGGTCGATCTGGTCCAGGGTCATGCCTGCGCGGGACAGCGCGCGCTCTGTAGCGGCGATCGGTTCTTCGAGCATGATGACCGGATCGCCGGCGGTCACGGTCAGGTTAACGATACGGCCGATCGGGCTCAGCCCGAACCGGCGGACAGCCGCTTCGCTGGCCAGCAGCGCTCCCGACGCGCCATCGGTCATCTGGCTCGCATTGCCCGCCGTGATCGTTCCGGTCGGGGTCAGCGTCTTAAGGGCGGCGAGCGCCTCCATCGATGCATCGGCGCGGACGCCCTCGTCGCGCGTGAAGAGACCATCGACGGTCTCGATCGGCACGATTTCCCTATCAAACGCCCCGGTCTCGATCGCCTGGACTGCCTTGCGGTGGCTTTCCAGGGCAAAGCCATCCATGGCCTCCCGATCGAGGCCATATTTGTCGGCAACCGCCTGTGCGCCAAAAAACTGGCTGAATTCGTCGACACCGTAGCGCTTCCGGATGCTGGGCGGCCATGGACCCTCGCCGATTCCGGCTTGCCCGTAGAGGGTCATATTCGACAGCATCGGAACGCGCGTCATGCTTTCCGCGCCGGCGGCGATAACGAGATCCTGCGTTCCGGACATCACCGCCTGCGCCGCAAAGTGCAGCGCCTGTTGCGACGAGCCACACTGGCGATCGATCGTGACGGCCGGCACACTGTCAGGCAGTTTTGAAGCCAGCACCACGTTGCGACCGAAGGCGAACGACTGCTCCCCTCCTGGAGTCACGCAGCCCATGATGACATCCTCGACAGCCGCCGGATCAATACCGGTACGCGCAACCAGCGCATTCAAGACAGTGGCTCCGAGATCGGCGGGGTGGACGCTCGCCAATGCGCCCTTGCGCTTACCACCCGCCGTTCTGATTACATCAACGATATAGGCTTCTGCCATTGACCCCCTCCGTATCGGCTGCCTCGAAACCTTGGATGATCCGCCTCATGGATCATTGGGTTCAAGCAATTGACGAAATATAGTTAGACGTATAATCGTTATTCGTCTAATTGCAAGCCGATCGGGATGTCGGCGGGATGGCTCGCCGCGAACCCGACGTAGCCGGAGGATGCGTCAAGCGTGGAAGAGATATTCGACTTCGTTGTGATCGGGTCGGGTTCCGCTGGATGTGTTGCTGCGGCGCGAATCGTCGAACGCAGCGAAGCGACGGTGCTGTTGCTGGAGGCGGGCGGGACCGACGACAGTATGTTCTTCCGAATGCCGGCCGGCACGCCCAAGGTCCTCGCGACGAGGACCTGGCCTTATGAAACCGAGGCTGATCCAGCGACGGGGAATCGCCGCATGACCGTGGCCCAGGGCCGGGTGCTCGGCGGAAGCTCATCGGTCAATGGCATGATCTACATTCGTGGTCAGCGCGAAGATTTCGACGATTGGCGGGACGTGTATGGCTGCCATGGCTGGGGCTATGATGACCTGCTGCCTTATTTTCGCTGCGCCGAGGCGAACGAGACACTTTCGGATATCTATCACGGGACGACCGGTCCCTTATCGGTGAGCGATACCCGGTATCGCTATCCCTTGTCCGGGGCTTTCATTCGGGCCGCCCAGGAAACGGGCCTTCCATATACGCACGACTTCAACGGCGCATCGCAACTGGGGGTTGGCTGGTATCAGACCACGACGCGGGGAGGCGAACGCGCTAGCGTGGCGCGAGCCTATTTACCCGCCGTGCGTGCCAACCCGCGACTGCAAATCCGGACCGACGCGCTTGTCCATCGCGTCGTTGTCGAGAACAGACGCGCGGTGGCCGTCGAATATGCCGGCAAAGGGGGCAGAATCAGCCGGGTTCGGGTCGGCAGTGAGGTGATCCTGGCTGCCGGCGCGATCGGCAGCCCCAAGATTCTGCTCCTGTCCGGGATTGGGCCTGCGGACGAACTCGCCCGGCATGGGATCGAGCAGAAGGGCGACCTGCCCGTCGGGCATAATTATCAGGATCACCTGCATTTGTCGGTCAGCGCATCGACGAAGACCGGCCTGTCGCTCGATGGGCACATACGCGGCCTGAAGACACTGATGACGGGTATTCAGTGGATGGCATTCCGGTCGGGCATGGCCGCTTCAAATCTCCTCGAAGCCGGGGCTTTCATCGACACCACCGGCGCGGGACGACCCGACGTACAGATACATTTCGTACCGCTTTTCGACCGCTGGGACGACCCAACCGGCATTACCGATGGCTATACTCACGGCTTGACGCTGAAGGTGGGGCATCTTCGACCAAAGGCGCGCGGCCGCGTTACGCTGGCAAGCGCCGATCCTGAGGCGATGGTGCGGATTCATGGCAACCATCTGGGCCATCCCGATGATATTGACGGACAGATCAGGGCGGTCCGGGCCGCCCTTGAGATCACCAATGCGCCGTCGTTGCGGGCGGTCATAGACGAAGTATTTTCGCCGGTTCCTTCCTCGTTCGCTGCGGACGAGACCGCCTACTATGACGCCGGTAAGCTGGAAACCTGGATCCGGAAGGCGTGCAAGACGGTCTATCACCCCGTCGGGACCTGCCGAATGGGTCCGGATCCGGTGACATCCGTCGTCGCGCCGTCACTGCGCGTCCACGGGTTCGATGGGTTGCGCGTCATAGACAGTTCCATCTTCCCGGCCATCACCAGCGGTAACACGAACGCGCCAGTCATCGCAGTCGCTGAGAAGGCGGTCGATGCAATTCTTGGCAATCATTAATTCGGAGCTGAACCCTTGATCCTTGACAATCCTTTCGAAATTCGGCCTGCGGTTCGTGCGGTCCTTTCGGCCGATCCCACCGTTTTCATCGACGCGAAGCGCGTTGCAACGACCGGCGCCACGCTTCCCGTTCATGATCCCGCGACAGGACGCGTGATCGCGCTGGCGTCCGATTCGGACGATGCGACGGTGGATCGCGCCGTGCGTTCGGCCCGGGTCGCATTCGAGGATGGGCGTTGGCGCGATATGCGCCCCGCCGATCGGGAACGGGTGCTCCTGCGTTTCGCCGACCTGGTCGAGCATGCGGTGGATGAACTGGCGCAACTGGAAACGCTCGAACAGGGCAAATCGATCAACATCGCCCGTATGGTGGAGGTTCCTGGCGCGGTCGAATGGATGCGGTTCGCCGCCGGCCTGTCGACCAAGATCACGGGCCAGACCATGGATGTCTCACTGCCGGGCGGTCCGCGGCGCTGGACCGCCTATACTCGGCGAGAGGCGATCGGCGTGGTCGCGGCAATTGCCCCTTGGAACTTTCCGATATTGATTGCCGTGTGGAAGATTATGCCGGCGCTGGCGGCGGGCTGCTCCGTCGTCCTCAAACCGTCCGAGGTGACGCCGCTGACGGCACTCAGGCTCGCTGAACTTGCGGTCGAAGCTGGTTTGCCTGCCGGCGTATTCAACGTAGTGACCGGACGCGGGGCGGGTTGCGGCCGGGCGCTCGTCTCGCATCCGTTTGTCGCCAAAATCGCTTTCACCGGCTCGACAGCCACGGGCAAGGCGATCGGTCGTGCCGCGATGGACGGCATGAAGCGCGTCACTCTTGAACTTGGTGGAAAGAATCCGGCAATCGTTCTCGCTGACGCGGACCTTGGCGTTGTGATTCCCGGCCTCCTAGCGGCGGGCTTTCTGAATGGTGGCCAAATCTGCGCCGCCGCTTCGCGCGTTTACGTAGAGGCGCCGATTTTCGATGATCTCGTGGCCGGTCTGGAAGCCGCGATCGGCGACATGAACGTGGGCGCAGGGCTCGATCCGGCGGCCCAGCTCACCCCCCTTGCATCGGCCGCCCATCAGGCAAAAGTTCGCGCCTATCTCGATGACGCCCGAACGAACAGTGATGTGCGGCTTGGCGTCGACATACCGGAAGAGGGATATTTCGCAAGGCCGGCACTGGTCCTCAATCCGGATGAGCGGCTGAGGCTGTTCCGCGAGGAAGTTTTCGGTCCGATACTCGGCATAACGCGTGTCGCCGATGCCGAAGATGCCCTCGCGCGGGCTAATGCCAGTGATCTGGGCCTTGTCGCGAGCCTTTGGACTCGTGACCTAAACAGCGCGATGAACCTGATGCGGCGCATCGAGGCAGGGGTGGTCTGGGTCAATACCCATCTCCAGATCGATCCCGTCACGCCATTTGGCGGTTACAAGCAATCGGGTCTTGGCAGCGAATTCGGCGTGAACTGGCTCGATGCGTTTCTCGACACCAAGTCGATCTGCATTGCGCACTGACCGGATTTCCGAGGGGGCCGAAGGTCGATCATGAAGCTTTAGGAGAGGCCACATGGGGAAAATACGCGATCAATCAGTGGCATGTCGCGGCGTGGGCGCGTGACGTGGGCCGGGCGTTGTTGGCTCGGACGATCTGCGAAGAGCCGGTGGTGCTGTACAGGCGCGAGGATGGAAGCGTCGTCGCGCTCGAAGATGTGTGTCCGCATCGCCTCCAATCTTGCCGCGCGGGAGATCGAGGCTGTCATTCCCGGTCGATCAAACCGCCGCGTGAAGATCGAGCATGACCGGGCGCTCTACAAGCAGCGCAACCGGATCGAGCGCATGTACGGCCACCTCAAGGTCAACCGCGCCATCGCCACCCGATACGACCAACTGGCCAACAGCTTCCTCGGCATGGTCCATATCGCCACCACCAGATATTGGCTTAAATTTGTCCACGCCGCCTAGTTTTTGTGGCGCAACGGCTCCGTCGCCGTTGAATACCTTCAAGCGGTCGATAACAGTGACAGTGCGCTTAATCACGCCCTCGGCGGTCGCCTGCGGTAGCTGAGCGCTTCGGCCACGTGGATGCGCCCCACGTTTTGCGCGCCGCCCAAGTCAGCGATGGTGCGAGCCACCCTCAATATCCGCGTATATCCTCGCGCCGATAGCCGCATCGCTTCCGCTGCCTGCATCAGCAGTTTGCGACCGGCTTCATCCGGCGTGGCGTGCTGTTCCAGCAGATCGCCGTCCAGTTCGGCGTTGGTGCGTAGCTGGGTTCCTTCGAGGCGGGCGGTTTGGATTTGCCGCGTCCGCGCCACTCGAACGCTGACTTCGGCGCTGCCCTCGACCGGCGGGGGCAGGGCGAGGTCGGCGGCGCGCACCGGGTCTACCTCCACGTGCAGGTCGATCCGGTCCAGCAGCGGACCGGACACCTTGCTCTGGTAGTCGGCGGCGCATTTGGGTGCGCGCGAGCAGCCGAGCGCGGGGTCGCCCAGGTGGCCGCAGCGGCAGGGGTTCATGGCCGCGATCATCTGTACCCTTGCCGGATAAGTGACGTGGGCATTGGCGCGCGCGACCGTTACCTCGCCGGTTTCCAGCGGCTGACGCAGAGAGTCCAGCGCCTGGCGCTGGAACTCGGGCAACTCATCCAGGAACAGCACGCCCAAGTGCGCCATCGAGACTTCGCCGGGCCGCACTTTGAGACCCCCGCCCGTCAGCGCGGCGATGGAAGCGGAGTGGTGCGGGGCACGATATGGGCGGGCGCGGCTGATGCGACCGTTTTCCAGCGTGCCGGCCACGGAGGCGACCATCGAGACTTCCAGTGCTTCGGCTGGGGTGAGTTCCGGCAGCACGCCAGGCAGACAACTGGCGAGCAGCGACTTGCCTGCGCCGGGCGGGCCGACCATGAGCAGATTATGCGCGCCCGCTGCCGCGATTTCCAGCGCGCGCCTGGCCGTTTCCTGCCCCTTCACTTGCTTGAGGTCGGGGCCTGGCTCGGGCGGATCGACGCGGCCGACTTCGGGCTGGGGCAGCACTTGCGTGCCTTTCAGATGATTGAGCAGGCTGATGAGGTTTGGCGCCGCGATCACCGGCACGCCGCTGGTCCCCCCGCTTACCCAGCTCGCTTCCGAACCTTGCGCTGCCGGGCAGATCAAGCCCTTCTCCATCGCGCTGGCGTGAAGTGCGGCCAGCAGCACGCCGGGGGAGGGGATGACCCGCCCGTCCAGCGCTAGTTCGCCCACCGCCACGAAGTCCGCCATCTGTTCGGCATCGACGACTCCCATGGCGGCAAGGAGCGCGAGCGCTACCGGCAGATCGTAATGCGATCCTTCCTTCGGGAGGTCGGCCGGGGAGAGGTTGATGGTGATCCGCTTGGGTGGCAGGGCAAGGCCCATGGCGGTAAGCGCCGCGCTGACGCGCTGGCGGCTTTCGCCCACGGCCTTGTCCGGCAGCCCGACGAGGGCGAACGCGGGCATCCCGGGGGCGATTTGACACTGCACTTCGACCGCCCGCGCTTCAAGCCCGAGATAGGCCACGGTCGAAATCAGCGCGACCACGCACAACCTCTTTCATTTCTGCGATTCAGAGCCGCTCTCTACCGCATTGTCGGAATGGCGGGGATGCAAAAATCATGACTTACAAGGTTTTAACCCCATTCCTCATCCTGTGAGTAAGGCAGCGCCCGCATCGTTTCGGCCATGCGCGCCTTTCCTGCATTCCTAGTGCTCTTCGGTCTGCTGGCTCCGCTGCCGTCGGCGGCGCAAAGCATCGCTTATGAAGCGGTTGACCTTGACGCAAATCCCGCCCCCGTGGGAGGCGAGCGCAACCTGCCCACGCGCTGGGTCTCATCTGCCGCGGCTCCAAGACCTCAAGGAATTGCGAGCTATGGACCCTTTCGCGTGCTTGATGAGCGCCGCGCGGCCTTGATTGACGTCACGGACGGCCGCAGTCCTGGCCAGTTCGCAGCTATGCTGCGCGATCACCCCGGCATCGCGGTAATCGACATGATCGAATGCCCCGGCACGGAGGATGATCTCGCCAACCTCGCGCTGGGCAGGATGATACGCCAGCAGGGAATTTCCACGCATGTTCCCGAAGGCGGTTCCGTCCGTTCCGGCGGAGTAGAACTGTTTCTGGCCGGCGCGCATCGCTTCGCCGATCCTGGCGCGGAGTTCGCGGTGCATTCCTGGCAGGACGATGGCGGCCGTGAGGCTTCGGATTACGCAGCGAGCGCTCCAGAAAACCGGCGATACCTCCATTACTATCAGGAGATGGGCATGAGCCCGATCGAGGCCGAGGCATTCTATGCCATGACCAATTCGGCGCCGTTCGATTCGGCCAAATGGTTCGGCACCGGTACGATGGGACTGTGGGTCGATCTTGATCCGAATGCGCCGGCGAGCGCGCCGCCGCAAGCGGTCGCCTTGACTCTCGCGCCGCCCTCCAGTAACGGCGCCCGTCTGTGATCGGTCGCTTGTTCGCGGGCGGCCCTTTTTGTTCGGTCCTTCGGGGGCCATGTTTTTCAAGTGTGGAATTTCGAGGACTGACATGAAGCGCACTTTCCAGCCCAGCCGCCTTGTCCGCGCTCGCCGCCACGGCTTTCGCGCCCGCACTGCGACCGTTGGCGGTCGCAAGGTGCTTCGCGCTCGCCGCGCTCGCGGCCGCAAGAAGCTTTCGGCCTGATCCTCCAGCCTCGGCTGGATCGTATCGGCCCGTATCTCCAACCGGCCTCCTTCAATCAGGAGGCCGGTTGGAGATACGGGCCGATGCTGTTTAAGCGCGAATCGGTAACGCGTTTCGGGCGTTCGCTGTAAAACGTTCGTGATGACCACCCCTTATGCGACCATAACTCGACGGTCCGACTTCCTGGCCGCTAATCGCGGCTTGCGAGTCGCGCGGCCGGGCTTCGTGTTGCTGGCCAATGCCAATGGCGGGCAGGGGCGGCGGGCAGGGATCACCGTCACTAAGAAGATCGGCAACGCGGTTGTGCGCAATCGCATGAAGCGGCGCTTTCGAGCCCTGTTGCGCGAAGTGCTGCCCGATCATGGGCTGGCTGATACCGATCACGTCCTGATCGGGCGGGAAAACGGCGTGGAGCGCGATTTCGCCTTGCTGCGAGAAGAGCTTGTAGCAGCCCTTGCGCGTGCGCGGGAGGGCAAGGGTGATCCGGCGCGTCGAAAAAGCCTTTCGGCAAAGCGGCGCCGATGAAGCGTGCGCTTGCCTTTGTCCTTTCGCTGCCGGGGCTGTTCCTGATCGGTGTTGCGCGGGCATGGCAGCTTGGTCCTTCACGCATCCTGCCGCCGACCTGCCGCTACACGCCGTCGTGCTCCCAATATGCGATTGAGGCAGTGCGAAAGCATGGTGCGATTAAGGGTGGATGCTTGGCGATATGGCGTCTATTGCGCTGCCAGCCGTGGGGCGGGCACGGTCATGACCCGGTTCCGGACTGAATAGAACGATTGACGAGAAGCTGGCGATGGCAAGCATCGCGGCTAACGGGAATACGACAGGAAAAGGCCCTCGTGGATAACCAGCGCAACATCATCCTGGCAGTCGTGCTGACCGCCTTGATCCTCTTCGGATGGGAAGCGGGGGTCAACTATTTCTACCCGCAGCCTAAAGCGCCCCCGAAAGTGGAACAGGTTGTTCAGCCACAGGACAGCGCCAGCAGGATCAAGCCGACCCGCGAAGGGGGACTGCGCGATGCCGCCGAGATCGCGCTTGAGAAACAGGACCTGCAAACTGCGCTGGGCCATGGCGGCCGGTTGCCGATCGCGGCGCCGGGTGTTTCGGGATCGATCAATCTGACCGGCGCGTTGCTGGACGATCTGGTGCTTAACCGTCACCGAGAAACTGTGAAAAAGGATTCCGGCCCGGTCCGCATGTTCTCGCCGGCGGGAACGCCAGCGCAGCAGTTCGCGCAGTTCGGATGGGTGGGGCAAGGCGTTGCGACACCCAATTCGAGCACGGTCTGGACGGCGCCTGCGGGCGCGAAGCTGACTCCATCCACACCCGTCACTCTGACGTGGGACAATGGCCAGGGACAGGTCTTCGCGCTGACGCTCAAGGTCGACAATGATTACATGATTACCGCAGACCAGCGGGTTTCGAACAAGGGGGCGATACCGGTTACCGTGCAGCCGTTTGCCTTGGTGAACCGCACGGATGAGACTGCTGCGGCATATGCCTGGACGCTTCGTACCGGCGGCATCGGCGCTTTCGATGGATCGGTGGCATTCGGCCCGAAGTACGATGATGTCGTAAAGGTGGGAACGCAGGAGCAAACGGGCAATACTGACTGGATCGGGTTCACCGACGTCTATTGGATGTCCGCGGTAATCCCGGTGGGGGGCAAAGCGCACGGCAGCTTCCGCTCGATGGGAGACCATATCTTCCGCGCTGACGCCGTCTACGACCAGTCAATGATTCAGCCCGGACAAACGGTGTCGCGGGAGACGAAGCTCTTTGCCGGCGCCAAGGAACACGGAGTGCTGGACGCTTACGAGCGCCAAGGCGTCGCCAACTTCGGCCTCGCCATCGACTGGGGTTGGTTCCGCTGGTTCGAAAAACCGATCTTCTGGCTGCTTACGTCGCTGTTCAAGCTGGTCGGTAACTTCGGTGTCGCGATCATTCTGCTGACAGTCATCGTGCGCGGGATCATGTTCCCAGTCGCGCAGCGGCAGTTCGCCTCGATGGCGGCCATGCGCGCGATTCAGCCGAAGATGAAGGCGATCCAGGATCGGTACAAAGACGATAGGGAGAAGCAGCAGAAGGAGATCATGGAGCTTTACAAGAAGGAAGGCGTGAACCCGCTTGCCGGCTGCCTCCCGATGTTTCTCCAGATCCCGGTGTTTTTCGCGCTCTACAAAGTGCTGAACCTGGCGATCGAGATGCGCCATCAGCCGTTCGTGCTGTGGATCAAGGACCTCTCCGCACCCGATCCGCTGCACATCCTCAATCTTTTCGGCCTGCTGCCGTTCGACCCGCCGGGTTTCCTGGGCATAGGACTATTGGCGCTGTTGCTGGGCGTGACGATGTTCTTCCAGTTCCGGCTCAATCCGCAACAGATGGACCCGACACAGCAGCAGATATTCGCCCTGATGCCCTGGTTCATGATGTTCGTGATGGCGCCTTTCGCCTCGGGCCTGCTGGTGTACTGGATCACCTCGAACATTTTGACCATCGCGCAGCAGAAGTATCTTTATAGCCGTCACCCGCAATTGAAGGCGCAAGTGGAAAAGGACGCGCAGGACAAGGCGCGCACCACCGCCAGGGCCGGAAAGTGAAGTCCTTCGCGGGGGCTCGCTGATGAACGAGGGGATGGAGGCGGACCTTGCGGAGCGAGCGCGCAAGCTCTTTTCGGGTCCGATCGCGTTCCTCAGGAGCGCGCCTGCACTCAAGTTTCTGCCCGACCCGGAAGCGCCCGAAATCGCCTTCTGCGGACGCTCCAACGTCGGCAAGTCCTCTCTGCTCAATGCATTGACGGGAAGGAAGGCGATCGCGCGCACGTCCGTGACGCCAGGCCGAACGCAGGAACTCAATTTTTTCGACGTGGGCGATCCGTTGCAATTCCGGCTTGTCGACATGCCGGGGTATGGCTTCGCCAAGGCTCCCCCGGCGGTGGTCGAAAAATGGCGAAGGCTGGTGCGCGATTACTTGCGTGGGCGCGTGGTGCTCAAGCGCACCCTGCTGCTGGTTGATAGCCGCCATGGGATTAAAGCGGTCGACGCCGAAATGATGAAAATGCTCGACGAGGCGGCCGTGGGTTATCGTATTATCCTGACCAAGGCAGACAAGATCAAGGCAAGCGAACTGGCGGCGGTGCACGCCGCCGCCATTGCCGAAGCTAGGAAACATTCTGCGGCCTTTCCGGAGGTGCTTGTCACGAGTTCGGAAAAGGGAATGGGTATAGAAGAGCTTCGCGGCGCCGTGCTTGGCGACGCGGAACTTTGATTACCACGAAGGTTTTCTCGGGAAATCCGCACAACTTCGTGATTGTGACGATTGCATGACAAACGCGGCTTGAATAATGGCGGCCTGGATGCGCCGGGAAGGAGGAGGTCTCGCTGATGCGCCAGATTGCCGTTCTTCCGTATCGGACCCTTGGCGCTGCCGTTGATGCGCCCATTCAGATTCTGCTTATTACCTCGCGACAGACGCGACGTTGGGTCATCCCCAAAGGCGGCGTGATGAAAGACATGCCGCCGCATGCGGCAGCTGCGATCGAGGCGGAGGAGGAAGCGGGCGTGCGCGGGGCCGCGTGCCCGACGCCACTCGGCTCCTATCGTTATCGCAAGCGCCGCAGTTCGGGCGCGTCAGTCTGGGTGGATGTGGACGTATTTCCCTTGGCGGTGACTGAAGAGCTGGAGGCTTGGGATGAACAGCACCAGCGCGAGCGATGCTGGTTTTCGCTTATGGAGGCGGCGGAGGCGGTTGACGAGGAGGATCTTCGCGCGCTTATCCGCAGCTTCGGCGCGCGCGAGTTTCGTGCCGCGACCAACTCTACCCGCCTGATCGGTGCGGTGGCTGATCGGATGGCCGAGAAGACGGGGGTCAATACAATGTTCGCGTGGTTCCAGAAACTGCTGCCGCAGCAGGGCAATTTCTTCGACTTGTTCGAACGGCAGGCCGCGACGCTTGTGGCCGGAGCGGACGCGCTGGCTCGGCTGGCCCAGGGCGGCGCAGGTCGCGCGCAACATATCCGCGAGATCGAGGAGCGCGAGCACGACGCCGATGATATTACGCGCGAAGTGCTGCAAACGGTGCGACGCACTTTTCTGACGCCCTTCGACCGGTCATCCATCACCAGTCTGATTACGGCCATGGATGACGCCATCGACGAGATGCACCAGACCGCCGGTGCCGCTGATCTCTATGACGTCGTAGATTTCGAGCCCGAGATGCGGGACATGGCCGCGATCATCGTCGATGCGGCGCGCCTGACGGCTGAAATCATGCCCTTGCTTCGCAAGGTTGCTGACAATGGCCATCGCCTGCATGAATTGACCGAACGCCTTGTCCGCATGGAAGGACACGCTGACGAGATTCACGCCGCCGGCCTCAAGCGGGTATTCAAGGCGAGCGCGGGCAAGGACCCACTTCACTTCGTTGTCCGTCAGGAGATGTTCAAGCGACTTGAACGGGTGGTGGACCGTTTCGAGGACTTGGCGAACGAGATTGACGGTCTCGTGATCGATCACGCCTGAGCGGAACGCGAACATCATGGATCACAGCCTTGCGTTGCCGCTGCTGATCGGCCTTGTCGTTATGGGACTGGCGTTCGACTTTCTGAACGGCCTGCACGACGCCGCCAATGCCATCGCCACCGTGGTATCGACGCGCCTGCTTTCGCCGGTCATGGCGGTGGCTTTTGCCGCGGTGGGCAACTTTGCTGCCTATTGGTTCGTGGGCCTGCATGTCGCCGAGACGGTGGGCAAGGGCATAATCGACAAGGATGCCGTGACGCCCGCCGTGGTGTTCGGAGCGTTGGTGGGTGCGATGTTCTGGAATGTCGTTACCTGGGTGAAAGGCATTCCATCCAGTTCCAGCCATGCGTTGATCGGCGGTTTGCTGGGAGCCGGCGTGGCTCATGGCGGTTTCGGCATTGTCGAAGCCGATGGCACGACCAAAACGGTGGTAGCCATTGTGGCTTCGCCCCTGATCGGCTTCGTGATCGCGATGGTGGCCATGTTGATTACGAGCTGGCTGTTCAAGGGAGCGGCCCCGCGGGCCGCCAATGGCACGTTCAAGGGGCTCCACTTGTTGTCCAGCGCGGCTTACTCGATCAGCCACGGGGGCAACGATGCGCAAAAGACGATGGGCCTCATTGCCGTGCTTCTTTATTCGACCGGGCATCTTTCCGGTGGCTTTCATGTCCCCGAATGGGTCGTGCTGTCGTGCTATACGGCCATGGCGCTGGGTACGCTTTCAGGCGGCTGGAAAATCATCAGGACAATGGGATCCAAGCTGACCAAGCTCAATCACCATTCCGGCTTCTGCGCGTCTGGCGCAGGTTCGATCGTGGTCTTCGGCGCCAGCGCTCTGGGCATTCCGGTTTCGACAACGCACGTCATCACCGGCGCCGTGGTCGGCACGGGCGCAGCCCGCCGTGCCAGCGCGGTGCGGTGGAGCGTGGCAAGCCGGGTGATCGTGGCCTGGTTCATCACCATTCCGGCGAGCGCCGCCGTCGGCGCCTTGTTCTATGAAATCACGCGCCTGCTCTGATTTGTCCTTTGCGGCTCGACAGGCGGCGGCTTAGGTCTTAGGTCCCCTGTGACGCCAAAGGGAACGTGCCCCCCGTGAAGCTGATTGTCGGCAACAAGAACTATTCCAGTTGGTCACTGCGCGGCTGGCTGGCCTGCAAGCAGTCCGGCCTGCATTTCGATGAGATTACCGTCCCGCTTTACGGGGACGACTGGGAGCATTTCAAGAAAAGCTCCGACGAGCTCGCTCCCAGCCAGGGCAAAGTGCCGATCCTGTGGGACGGCGAGGCCGTGGTGTGGGATAGCGCGGCGATTATCGAATACCTTGCCGACAAGGTCGGCCGGGACCGCTTCTGGCCCAAGGCCGACGACGCGCGAGCGATGGCGCGATCCATGGTGGCGGAGATGCATTCCAGTTATCTGCCGCTGCGCCGTGCCTGCCCCATGAGCATTCGCGCGCGGGTTCAGGGCGTGACCATCGATGAGGCAGTGCAGGCGGACATCGTGCGCGT
>NZ_DAIMZT010000043.1:0-26490 GCF_036733805.1 Novosphingobium sp. | reverse complement strand
GGTCCCGTTGTTGCTTCTGGTGGGCTGCCTGACGATCTGGGCGCGCTCCGGTCTGATCGGTGAGCCGCCGTTGCCCAAGCCGATGGTGGGAACTTTTACCGCCCGGGTGCTTCAGCGCGAGGAGCGGCCCGCGCTCGGGCAGGACCGGCTTGTTCTTGCTCTGCGCGAGCCGGAAAGCGGGCGGCCTGTTCGCGTTCGGGTCAAGGCGCCCGAGGGAGAAAGCGTGGAGGGTGCAGTGCCCGGCGCGGTGATCCGCTTCAAGGCGCGACTCATGCCCCCCGCGCCGCCGATGTTGCCTGGAGCTTATAATTTCGCTCGCACCGCATGGTTTTCGGGCATAGCGGCGACCGGAACCATGCTTGGTCCAATAGCCGTGATCGAACCAGGTGCTGGTGCTGACTGGCTGACAGTGCTGCGAACGGGCCTGTCGCATTACATACGATCGCGACTTGGCGCTGGAGAGGCGGGAATAGCAGCGGCCTTCGCAACCGGAGACCGGGGAGGAATTGCGGAGACCGATGCACAGGCGATGCGCGACGCGGGCCTTGCGCATCTGCTTTCAATCAGCGGACTGCACGTCAGCGCAGTTATCGGGGCGATCTATCTGCTGACTCTGCGGATCCTCGCGCTTTTTCCCTGGCTGGCGCTGCGCCTGCGATTGCCGGTTGTCGCGGCTGGGGCGGGGGCACTGGCCGGTATGGGCTATACCTTGCTCACCGGCGCGGAGGTTCCGACCGTGCGTTCCTGCATAGCGGCGTTACTGGTGCTGGCGGCCCTGGTCCTGGGACGCGAGCCTTTGTCGCTGCGCATGCTTGCGACCGCCGCTTTCTGTGTGCTCCTGATCTCTCCAGAGGCCGTCGTGGGACCAAGCTTCCAGATGAGCTTCGGCGCCGTTCTGGCGATTATCTCGCTAAGCACCGCTGCGCCCGTCCGCCGCTTTCTCGCTCCTCGTGAGGAGGGGATCGTGGCGAGGGGCCTTCGCCATCTGGGCATGCTCCTGCTGACTGGCGTTGTGATCGATCTCGTTCTCATGCCGATTGGCTTTTATCATTTCCACCGCGCGGGAATGTATGGCGCGCTGGCCAACGTCGTGGCGATTCCGCTGACGACCTTTGCGGTCATGCCACTGGTCGCCGGCGCGCTCGTGCTCGACCTGCTGGGGGCCGGCTGGCCGGCGTGGTGGCTGGCTGCCCGGACCATCGATCTGCTGATCGGGCTTGCTCACTGGTTCGCCTCGCGGCCAGGAGCGGTGACGGTATTGCCGGCGATGGGGGCAGGCGCCTTCTTCCTGTTCATCTCAGGCGCATTGTGGTTGGCGCTGTGGCATGGTCCGGTGCGCCTCCTCGGTCTTGTTCCGGCCGCTTTAGGCGCGTTGCTGTTGGCGACTCTGACGCCGCCGGACGTGCTCGTCACCGGCGACGGGCGGCACGTCGGCATTGTCGACGAAGACGGCAACCGGCTTTTCGTTCTGCGCGAAGGCCGAAGCGACTACGTGCGTGAGAACCTGATGGAGCTGGCCGGTATGGCAGGGGAGCCGGTTTCCATCAGGCAATGGCCCGGCGCCCAATGTAACCGCGATTTCTGCTCCGTGCCGGTGCGGCGTGGACTTCGAACCTGGTTCCTGTTGGTGTCGCAAGGACGCGATGCCGTGCCCCAACGCGCTCTCGCCGCCGCCTGTGACAAAGCTGACATCGTCGTCGCCGATCGTTGGCTGCCTCACGCCTGCCGGCCCCGATGGCTCAAGGCCGATCGCGCGCGGCTGAGCCATAGCGGCGGACTGGCCATAAATCTTGCGACACGCCAAATCACCACCGTTGCCGAAGGAGAAGGCTTGCACGGCTGGTGGCGATCTGCCCGACCCACCGATCGCGGTCGATCACCGCGGCGGCTTCAGTGATACCGCCGCAGCAAACCCGCCAGCTTGCCCTGCACCTCTACTTCGTCTGACCTGTAGATCTGCGGTTCGTAAGCGGAATTGGCGGGATCGAGGCGGATCATTCCGTTCTCACGCCGCAGGTATTTCAGCGTCGCTTCCTCGCCGCGCACCAGGGCGACTACGATTTCACCATCGTGGGCCGTGTCCGTGCGCTTCACCAAGGCGAAGTCACCGTCGAGAATACCGGCCTCGATCATCGAATCGCCCGAAACTTCAAGCGCATAGTGCTCTCCCGAACCGAGCAGCGCCGCGGGAACCGGCAGAGTCGATTGCCCTTCCAACGCCTCTATCGGCACACCGGCCGCGATTCGTCCATGCAGCGGAATTTCGATGACATCGTTCGCCGGCTTGGGCGCGTAGCGCGGCGCGGCGAGCGAGGGAAGCGTTTCATTACTGTTGGCTGGGGCAGGACGAGCCGGTTTGCTGGTAGCGTCCTCAGGCTGACGCAGGACTTCCAGTGCGCGAGCGCGATTGGGCAGGCGGCGGATGAATCCGCGTTCCTCCAGCGCGGAAATCAGGCGATGAACGCCGGATTTCGATTTGAGATCAAGCGCTTCCTTCATCTCTTCAAAGCTGGGAGAAATACCGCTTTCCTCCAGCCGGATCTGGATGAACCGTAGCAATTCGTGCTGTTTGCGCGTCAACATGGTCGCTGCCTCTTGCCTGACATTCGCCGAAAGATGTTCTATCCGCGAACATTGAGGGAACAATTAAGCAACAAAATTCGGAACGTCAAGCAATACCGCCATTCTGGAGCAGGTATACCAGCACTTCCTCCCCCTCGGCCGCCGCAGGTGCAAATGCAGGCCGGTCGATCAAGACATTGCTGGCGGCTAAAGCGGCGAGCGCGCCGCTATCCTGTGTCGCTTGAGGAACGACCCTATGCCCGTCCCACGACGCGCGCAGAAATTCGCGTCGGCCGCCGTGCGCGCGCAAGGGAACACCAAGCCGCGCTGGAAATCGCAGCGGCAAAGGGTCTCGCGCGCCGAGCAGCTTGCGCAGCAAAGGAAGCAGGAAGTGATAGCCGGTGACGAAACTCGATACTGGGTTGCCAGGAAGGCCGACGATGAGTTGTCGACCCGTTCCGCAGGCGCGGCTTGCGACGAGGATCGGCTTGCCGGGCTTGATCCCCACTCGCCAGAAATCCAGCGTCGCCCCCCATGCCTCCAGCGCGGGACGAACGAGATCGTGATCGCCGACAGAAGCGCCTCCGCTGGTCACGATCACATCGGCCATGGGAACGGTTTCAAACGCGCCGATCAGAGCCTCGGTCGTGTCGATTACCGGGCCCACGCGCTCGGCCTCGACCGGGAGGGCGTGGGCCATGGTCATCAGCATGGCGCCATTACTGGCGGGGATCTGGTGTGGCTGACAGGTTTCCGGATCCCTCACGAGTTCGTCGCCGCTATCGATCACCGCGACGCGCGGGCGGCGGCTGACCGGCAAGTGCTTGTGGCCGGCAGCGATGGCCAGCGCCGCCTGGGCGGGACCGATGCGAATGCCGGCCGCCATGACCTCATCGCCCTGGCAAAAATCCAGGCCGCAGGCGCGGATGTGCTTGTGGAACGGTTCGGGCGCTTCGCCCGTCAGTGTCACTTGCTGGTTAGCGCACGCGACGTCTTCCTGCAGGATCACCGCCTTCGCCCCCGCCGGAAGAACGGCGCCGGTCGATATCCTCACCGCTTCGCCAGGGCCGACCGTTCCCGAAAAAGGATGTCCCGCCGCGCTTTCTCCCACCACGCGCCATGGGCCGGAAAGATTAGCATCTGTCACGGCATAACCGTCCATCGCGGAAAGGTCGGCGGATGGATGCGTGCGCCGGGCCTGGACCGCTTCGGCAAGATAGCGACCGATCGCGCCTTCGACGTCGACGTGTTCCATGGGAAGAGGTTCGACAAGCGCAAGCAACCGGGCCTGCGCTTCCTCCAGCGGCATGGGTGGGACATTGTTCATCATTCCGTGCCTTCCGCGCGCCAATGACCCGATTTGCCGCCGCGCTTCTCGATCAGCCGGATTCCGCCGATGATCATGCTCTTATCCAGCGCTTTAGTCATGTCGTAAATTGTCAAGAGTGCTATGGAAGCTGCTATAATTGCTTCCATTTCAACGCCAGTTTTGCCGGTAAGGGATACCATGGCCGTGACGTGGATCGCTGTGTCCTCGAACGTGAAATCGATATTCACGGCGTCGATCGTGAGGG
The DNA here is from genome assembly GCF_036733805.1 of Novosphingobium sp. Lineage (GTDB taxonomy): Bacteria > Pseudomonadota > Alphaproteobacteria > Sphingomonadales > Sphingomonadaceae > Novosphingobium. The sequence goes on along the minus strand of NZ_DAIMZT010000043.1, from coordinate 22,354 downwards.
GGTGGCACATCGGGATGAGATCGGCGGTCTTCTTCGCCGCCATGATCCCGGCGACCCGCGCGGTGCCCAGCACGTCTCCCTTGGGCGCATTCCCGGCGCGCACGGTGGCCAGGGCTTCGGTCGTCATGGTGATACGGCCGGACGCCACCGCCACGCGCGGCGTTTCCGCTTTGCCGCCGATGTCGACCATGCGGGCGCTTCCGTCCGAATCGATATGAGTGAGGGACTTGCTCATGCTAACCTTCGAAATTGCGAACAGGTTGACACAGTTGACACGGTCCCGAGCAAAAACTCCGGAGCCGTCCGGCGAACAGGAATTGCGCCTGGTTATCGGAAGACGGGCCAAAGGTCATCGCCGTGCGATGGCAGATTTTGCAAGTGTAGGACAGAGCAGGAACGCAGTTTTCAGGACCGCCCCCTCAGGTCGGGTACCTTTGCGGCCCTCGATATGATGAGCGACTAGCCTTCCAGCAGGGCCCGGGTCGCCGCTTCAACATCGGCTTGCCGCATCAGGCTTTCGCCCACCAGGAACGTGCGGACGCCGCAACCTGACAATCGTTGGAGGTCGGCATGCGTGTTGATCCCGCTCTCACTGACCAACAGCCCATCCCGGGGAACCAATGGCGCCAGCCGTTCCGTCACTGAAAGGTCAGTGATGAAGCGCTTCAGATCACGGTTGTTCACGCCGATCAGGCGCGACTTGAGGCGCAAGGCGCGCTCCATCTCGGCTTCGTCGTGGACTTCGACCAAACAATCCAAGCCGCGTTCGAGCGCGGCCGCCTCGATTTCCGCCATCACCACATCGTCCAGCGCGGCGACGATAATCAGGATCGCGTCGGCTCCGATCGCGCGGGCTTCCGCCACTTGCCAGGGATCGATCATGAAGTCCTTGCGGATCACCGGCAGTGACGCCGCCTGCCGCGCCGCCATCAGATAATCCTCGTGCCCCTGGAAATAGGGTGCGTCAGTCAGGATCGAAAGGCAGGCGGCGCCGCCTTTCTCGTAAGCGATGGCATGTTCTGCAGGATGAAAGTCAGGACGAATCAATCCTTTGGATGGGCTTGCCTTTTTGATTTCTGCAATCAGCGCAAAGCCGTCGGCTGCCTTGCGGCGCAGCGCTGCCTCAAAACCTCGAGGCGCGGTTTGGTGGCTGGCATGCGCATCGAGAGTGCCTACCGTTGCAACGCCCTTGCGCTCGTTCACTTCCCGGCGCTTGGTTTCGCAGATTTCGGTCAGCTTGTTGGACATTTCTGCGCCTTATTCTCAGCCTACGACCAAGTCGAGAGGCATCGTTATCTTCGGGTCGCTGCGATCCAGCAGTCCAACAGAGCCTTTGCAAGTCCCTTGTCGATGGCCTCCTGGGCTTCCTCCGCGCCTTGGGTCCAACTTTCCACTTCACCCGCCACGATCAACGCGCCGGCAGCATTAAACAGTACGGCATCACGATAAGGTCCGCGCTCCCCCATCAGCAGGCGGCGCAGGGCATCCGCGTTGAACGCCGCATCACCGCCCCGGATCGCCTCTATGGGGGAAACCGGCAACCCGGCATCCTGCGGCGACACCCGGCCCATGGAGACCTCCAGCTCCCGCACGTCGGCCGCTTCGTTGCCGTCGGCGAGACTGAGCTCATCGAGCCCTTCGTCACCTGACACGACTAGCGAATGCTCGGTTCCGAGCCGCGCGAGCGCCTCGGCGTAAATTGGAACATAAGCCGGGCGGGCGATGCCTATGAGCTGGCGTTTCACTTGAGCCGGATTAGCCAGCGGTCCCATGAGATTGAAGATCGTGCGCCGTCCAAGCGACTTTCGTAATGGCATCAAGCGCCCCATCGTGGGATGATGGCGCGCAGCGAAAAGGAAGCAGATGCCGATTTCGTTCAGCGTCTCCTCAGCCGTTTCCATCGCTCGGTCCAGATCGAGGCCCAGCGCTTCGAGTGTATCGGCTGCACCGGCCTTTGAACTCGCCGCACGATTGCCATGCTTGGCGACGGGCACGCCGCAAGCTGCGACGACCAGTGAAACCGCGGTGGAGACGTTGAGGGTGTGATACCCGTCACCGCCGGTGCCGCAAACGTCGATGGCATTGGCGGGCGCGGAGATCGGGATCATCCGCGCGCGCATGGCCCGCGCCGCGCCTGCGATCTCACTGGCGGTCTCCCCTCGGTCGGAAAGGGCGACGAGGAACGCGGCAATCGCCTTCTCGGGCACATGTGCATCGAGAATCATGCCGAACGCGGCTTCGGCTTCGGCCTCGCCGATCGGGTGAAGCGGGTCTGGAAGGGTCATGCGCCGAGGCGTTCCGGCAGTTTCGCGTCGATGCCGCACAGCTTGAGGAAATTCGCCAGCATGGCATGCCCATGCTCGGTGGCGATGCTTTCGGGATGGAACTGGACGCCGTGAATCGGCAGCGTCGCATGTCGGAAGCCCATCACATGCCCGTCGTCCGAACGGGCATTGACCTTCAGCGTTTCGGGAATGTCCTCGACAATCAGCGAATGATAACGCGTGGCGGTAAAGGGGGAGGGGATGCCTTCGAACACGCCGGTATTGTCATGCGTCACCGGCGAAGTCTTCCCGTGCATCAGCCCACCGCGCACCACCTTGCCGCCGAAATATTGCCCGATCGACTGGTGCCCCAGGCATACGCCGAGCAGCGGCTTGGCCGCCTTGGCGGCAGCTTCGACCAAGTCGAGGCTTATTCCCGCCTCATTGGGCGTACAGGGGCCCGGTGAAATCAGGAAACCCTGTGCGCCGCTTGAAATAGCCTGCCCGGCCGAAAGCGCATCATTGCGCACGACTTCAACGTCCGCCCCCAATTCCATAAGATAATGGACCAGGTTCCAGGTGAAGCTGTCGTAATTGTCGATGACGAGGATCATTTGCGCGCTTTCGCGCTTTTCTCAACAACGATCAAGGGGCCGAGCGGGGGGCCACCATCGACCCGGCCATGCAAGGGGTCCCATAGCGACGATACGCTGCCGTCGAGAAACAACGCATTGGGGCAATGCAGCGCGTCGCGGAAATAGCGGGCGAGCTTGCCGAAGGAGATCGGCTCGTCACTGATGACGAAATGCGCGCGGCCCTGCGCATCGACGCCGACGCCGTTGCGCAGCTTGAGCGATTGGCCATCGCTGTCGATCTTCGGATGCAACTTACCGGCGATCACCAGCATGGGGCCGGACTGAGTGCCGAAATCGGGACGATTGTTCACGCTTTCGGCAAAGTCATCACTAGTGCGCACGGCCCAGTGCCCATCGGCTTGGCCGTAGAACACACCGTTGGGCAGCATATGAAAATTGCCGATGCCTTCCTTCCGGTTAAGCGCGTGCAGGCGCTTACCGTCCTCGACGTAATAGCCGATCGGTCGCCCGGCATCGTCAAACATCCCGCCGTTCATCGCGAAGGCAACCGCATGGCTCTTTGCGGGGCGGTTTACCGCCAGCTGCGAGAGGCTGCGATAAGGGAGACCTCCTCTCGGCCCGAGCAGGATGTGAATGGTATGAAGGCCCGGCACCGCCGTGCAATGCGTAAGAGCGACGCCTTCGAACCTGACGCCTTCGCAAGGCGGTGGAGGCGGAGGCGCCAGCGGTTCCTGTTTTGCCTTGGACGAACAGGCAGACAGGATAAGAAGAAGCGCGGCGAGCGCCCGCCGCTTCACTGCCCGAAGCCCGGCTCTCCGGCCACGCGCAGGGCTTCACGTGCCGCTGCGAACAGGGCGCCGCTCTTGGCTTCGCATTCCCGCTGTTCGTAATCCGGGTTGCTGTCGGCGACGATGCCGGCCCCGGCCTGGACGTGGAGCACCCCGTCCTTAAGCACGCCGGTACGCAGAACGATGCATGAGTCCACCGAGCCGTCTGGCGCGAAGTACCCGACGCCGCCGGCATAAGCGCCGCGCGTTTCCGGTTCGAGTTCGGCGATGATCTCGCAGGCGCGGACTTTGGGCGCGCCGGAGACCGTGCCGGCAGGAAAGCCTGCAAAGACCGCGTCGATGGCGTCGTGTCTCGCCGCGTCCAGCTTGCCCACGACATTCGAGACGATATGCATCACGTGGCTGTAGCGCTCGATGGTGTAGCTGTCAGTCACCTCCACAGTGCCCGCAGCCGCTACGCGGCCGACGTCGTTACGGCCGAGGTCCAGCAGCATGAGATGCTCCGCCCGTTCCTTCGGGTCGATAAGCAGACCGGCTTCGTTGGCTTTGTCCTCAGCCGGCGTCTTGCCGCGCGGGCGAGTGCCCGCGATCGGACGGATCGTCACTTCACCATCGCGCACGCGCACCAGAATTTCCGGACTGGAGCCCACGAGAGCGAAGCCGGGCATATCGAGGAAATAGAGGAAAGGGGATGGGTTCACTCGCCGTAGCGCGCGATAGAGCGCCAGCGGCGGGAGGCTGAATTCACAAGTGAAACGCTGAGCCAGAACAACCTGGAAAACATCTCCGGCTTCGATGTAATCCTTCGCCTTCAGGACCATTGCCTTGTAGTCATCGGCCGCCATTACCGACTTCGGCGTGGGCTCCGGCAAATCGGGTCGTGCCTGCGAGAGGGGCGCCGGCGCGGCGAGGCGACGCAACGCTTCGTCCATGCGTTCGGCTGCCGTTTCGATCGCGCTTTCGGGCTTACCCGCATCCGGCCAGAGCGGCGCGACACAGAACATTTCGTCCCCAAGCCGGTCGAAGACGAGGATCAGCGAAGGGCGTACGAACAGCATGTCGGGCAGGTCGAGATCGCTCTGCGGCGCGCGCGCAAGCTTTTCGACAAGGCCGATGGTTTCATAGCCGAAATAGCCGACCAGGCACGCAAGGGCCTTCGGCAATTCGGCTGGAACGTCGATACGGCATGCCGCAACGAGGGCGCGCAGTTCGGAAAGACTGTCGCTGGGCAAGGGCGCGAATGCTTCGCGGTCGGCCTGCCACTGGCGGTTGATTTCTGCGCTGGCGCCACGCGCGCGGAATACGAGATCCGGGGCGAGGCCGATCAGACTGTAACGCCCGCGCGTTTCACCGCCTTCGACGGATTCGAGCAGGAAGTCTCCTCGTTCCGCTTCGAACAACTTGAGGGCGGCGCCAACCGGCGTCTCCGTGTCGACTACCAGCTTACGCCAGAGCAACGCCGGCTTGCCTTGGGATAATTGCTCAAGCGCCGCCGATCGATTTGCTTCCCGCTGCATGTCCGCGCCGCCGCCGATCAGTTGGTGCTACCGATACCGGCAAGCTGGTTGCGCACTGCCCGGATCGCTCGTTCATGCTTGGTCACGCCCACTTCGTTGCGAGCAGCTTTGACCAGGGCTTCGCCGTAAGCTTGCCCAAGTTGCTGGCCTAGTTCGCGTTGAGCGCCCTTCACCAGCTCTTCGGACTGCACTGTGCCCGGTTGAATGTCCTTTAGAAGTACCACGAACCAGCCGCGTTCGCCGGCCGCAGATTGCACTTTCACTGTGCCCTTGGCCATGTGGAACATCAGCGAGACCGGCGGCGGAACCTCCTTTCCGGAGCGTAGCGCGGCGCTCAGGGCCGGACGCGACAGGGACACCTGCTGGACCGGTGGCAGCGGCTTGCCCGCGCCGGCCATTGCCTGCTCCAGCGACTTGCCCTTGCGAATCTCCACCTGCATCCTGATCGCGGCTGCCTTGGCGGCCTGCGAGCCGGCGTCGATCTTCCAGGCCAGCTTCACGTCGTCCTTGATTTCCGTCAGCGGAGCAGGAGCCGAGGACGCGATTTCGGTTACGTCATAAATCACGAAAGTCTTGCCTCGCTCCACTTCAGCGACCTGCGGCTCTTCCTGGTCCATCGAGAACGCCGTCACCAGCACCGGTTTCACTGAAGCCGGTGCCATTTCCCCCGGTTTACCGTAGACTTGGCCGTTCGCGGTCAGCGGCTCGGTCTTCTTGACCTCGGCGCCGAGATTCTTGGCCACGTCCGCCAGACCGGCGCCATTGCTGAACTGATCCTCGATATTGGCGAGCATGTCACTGAAGGCTTTGCGTCGTTTTTCGTCCGTCAATTGCTGCGCGATCTCATCGCGAACCGCGGTCAGAGGACGGGCGGGCTTCTTCTGTTCTTCATCGACGCGAATGACGTGCCATCCCAGCGCGCTTTTTTGCGGGGCGGCCAGCTTGCCCACTGGCGTGGTGAATACCGCATCGGCGATTTCGGACGAAATCTGCCCCGCAAGCTCGTCCTTGCTGAAGAAACCGAGCTGAGCGGTTGAAAGTCCCTTTTCCTTAGCTGCCACGTCCAGTGACTTCCCGCCGCTGACTTCTGCGATGATCGCCTTGGCTGCCGCTTCTGTCGGTACGATCAGTTGCGTGATCTGGCGCTTGTCCTGCGCGGCGTAAATCGCTTTGCCCGCCTGATAGCGTGCCGTGATTTCGGCATCCGTGGGCGGGGGCGGCGCTTTCAATGCTTCTGCGCCGAAGGTGGCATACCGCACCACGCGCCGTTCGGGACGCACGAAATCGTTGATGTGGCTCTTGTAGAAGGCCAACAGCTGTGCGTCGGAGGGAGCCGCCGTGGGAGCGAACAGCGGCGAGGGCAGGGCCACCACCGAACCTGAACGAACTTCGTTCAGCAGCGAGGCATAGCGCGTCGCGGCATAAGCCGGCATCACTGCACCGGATGTGGCCGGCACCATGAGCTGCTGCGCCGTGAGGTTATCCGCGATCTCCTCGCGTAGGGCCTTTTCGGAAATGCCTTGTTGCGCCAACGCCTGGCGGAACGTGTTCTGGTCGAACTTGCCGTCCACGCCCTGAAAACCGGGGATTTGAGCGATTTCGCTGTCAATCAGGCGATCGCTGATCGCGATCTGGTGATCTTTGCCGAAAACGGAAAGCGCGCTGCGATCAATCAGGTCATTCAGGATCTGATCGATACCGCCTTGCGCAACCAGCAGCTTCATCGTTGCGGTGGGCTGTTGCTGTTTAAAGCGTTCCAATGCCCGATTGGCGCCCTGAGAGAGTTGAACCGCGTCAATAGCTTTCCCGCCGACCGTTGCGACCGCGTTGCCGCTGCCCAATACCGACGAATTGCGTAAACCGGCAATATCGCCGCTGGCAAAGGCAAGCGCAATGAGAATGAGCGCCACCAACGCTATGGCCGCACCGATCTTTGACTTCAGGATGGAACGAAAGATTGAGAGCATGAACCGTGCCGATCAACGATTGCCTGCGCGAAATTTCGAACTTCGCAATAAACGGCCGCAGGCTTTAGGGGGCCTTTTGCCATCCTGCAATGCCGACGCGCATGGGGCCGGGCGATTGTCGGGGATCAGTGAGCGTCATGGCGATATGCCAACTGAGGCCATGCGCCATTCGCCGCATGTGTAACCGACGAATTTTGACAAGGCGGGCCGGGCGGCATAGCAGCGCGGCGACAGCGATGACCCCGATTCCCGCTTCGTAGCGATCGCCGGGACGCGCACCAGATTTATCAAGGGTTTGAAATGGCCGGATTGCCTTACATCGTCGGAAACTGGAAAATGAACGGGACGCGCGCGATGCTCGCGGAGGCGCGTGCCATGGACCGGGCGGCAGCGCGTTTTCCCAAGGTGCAAGTTGCGGTCGCGCCGCCCGCCACCTTGATTTACCGCGTGCGCGACGCGGTGGACGTGATCGGCGTGGGTGGGCAGGATTGCCATGCCGGGGAAAGCGGGGCCTTCACGGGTGACGTGTCGGCGCCCATGCTCAAGGATGCCGGCGCCGACTTTACGATTGTCGGTCATTCAGAGCGTCGCTCACTTCATGGCGAGCGCGATGCAGACGTGAAAGCCAAGGCCGAAGCGGCATTGGCAGCCGGGCTCGCCGTGATTCTTTGCGTCGGAGAGACGGAGGCGGAACGGGACGCCGGGCGCGCCGAGGCCGTCGTCAACGCACAGCTCGAAGGGTCTTGCCCCCGCGAAGACGGCGCGCCGGAAAAGCTTTCAGTTGCTTACGAGCCGGTCTGGGCGATCGGCACGGGCCGCATCCCCTCAGTTGAAGACGTGGCGGCCATGCACAGGTCGATCCGCGACAAACTGGTCTCTATCTATGGGGAAGGCGGCGCGGAAGTGCGCATTCTCTACGGCGGTTCCGTCAAGGCTGATAACGCGGCCGAACTGCTCGCGGTGCCTGAAGTGGGCGGCGCCCTGGTGGGTGGCGCCAGCTTGACCGCCGAAAGCTTCCTCGCAATCGTGGGGGCCGCCGCTTCCTTGCATGAGGATTGAGCAAAGGCGATGCACCCCGCTCCATAGCGACAGGTGGGTTGCGCGGGATCGAGGTTGCGCCTATCTGGCGCGGCGAATGACGCGGGCAGGGCGCTCGCGGGAAGGCTGAGACGAAGATGTTCCTTTTCCTCACCGTGGTCCAAGCACTGGTTGCAGCCGCGCTTGTCGGCGTGATCCTTGTGCAGAAGTCGGAAGGCGGCGGCCTTGGCGTCGGCGGCAGCCCGTCAGGGCTGATGTCCGCGCGGGGTGCGGCCAACTTTCTGACGCGCGCGACAGCGGTGCTGGCAGTTCTCTTCGTAGTTCTCAGTATTATTCTAGCGGCTCTGGCGGTCAACGAAACCAGTGGCCGCAAGCTTGATACTTCGCTTCAGCGCAATACTGCTCCGGTAGCGCCTGCGCAGCCTGCAGATCCGCTTGCGGGCTCTGCCAATCCGGGCGCGGCGCCGGCGACGAGCGCTGCTCCCGCGTCACCGGCGAACGATCCGCTTTCGGGGGCTGCCAAGCAGTAACCGCCTTTTCGTTTTATCGTAACCGGATTGCCGTCTGGCTGGGCCAGATGGCAATCCTTGTGTTTGACCTGTGGATTCAGGCTCTGGGCGCTTGCCCTAGGGCCCCCATACAATTTAAGGCCCGACTCCCATGGCGCGGCATATCTTCATTACCGGCGGCGTGGTTTCCTCGCTCGGCAAGGGTCTCATGGCGGCAAGCCTGGCGGCGCTGCTGCAGGCACGCGGGTTCAAGGTGCGAATCCGCAAGTTCGATCCCTATCTGAACGTCGATCCGGGCACGATGAGCCCTTATCAGCATGGCGAGGTCTTCGTCACCGACGATGGGGCCGAGACTGACCTCGATTTGGGTCATTACGAACGGTTCACCGGTGTGTCCGCCCGCCAGGCTGACAACATCACCTCCGGCCGCATCTATCGCGATATCATCGCCAAGGAACGGCGCGGCGATTACCTGGGGGCGACCGTGCAGGTGATCCCGCACGTGACGGATGCGATCAAGGATTTCGCCATGGCGGAAACCGAGGATCTCGATTTCGTGCTGTGCGAGATCGGAGGCACTGTCGGCGATATCGAAGGTCTGCCCTTCATTGAGGCTCTGCGCCAGCTTCGCAACGAATTGGGGCGCGAGAACACGTGCTTCGTGCATGTGACGCTAGTGCCTTACATTGCCGCCGCCGGTGAGCTGAAAACCAAGCCGACGCAGCATTCCGTGCGGGAATTGACCGGGCTGGGCATACAGCCCGATATTCTTTTGTGCCGCTGCGAACGTCCGCTGCCTGACAGTGAGCGAGCCAAGATCGCGCTGTTCTGCAACGTGCGCCGCGAAGCCGTGATTCCAGCGCTTGATGCGCCGAACATTTATGCGGTTCCTCTGCAGTATCACCGGGAAGGGCTGGATGCGGAAGTCCTGCACCATTTCGGAATGAGTTCTTCCGAACCGGACCTTAGCCGCTGGGACGATATTGCTGACCGTTACCAGAATCCGGAAGGCGAGGTGACAATCGGCGTTGTCGGCAAGTACGTAGGGCTGCAGGACGCTTACAAATCGCTCAACGAGGCGCTGGTTCATGGTGGCATGGCCAACCGCGTCAAGGTCAACATCAAATGGATCGACGCGGAAGTCTTCGAGAAGGCGGATTCAGAGATCGCTGCTGCGCTGGAGCCGATGCATGGGGTCCTTGTACCCGGCGGCTTCGGAGAGCGGGGTACGGAGGGCAAGATTGCTGCAGTGCGCTTTGCGCGTGAACGCGGCGTGCCTTTCTTCGGCATCTGCCTCGGCATGCAGATGGCCTGTATCGAGGGCGCCCGCTCCGCCGGTATTGCCAAGGCCAGTTCCACCGAGTTCGGCCCGACTGAGGAGCCGGTTGTCGGTATCATCACGGAGTGGATGAGCAAGGACGGCTTGCAGAAGCGCGCCGAAGGCGGCGATCTGGGCGGCACCATGCGCTTGGGGGCTTATCCTGCCGCGCTGTCGCCCAACAGCCACGTCGCGGCGATTTATGGTGCAAGCAAGATCAGCGAGCGGCATCGCCATCGATATGAAGTCAACGCTTCCTACCGCGAGGCGCTGGAAGGCGACGGGCTGATCTTCTCGGGCATGTCACCGGATGGCTTGCTGCCCGAAATCGTAGAGCGGCCGGATCATCCCTGGTTCGTCGGGGTCCAGTTCCATCCCGAGTTGAAATCGCGGCCGTTTGATCCCCACCCGCTCTTTGCAGGCTTCATCGCGGCGGCGCTCAGGCAGGCACGTCTGGTTTGAGAAACGACGAAGGGCCGGCCCTCCCGAGCCGGTCCTTCGCTATACGCAAGGGCCATCACGCCCCGCGTTTTGTGCCTGATCTCAGGCGGCGGCGGTGTCCTCGTTCCTGTCGCTTTCCACCACGGCAAAACGATTTCCACCAACGGCGATCTTCTTCGGCTTCATCGCCTCAGGCACTTCGCGCACAAGGTCGATCACCAAGAGACCATCCGCAAGATCGGCGTTTTCCACGCGCACATAATCGGCCAGTTCGAAGCGACGTTCGAATCCGCGCTGAGCGATGCCTACATGCAGATATTCGCCCTGCGCCGTTTCTTCGGGCTTGTTGCCCTTGACGATCAGCAGGTTCGCCTGCGCCGTGATGTCGATGTCGCCCGGCTTGAACCCGGCCACGGCGAGGGTGATGCGGTAGGCATCTTCGCTGCGGCGTTCGATATTGAAAGGCGGGTACTTGTCGCCAGGATTGGCGCGGGCCTGGTTCTCGATCATGTCGAACAGACGATCAAAACCGACCATAGTGCGGCGATAAGGGGAAAAATCGATCCGGTTCATGACAAAAATCCTCCAATGAGCAATCTTCGTTTGGGTGAAGGCCCGGAAATCCGGCACCTCTTAGCTGAGCCATTCCCATGGCGGGCCATGACTCGCCACCCTAGATATGATAGCGGCCTGCGGTTTCAAGGGTCGCGTAAAGTCCAAGAAGGAGTTGCCGAATGAGTCAGCCCAAGGTCGAGATCTACACCAAATGGGGTTGCCCCTATTGCGTCGCCGCCAAGGCATTGCTTGATCGCAAGGGCATTGCCTATGAGGAGTACGATGTCACCATGGGCGGTCCCAAGCGGACCGAAATGGAAGCCCGCATCCCCGGTGCGCGCACGGTGCCGCAAGTGCTGGTGGAAGGGAAACCTTTCGGGGGGTTTGACGACATCAATGCGCTGGACCGGCAGGGCAAGCTCGACGCCGCGCTGGGCCTGTAACCATGAATACCCAAGCCGTGCCGCGTGCCGCGCTGCTGCAGATGACGACAGGCATTGATCCCGCCGCCAACGCGGCGACGATCGTGGCTGCAGTCGCCGAAGCGAGCCAGGGCGGCGCGGCCATGCTGTTCACTCCGGAAATGTCGGGGCTGTTGGACCGACGGCGCGACCGCGCGAAAGAGGCGATCCGCGCAGAGGCTGACGATATCGTTCTGGCGGCGGTGCGCGAGAGTGCGGCGCGGCACGGTATTTGGGTCCATGTCGGGTCGCTGGCGATTTTGCGCGAAGACGGCAAATGGGCCAATCGCGCCTTCGTGATTGACGACGCCGGCGCCATCCGTGCGCGCTATGACAAGATACATATGTTCGATGTCGATCTCACCACCGGGGAATCTTGGCGTGAATCGAGCGCTTATGCCGCCGGCGATACGGTAGTGACGGTGGACAACACGCCGCTCGGGCGGCTTGGGTTGGCGATCTGTTACGACATCCGTTTTCCCGCACTGTTTGAAGCGCTGGGCCGGGCGACGTGCGATGTCATCGCCATCCCCGCGGCCTTTACCGTTCCGACCGGCCAGGCGCACTGGCATTTGCTGCAGCGTGCCCGTGCCGTGGAAGCTAGCGCATATGTCCTCAGCGCCGCGCAAGTCGGTCGACATGAGGATGGGCGCGAAACCTACGGGCATTCCTTGGCGATCGATCCATGGGGCGAAGTCCTGCTCGATATGGGCGGACAGGCGCGCGGACTGGGTTATGCCGCGATCGACCTTTGCCGAATAGCGGAAGTCCGCGCACAACTCCCGAGCCTTGCCAACCGGCGCGCGATTGCCACATAGGCGTGGTATGATTGTATACGATCTGGAATGCCGCAACGGATCCCATCGTTTCGAGGGTTGGTTCAAATCCTCGGACGATTTTGCCGAGCAGCAGGAGAGCGGACTGATTTCCTGTCCCTATTGCGGTTCTATAGAAGTCGCCAAGGCCGTGCAGGCACCTCGTCTGACGCGAAAGGGCAATCAGTTGCCTGCGGCCGTGGCGTCGCACCGCGACGTGCAAGTGCCTGCGCCGCGTTCCGAAACGTCCACGCCGCTTGCCAACATTCCATTGCCTCCGCAAGCCGTGGAACTGATACACAAGCTCGCGCGGGTTCAGGCGGAAACCCTCAAGACCTCCCGTTACGTCGGCGATTCTTTTGCTGAAGACGCCCGCGCCATGCATTACGGCGAGCGAGAGACAGAGACGATCCACGGCCAAGCCACACCCCAGCAAGCGCAGGAATTGCTTGAGGAGGGCATTGCCGTGGTGCCGCTGCCGTTTGCGGTCCTTCCGCCCGAACAGGCAAACTGAGTTCCGGCCAATTGCCAAGGCGCCACACGCAAGCTAGGACGCCACCGCACGCGCCCGTAGCTCAGCAGGATAGAGCACCAGATTCCTAATCTGGGGGCCACAGGTTCGAATCCTGTCGGGCGCACCATTTCCATGCAAAGGCCGGATTGGCGCAGACCGATTCCCGGAAGGCCACTGTCCGCCTGGTCAGGCGATGAATGGGCTCGGTGTCTGCTGGGGGGAAGCGTGCCCTTTTCGAAGTATATCGAACGCATTCACGGCCTTTTGTGCCGGCAGCTTCGGTATCCTGATGGTGGGCGCCGGCTTTGTAAGCCCCATGAGCATGTATGATTGCTGTGGCCAGCAGTCCATCGCGCGGTGGCAGAAATTGACTAATACACGGCCTTGCTGCCAAACCCCGCGCGTGTCACCATTCTACAATAAACAGGCGTTGGCCGGATATCGGCCAGCGCGGTGAGGATTCTGACAACGAAGGTGTGCTATGGATGTCTGCTCGCGCGATGAAATGGCGACGCCCCATGTTTCGGGGCGCCCGATCGAGATCAACGAGCCGCTGTATCGCTTTGGCCGATTGCCGCGAACCGTGCTGGTATTGGCCTTCGATAATATCACCCTTTCCGATGTGGCCGGGCCCACCGACGTTTTCGATCTGGTCAGGCAGGTGGTTTCGGAAACCGAGTTGGAAATCGGCGCCAATCCCTATCGGGTGATTGTCGGCTCGGTACATGGCGGTTTCGTCCGTTCTGCTTCCGGTCTGCTGCTCGCAACCGCGCCGTTGACCGATATAGACTGCACCAGGGTCGACACCCTGATCGTGCCCGGCGGCGGACCGCCCGGAAACCCGCCGGTGCCCGCCGAAGTTGTGGCCTGGCTGGCCACTGAGGGCCGCAAGGTGCGCCGGATCTGTTCGGTATGTACGGGCGCGTTCCTGATCGCCGAGGCGGGCCTGGCGGACGGGCGGCGCGTCACGACGCATTGGATGGCCGCCTCCACATTTGCCGAAAGATATCCTGACATCATTGTCGATTCAGATCCGATTTTCATAAAGGACGGGGCCATCTGGAGTTCGGCGGGCTTCACCGCGGGCCTCGATCTGTCCCTGGCGTTGATAGAGGAGGATCTGGGCCACGATATTGCCATGCGGCTCGCCCGCGCTCTGGTGATGTTTCTGAAGCGTCCGGGCGGACAATCGCAGTTTTCCGCACCGCTCGCCTCCCAGTCTGTAGGCGATTCGACCTTTGACAAGCTGCACGCGTGGATCATGGAGCATCTGGCGGATGACTTGCATGTCGTGACGCTTGCTGAACGGGCGGGCATGACACCCCGCACTTTCGCGCGACGCTATGTGGCAAAGGTTGGACGAACGCCGGCCAAGACGATTGAGATATTCAGGCTGGAGGCCGCCTGCCGCCAGATCGTTCAAACCGACATGCCGCTGAAGAAAATCGCGTGTGAGAACGGCTTCGGCAACGAGCAGAACATGCGAAGGACCTTCTGGCGTCATTTCGGCGTCTATCCGCAGCATTACCGTGACCACTTCCGATCCCAGAAGCTCGATCCCGCATTGATAGCCGCCGAATAGGGTGAACTGCCCGCATTCGAGGTTCGCCTTCAATTGCCCGCCAATTGTGGCCGATTTTGATGCCTGTCTGTCCTTGCAAGCTTGCCGTTTATCCTGTTCACTTCCTTCAATGGCAATGGAACAGCGTCATAAAAATATAACTACGGTAAACTTCGAAGCCATATAGCAATGGCTTTTGAAATACGTTGAACAAATGGGGGATCTGGCACTAAAGAGGTTGTCAGAAATCAAATTTCTCCGTTGAGATCACTTATCGCGCGGCACTGAATAGGCGCTTGCCCTGCACGGCCTGTCGTTAGATCTCAGTTTCGTTTGCAACCCTCCGTTTGCCATTACGGCGTCGGATGCGTTTGCTCGCCCGGCGATCGGTGAATCACCGATGTCATTCTGATCGGAAACCGAAAGGAACGAAATGTCTCTCGCCTTCATCGAGCTTTACAATCCGAAACCCAGCTGGTCGGCGCTCAGCAGGTCCGCACAGGAAGAATTTATGAAGGCGGTTACCGGCCATGTTGAGGGTGCTGTCGCGGCTGGCGTGGAGATATTGGCGTTTGGAACGAATGAAGCGTCAACGTCGCGTCGATCACCGTATGAATATTTCTGCGTTTATCGCCTTCCTCATGCTGATCTCGCTCGAGAATTTGAGAATCTGATCCAGGCATCGGGCTGGTACGACTATTTCGAACAGACAAATCTTTGCGGGAAGTCCGTTGGCGTGGCGGAACATTTTCATTCTCATATTTCCAGATAGAATTTTATAGAAATTTATAATAATCAGGGAGTTAATTGGTGACATATCGCAAAAAGGGGAAGCGTCCCGCCAGGATGACAGCGCTGAGCCTCAGCGGGGTTATCGCTGCGATCATTTCTCTGCCGGCTTACGCGCAAGAACCGGCAACTGCCGGCAGTTCCGTCGACACAAGCCAGGCGCAGCCGACGGATATCGTCGTCACGGCCACGCGATCCAGCGAGCGCATCAGCCGGGTTCCCCTGAGCGTGACCGCGTTCGATCAGGCGAAGCTAGACCAGCAGGGCGTGCGCAATGTAGATGATGTCGCGCGGCTGACACCGGGCGTCGTGTTCACGAGAACGGGCTTTGCTGGCAACAACCAGATTGCCATCCGCGGCATTTCCTCCACGGTCGGTGCGTCCACCACCGGCGTCTACATTGACGATACGCCGATCCAGGTCAGATCGCTCGGCTTCGCGTCAGCGACAGCTTATCCCGAGGTATTCGATCTTGAGCGGGTAGAAATCCTCCGCGGCCCCCAAGGCACGCTGTTCGGTGCGGGTTCGGAAGGTGGCACCGTCCGTTTCATCAGCCCCCAGCCCGGCTACAAGGAATACAGCGGTTATGCCCGCGCCGAACTTTCATTCACGGAGAAGGGCAGCCCCAACTGGGAACTCGGCGCGGCCGTGGGCGGCCCGATCGTGGAAGACAAAATCGGCTTCCGGGCCAGCATCTGGCATCGCCGCGATGGCGGTTATATCGATCAGGTTTCGCAGTTCGACGGGAGCGTGCTGAAAAAAGACGCCAATTCACGCGACGCTCTGGTGGCGCGCTTTGCGTTGGGCATGAAACCGGCCGACTGGCTAACGATCACGCCGAGCGTCTATTATCAGCGTTCCACAGCTCATGCTTCCCCCGAATACATGGATCGTGTCTCCGATCCCAACAGAGGTATTTTTCGCAATGCCGAACCGATACTCAGCCGGTTTCCCGACAAGTTCGTTTTGCCGAGCCTGAATATCGAAGCTGAGTTCGGTCCATTTACGCTGACTTCCGTAACGTCGAAGTTCATCCGCAAGGGAAGCCCGCTTCAGGATTATACGCTGACTTTTCCAGGCTTGCTGCTCGGCTTCGATATCTATCGGGATGGCCTTTTCAATCCGCTTGTTCCCGACTACAAGCTGGCTTCGCAATTCCGTGCAAAGCAGAACAATTTCACGCAGGAAGTGCGGCTGCAATTCTCCCAACCCGATTCCAGAATAACCGGCATCGTCGGAATTTTCGTGCAGCGCGCCAAGCAGACCACGCGGCAAACCTTCATTGATCCGATGCTGCCGACTCTCATTTCCAGCTATTTCGGCGGAGCGACGGTGGAGCAGATCTTCGGTGTACCGATGATCGACGCGTCGACCTCCTATCTGGCGAACGATGTCTCTCGGGATCATCAGGAGGCGGTGTTCGGAGAGCTGACTTATCGCCTTACTGATCGGCTGAAAGTGACGGCAGGTGCGCGATATGCCAGGACGTCGCTGGATTATTCGACCTTCCAGGCGGGCCCGTGGGCGCAGACTGCCAGTCTGGCCACGTCCGGGCGGCAAAAGGAAAAGCCATTCACGCCCAAATTCGGCCTGACTTACGAGCTTGATGGCAGCAACATGATCTACGCCACCGCGTCCAAGGGGTTCCGGGTCGGCGGGGTCAACAAGCCGATTCCGCTCATCAGCGACGCCTGCCGCGGCGATCTTCAGGCGTTCGGCCTGAGTCCGGAAATCGGGCCCTACAATTCGGATTCCGTCTGGAGCTACGAAGTGGGCACCAAGAGCAGCAATCTCCTGCAAGGGCGGCTGCAGCTTTATACCAGCGCTTATTACATCAAATGGTCGAAGATTCAGCAATCCATCCCGCTCTCGAATTGCGGTTTCGACTTCGTCGGCAATCTCGGATCGGCGGTGAGCAAGGGCGTCGACGTCCAGTTCCAGGCGAAACTCACTAACGATCTGCAGCTTGGCGGTTCGGTTGCCTATAACACCGCTTATTACACTGATACGGTGTATGGCGCGCCGACGGGGTCCGGTGGCGCGCGCGGTATCATCGTAAAGGACGGGGATGCGCTTCCAACCTCCCCCTGGATGGTGACGCTGAATGCGGATTACGACCATGAGTTCGCCGCTGACAAGCACGGTTACGCACGTCTGACTTACACCTATCGCTCTCGCAATGATCGGCTCCTGCCGCAGCAGGATCCGGAAACGCTGTCCTACAGCCCCGACACCTTCCGCGGGCAGGCCACACATCTGGTGAACTTGCGTGCGGGTGTTCGGATATCCGACCTGGACGTTTCGGTATTCGCCAACAATTTGTTCAATTCGCATCCCCGATTGACGCGGGACAACCTGGCAACGGGCGGATTGATTTTCTTTAGCACAACCTTCGTCCCTCGGACGATCGGATTGACGGCGACTTACAAATACTGAACCAAACGCACGAACAGCAAAGTTGGAGACCGCATGCCCGCCGTACTTCCCCCATTGAAAACTCTTTGGAACGCTGTCGTGATCGTTTCGGTCAGTGTTCTAGGGCTCATGCTGGCGCCTCAAGCGGCGCATGCCGCGATGCCGGCCGGATTGCCGGAATGCTCGAAACTGGCATTACAAGCCCTCGCGCCGGCGGAACTGAAGATTCAGGACATCCCGAACTTGGCGCCGTCTCCCGATATACCGCGCACGCAGGATGGCGTGGTCCATGTAGCGGCCGGGTCGGCGAGTAAAGATGCGCCCGAATATTGCTTCATCACCGGTTCGATCATGACAAACGCCAAGACCGGCAAAACGGCGAATTTCGCCGCGATCCTGCCGGCTGCCGCCAAGTGGAACAAGAAGTTCCTGTTCCAGGGTTGCGGTTATAACTGCGGCTTTGTCGTCCCGGAATCGTTCGGGGAGGTGAAGAGAGGATATGCGGTCTGGGCAACTGATGATGGCCACCTCACCAGCAGCACGCCCACCGAACGCATTTCGCCGGCGGTGGACGCCAGTTGGGCGACCGTGGCTCCCGGTAAACCAAATGAAGACGCGGTGGAGGATTTCTATCAGCGTGCGGTCCGGGAAACAGCGCGTGTCGGCAAGGAGTTCACTCAAAAATTCTATCGATCGAACCAGATCACCCGCGCCTATATGATCGGATGTTCCGATGGTGGCCGCGAAAGCATGGTCGCCCTGACCAATTATCCTCAGATGTTCGACGGGATTGTCGCCGGCGCCCCCTTCTTCGACATGAGCGAGGAAATGTTCGTTACTTACGTATCGACGTTGGCGCAGCTCCGGGCGCCGGGCGCGGCCATCTCCTCATCGCTTTTCGATGTGCTGGATCGGGCCGTTCGCGCGCATTGCGACAAGGCCGACGGGGTCGCCGACGGGGTGATACAGGCTCCCGAAAAATGCGACTTCGATCCTTACGCTCATTTGCTCCGTTGCAAGCCTGGCGCCGTCTCCCAGGACTGCTTCACGGGGGACCAGATCGACACCGTCAGCGTGATGTTCTCAGCCATCGTCAATCCCAGGGGCGATGTGGTGTACCCCGGTTATTCTTTCACCGATGCGCAGCGCAATGTGCAAATGTGGGTCGGCTTTCACGGCGCCCCCACTGATCCAGGTGGATCCGATCCCTGGGCCAAGAACCCGGCGGATCAGCCGCTCGGCTGGTACTGGGCAAAAGGCAGCATCCGCTACCTGGTCTATCAGGATGCCCCCGGCTTCGACATCATGAAATCACCGGGCGTGACCTTCCGGCGGACCCAAGATGGCCGCTTGCAAGCGGTGATCCCGCAAGAGACGGCCGATCTGGCGGCGCGGATGACCAAGCGCGGCAGCGGCGCAACGCCCAGCACAGCGGCCGGATACCTGAAGGAGGGCCGTAAGCTCATCATGTATCACGGCTACAGCGATGGCCTCATCACTCCGTTCAGAACCGTCCAATACTATCGCGAATTAGCAAGCCAGAACGGCGGCTATGCAAAGCTGCAGAACAGCGCTCTGCTGTTCATGGTGCCCGGCATGGACCATTGTTATCTGGGCACTGGCCCCAACTCATTCGGCCAATTGCGCGACATGCGCAGCACGCATCCTTTCGATGCCGAGCATGATCTGTTGGCTGCGCTCGAACGTTGGGTGGAACAAGGCGTGAAGCCCACGCACTTTATAGCCACGAAGTACAAGGACGATGAGGAAAGCCAGCCGGTTCTTCGGACCATGCCGCTTTGCCCTTATCCGGCCGTGGCGAAATACAGCGGGAAAGGGGACGTCAACGACGCCCGGAACTGGAGCTGCCCGACCGGTGACAAGCGGCTGCTGGAGATGTCCGGCGCGGGCGAACGCGTCGGCGCCGGAGCGAAGCTGCAGAATCCCTGATTGCCATCAAGCCTGTTTGGAGATGCCCGTCAGCATATCCGGTTCGGCACTGGTCCTCGCTCCATCGCGGGCTCCCGCATATCTCCCGACGGGAGTCTGCAAGGAGAGAGGGCCGGTGTCGCGATATAGACCCTAAGACGAAGGCGCGAAAATGCAGGGCATCGATCCAGACAAAGTCAGGCGGGTTCAGGTCAGGGAAGAGCAGGTCTTCCGCCAGAAGAACACGAAGTCTCTCGAACTGCATACGCGCACCATGCAGGCGATGCCCAACGGTGTGCCGAATTACTGGATCAGCTACTTCCCCTATCCGCATC
The DNA here is from genome assembly GCF_036733805.1 of Novosphingobium sp. Classification (GTDB taxonomy): domain Bacteria; phylum Pseudomonadota; class Alphaproteobacteria; order Sphingomonadales; family Sphingomonadaceae; genus Novosphingobium. The sequence goes on along the minus strand of NZ_DAIMZT010000043.1, from coordinate 2,542 downwards.
CGATCTTCTTCAAGGAAGGGAAGGGCGCTCACATCATTGACGTGGACGGTAATGACCGTCTGGATTTCTGCCTTGGTGGCTCGGCATGCCTGTTCGGCTATGGCGAGCCGCACGTCGTCGAGGCTGTCGCCGGCCAGATGGCCCGCGGATCCTCCCCCCTGCTTGCGACGGAGGACGCCTATTATGTCGGCATGGGGCTAAGGCGCGTCTTCGGCCTGCCCTATTGGCAGGTCTATGTCTCCGCCACCGAGGCGAACCGCAACGCCATTCGGTTGAGCCGCATGCTGACTAGGCGGGAGAAAATACTCGTCTACAGCGGCGGCTATCTCGGGGCGGTCGAGGATTCGTTCGCGGTGCTGGACCATGGGCGGGTCGAACTGGAACCCGGCGTCAGCCCGAATGCGCGGGACATCAGCCGCATGAGCAGGGCGGTCGAGTTCAATGATATCGAGGGGATCAGGCGTGCCCTTGCCGATGAACAGGTCGCGTGCGTGATCGGTGAGCCGGCGATAACCAATTCAGGCATCGTTCTGCCGCAACCGGACTTCCACCAAGCCTTGCGGGAGATCACCCGCAAGACCGGCACCCTGCTGGTGCTTGACGAGACCCAATGCATCGGCGCCGGATATGGCGGCTATACGAGAAGCGCCAATCTGGAGCCTGATATGATTACGATGGGTAAGCCAATGGCGGGAGGGATACCGGTCGGCCTCGTCGGCATGTCCGCACCGGTGGCTGAGCAGGTGGCGAAGAACATCTTCTCCAACCCCGCAGTGGACCCGGGCATGGGTTCCACCCTGGCCGGCAGCGCTCTTCAATTGAGGGCGATTCGGGCGATACTCGAACACTCGATGACCGAGCGGAACTACGAATTGATGCTGCTACGGGCCGATGCGCTGCAGGCGGGAATGGAACGGGCAATCAAGGCCCGCGGCCTGCCCTGGACCATTGCACGGTTGGGCTGCCGCATGGAGGTGGTCGAAGGACCGGCGGCGGCCAAGAGCGCATCCGAATCCGCTAACCACGGCGGAAGCAGCCCAACCGCCGCATGTCTGAATATCTACATGTTGAATCGGGGCATCTATCTTACGGTCTTCGGCAACACCGTCATCGCCAGCCCCCAGGTGTCGCAGGCCGACACCGATCTGCACGAGCGGGTATTCAATGAATTTCTCAACGAGGTAACCTGACGTTTCGCGGTAAAAGGCTCCCACTCATTGGGTCTGCAGACGGTTGGAATATGCTCTGCTTTCGCAGCTTGCCCTAAGCAAGAGCCAGCGCCTCCTTCTCACCTCGAACGGTCCTCGAAGCCCGGTTCGCGCTCCCGTGGAAGTGATGGCGGGCGCTGATCCGCCCTGAGTGGACATCGATCAGTTGCCAGCCGGTCACGTCTTGTTCGTGGAATGAGCCATTGCTCGCCATTTCGATGGTAAGCTTCGGCAAAAGGCTGCCGCCGGCCGCATAATGGCTTTGCGGGTAAGGCCAGGGCCACGCCGTGGCTGCCATCGAATTGAAAGTGATGTTGCCGATCCGGTTATGCAGGATTTGGTGAACATGGCCGTAAAGCACTGAGACGCGATCGAACGGTGCAAGAAGCGCCTGCACGTCTTCCGCATCGTCAGTCCAGAAGTTCCATTCCTTGTGTATCTTTTGCAGCGGTGAATGCGAAAACACGACAATCGGCGTCATCCGAGAGACTTTGGCCAGATCCTGCGCCAGCCAGCGGCGTTGCCGCTCGCCGACCATGAAGGGTGAACTGTGAGCGCCCTCGATCGCGGCCATGGCGGCCATGCGCTCGTCCGGCGCGGACCAGCGATTCAAGGTCCAGTCGTCGTGCGTCAGCACGCTGTTCAGCACCACGAAATGGACACCCTTGTGATCGAAGCTGTAATAAGGCGGGCCGAACAAGGTCGACCAATGGGCTCCCAAGTCTAGATAGTAATCGTGCTCGCCCATGACGCAGCGGAAACCGGGGCTGAGCCGCGAAAGCAGATCGGCGCCATGATCCAGTTCCACCCCCTTGCCGTACTGGGCCAGATCGCCCCCGAACATCACGAAATCCGGCTTGGGCGCCATCCGATTGATCTCATCGATCGCGTGCAGAATGCCTGCATCGCGCCTGCCTACGAAACGGGAACCCTCAACATGTTCGATGTGAGCATCCGAGACGTAAGCGAAGGTAAAACTCTCCGCCGTTTTCGCAGCGGCCATTTCGACCAGCGTGCAAGGCACGACTGCCGTGGACACGGCAAACGCGGTATGCTTGAGGAAATGGCGACGATCGATGCCTGTCATCCAAAAACTCCGGAAAATAGGTTTTGTCCCCGGCGCGGGATAAGAGCGGCTATTTTTATCGTTTGAAATAAGATAATAAAATTCCAAGAAACATTTATATATTAACCGTTAAATGAAAGAATTTCTTTTGAATAATCCCGTGCCATATTTCAATCGACATTTGAGATATGACCGCTTTTGATGCCACTATGTCTTTATGGGATGGCCCGCCCCTTTTTTCCGGCATCGGATATGATGCCGGTGCTTG
>NZ_DAIMZT010000042.1:0-26892 GCF_036733805.1 Novosphingobium sp. | reverse complement strand
CGTAGCTCAGCTGGATAGAGCACGAGCCTTCTAAGCTTGGGGTCGCAGGTTCGAACCCTGCCGGGCGCGCCAATATTTCAATTAGTTATGTGGAATTTTGGTAACCGACGTCGCAAATAAGGTAACGCATAGGTAACAGGCAGAGGCTTAGATGGATCTCCGTCAGCTCGTCGAGGAAACGCTGGTACAGATCGCTGAGGGGCGCGGCGAATCAAAAACTCCAACAGGGAGACACCGGCGCCATTATCAATCCGCCCACGAATATGGCACAGCGATACCAAAGGCGATCGTGCGACTGTGGGTGCAGACGTCTTTCTCAGGTCAGTTTGTCGGGTTAGGTCGCGCCCAACCAAGCCCTGACTTGCTCAGGAGCTGAATGAGCTGCTCCCTGGCGTGAATGAATAGATCGCTGGAAGTGTCCTCTATCTTCGCCAGTTGGTGCTGACAAAAACGGATATGCGCGTGAGCGGGATGATGGCCTCCCTGATCGTTGGTTTCCGTTTCATCAACGACACAAAAAAGACGTCGATGGTCGTCGGGACTGATCAAAGACCGGATTGCCGCGGCGGATGCTCCGTGCAACCCCCAAAGCGAGTTGCCGTCTGGTGTGGCTATGATGTCCGCAATATCATTGGCCGAACATTTGCTCGCTTCGGACTGCCGCCAAACCGATAACTCGCCTTTTAATAGGTCAACGCCTTTGATGAATGAGTTTTTCAACGTTCCCTTTTTTGGGTGAACGTGCATTGGGTCGAAACTCGCGCGATGGATTATCTCATCGTCGCCGATCACGCCAACGGAGCGTTGATCCTGAACGGTAGCCTCAAAAGGGCATACTTCAACGCACGCCGTCATTTAGGTGCAAGAATACCGTAGCCCTGGAAACGGTCGAGCAGATCGAGGATGCGCGTCTCGTCACCTACGGGACAACTGGCGGGCATTCTGGGATCCTGGCCGAAAACCAAACTCACAAACACAACCTTCCCATTGCCTGGGAATGTGAGTGACAGCACTTGATCTTCCGCTGGCGTTTCCCAGCGCATGCACACAGAACCATCGGACGAGTCTACCTCGACGTCGGGTTCACGCGTATGCACGGGCAATACGCTCAAAGTTTTTTCAATGTCGCGCAATAGTTGGGGCGACGGGGCGATGGAGCCAGGTCCATCCCAACCGGCTTCTAAGCGCCCGATGTCGAGAACCATGCGTTCAACGCAAGACGACCAGCCCACCGCCTTATATCGCGGAGCAAATTCCACTCTATGAATAAAATGCGTCGGACGAGAAAATCTGTATGTCGAAAAGACCGTTCCGGAGAGACGCGGCCGGGATATCTCCTCTTGCCACGACCCGAGATAGTTTTGAGGACCTTCTCCCTCTATCCAAAACCAGCCTTTATTCGATTTTATTTCGAACGCTGTTTCAGCGGAGGCCGAGAGTATATCGGTCTCCAATTCACCGGAAGGTGATTCTAGGTATTCTTGCGGAAGCGTCGCCATTAGCAGCTCATTCCCCCCGTTTCGTGCCCCAGAGGCCTATTTGGTCACATGCAGCTTCCACCAAAACCTTAGAAACGAGCTGCTTATTGGATTGATGGAAGTGTTCCATAATCGCATCTAACGTTTCGAGTGCTGCACTGACGTCGACATGGTCTTTGACGCGCAATTCTTGAAGATGGGTCAAGCCTATGGTGATAAGGCTGCTCGTCGGTATGAGTGCTTCCTTTCGGCTGGACGCAACGTTTAAGTTATGAAGAATTGCGCCCAGACCATGTTCCTGTTCAAACCAGCCGGTGTTGTTGTGCCAGACTGCGCCTGCGCCAAAAACGGCCAAGGGCAGGTATTCTCCATCACGTCGTAGCAATCCATCGGGTGACCATTCTGTCTCCGGCACTTCAAACCGATCCCCCACCTGCAGACGGATAGCGGCGATTTTTCGAGCTGAGAGTGACTCGTCCTTGGCGAATAAACCCAACGCTTTTTCCAGCAAGGAACGCGCGTCACTCCAGACTCTGACCCAACGGGTATACCGGCCGCACGTGACCGTCAGTGTTTGCGGGTCGAAACGCATTTGCCATGCCGGCGATCCGTCCGGTCGGAGATACGAAAACGCCAAACCGGCCGTGAAAGTCGCCGGTAGACCTTCCACTCCTTGGAGCGCCCCGACCTGTAGGGCAGGCAATTCTTCACGCCACTCGTGATGATTGGCCTGTGCTAGAGAAAAAAGTGCGGGTGCAACGTTTCCGTCGAAAATCAATTGAAAATCAACGTTTTCAACTGCGTGATCGTCGTTGATAGGTCTATACTGGCTCATCGCCTCAATGCGTTCCGATCGGCCGTTTGTCGTTGCTAACATCAGCACGACTCGTGTGTAAATGGGGCACGTAAAAATCCTCTGACGATACCCGCTTCAATTACCACCATATGGTTACGACTGGCGCGGACCGCAAAGCCCGCGACATGCTCGCCATATCCGTCACCAAACTCCCACTCTGGCTGGCGACGCATAACGCGCGGTTCATTCGTTGAAGTCACGCGCGTCGAACCGCCAGACGCGAGCTTGCTTTGGAAGAAAAGGCCCCGTGGGGGGTATCACCGGGCCTATGCCTGTCGCGAAGGGTGGAAGCATCCTTCCACAGGCTGACGGGGTTTTGCTGCACTCGCCGTCTAATCGGGGCCTCTTGGGGAAGCGGACCCGCGCCGGCCAGGCGCTTTCGATTACGAGAACCGGATGTCTGACACCTCGGCGAAATGATCGGGCCTCAACACGGCGATGTCGCACATGATCATCGCGCGGATATCAGACCCGACGGCAGCCAATTCGACCGCCTAGTGCAGGAAGGCGATATCCTGCTCCTGGGCGAAATCGATATCGGTGTGCTGCAAACGCCCGGTCATACGCCGGCCTGCGTCACTTATGTGATCGGTGACGCGGTATTCGTCGGCGACACGCTGTTCATGCCTGATTATGGCACGGCGCGCAGCGACTTTCCCGGTGGCAGCGCGCCGGATCTATATCGCTCTATTCGCAAGATTCTTGCTTTGCCGGGCGAAACGCGAATGTTCGTGGGGCACGACTATCTTCCTGACGGACGCCGGGAATATCGCTGGGAAACCAGCGTCGCCGAGCAGAAGGCCAGCAACGTCCATATCCGCGATGGCGTGAGCGAGGCCGAGTTCGTTGCGCTGAGGCGTGCACGCGATGCCAAGCTCGATGCGCCCCTGCTGATCCTGCCGTCCCTACAAGTGAACATCCGTGCCGGAGCACTGCCGCCGGCCGGGGCCAACGGGCACGTTTATCTGAGGCTTCCGGTCAACCTGATCTGAACGGCGGACCAAGCCTTCCTGGTTCCTCAAAGGCAGGCTTCGAGGTAAGCCTGATCGAAGCCGAACTGGCGGGCTTTTTCCAGCGTGTAGGGGCGCAGGCCCGAGGCGCGGAACTCGCCCAGGATCTTGCCGTCATCGGTTTCGTCCAGATACTCGAACTTGAAGAGTTCCTGCGTGACGATGACATCGCCTTCCATGCCGATCACCTCGGTGATGTTGGTGGTGCGGCGGGAGCCGTCGCGCAGGCGCTTTACCTGGACAATCAGATCCACCGATTCGGCAATCTGGCGGCTGATGGCTTCCTTTGGGATCTTGATGTCGCCCATCAGGATCATGTTTTCCATACGGCCCAGGCACTCGCGCGGGCTGTTGGCGTGAAGCGTGCACATCGAGCCGTCGTGGCCGGTGTTCATGGCGGCGAGCAGGTCGAAACACTCCGCGCCGCGAATTTCGCCCAGGATGATGCGGTCGGGGCGCATGCGCAGGGCGTTCTTGACGAGGTCGCCGATGGTGATCGCGCCCTGGCCCTCAAGGTTCGGAGGGCGGGTTTCCAGCGGCAGCCAGTGCGGCTGCTGCAGGCGCAGCTCGGCCGCGTCCTCGATGGTCAGCACGCGTTCGCCCGGATCAATCATCTTCGACAGGGCATTGAGCATTGTCGTCTTGCCGGAGCCGGTGCCACCCGAGATCACGACGTTCATCCGGCACGCACCCGCGATCTTGAGCGCCGTCGCCATCTTGTCGCTCATCGATCCGAAGTCGCGCAGCATGTCGATGGTGATCGGCTTTTCGGAGAATTTGCGGATCGAGATCGCGGTGCCGCGCAGCGAGAGCGGCGGCACAATCACGTTGACGCGGCTGCCGTCCTTGAGGCGGGCGTCGGCCAAGGGCGTGGTCTGATCGACGCGGCGACCGACCTGGTTGACGATGCGCTGGGCAATTTGGAACAGGTGCTGCTCATCGCGGAAGCGGATCGAGGCGAGCTGAAGCTTGCCTTTCTTTTCGATGTAAGTCTGGTTCGGTCCGTTGACCATGATGTCCGACACATCCGGGTCGTTGAGCAGTTCCTCCAGTGGACCGAAGCCGAGCAGCTCGTCAATCAGCACCTTTTCCAGCGCGAATTGTTCGCGGCGATTGAAGGTGATCTTGAGTTCCGCGAGCACCTCTATGATGATGGGGCGAAATTCTTCGGACAGTTCGTCCTTGGTGAGCGTCGCCGCCGCTTCGGGATCGACCCGTTCAAGCAGGCGGGGGAGGACCTGCTCCTTGATCTTGTGAATCGATGCTTCGAAACTGCCTTGTTCAGAATGGGGATCATGCACAGCATTGGCGCGATCCGCCAGGCGCGACATTGCATCCTCACGCGAGTTTTGCGGTGCGAGCGGCTCGGTGGGAAGGGGCGGGAACTGGTCGCCGGGCATCGGTGCGGAACCGCTCATGCCGCCCGGAAGCGGGGCGGATTTGTCATGCGAACCGGTCTTCAGCGGCTTGGCTACGCCGAATGCCGGCCGGGCGCCCTGGCCGATGCCGCCGATACCGTTCCGCCGCCCGAATGCGCTCATAAGACTTCCAACCTCTTTCGCTTCCGCATCCGCGCCGGACCATGCGACGTTTGCGAGTGCTTCAAGCATTAAGGTTGAAACTTTGATAACTTCCTAATGAAACGTGGGGTGAAGATTGCTGCGATCTATCCGGTGCAGCCGGTGTGAACCCATTGGACTTGCAGCCCCAGATGATCCGCAAGGACGAAGCGTCGCACGTTTCGGCAACTGCGCAGATAAGTTTGGACCATGGCTATCGTCGTGCGATTGGCAGATTGAATGGCGAGAGGATTCTGGACGATAACGGTTTCCGGTTTCCATTCGAGGATGCGCTGCAGTTCAGTGATGGGCTCATGCCCGGTGGCGCCATTTTCGGATGCCTCATAATAATGGGGCGGAAAAAGAACGGGGCTGGGCGGATAGCTTTTGAGGCGCGCATAGAGCGCGTTGGGAACGCCCCATACCAGCAGCCGCCGATGCGGTGTGTGAGCGCGAACGTAAGCTTCGAATTTCGGCGTTTCCCTGTGCGAGACAAGGCGCTCCGCAACATGGAAGGTGTTTCCCAAGGCCAGCGCGGGGAACACCAATGCCGCCCACGCGACTATGCCGATCGGGCGGCGCGCGAACAGTGGCGCGCTTAACACGCAAAGCGGTGCCAGAGCGGTCAGTGCGTAGTGCGCGTACACCGCGGGGAATGCGGCGATCGCGCCCAGGGCCACGATTGCCCATTGCAAGACGAAACGCACTTTTCGGGAGAGACGGTCCCCGCGTTTCAGTGCGAGGACTCCCATAATCGCAAAGGCGAGCGCAGGGGCCAGACGCGCCAGAAGAACGCCGAGATACCAAAGCCTGTTCAAAGGCGTATCGTAGCCGCGCTCGAGATTGGAAGTAACGAGCGCCTGCCACATCGCCGCGAAGTGGCGATGCGCGGCGTAGAAACCGAACGTCACCAGCATGGGCAGGGCAGCGATCAGGGCCAGCATCGCCACCACCGCGAAAACGCGTTTCCGCACCATCGGACTGCGCCACAGGCTTATCGCTATGGTGAGCCCGAAAAAGGTGGCTTCGATGGCGACTGACTGCTTGAAGGCGATCGCGATGCCGGTGCACGCCATCCCGAACGGAAGCGCCCAATCGATCCGGCCAAGCCGCAACAGATCGATCCTTGTGGCGATGCTCCATGCGCCGGCGATGACGAGAGGATTGAAGATGACTGCAGCCTGGCCGTTTTCGCCGCCGAACTGATTCAGCAGCGCGCAATAGGCCAGCCCGGCAAGAAGCGCCGGCGTGAGCGGGGCGGTGAGCCGCGCAAGACGCACCACGCCATAGCCCCCGCACGCGGCGCAAAACGTAGCGGCGATCTGGTAGGCGATGGCGCTGGAGGAGATCGCGCCCACCGCCGCATAAAAGAGATATAGCGCAGGGCCCTTGCGATCCCACACGTCCACGTACAGCACGGCGCCGTGCAGAATGCGCTGGCCGATAAGATAGTAATACTGGTCGTCGAGATCGTAATTCCATTCGCCCCAGATGGGGAATCGGATCAAAGCGGCGAAGGCGAGCACCAGCAGGAACTGGCAAAGGCGGCTGTCAAGCAAACGCATGGCCTGGCTTGCAGGCGCGGTGCGGTTGTTGTCCACTGACGCCATCATGACCCCGCCTTCTCCCCCGCTCCGCGAGGCGTCATAGTCAACAGTGTATTACCAAAGCCCAAAACAAAAGGGCCGTCGCCGGTATTCCGGCAACGGCCCCTTGGCGCTCTTTCGCGAGCCCTTAGTCCTGAACGTGCTCTGCCAGCACGGTCAGCCCGGCATCGCCCACTTCGGCGAAGCCGCCGGTGATGCGGATTTCTTCCGGGGCTCCGTTCTCGGTCTTGTAGACCTTCAGCGCACCGTCAGCGACGGTCGACATGAAGGGCGCGTGGCCCTCCAGCACGCCGAACTCGCCTTCGGTGCCGGGGACGACCACCATGTGGACGTCTTCCGAGCGGACGAGCTTCGCCGGCGTGACGAGTTCGAAGTGCAGTGCCATGATCGATTACGCCTCTTCGGCCAGCTTCTTGGCCTTGGCGACCGCTTCCTCGATGCCGCCGACCATGTAGAACGCGGCTTCGGGCAGGTGGTCATATTCGCCTTCGACGACCGCCTTGAAAGACTTCACGGTGTCTTCGAGCTGAACGAACTTGCCGGGGATGCCGGTGAAGACTTCGGCCACGTGGAACGGCTGCGACAGGAAGCGCTGGATCTTGCGTGCGCGGGCGACGGTCAGCTTGTCCTCTTCCGAAAGCTCGTCCATGCCCAGGATGGCGATGATGTCCTGCAGCGACTTGTACTTCTGCAGCGTTTCCTGGACCTTGCGCGCGGTCTCGTAATGCTCCGCGCCGACGATGCGGGGTTCCAGCACGCGGCTGGTGGAGTCGAGCGGGTCGACGGCCGGGTAAATACCCAGCTCCGAGATGGCGCGGTTCAGCGTGGTGGTCGCGTCCAAGTGAGCGAACGAGGTGGCCGGTGCCGGGTCGGTAAGGTCGTCCGCGGGGACGTAGATCGCCTGGACCGAGGTGATCGAGCCCTTGGTGGTCGAGGTGATGCGCTCCTGCAGCGCGCCCATGTCGGTCGACAGGGTCGGCTGATAGCCGACGGCCGAAGGAATACGGCCGAGAAGCGCCGACACCTCTGCGCCCGCCTGCGTGAAGCGGAAGATGTTGTCGACGAAGAAGAGAACGTCCTGGCCTTCCTGGTCGCGGAAGTATTCGGCCATGGTCAGGCCCGAGAGCGCGACGCGGGCGCGGGCGCCCGGGGGCTCGTTCATCTGGCCGAATACGAGCGCGACCTTGGAGCCCTCAGAAGTCGCGTTGCCCTCGGCGTCCTTGGCGATAACGCCGGCGTCGAGGAACTCGTGATAAAGGTCGTTGCCTTCGCGGGTACGCTCACCGACGCCCGCGAACACGGACACGCCGCCGTGACCCTTGGCGATGTTGTTGATGAGTTCCTGGATCAGCACGGTCTTGCCCACGCCCGCGCCGCCGAACAGGCCGATCTTGCCACCCTTGGCGTAGGGAGCAAGCAGGTCGATGACCTTGATGCCGGTGACCAGGATCGCCGCCTCGGTCGACTGGTCGATGAATTCGGGAGCCTTGGCATGGATCGGCGCGAACATGTCCGAGCCGACCGGGCCGCGCTCGTCGATCGGATCGCCGACCACGTTCATGATGCGGCCGAGCGTCTTGGGGCCGACCGGCACCGAGATCTGGTTGCCGGTGCTCTTCACGTCCTGGCCGCGGGTGAGCCCGTCAGTGCCGTCCATGGCGATGGCGCGCACAGTGTTCTCGCCCAGGTGTTGGGCGACTTCGAGCACCAGCTTCTGGCCGTTATTGTCGGTCTCCAGCGCGGTGAGAATCGAGGGTAATTCGCCTTCGAAAGTCACGTCGACGACGGCGCCGATGATCTGGCTGATCTTGCCGGTAGTGGTCTGGTTGAGCACGGGTGCGGTGGCCATTTTGGTTCCTTGCCTGCGATGTCTTACAGCGCTTCCGCGCCAACGTTTCGGTGATGCTACAGCGCTTCCGCGCCAGCGATGATTTCTACGAGTTCGGTGGTAATCGCGGCCTGACGGCTGCGGTTGTACTGGATGGTCAGCTTCTGGATCAGGTCGCCCGCGTTGCGCGTGGCGTTGTCCATGGCGGTCATCGATGCGCCCTGTTCGGAAGCGGAGTTCTCCAGCAGCGCGCCGAAGAGCTGGGTCTTGAGATAGCGCGGCAGCAGTGCGGCGAGGATTTCCTCTTCATCCGGCTCATATTCGGTCACGGCATCGGCCGCGACAGGGCTGGCCGTGGGGGCGGGCACGGGAATGATCTGCTGGCTGGTCGGTTCCTGCACCAGCGCCGAACGGAACTTCGCGTAGAACAGATGCGCGATATCGAACTTGCCCTGTTCGTACATCGCCACCAGTTCGTTTGCGACCGTTTCAGCCTCGTTGAAGCCGGGTTCGCGTACATGCGTCGTGTCGAACATATGGGCGATCTGCTTGGGGTATTCGCGCCGGATCACGGCGCGGCCCTTGCGGCCGACCAGATAGAACAGCACGGTCTTGCCCTGTTCCTCCAGTTCGCGCGCCTTGGCGCGGGCGGCACGGACGATGTTCGAGTTGAACGCGCCGCACAGGCCCTTGTCCGAATTGGCGACGACCAGGAGGTGAACCTGATCGCTGCCGGTGCCGGCCAGGAGCCTAGGCGAATTGCCGCTCACCGTGATCTTGCTGGCGAGCGAGCCCATCACTTTGGCAAGACGCGCGGCGTAGGGACGCGCGGCTTCCGCGGCGGCCTGCGCCTTGCGCAGCTTGGCCGCAGCGACCATCTGCTTGGCCTTGGTGATCTTCTGGGTCGACTTGACCGAGTTGATGCGGCCCTTGAGTTCCTTAAGGCTGGCCATGTCAGTCCTTCAGTTCCATCACTTCCACCAGTTCCGGGGCGCCCCGCAGCCAGCCTTCGTACTTTGTGAAGACGGCCTTGGTGTAGTCCTGGGCGTGGTGGAAATCGAATGCCGCGCGGTCAGCCCAGCGCTCGAAGATATAGAGGTTCGGCGAACCATCAGTTGCCCGATACGGTTCGAAGTGCTCACAACCAGCCTCGGCGCGCGTCTGCGGCACGATGGCTGCAACTGCTTCCCGCGCATCGTTGAGATGCTCGGGTTTTACCGGGATGGTGGCGAACACTGTGTAGCTCATTTAGGCGAACTGCTTGGCAAAGGCGTCGAGTGCGGCCTTGGTCTTGCTCTTCGCTTCGTCACCGAAGTCCTTGGTCGAGCGGATCAGGGCCAGCACATCGGCATGTTCCGAGCGCATGAAGCTGAGCATCTCGGCCTCGTACTCGGTGACCTGGTCGACGCGCAGGCTGTCGAGATAGCCGTTAGTGCCGGCGAAGATCGACACGGTCTGCTCTTCGAACGACAGCGGCGAGAATTGCTTCTGCTTGAGCAGTTCGGTCAGGCGCGCGCCGCGGTTGAGCAGTTTCTGGGTCGAGGCATCGAGGTCCGAGCCGAACTGCGCGAAGGCCGCCATTTCGCGGTATTGCGCCAGTTCCAGCTTGATCGAGCCGGCCACCTTCTTCATCGCCTTGGTCTGGGCCGAACCGCCGACGCGCGACACTGAGAGGCCGACGTTGATGGCGGGGCGAATGCCCTGATAGAACAGGCCGGTTTCCAGGAAGATCTGGCCGTCAGTGATCGAGATCACGTTGGTCGGGATGTAGGCCGAGACGTCGCCCGCCTGGGTTTCGATGATCGGCAGCGCGGTCAGCGAGCCGGCGCCATTGTCGTCGTTCATCTTCGCAGCGCGTTCGAGCAGGCGGCTGTGGAGATAGAACACGTCGCCAGGGTAAGCTTCGCGGCCCGGTGGACGGCGAAGCAGCAGCGACATCTGGCGATAAGCGACGGCTTGCTTGGAAAGGTCGTCATAGACGATCACGGCGTGCATGCCGTTGTCGCGGAAGAACTCGCCCATGGCGGCGCCGGTGTAAGGCGCAAGGTACTGTAGCGGCGCCGGCTCCGAAGCGGTCGCGGCTACGACGATGGAATATTCCATCGCGCCGTTCTCTTCGAGCTGGCGGACAATCTGCGCCACGGTCGAGCGCTTCTGGCCGACGGCGACGTAGATGCAGTAAAGCTTCTTGGATTCGTCGTCGCCCTTGTTGGCTTCTTTCTGGTTGATGAAGGTGTCGATGGCTACGGCGGTCTTGCCGGTCTGACGGTCACCGATAATCAGCTCGCGCTGGCCGCGGCCGACGGGGACGAGTGCGTCGATCGCCTTGAGGCCGGTCTGCACCGGTTCGTGAACCGACTTGCGGGGAATGATGCCCGGAGCCTTGGCTTCGACGCGAGCGCGCTTTTCGGCAACGATCGGGCCCTTGCCGTCGATCGGGTTGCCCAGCGCGTCGACGACGCGGCCGAGCAGGCCCTTGCCCACCGGCACGTCCACGATGGTGGCGGTGCGCTTGACGCTGTCGCCTTCCTTGATTTCGGCGTCCGAGCCGAAAATCACGACGCCGACGTTATCGGCTTCGAGGTTGAGCGCCATGCCTTGAACGCCATTGGCGAACTCGACCATTTCGCCGGCCTGCACTTTGTCGAGGCCGTGGATGCGGGCGATACCGTCACCGACCGACAGAACCGAGCCGACTTCGGAAACCTGGGCTTCGGTGCCGAAGCTGGCGATCTGGTCCTTGATGACCTTCGAGATTTCTGCTGCGCGGATATCCATTGTTCTGCCTTTCTTAGCCCTTCATGGCCTGGGCGAGCGAATTGAGACGAGTGCGGATCGAGCTGTCGATACGCTTGGAACCGATGGTGACGACAAGGCCGCCGAGCAGTTCCGGATCGACGCTGGTCTTGATCTTGACCTTCCGGCCTTCCCGCGCTTCCAGCTTCTGGCGGAGCTGTTCGACCTGATCGTCATTAAGCGCGTGAGCGGAAGTGACTTCGGCGGTCGCCTCGCCGCGTTGGGCGGCGGCGATCGCGGCGAAAGCGCGGATGATTTCGGGCAGCGCGGAAAGGCGGCGATTGGCGGCCAGCACGCCCAGGAAATTTCTGGTGAGCGGCGAGAGGCCCAGAACTTGCGCCACGGCGCCGGTCGCTTTCGCCGCGGCATCGCGGCTGACCTGGGGATTGCGAATCAGGGCTGCGAAAACGTCGCTTCCCTTGATGGTCGCGTCGATCTTCTCAAGATCACCTTCCACCGCCGAAACGGTGCCGTTTTCGCTGGCAAGATCAAACAGCGCCGAAGCGTAGCGTCCTTGCAAGCTGGCCTTTATGCCGCCGGAATTCTCCACGCGTGTCCTATCCTTACATCGGGTGGGCTGAGGCACTTGGGGCACGACACAACGGCGCGCCCCCGGCCCGCAGACGGGGCGCGCATAGCGACGATATGCTGGCGATGCAAGGTGCCCCTTGCCTATCACGCGCTATGTCCGCCGATACGATTTGAAAGCAAAGGGCGGGAAGCCGATATCCCGCGCATGCGCAATACCTCTCCGCGCCAATGAGGAGTTAGTGATGATTTACGGAATCGCGCGTCATGGAGGCGCAAGATGAGCGCGAGAGGGATTTCTGTGGAAGACGACCGGGCCTGGCAGGCCGTGCTCGGCCGTGATCGCGGGTATGACGGGCGCTTCGTGACCGGCGTGCTCTCGACCGGGATATATTGCCGCCCTTCCTGCCCGGCGCGCCATCCCAGGCGGGAGAACGTGCGCTTTTTCGCGGGGCCGGAAGCGGCGGAGGCGGCCGGACTGCGCCCGTGTCTGCGGTGTCGCCCGAATGACGCGGCGCGAGACGAGGAGGCGGTGATGCGTGCTTTGAAGCTGCTGCAGGACGCGGAGGAAGCGCCGGCCTTGGCGGAGCTGGCCGCGCACGTCGGATATAGCCCGACGCATTTTCAGCGCGTGTTCAAGCGTTCTGTCGGTCTATCCCCGGCCGGGTTCGTGCGGGCACGACGCCTGGCATTGGCGGGCGACGCGCTGAGCGCGGGCGCCAGCGTGACAGAGGCGATCTATGAGGCCGGATTCGGGGCATCCTCTCGATTTTATGAAGCGAATGAAGGGAGAATGGGTATGGCGCCTTCCGCATGGCGCAACGGCGGGCGCGGCGTGACCATCCGCTGGGCGGTGGTGCAGACCACGCTGGGCCCGATGCTTGTCGCGGCCACGGACAAAGGGGTGTGTCGCCTGTCTTTCGGCGAAGGACGCGAAGAGCTTGCCGCCCGTTTTCCCGGCGCCGAATTGATCGAAGGCGGCGCTCCGTTCGCCGCATTGCTCGAACAAGTCGTGTCCGCGGTCGAGCGACCGGGCGATTCTCGCGCCATTCCGCTGGACGTACAGGGGACGGCCTTTCAGGAAGCCGTCTGGCGCGAGCTTCAGCGCATTCCGCCGGGGGAGACGCGCAGTTATGCGCAGATCGCCGCTGCCGTAGGCAAACCGGGCGCGGTAAGGGCGGCCGGGTCGGCCAATGGCGCCAACAACGTCGCCGTGCTGATCCCCTGCCATCGCGTGATCCGTTCGGACGGCTCACTGGGCGGCTATGCTTATGGCCTCGACATCAAGCGCACGCTGCTGGAAAGGGAGGCGGATAAGCGGCCGTGATGAGGAACCGCGCAACTTCTATACGAAGCTATAGGGGTCCACGTCGATGTTCACTCGCACGCCGCGCGGGAATTGCAACGGCTCCAGCCATTCGCGCAGGGTCTTTTGCAGTTCGGCCGATCGCCGGGCGTTGATGAGCAGGCGGAAACGGTGGCGGCCGCGCAGTAAGGAAAGGGGGGCGGGCGCCGGGCCAAGCACCAGCATGTCCGGCAGATGGGGCGCGGTGCCGCCGACCAGGCGCGCGGCGGCAAGCGCCTCGGCCTGATCCTCCGAACTGACGATGATGGCTGCCCAGCGGCCAAACGGCGGCGCGCCGGCGTCTCGCCGCGCTTCGGTTTCCGCCGCATAGAAGGCGTCGCGGTCTCCGTTCGCCAGGGCGGTAATGACGGCGGCTTCGGGATGGCGCGTCTGGATCAGCACTTCGCCGGGCTTTTCCCCGCGTCCGGCGCGCCCGGCGACTTGAGCGATCTGTTGATATGTGCGCTCCGCCGCGCGCAAGTCCCCGCCCTCCAGCCCCAGGTCGGCATCGATCACGCCTACCAGCGTCAGCTCGGGGAAATGATAGCCTTTGGTCACCAGCTGCGTGCCGATGATGACGTCGATTGCGCCGCCCTCTGCCATCGCGACGAACGCAGCAATCGCGTCCGGACTGTTCATCGTGTCGGACGTGACCAGCGCCGCGCGTGCTTCGGGCAGGATTTCCGCCACCTCGTCCGCAATGCGCTCCACTCCGGGGCCGCAGGCGACAAGGCAGTCACCCGTGCCGCATTCGGGGCACGCTTCCGGCGCGGGAACCTCGTGACCGCAGTGGTGGCAGGAGAGCCGCTGCGAAAAGCGATGCTCGACCAGCCACGCGGTGCAGTTGGGGCACTGAAAGCGATAGCCGCAATTGCGGCACAGCGTAAGCGGCGCATAACCGCGTCGGTTAAGGAACAGCAGCGATTGCTCGCCGCGCGTGAGGCGTTCCTTCATCTGCTCGACCAGTCGGGGAGCCAGCCAGCGGCCACGCTCGGGCGGTTCATTGCGCAAGTCGATGATCTCGATATCCGGCAACATCGCGCCGCCGAAGCGATCGGGCAGGGCGAGTTTGCGATAGACTCCGGCCTCGGCGAGCTGCATCGATTCGAGCGCCGGGGTGGCGCTGGCGAGGATGACCGGAATCGTTTCGAACTTGGCCCGCATCACGGCCACGTCGCGCGCGTTATAACGCACACCGTCGTCCTGCTTGAACGAGACTTCGTGCGCTTCGTCGACCACGATCAGGCCGAGGCGCGCGTACGGCAGGAACAGCGCGGACCGCGCGCCGACGACGACTTGCGCCTTGCCTTGGACGATCGCCCGCCATGCACGGCGTCGTTCGCTGGACTTCAGCGAGGAGTGCCATAGTACCGGAGGCACGCCGAAACGCTGTTCAAAACGGCGCAGGAAGTTCTCGGTCAGAGCGATTTCAGGCAGCAGCACCAGGACTTGCCCGCCTTTGCGCAGCACTTCCGCCATGGCTTCGAAATAGCACTCGGTCTTGCCCGATCCGGTCACGCCATCGAGAAGGAAAGGCTGGAACGCATGATCCCTCACGGCCGCGATGAAGATATCCGCCGCGGCGCGTTGATCTTCGCTCAATTCCGGCGCGGCGAAGTCGGGCGCGGCCGGGGGGTAAGGGCGATCCAGGTCGACGGTCACCGGTTCCAGCAGCCCCGCGCCGATCATGCCGCGCAGCACCCCTTCGGATACGCCGGCCAGTTCGGCCAGTTCTCGAACGGAGGCTTGTTCGCCCTGCAGCGCATCGAGCGCGGCCGCTCGCTGGGGCGTGAGGCGGGCGGGCTCTTCGCCGGTCAGGCGATACTCCGTGGTGGTCCCCCCGCCGCGCAGCGCCGCCATGCTGCCGAGCGCCATGCGCGCCACGGAGGAAAGCGAGGCGCAATAATAGTCCGCGGTCCATTCCATGAGTCGCCGCAACGGGGCGGGCAGCGGCGGCACGGGCAAGGCTTCCAGAAGGGGGCGCAGCTTCGTTTCGGGCACTTCTTGCGTGCTCAGCCGCTCCGGCTCCCAGACTACGCCCAGCACCTGGCGGGGGCCGAGCGGGGCGATCACGATCGAGCCGGGCTCCACCGCCATTCCCTCCGGCACGCGATAGTCGAGAGCGCCCAGCGCGGCATTGAAGACAAGGAGGCGAACGCGTTTCATCTGCGATGCATATAAGCGTCGGCCGATCGGCTCGTGAAGAAGCACGGTTCGTAAATCGGGGCATGGAAGGAAAATGCCTGGGCCAGTTGCGCCTCTATCGAGGGAGCCCGCGACAATCCGTTTTCCTACAGGCGTGAGGCTGGGCTAGGACGATGGTATGATTTTGGCCTGTCAATCACATCCCGCAACGCCGCATTGCCAGGCGCAGAACGATCGCTATGTGGGCGGGCGGCACTTTGCTCTCTGGACTGTGTCAACTGTGTCAACCAGAGCACCATCCGGCGCGGCACCGGGCCTGTTTCCCTTTCGCCGCACTTCGGCTATCGGCGCGCCATGAATGAGAGTCAGACCCTTTACGCCGCCTTTGCGGGCCATCTTTCCGCTGCGCTGGATGCTCTGGAAGCAGCGGGCACGCTGCCGGCAGGGCTGAAGCGAGGGGCTGTTACGGTTGAGCCGCCGCGCGATCCGTTGCACGGCGACCTCGCCACGAACGCAGCGATGGTGCTGGCCAAGCCCGCAGGTATGAAGCCGCGCGACCTGGCCGAAGCGCTGGTGGCTGAATTGACCAGGCTGGATGCGGTGACTTCGGCTGAGATCGCTGGGCCGGGTTTCATCAATTTGCGCCTCGCGTCGTCAGCCTGGCTGGCCGAATTGCGCACGATCGACGCGCTTGGCGCCGATTATGGCCGCTCCGCTATGGGAGGCGGCACTATCGTCAATGTCGAATATGTCTCCGCCAATCCCACCGGGCCGATGCACATGGGCCATTGCCGGGGCGCGGTAGTGGGAGACGCGCTGGCGACGCTGCTCGAATATGCCGGGCACAAGGTCACCCGCGAATACTACGTCAACGATGCCGGCGCTCAGGTGCAAGTGCTCGCGCGTTCGGCGCATGTCCGTTATCGCGAGGCCCTGGGCGAAGACGTGGGCGAGATCCCCGAGGGGCTGTATCCGGGTGATTATCTGATCCCGGTCGGCCAGGCGCTGGCTCACGAATTTGGCGACAGGTACGCAAAGGCGCCCGAAGCGGAATGGCTCGTGCTCTTCCGCGAAAGAGCGGTGGCGGCAATGCTGGTGATGATTAAGCAGGACCTCGCGCTGCTGGGCATTCATCACGACCTGTTTTCGTCAGAGGCGGAGCTGCAGGCTTCCGGCAAGCCGGACGAAGCTGAGGAATGGCTGCGTTCTCGCGGTCTGGTTTATGACGGTGTGCTGGAAGCGCCCAAAGGCAAAACGCCGGAAGACTGGGAGCCGGTGGAACTGCCCCTGTTCAAGTCGACGCAATTCGGCGACGATCAGGATCGCCCCATCAGGAAGTCGGACGGCACCTGGACTTATTTCGGTGCCGACCTGGCCTATCATTACCAGAAGGCGCAGAGCGCCGACGCGCTGGTCGATATCTGGGGCGCGGATCATGCGGGCACCGTCAAGCGCATCAAGGCGGCCGTCGCCGCCATGACCGGCGCGGATGGAGAACCGACGCCGTTCGAAATCAAGCTGGTGCAGATGGTCCAGCTGTTGCGGGGCGGCGAACCGGTAAAGATGTCCAAGCGCGCCGGCACTTTCGTGACGCTGGCCGACGTGGTGCGTGAAGTGGGCAAGGACGTGGTGCGCTTCACCATGCTGACCCGCAAGCCCGAAGCGCAGATGGACTTCGACTTTGCCAAGGTCGTCGAAGCCAGCAAGGACAACCCGGTCTTCTATGTGCAGTATTGCCACGCCCGCGTCTGTTCGACGCTGCGCAAAGGCGCGGCGGAAGGTTTCGCTCCTTCGCCCGACCATCTCCAGCTGTTGGGTGAGGAGGAATTGGAACTGGTGAAACTGGCCGCGCAGTTTCCCCGCGTGGTCGAAGCCGCGGCGGCGGCGCGGGAGCCGCACCGGCTGGCATTCTTTCTTCATGATCTTGCCGCCATGTTTCATGGTTACTGGAATCTGGGTAATGATCGCGTGGAGAAGCGGTTTATTAACCATACGGACCGTAACCTGACTGCCGCGCGGCTTTTCCTGGCCGTGCAAATCGGGCAACTTGTCCGTAACGGACTGGCGCTGCTTGGCGTCGAGGCGGTGGAGGAAATGTAAGTCATGGCGATCTCGGACACGGAACGGGAGCAGCCCCACGAACATCCCTATTCCGAAGGGGAAGAAGGCGCTGCGCCTGAAGCATCGCCTCCGTTTTCGGAACATTCCGGCTTCGACCAGCCGCCTCAGCTCGCGCTGGGTGACGAAGACGTGCGGTTGCCATGGCTGGAAGGCGATGACGAGTACGAGGAAGAGAACGGTTCAGGGGTCGGGCAGGGCCTCCTGCTGGCCGTTCTGGGCCTGGTCGCGATCGGCGTGATCGTCGGCGGGCTGTTCTGGGCCATGCACAAGAAGTCGGCGGAACCGCTGGTCGCCACTGGCGGCGTGATCGCTGCGCCGAAAGAGCCGTACAAGGTCCGGCCTCAGAATCCGGGCGGTGAGGTTGTGGCTGGCACTGGCGACACGAGCTTCGCCGTAGCTGAAGGGCAAAGCCGGCAGGTCCAGATCGACGGCAAGGATGAAGAGGCCAAGCCTGGCGCGGATGCCTCCGGCAAGGCCGCGCCAAAGGCGTCCCTGCCCCAAGGGACCGCCACTGCGGCAGCCGCGCCTTCGGCTCCGTCGGGCGGCGTCGGGGTGCAGGTTGGCGCCTATTCGTCGAAGGACACCGCCGAGGCCGGTTGGAACGCGCTCAAGACGCAATATTCGGCGCTTGCGGGCGTATCGCACCGCGTCCTGCAGGGGCAGGCCGATATCGGCATTGTCTATCGCCTTCAGGCCGTTCCCGGCGATCTCGCCGCCGCGAAGTCTTTGTGCAGCGGAATGCGAGGCGCGGGGCTGAGCTGCCAGGTGAAGAACTGAGAAAATCCGTCGACGAAGAAAAGACGAAGAAAAGGCGTGACGAACGGGCCACAGGCCCTTCATCCACACCTCTCGCCGCCGTTTCCTTGCGAAATGCGCGCAATTCTGCGACAAAATTGCAATGATACCGGCGATTTTCGGCCTTTCCGGCCTGGTCCTCACCGATGATGAGCGCGCGTTCTTTCGCGATGCCGATCCGGTGGGCTACATCCTGTTCGGCCGCAATGTCGAAAGCCGTGAGCAGCTTCGCGCCCTGACGGATGAGTTGCGCAGCCTTCACGGGCGCGATCGGTTGTTTATCTGTATCGATCAGGAAGGTGGCCGGGTGGCGCGGATGAGAGCGCCGGTCTGGCCGGCCTATCCGGCGGGAGAGGTCTTCGACCGCCTTTACGACATCGCCCCGGCCTCGGCGATCGAGGCGGCGCGCGTCAATGCGCAGGCGCTGGGGCTCGACTTGGCGGAAGTGGGCATCACCGCCGATTGCTATCCCTCTCTCGACGTGCGGCAACCCGGCGCGCATGACGTGATCGGCGATCGGGCTTTCGGTTCCGAACCGATGCGCGTGGCCGCGCTGGGGCGGGCCGCGCTGGCAGGGCTGACGCGCGCGGGTGTGGTCGGCTGCATCAAGCACATGCCCGGCCATGGCCGGGCCTTGGCGGATAGCCATAAGGAACTGCCGACCGTTGAGGCAGGGGAGGACGAACTAGATCGCGATCTCCAGCCTTTCCGCGCACTGGCCGATACGCCGGTAGGGATGACCGCGCATGTACGCTATGCCGCCTGGGACGCCGAGTTGCCCGGTACGCTTTCGCCTTTCGTGATCGGCGAGGTGATCCGCAAACGTATCGGCTTTGCCGGATTGTTGCTGACGGATGATCTCGACATGCAGGCTTTGGCGGGCACCGTACCCGAGCGTGCGGCGCGGGCGATCGCTGCCGGCTGCGACATTGCGCTGAACTGCTGGGCTCGCATGGACGACATGACCGGAATCGCAAAGGCGCTGCCGACGATGCGCGAGGAGAGCGCGCAGCGGCTGGAACGCGCGCTGGCTTCGGTTGATCCCGCGCCGATGGGCGGGGAAAATCAGGCTGCGCTCATTGCTCGTCGCGACGCGCTGCTGGCGCAAGGCGGGGTCTGACCGATGGATCTGCCCCGCGATCTTCCCGAGGCGGTTGACGCCGAATGGGAAGGCGCGGCCGCGAGTGAAACGCGCAACGAGACGCTTCATCTTGAGATCGATGGCTGGGAAGGCCCGCTGGACCTGCTGCTTGATCTCGCGCGGCGGCAGAAAGTGGACTTGCGCAGGATCTCGATCCTCGAGCTTGTCGACCAGTACCTGATCTATATCGAGCGGGCTGACGCCCTGCGGTTGGAACTGGCGGCGGATTACCTAGTGATGGCGGCGTGGTTGGCTTATCTCAAATCGGCCCTGCTGCTCCCCAAGGATGAACAGGAAGATCCCAGTCCTGAGGAGTTGGCGCTGCGCCTGCAACTGCGCTTGCAGCGGCTTAGCGCCATGCGGGAGGCTGCGGCGCGGCTGATGGGGCGGGACCGGCTCGGCCGCGACGTATTCGCCCGCGGCGCACCGGAAGGGTTGCGCGTCGATCGCCGGAACCGCTGGCAGTGTGAGTGGTTCGATCTCGTTCGCGCATACGGTGACGTGAAGATACGCACCCGGCCCGTGGTTCACATGGTGCGTGAACGTGCGGTGATGACGCTTGATAGCGCGATCCAGCGGGTTTCGGCGATGCTGGGCGTGGCTCTGGATTGGATGGACTTGCGCGATTTGCTGCCGCCCGCGCGCGACGCCTGGACCGATCCGGAACTGCGCCGCTCGGCGCTGGCATCCAGTTTCGTCGCCGCGCTGGAGCTTGCGCGCACCGGTCGGGCCGAACTGGCTCAGGACGAAACCTTCGGACCCCTGCGGTTGAAGGCGGTGCGATCGTGAGCACCTCTCCCGATGATCTCGTCCGGGCGGTGGAAGCTACCCTCTTCGCTGCCGAGCAGCCGATGACGGCAGATCAGATTTCCGCGCATCTGGGCGATGCGGATGTTCGCGCCGCGCTGGCCGAACTGCAGCGGCATTACGCAGAGCGCGGGGTGCATCTGGTGGAGCGGGGCAAACGCTGGCATTTTCAGACTGCGCCCGACCTGGCCTATCTCCTGCGCCGGGAGAAAGAGGAAGCGCGCCGCCTCAGCCGGGCGGCCACTGAAGTGCTGGCGATCGTCGCTTATCACGAGCCGGTCAGCCGCGCGGAGATCGAGGCCATTCGCGGCGTGCAGACCGCCAAAGGCACGCTGGATGTGCTGATGGAAGCCGGATGGGTGCGCGTCGCCGGGCGGCGCGAAGTGCCGGGCCGACCCGTGATCTATGCCACCACGCCGGAATTTCTGGCGCATTTCGGCCTTTCGTCACTGAAGGAACTGCCCGGCGTCGACGAATTGCGGGCAGCTGGCCTGCTTGATCCGGTGGATGATGAAATGATCGGCGACATTCTTGGCCCGGAGCCTGGCAGCGGCGAGGTGGAAATGGGCCATGACGATGACGGGGTGGCAAGTTCGGGGTAAAGCGCCTAGATGAGAAGATGTAGCGGTCTGAATCGACCGCGGCGTATCTGGAGTTCAAGTTATGGGTAGCCTCTCGATTTGGCACTGGCTGATCGTTCTGGTGATCGTGCTCGTGCTGTTCGGGCGCGGCCGCGTTTCGGAAATCATGGGTGACTTCGGCAAGGGCGTCAAAAGCTTCAAGGAAGGCATGAACGAAGAGGAGCGCAAGTCCTCCACGCCGCCCGCGCAGATTTCCTCGCAATCCGGCAACGCAAGCCCGACGGCGAGCGAGCAGAAGAACGAACAGGTCTGAGCCGAGGCAATCGCGAAAGTGAAAGCGGCACGGGTCGATGTTTGACGTCGGCGCATCCGAACTCTTGATGATCGTCATCGTGGCGGTCGTCGTCATCGGCCCCAAGGACATGCCGATGGCGCTGCGCACCGCTGGCCGCTGGATCGGCAAGATGCGCAAGATGTCCAACCACTTCCGTGCCGGCATTGACGCCATGGTGCGCGAAGCAGAGCTGGAAGAGATGGAGCGCAAGTGGCGTGAGCAGAACGAGGAGATCATGAAATCCGCGCCGCAGCTTCCCACTGCCGAGGAGATGCAGGCGCCCGTTGGGGGACAGCCCGCCGCCGGGGCAACACCTGCCGAGGCGCCCGCGCCTGAAGCGCCCAAGCAGGCCGAACTCCACTTGCCGCCTCCTCCGCCCTGATCGGTCTTCGCCATGCAGCCTTTCCGCATCTCCGACATTGACGAATCGCAGGCGCCGCTGCTCGATCACCTGATAGAGCTGCGCGCTCGCCTACTTCGCGCCTTCATGGCGTTTGCGGTGGCTTTCGGCATCTGCTTCTATTTCGCCAATCACATCATCGCTTTCCTGGTTCGCCCGCTGGTGCAGGCAGGCCAGAGCAAGCTGATCTACACCAAGCTTTACGAAGCCTTCTTCGTCGAAGTGAAAGTCGCGTTGTTCGCGGCCTTCTTTGTCAGCTTTCCCGTGATCGCCAATCAGATATGGGCCTTCGTGGCGCCGGGCCTTTATGCAAAGGAAAAGAAGGCTTTCCTGCCTTTTCTGATCGCTACGCCTATTCTGTTCACCATGGGCGGCGCACTGGCTTACTTCGTAGTGATGCCCACGGCATTCCATTTTTTCCTGGGTTTTCAGGGCCCGACCGGCGGCCTCCAACTAGAAGCGCTGCCCGCCACCGGCGATTACCTGGCGCTGGTGATGCAGTTTATCCTCGCCTTCGGCATTTCGTTCCTGTTGCCGGTGCTGCTGATGCTGTTGAACCGCGCCGGGATCGTCACACGCGCGCAGATCGCCGGCGCGCGGCGCTATGCCATCGTGCTGATCTTCATCGTGGCCGCCGTGGCAACCCCGCCTGACGTGGTCTCTCAGCTCCTGCTCGCAGTGCCGCTGCTGCTGCTGTTTGAGGGCGCGCTGCTGGCGATGTGGTTCACCGAACGCCGGGACGCGCGAGAGAAAGTGGCTGAGGAACCTAAAGTCGATTCCACGGCCAATTCACCTGCCGAGTGACTGACGCTACGCTCAGGCAGAGAGGGGAATTTGTCGGCCCGGCCTAGCCCGCCGCCATCGGCTTGCCTATAGCGCTCCCGAGACTCGCCAATCAGGACCGAACCATGAAATTCTTTGTCGACACCGCCGAAATTGCCGACATCCGGGAACTGGCCGAGACCGGCCTGCTGGACGGCGTCACCACCAACCCTTCGTTGATAGCGAAGTCGGGCCGCGATTTCATGGAAGTGACGAGGGATATCTGCGGAATCGTTCAGGGGCCGGTCAGCGCCGAAGTCGTCGCGCTCGATCACGAAGGGATGATGCGTGAGGCGGAGGTGTTGCGCAAGATCGCGGACAATGTCTGCATCAAGGTGCCGCTGACCCTTGAAGGGCTCAAAACCTGCCGCAAGCTTACAGCGGATGGAACCATGGTCAATGTGACCCTGTGCTTTTCCGCCAATCAGGCGCTTCTCGCCGCCAAGGCGGGCGCGACCTTCGTTTCGCCCTTCATCGGCCGCCACGATGACAACGGCTTCGATGGCATGGATCTGATCCGCGATATTCGTCTGATCTATGACAATTATGCCTTTGAGACAGAGATCCTTGCCGCCTCGATCCGCCACGGCGTTCACGTGCTGGAAGCGGCGAAGATCGGCGCCGATGTGATGACCGCGCCTCCCGCCGTCATCAAGGGCCTGTTCAAGCATGTCCTGACCGACAAGGGCATTGAGGGCTTCCTGGCTGACTGGGCCAAGACCGGCCAGACCATTTGAGCGGAAGGGGCATGGCGCCTGCCCGTCCGCGCTTGCCGAAGCGCGCGTGCAACCGCTAGCCTAAGCCGATGTCCGAAGAAACACCGACCGATCGTTTCAAGTCCGTTCTCGCCGGCGCCAGCCGAGCCATCGCGCATGAGAAGGATATCGAGGTCAATTGGACGGCCGACGCTCCCAGTTCGAGCGGGGGCACCTTCCGGGTGCCGATGCCGGGACGCAGCCTGCCGCGAGGCGCCGCGATGCAGGCGCGCGGCTTTGCTGACAGTTTCGCGCTCAAGCTGCGCCATCATGATGACAGGCTGCACATGCGCAATGCGCCAGTCGAGCCCTCGGCGCGGGCATGCTATGACGCGGCCGAATTGGTTCGTTACGAAGCGCTCGGCTCGAACGCTTATTCCGGCATGCGGGAAAACCTCGACGCGGCCCTCATGGCCCGGATCGGCTCCGATCCGATTACACGCGCTGACAATGCCGACGCGGTGCCGGTGCAATCGGCGCTGGCGTTGCTGCTGCGTGAGAAGCTGACGGGCCAGGCGGTGCCCGAGGCTGCCCGTCATGGCGTCGACATGCTGCGTTCATGGATCGAGGACAAGGCGAGCGGCGATTTTGAGGCGCTGGCCAATGCGGTAAGTGACCAAAAAGCCTTTCAGCGGCTTTCGCTGGATATGCTCCAGCATCTTGAGCTGACTCGCAGCGAGGATGTCCAGCAACCGCCTGATGAGGCGGATGACATGGATGGCGACGAACAGACAGAGGAAGAACAGGAAGGCGACGACGCGGGACGCGAGCAGCAGGCTTCCGAAATGGCTGCCGAGCCCTCGCAAGGTGAGGACGACGGCGAAAGCGACGCCGACGGCGACGCCGCCGAGGATATCGAGGACGGCCGGGAAGGAGACGAAGGCGAAGAGGGCATGATGCCCGTGCGCCCCAATCGGCCCTGGACCGAAATCCCTGAGGGTTTCGATTATAAGGTCTTCACTGATGCCTTCGATGAAGTGATCGGCGCGGCCGAGCTGTGTGACGAGGATGAACTGACACGGCTGCGCGCTTATCTGGACGCACAGCTCAAGGGTCTGCAGGGTGTGGTGACGCGCCTTGCCAACCGATTGCAGCGTCGGCTGATGGCTCAGCAAAACCGGTCCTGGGATTTCGATCAGGAGGAAGGGCTGCTTGATGCGGCGCGGCTGGCCCGCGTGGTGGTCTCGCCGGGACAATCGCTGTCCTATAAAGTGGAGCGCGACGTCGAGTTCAAGGACACCGTTGTCACGCTTCTGCTGGACAATTCTGGTTCCATGCGCGGGCGGCCGATCTCGATCGCGGCGATCAGCGCCGATGTGCTGGCGCGCACGCTGGAGCGCTGCGGGGTGAAGGTCGAGATTCTCGGCTTCACCACGCGCGCCTGGAAGGGCGGGCTCAGCCGGGATGCCTGGCTGTCGAACGGCAAGCCGGCGCATCCAGGCCGGCTCAACGACCTGCGCCATATCATTTACAAGAAGGCTGACGAACCCTGGCGTCACGCGCGAAAGAACCTGGGCCTGATGATGCGCGAGGGCCTGCTTAAGGAGAACATCGACGGCGAGGCGCTGTTGTGGGCGCATAATCGCATGTTGGCTCGGCCTGAGGATCGCCGCATCCTGATGGTGATCTCGGACGGCGCGCCGGTCGACGATTCGACGCTTTCCGTGAATAGCGCCGGTTATCTTGAGGCGCATTTGCGCAAGGTGATCGAATGGATCGAGGCGAAAAGCCCTGTGCAGTTGGTGGCCATCGGCATCGGCCACGACGTGACGCGGTATTACCGCCGCGCCGTGACGATTATGGACGCCGAGCAGCTGGGCGGCACAATGATAGAGCAGCTGGCGGGGTTGTTCGAAACGGATTGAGCCTTGTGCTTACATTGTGCTAACAGAAACGTGTGCAGACCTCACTTCGCAAGATGGGCAATTCCACCGGGATGATCCTCCCGAAGGCCGTGCTGGACGAGCTTGGGCTCAAATCCGGTGCGAAAGTGGAACTGCGCGTGGTCGACGGTGAAGTGGTTGTGCGTCCGGCCCGGCGAAAGATTCGTGAAGGATGGGAGGAAGCCGCCAAAATCATCGGCCCTCACGGGCTAACCGATGAGGAGCGCGAGTGGCTGAATATGCCGAGTGAGTTTGACGAGGAGTGGGAGTGGTAGGGCGCATTGTTGTTCGGCGTGGCGAAATCTGGCTTGTTGAACTTGATCCCACGGTCGGCGGCGAAATTCAGAAAGCCCGCCCTTGCTTGATCGTATCGCCCGATTCCATGAATCGGCACCTTGCGACTTTCACTGTGATTCCTCTCACCAGCGGAAGTCGTCCCGCCCCGTTTCGCATCCAGACACGGTTCAAGGCAAAGGATGGATTTCTTCTTCCGGAACAGTTGCGAACGGTGGATCGCGTCCGTCTGGTAAAACGGCTGGGTGAGATCGAACCCAACATACTGGCCGAAGCATTGACGGTGTTGCGGGAAATGTTCGAGGAATAGCATGAGGACGAGAGGTTGACGTCGCCCGGGCCTTGCGTCAGTCCGCCACCATGATCGACGCGCATACCCTCACGCTGTTCAACAGCCTGACCCGCCAGCTTGAGCCGTTCCGGCCCGTCCATCCCGGCGAGGCGCGCGTTTATACGTGCGGGCCTACGGTCTACAATTATCCGCACATCGGCAATATGCGCGCTTATGTGTTCGCCGACGTGCTGGGCCGCACCCTCAGT
The DNA here is from genome assembly GCF_036733805.1 of Novosphingobium sp. GTDB lineage: Bacteria > Pseudomonadota > Alphaproteobacteria > Sphingomonadales > Sphingomonadaceae > Novosphingobium. The sequence goes on along the minus strand of NZ_DAIMZT010000042.1, from coordinate 1,267 downwards.
TACAAGGGCTACCAGCTTACGCATGTCATCAACATCACGGACGTGGGCCATCTTACGGACGATGCCGACGCCGGTGAGGATAAGCTGGAACGGGCGGCGGCGGAAAAGGCGCAATCGATCTGGGATATCGCCAGGCATTATACCGAGGCTTACTGGGCGGACATCAAGGCGCTGAATATCCGTCAGCCGGCGAGGTGGTCGATCGCCACGGATTACGTGCCGCAGATGATCGAGTTCGCAAAGCAGATCGCCGACCAGCATTGTTACGAGCTGGAGAGCGGGCTTTACTTCGATGTCTCGACTGTTGCCGACTATGGCCGTCTCGCGCGGGCGGTGACGGATGAAGGCGAAGGGCGGATCGAGGCGGTGGAGGGCAAGCGCAACGCCGCTGACTTCGCCATCTGGCGCAAAACGCCGCCGGGCGAGAAGCGGCAGATGGAATGGGATTCGCCCTGGGGACGGGGCGCGCCGGGCTGGCATCTCGAATGCTCGGTGATGTCGGGTGACCTGCTGGGTTTTCCCTTCGACATTCATACCGGCGGGATCGATCACCGCGAGATCCATCACCCCAACGAGATTGCGCAGAACCAGGCGTTCTGCTGCACTAACGGCCTGGACGTGCCCGCCAATTCAGGCGCGCGGATGTGGATGCACAACAACTTCCTGGTGGAACGATCAGGCAAGATGAGCAAGAGTTCGGGCAAGTTCCTGCGCCTGCAACTCTTGATTGACCGGGGCTATCACCCGCTCGCCTATCGGATGATGTGCCTGCAGGCGCATTACCGTAGCGAGCTGGAATTTTCGTGGGAAGGACTGGCCGCAGCTCTCACGCGACTGAAGCGTCTGGTCATGCAGATCGAAAGCTGGCGCGACGATGTGGCGTTCAAGGGCGATATCGACGCCTGGCGCGGCGATGCCTTGTCCCGCTTCGACGCCGCCATTGCGGATGATCTCAACACCTCCGTCGCGCTTACCGTGCTGGAAGAGGTCGTTGCGAGGAAAGGGCCGTCCGCTGTGAAACGGGACCTGGCGGAGACGATGGACGCCGTGCTGGGCTTGAACCTGTTCGGCCTTTCCCGCGCGGACCTGCGCCTTCGCCCCAAGGCGGCCACCATTGCCGAGACGGAGATCGAAAGCGCGCTGGCTCGCCGCAAGCAGGCCCGCGCAGACAAGGATTTCGCGACGTCCGATGCCTTGCGCGATGAATTGGCGGGGCAGGGAGTCGAAGTGATGGACGGCGATCCGCTCGGTTGGGAGTGGAAGCTGG
>NZ_DAIMZT010000041.1:23509-27041 GCF_036733805.1 Novosphingobium sp. | reverse complement strand
CTGGAACTACCTCAAACACGCCGGATATGTTGCAGATTAATGGCTCGACGCTCTAACCCCCCACGAAATGCTTTTGATTGACGTGCAGACTCCCTGCACGTTGCGACCGCGCGGGCGGTCCAGAACCATAACCCCCGCATGCGCACCGACTGCGGATCGGGCGCGGCGCCAATGGCCTCAACTGTATTGTGGAGATCCTCGCTTTCGAAAGCGAGCGTGGATCTCTATCCTCAGCGATCGCCGGTCTCCTCCTCCGTCGCCGGCGTTCCCGTTCCGGCAACTTGTGCGTCGATCTCGCGCGCGGTGCGGCCGATCTTTTCGCTCGCTGTCTTGTAGCGCTCGTCGAAGTCAGGCTCGCGCTTGCATGCTGCAAGCGTCAGCGCGATCGGCAGGATCAGCGTTGCTGCCCAGATGCGCATCAATAATCCTTCTTGATCCGTATATTCACGCTGTTGGCGCCCGAACCGCCCGCCTGGCTGAGCACCGAGAGCCATTTCGTCACGCTTACTTCAAGTTGCGTCGCCGTGAATCCGCGCGCATCGGTGATGAGTTCGACGTAAATATTGTCCGTTATATGTTGCCCGGCCGCCAGAGCAGTACCCCTGCCCGCGGTCTGATCCGGCGCCAGAATGCGTAAACGGTCGATACCGGTTGCCGAACGCAGTTTGCCCAACGGATTGAGCCCACCGCCGCTGCCTCGCAACGAATTGAGCGAGCTTGCCAGCTGCACGGCTTGAATGGCGGAGAGATTGGCGATCGAGCTACCGAACAGAACACGTGAGAGAATCTCATCATTAGGCAGCGCAGGAGACGAGCTGAAATCGATCCGTGGGTTCATGGCGCGACCCGTAACGTTCACATTGACATCCACATCCTCGATCGTGTCAGTCGCCGTGATCGCCAGGCTAGGATCTTGGGTGGATCCGCCAGTGAAGATGATCCGGCCGTCCTGCAGATCGAACGAATGCCCCGCAAAGCCCAGCGTGCCCCGTATGAGGTCGAGCTGCCCTGCCATCTCAGGCTGTGCGCTGGTCCCGGTGAGATGGAAATCAGCACTCCATTCGGATTCCAGGCCCATTCCGGAGACATAGAGCTTGTCTGGCGCCCGCAAATGCAGATCCAGTCGGATCAGCGCGAAAGCGCTTGAAAACGACGGTGCTGGTTCATCCCCGGTGACGGTGATCGGTCCGCGCGAGGGCTTGAAGCGTACGCCGGTCAACCGAGGCACCTGCGCCGCCCCTTCGCGCACGATCTGATACCGCGTTTCGGGCAGCCGCAGATCGCCTGAAAGCAGCGCGGGCTGCGCCGCCACCTTGGTTAAGCGCAAGGTCCCGGTAGCGGTGGCGGAAAGCGCATCGCTGCGGGCAAGACGCGCTTGATCGAGCTTGACGGTCACGTCCATGGGATAGCCGGCGGCGGCAGCCAGGCTCAGCTTGCCGCTGGCGCTCACCGTGCCAGAGCCGGCATTTGCGGTGAGCGAGGTCAATTCAAGCGAATTGCCATTGAAACGCCCGGAAAGGTCCATGTTCGTCAAGCGCGTGCCGTATGCATGGTTTTCATAAGTCAAACCCTTACCCAGGATCACGCCATTGAGGCACGGGTCCGAAAGGCGGCACGAAAAGTCTGCCGCCAGACCGAGCGGCCCAGCCAATGACTGGCCGGATTGACCGACGAAGGAGAACAGAGTGTCGGCCGGCCCGTTGTAGCGGACACCACCACTCAACGGGGCGCCGAACAGGCGCTCCGGCCAAGCGCTCTGGCCAGGCGGCAATGGCCGCAGGCCAGCAACCAACCGCCCGATCACCGCCCCCCGCCGCCGGATCACGGCCCGCACCTCTCCGCCATCGGGCAGCAATTTTCCGACGAAAGCAACATCGACCGGTTGGCTGACCGTGGTTGCGCTGGTGCGGGTGAAATCGTTGAGCGTAAGCCTGGCGTCAGCGCGCGGGAAGGCATCGGGACCGGCCTGCTCAAAATCGAGGCTTCCGCTGGCCGTGCCGCCAATGCCATAACCGGGTACGAAAGCGTTTATCAACGCCATGTTCACGCTTTCAAGGCGGCCCTGCAAGCTAATGCCCGGACCGTATCCGCCCGCAACTCTCACTGTGCCGCCTCCGAACGCGATGGACGTGGGGAGAAGTTCATAACCGTTAGCCTGCGGCACGATGCGCGCTGGGCTGAGAGTCTTGATCGTCTGCCCGCGCATCCGGCCCTGCAGCGCGACGCGCCAAAGCTCGGGGACCAGATCGGCATTGAAGCCAAGACGGAAGGGCACGCCGCTCACGCCCTCAATCAGCCCCTTCGCCTGGCCGCGACCATTGCGATAATCGACCAGGACCCGCCCCGCGGCGAGGTCGAACGATCCGAAGTGGGTGCCTGAAAGCTGTGCGTCAGCGATCACCGTGGGTCGATCATAAAGCACAGCCCGCCCATCAACGATAGCTGAACCGATGGAAAGCTGAGCAGCGCCAGGAAATACCGCGTCCTTCGCCCGCAGGTTGAAGTTCACCGCTTGAAATTTGCCTTCCGCGGCAAGTCTCAGGATACCACCCACACCATTCCCATTGGCGGTCAATTCCCCGACGAAGGGGCCGGCAGGAGACTGGATGAGATCGCCCGCGAATACGACTCCGGAAAGAGTGGCGCTATTGATCCGCAGCGATGTCCTTGCCCCCATGCCAAGCGTGACGTCTGCTTTGAGCGGGCCGTAATCCGTATTCCCGGTCGCGTTGAGGCGATAGCCGTGAGGGGCGCCGGTTACGCGTGCGTCAAGGTTTGCCAACCCGACGCCCAACCCTGGATGCTCGGCGGTGACATGTGCATTGGGATTGGCGATTGTACCTGCCACCCGCACACCCACGACCCCATAGCGCCGCGAAGCGCCGCTCGCGACGAGCGTTATTCGCCCGTCGGGGGACCAGCTGCCCTGTCCGCCGGTGACCCGCAGATCCGGCGCGGTGAGCCGCATGCTTGAAAATCGGGCCACGCCGTCCGAATCGTAACGCACGAATGCCGAAGCCGCGAGATTGCCGCCGAGATAAGTCCGCAGGGTGCTGTTGAGCAGCCGAGTCGAGCGGGCCTTTACCGTTCCCTGCAATGAAAAGCCCTTGGCCTCGGTCTTGAGGCCCATGTTCGTGCGGATATTGAAGATGCCGATGCCGGCGAGCCGATAGTTGTCGATCCGCCCGTCAATCGCGCCAGTGTAGAAGCCTTTGCTTATGTCGGCGATTAGCGTCAGTCCGGCGTCGATGCGTTCGGACCGCAGGCGCATGTTGTCGGAAAGAATGCGTGGCCCCTTTATGGCCAGATCGCCATTCAGAGTCACGTTGGTCAGCGTCCCGCCAGCGACTGTATCGAGGCCGGTAATGCGCCGCGCCTTTGCCGCCACCGGAACCATGATGTGATCGGCATCCACCCTGGCCGCACCACTCGCGTTCAGACCGTCCAACCCCATGCCGTTCATAATCAGTCGACCAGCATCGAGTTGGTAAGAAACCTTCGGCATCCGGAAAGCACCGTCCAGCGTCAGCGC
>NZ_DAIMZT010000041.1:0-23409 GCF_036733805.1 Novosphingobium sp. | reverse complement strand
CCTGTTGGGCCTTTGAGATTGAATGTCCCATTCCTTGCCGTCAGCGCCAAATCGGCCAACTCCGCGCCGCCTAGCTTGGCGGTCAGCGCACCGTTCCAAGCGGCCCAGTCGCCCCGTCCTTTGACCTTCAGCGCAACGGGCTGAGTAAAGCCGCCTAACGAGGCAATAACGCCGCCCTTAGGCGCGTCCATATCAAGATCAATGGTCAGTCGGTTCCGAGAGGGGACTGCGTCGAGTGTCAGAACAAACCGATCGCCGCCTTCTTTGCCTGCTATGGCGATCGTGCCGCCCCTGGCAGTCACTTGCGCGCGTCCATCGGCAATATGAGCGCTGCCATCGATAGTGACGATGCGCCGCTCACCAGCAACCGGTGGCTCGGCGATGAAGCGGAGGATGCGCAAAGCGCCCACGTCTATGTCGATATTCGGCAAGAGCGGCGCGTTGCTGGGCGGGGCCGGCTTGAAAGCCGGCACCCGCCTTAGGATCACGCGGCGCGCGATAGCGGTGCGCACGTCCACATGATTATCCAGATAAGCGAAAGGGCGCCAATCTACGTCAACCTCAGGCGAGAATAGGAACTCACCTTTGGGATCGCGGACTGAGAGACCCCGCAACGTCATCTTGCCATAAAGCGACCCGTCGATGCGGCTCACCGTGATGCGCATCCCGTTCTCGAACGTGAGGCCGGCGATCTGATTTGCCACGAAGCGATGGCCCGGCGTCGTGTCGAGACCAAAGATCAGCACGAAAGCCAGAGTTGACACGCCGAGCAGCATGAAGGCAAAGGTCTTGAGCGCGCGCACTTGCATTCGCCGCCAGGAAAGTCGCCGTCGCGCGCTTTCCTCTCTTACATCGGCCTCTGCGTCTCGCTCGATTTCATCCTCGCCGGCCATCAGAAAGCCTGCCCGATCGAGACATAGATATTGATTCTGGATTCGCCCGGTCGACGGTCGATCGGAGTTGCCACATCAAGCCGAACGGGGCCGAAGTTCGTATAGAAACGTCCGCCAAGGCCGACGCCGTAGCGCAAATCATTGAATTGCGGCACGGTCTCGCGATAGGCTTGGCCTGCATCGACGAAAGCCACCACGCCGTAATTACCGAAGCGGTAGCGCGCCTCGAAGGAAGCTTCGTTCAGGCTGCGGCCGCCCACGGGCTTGCCATCAGGCGCCTGCTCACCCAACGCCTGGTACGCGTAGCCACGCACGGAACCGCCGCCGCCCGCGTAGAGCCGCCGCGAAGGTGCTATGTCAAACAGCTCCACCCCCTGGATTGTGCCGAGACGGATGCGCCCCGCCAGCACCAGGTTGCCGCTTACTGGATAATAAGTGGAAGCATCAAAACGGGCGCGAAGGTAAGGATCAAAGCCCTTGTTCAACGTGGCTTCGGGTTGAATGAGGGCTGTCAGGCGATAACCCTTGGTTGGGTTGAGCAAATCATCGGTAGTGTCGAAACCGACCTGGCCGTTGACACCGGCGATATAATACGTGTGGCGATCGCGAGTGCCGGTTGCCGCGTTGTAGTCGGTCTCGCCGGTCGCCAGCAATTCCACCCCATAAGCGTAAGTGTACTTCTTCTGCCAAAGGGGCGTGGAATCCCTGCTGATGCGAGCGGCCAGACGGCCGGTATAGGCACTGTAAGCATCATATTTATTGTGGAACGCTTCTGTGGTCACTTCCAGCGTCCGGTCTCGCTTGCCAGCGTTGGATCGACGAAAGATCGCGCCAAGCCCCTGCTGTTGGGTGCCGGCAGTAATATGAGCGATCAGCGCGCCTTCGGGGGGGAACAGATTGCGGTGCGTCCATGTGGCCTCTGCGGTCAGGCCCTGACCAGCCGCGTAACCCACCGAGCCGGCTATCGTCCGCGGCGGTCCGGCCTCCTGATGAACATTGAGAGTCACGTATTCCGTACCATCTCCAACCGCCTCGCCGCTGCGAACCGGGGCGACAGAGATCGCCTTGAACAGATTGGTTGCCACCAACGCTTTGCGCAGGTCGTCCACCTTTCGGCTATCGTACAAGTCACCCCGCTTAAAGCGGGCGAGGACAGGGATATGATCCGCATTGAAGGCCAGATCGCCATCGGTGGTAAAGCCGTCGAAACGCCCGCGCGGCCCCACCGTGACGGGCAGTGTGTAAACCCCCTGGCCGGTATCCGGATCCAGCAGGACGTCGTGGTCGCCAAGGGTGGCGAACGGATAACCATTCTCAGGCAGGGCGACAGCCACTTGCGCTTCCGCGCCCTGCACGCGCTCTGCGATGATTGGCTCACCCACCTTGAGCGCAAGATTATCAGCGATGAGACCCGGCGGCACCGTCGGGTCCGCTTTAATCACGATGTCGGAGAAGGCATAGCGTTTGCCCGGCGCCACGAGGATCACCGCCGTCATCGTCTTGTCCTTATCGCGCGGGGGCTCCAGTCGCGGGCGGATGATAGGGGAATACCAACCTTCGGAGGCGAGGATCGTTTCCAGCAACTGACCATCCTCGGTCAGCCGCGCTCGGATCATTGCTGTGTTCGCCGCTTTTCCGCCCCCCTTTCTGAGTGCGGAGAGCGAGCGAAACTCGTCCTCAAGATCGGCATCCGTTTCCTTGTCAGCCTGGTCGAGCCCTTGCAGCTCCAGCCGATAGGAGACCGTGGCCTCCTTGTCCTCCTGGACAGCTTCTTGCGCGAACTGGACCGGCCTCACCTCGAACTGATCGATGGGCGGGAGCGGAGCTTCCAGTTCGGCGTCAAGCACAGGCGCATCGCCGATCTGTACCGGGGGCTGAGGCTCGACGGTTTTCGAAACTGACGCCGTCGGCATGGGCCCGCCCTGTTCCAGTCCGACGCCAGGTTTTTGTTTGGCCAATCTGCGCTCAAACTCCTCTATGGATTCTAGCGGTTTATCAAGCTCTGGATCGTCCCGTGCATCAAGCTGCGGCACCGAGGAATTGAGTTCTTTGTCCAAGATGATCGGCTCGACCTGCGGAAGGTTCGCGTCGGCCGGCGGTGAAGGCACAGACATCTTGCCTGCATCCGGCCGATCTTGAGCGGCATTGGGCGTCCGCGCCAAAGGTTCCTGAGCCGCAGTCGGGGAGACTGAGAATGCGAGCGTGAAGGACAGCATGAGAACGCTGACGCTGCCACCCGGGCGGAAGGAACAAGCCGGAAGGTGATCGATTAGCCGAGGCATGAGCAACGCTGACAATCACCCCCATGCAAGAGCCCGACCCAGTGGCCTTCCTGAACAAGGCTATCGCATTGCGAAAGCGAAAGTTCCCGTTCCGGCTCTCCCATATGTCGAAAAGTGACGCTTCGGCAACAGAGCTTCCGCCGGGCGCGCACGCGACCACACCCTGGACGATGCCGTGGGCAGCTTGGTCCCGCGTATTGAAGCGCGTCTGGGTAATGACAGGATTTCATGAGCTTGGCCTCCTGGCGGCCGGGCTGGCGTTCTTTAGTTTCCTCGCCCTTACCCCTCTGCTTGCTGCGACGGTCATCATCTATGGCTTGGTCGGAGACGTCAAAAGCGTTCAGGAGCAGGTAGAGAACGCCGTACGGATGTTGCCGCCAGACGCGGCCCATTTGGTGGAGACGCAATTGCCTCGGATCGTCTCCACAAGTGGTGGGGTGACTGGCTTGGCGCTGGTTATCGCCTTGATGTTTGCGCTCTACGGCGCGATGCGCGCGGCCAGCGGTATGATAAGCGCCCTTAACATCATCAATGAGGAACATGAGACGCGCGGGATCGTGACCCTGACCTGGAGGGCGGCATTGCTGACGCTCGCGGCAGTGCTGATCGCCGTCACCGGCGTGATTTCAGGCGGCGTTTTTGCGTGGCTGCAAACGCAGACGAGTATCTATTTGGGCGGTGTCACCGAACGGCTGTTCAACTTGCTGACCTGGGGCGTTGCCATTGCCTTGGGCAGCGCCGGGTTCGCTCTCATCATGCGCTATGGACCGGACCGCCGACCCGCCAAATGGCGTTGGCTCGCCCCCGGTTCAGTGCTGGCGACACTGTTATGGATCGCTGTTTCATTCGGGTTCTCGCTCTATGTGGCGTATATTAGCAATTACAACGCCACTTATGGCTCACTTTCGGCAATCGTTGTGTTCCTTATGTGGCTATTCCTCTCGGCATACGGTGTCCTGCTTGGCGCGCTGCTCAATGCCGAAATTGAGCGGCAGACCTTCTGCGATACGACCGCGGGGCCGGACCGCCGGCCGGGAGAGCGCGGCGCGGCACTGGCCGACCTCATTGACGACACGGTGCCTATGCGTCGCCAGCTTGAACGTCGAAAGCGCCAGCGCGCCTATCTGGCGCGCAGATCGATGGATAGCGACTGATCTTGTCAGCGAGTCAGGATTGCCAGTGGCCGTCGTTGCGCGTTCAAACGCACTACCAGATCGGCTCGCTCAGGCATTTCTGAAAGGATATGCCGCGTCAGACGCTCGTAATGAGAGATAAAGCGAGCAATCGCCATCTCGTGCATGATCTGTCCGTCCAGAGCCTCTCGGTCCACCAACTCACGCTCCTGCTCAAAGCGCCAACCGTGCACCACTTCGAAATCGGGGGCAGCCAGCAAGACCAAGCGGTCAAGGCGCGCGAACAAGGATTGATAGGCTCCGGCCAGTGCATTGTTGACATATGTCCGCCAGACCGCCTCGCTATCTTCCACCTCTTCAAGCACGTTGACCGGCGCGGCCAGACTTGCAGCCGGTTGCGGTAGCGCGCCGACGCACCATCCTTCGAACAAGAGAACCTGGCATCGTGCGGGCGCGGCCTGCCAATGGTCACGCGGTGCCCGATCGTCATGAAGCTTATCGAAACGTGGAAGGGGCAAGGACAGACCTTGCCTCAAGCCATCGATGAGCGCGAAACCCAGGGCCACGTCATGCGTGCCCGGCACGCCGCGCGTGGCGAGCAAGGGATGAATGTGCATCGCCAGTTCCCGCCGCTCCACCTGTGTCAGGTAAAGATCGTCAAGCGACAGTGTCGCCGCACGCAAGCCTTCGGCTAGACAGGTGCGCCGAACTGCAGCAGCAAGTGTGGTTTTGCCTGAGCCCTGCGGCCCGCATAGCCCGATAATAACCGGCCGCTTCTCGGTTTGCGCCAACGCAGCTCGGACCTGCTCCATAATCGCGGCGACCACATCTCTATCGACTTTGCTGGTCACGGGACGAAACAGGCGGCCTGGCCATGTCGCAGCCCCGCCTCATCGACGAGGTTCCATACGGTCGCGGGCCCGATGTGGAAGCGCCGACCTTTCGCGCTGATACGGATTCCAGCGTAATCGTCGATGAAGCCCTTGGCCATCACTCGGTCCAGCAACGCCTGTCGCTCGCCGCGTAACGGCGCTTCTGCCGAAAGACGAGAGGGCATTCCGATGAACGCTTCCGCGTCGGTTTCAAATACCGCGAGCGCTGCGGCATTGCCGAAAAAGAACACCGGGTCCGCCTGCGTTCCATGTGCCACAATCGCGAAGGGGGATGACCAAAGCGCTGTTATCACATCGTCTCCGGTCTCGAACAAGCGGTGACCGAGAAGCAGTTCGTGGCTTTTCGCGATAAGCGCAATACGCCCCGCCCGCTCCGGCTTCAGATAGATCGCGGGTAATGGGCAATTCATGGCCGGCTCACCTTTTGTTCACCGCCTTACCCTGTCACGCTGGGGGGACTCCTCTCGCGTGGCGAGGCGATCCGGGATAACCGCGGGAAACGAATTTGTCATAAAGAGCAGATTCGTCAGCGCGCGTGAACGCTTATTTCCAGCCCATCGCCACTATCTCCTTGCATTCCAATGTACCTCAGTCGTATGGATATCACATTAAAATGTGGGGCGATGTATTTCAGTGTCTAGCAATGTCATCGAGAAAGTTCGCAAGCTCGTAACCGAAGGCGGAATGAGCAGAGCCAGCCTGGCCCGCGCTGCCGGATTGCACGCCAACACATTGCGAGACTGCACGGACGCGGACTGGAACCCAACGGCAGAAACGCTTGGCAAGCTGGAGCGGGTATTGTTCTCTAACGATGACCGTGAAGTTCTGGTCCCTATAGAGGAAATCATCGACGAGGCGCGCAATGGCCGCATGTTCATTCTGGTGGACGATGAGGATCGAGAGAACGAAGGCGATCTGGTCATTCCGGCGCAAATGGCGACGCCGGCGGCGATCAACTTCATGGCTACGCATGGCCGCGGGCTGATCTGCCTGACATTGACCAGCGAGAGAGTGGACCAGCTTGGGCTCGACCTGATGAGCCGACACAACGGCACTCGCCACGAAACCGCCTTCACCGTTTCAATCGAGGCGCGCGAGGGCGTGACCACCGGCATCTCCGCGGCAGACCGCGCGCGAACGATTTCGGTCGCCGTCGACAGCAGCAAGAGCAAGGACGATATTGTCACGCCGGGACATGTCTTTCCGCTGCGCGCGCGCGACGGCGGTGTTTTGGTGCGAGCAGGCCATACCGAGGCTGCGGTTGACATCTCCCGCCTTGCCGGTCTCAATCCGTCAGGCGTGATTTGTGAGATCATGCGTGACGACGGCACCATGGCCCGCATGGACGATCTCGTTACCTTCGCGCGGACGCACGACCTGAAGATCGGTACGATCCGCGACCTTATCGCTTATCGGCGCAAACACGATCGTATGGTCGAAAAGAAGGCCGAACTCGTGTTCGACAGCCGCTACGGTGGGCAATGGACAGCGCGTAGTTACTTCAACAAGGCGACCGGCGATGAAACGATGGCTCTTGTCAAGGGACGCATCGATCCCTCGGCGCCCACGCTGGTGCGTATGCACACGTTATCAATCTTTGCTGACATCCTTGGTGAGGACCAAGGCGATCGTGCCGGTCTTCTACACCGCTCGATGGAAATCATCGGCAAGGAAGGCTGCGGCGCGATCGTGCTGATTAATCGGCCAATGGGCCGGCTGATGTCGCGCGCAATTGATATCAAGCGGCTCGTCCGCGCAGGCGAGCTCCCGGATCTGGAAGAGTTGCGCGATTACGGCGTCGGTGCGCAAATCCTGGCCGAACTCGGCATTCATGACATGATCCTCCTGACCAACACGCATCATTCGCTCGTTGCGTTGGAAGGCTATGGCCTCAACATCGTGGGCGAACGCCCCATCCTTCCCGCTGGAGACCAATGACATGGGGCGCTTTCTTATCGTCGAAGCCCGTTTTTACGACCATCTGAATGATATGCTGATTGCAGGCGCCACAGCAGCGCTGAAGGCTGCCGGACATCAAGTCGACGTAGTGACAGTGCCGGGCGCACTCGAAATTCCCGGAGCCATATCCCTTGCAGATGCAGGCGGAGATTATGATGGCTACGTCGCGATTGGCGTCGTCATTCGCGGCGAAACCTATCATTTTGAAATTGTCGCCGGCGAAAGCGCGCGTGGAATCATGGCCTTGACCATGGACGGCATTGCCATCGGCAACGGCATTCTCACGGTAGAGAACGAGGCTCAGGCGCTGGTACGCGCCAACCCTGCCCGGAAGGACAAAGGCGGTGAAGCCGCAAAGGCCGCCATCACGCTCTTGGAACTGAAGGACCGGTTCGGCGGCTGATTCCGACCCGACCGATGCAGCCTTCACCCGTTCACGTCCGGTGACGTTCGGCGCTATACCGGATCGCCAGGGCTCGGTATCCAGCAATCAAAGGACATTCCACTAGACGAAAACACCTAATTACCGTTTTCCGAAATAAGCGGAGTGCTTCTATAATATTTTTACAAGACGCAGATTTATTAACAGTCATTACAATTTTTTCATAATTAGCACGTCAAAATACGGTTCTGGATTTCTGTTTCTCGCAAAAACTTGCGTCGAGGTGCTCCATTTTGATCGAATTTGGATTGTCACGGATCGCATTCGGAGGGGGAAGCGAATGTTCCCTCGACGAGGAGAACATAGTGGAAGTCAAGATCACCGCCGCCAAATCACAGGTATGTGAACTTGCGAAAATCCTGAGGTAATTGAGAAAACCTACTCGCTCTCATTACCCCTCCTTGTCTTGCGGAATCCATCGCTACTCTCACAACTGAACTCAATAGAACCCGCAATGTCTCCAATCCGGAGTAACCTTGCCGAGACGTATCGTGCCGTCACTGTCAATACTCGATCCCGTTGACGGATAAGCAAAAACCTCCTTGCGGCATCATCGAGCAATTCCAGCAAGATTTTTGCGCGGTCCGCCATCAAAAGATCCAGTAATCGCTGCGGGCTCTTCTCCAAGGAAAGCTTGCAGCCCGGCTTTGGTGATGCATATCCATGCGCAATACGGACCAACTGATGCGCAATCGAGCGAAGGCCATTCGCCTGATAGGAATTGCGAACGAACTTCTCGCAATGGCACGCGAACTCGAGATCGGCGAAAACGCGTCGACGTTGCTCTATTCACTGACCGGCGAGGCCGGTGAGCGTGAGATTGGAAAGAGTACCGCGACACAGGACCACCCGATCTGGGTAGAACTGGCACGCCAAACTTATGACGATCGCCGCCGCCGCACCAAGATCTTCCGCTCCGAAGACCTTTTCGGCGAACCCGCATGGGACATCCTGCTGGATCTCTTCATCGCCGCCAAGGAACGCCGCCGCGTTTCAGTGACCAGCGCCTGCATCGGCTCCGCCGTTCCCTCAACCACCGCTCTGCGCTGGATCACGATCCTGGAAAGGCAGGGCCTGTTGGTGCGCGAAGCCGATCCGGGCGACGCGCGACGGGTCTACGTCAAGTTGAGCGCGCGCGGCTATGCCGCCATGCTCGAATATTTCGCCTCCGCGTCCCGTTCCGTCGTGCTGCTGGATGATGCCCCCGCTCACTCCATTGCTGTGCGATAAACAAGAAGGGCAACCGCCCATCCTCCCGTACCCCCGTGAAGAGGATGAGGCCGGGACGAGCACGGAGTCGAGCGGATGGCCGGCATAACGCCCCCCGGTGCCGGCCATCCGCGAATGATTACAGGAGAGCCTTAACCCGCTCCAGCACCATGTCCGCATGCTCCCTGCGGCAGATCAACAAATCGGGCATGTAGACATCCTGCCGGTTATAAACCAACGGGCTGCCGTCGATACGCGAAGCATGAAGCCCCCACCCCAATGCCACTGCGGCCGGGGCGCAGCTGTCCCATTCATATTGCCCGCCTGAATGAAGATAAATGTCCGCCTCGCCGCGCAGAACCGCCATCGCCTTCGCGCCGGCCGAGCCCATCGCCACCAGTTCCGCCCCGATCGTTGCGGCCACATCGGTCGCTTCCTTGGCCGGACGTGTGCGACTGACCACCATGCGTAAAGCTCCGGGCGCAGGCGGAATCTTACCCGGTTGGTCCGAACGGAGCACCAGACCCAGGCCCGGTAAAGCCACAGCCCCGAGCACCGGCGCGCCGTTCACCGCCAGACCGACATGGACCGCCCAATCCGTCCGCTCCTCGCCATATTCGCGCGTGCCGTCGACCGGGTCTATGATCCACACCCTCTCCTTGGCGAGGCGCTCCATATTATCCCGCTCTTCCTCGGAAAGCAGGCCGTCTTCCGCCCGCTGCTCACGCAGGGCATGGACGAGGAACTGGTTAGCAGTCTGATCCCCCGCCTTGCCGAGCGCTTTGCCGCCGAAGACGCCCGCGGCCCGAACCTGAAGCAGGATATTACCCGCCACGTCCGCCAGGTGCGCGGCCAGATCGCCGTCAGCCATCGTCATCACGCTCCTCCCAGCAGCGTGTCAACGATGAGGTTCGCGGCCTCGTCGGGAGATATGGTGGTGGTATCGATGCGGATTTCGGGGTTGCGCGGCGCCTCGTAGGGACTGTCGATGCCCGTGAAATTCTTCAACTCGCCTGCACGGGCTTTTCTGTAAAGACCCTTCACATCCCGCGCTTCAGCCACGTTCAGCGGGGTATCAATGAATACCTCGAAAAATTCGCCTTCAGGCATCATTGAGCGCACCATCTCGCGATCCGCCTGGAACGGGGAAATGAAAGCGGTGATGACAATCAACCCCGCGTCCGCCATCAGCTTCGAAACTTCACCAACGCGGCGAATGTTCTCGATCCGATCGGCCTCGGTAAAGCCCAGGTCCTTGTTGAGGCCGTGGCGCACGTTGTCCCCATCCAGCAAGAAGGTGTGCCGGTTCATTCGGTAGAGCTTCTTTTCGACGAGATTGGCGATGGTGGACTTGCCCGAGCCGGAGAGGCCGGTGAACCAAAGGACCGCCGGCTTCTGGTTCTTGAGGTCGGCGTGCTGCTTGCGACCGATATCAAGCGCCTGCCAATGCACGTTCTGCGAACGGCGCAAGGAAAAGTGAAGCATGCCCGCCGCGACCGTGGCGTTAGTCATCTTGTCGATCAGGACGAATCCGCCCAGCGTCCGGTTCTCCGCATAAGGCTCGAACACGATCTGCCGGTCAGTAATGACCTCCGCCACGCCGATGGCGTTAAGCTCCAGCGTCTTCGCCGCGATGTGCTCCAGCGTGTTCACGTTGATCGTATACTTCGGTTCCTGCACCGTCGCCGAGACCATCTGCGTGCCCAGCTTGAACCAATAGGCGCGGCCGGGAATCATCGCCTCATCCGCCATCCAGACGATTGTCGCTTCGAACTGATCGGCAGTCTGCGGCGGATTGGCGGCCACCGAGATCACTGAGCCACGAGAGCAATCAATCTCATCGTCAAAGCACACGGTGACGGACTGACCGGCCACCGCTTCGTCGAGATCGCCATCCATTGTCACGACACGCGTGATCGTGCTGGTCTTGCCCGAGGGCAGAACGCGAATGCTATCACCCGGTTTGATGGAGCCGCTGGCGATCAGACCCGAAAAACCGCGGAAATCAAGGTCTGGACGGTTCACCCACTGCACTGGCAGACGGAATGGTTTTTCCGCATCGATCGAGCCGAGCACCTCGACAGTTTCCAAATGCTCGACCAGCGTCGGTCCGCCGTACCATGGGGTATTGGTCGAAAGCGTGGTGATATTATCACCCCTGAAGCCGGAGATCGGCATTGCCGTGAAGCTCTCAATCCCGATAGATCTCGCAAACTCGGCATAGTCGGCGACGATCTTGTCAAAAACCTCCTGGTCGTAATCGACCAGGTCCATCTTGTTGACGGCCAGCACGATATTCCTGATGCCGATCAAATGGCACAAGTAGCTGTGTCGCCGGGTTTGAACGAGTACGCCCTTGCGCGCATCGATCAGGATCACCGCCAGATCGGCAGTCGAAGCCCCCGTCACCATGTTGCGGGTATATTGCTCGTGACCGGGGCAGTCCGCAACGATGAACTTGCGCTTCTCGGTATTGAAGAAGCGATAAGCGACGTCGATGGTGATCCCCTGTTCCCGCTCAGCGGCAAGCCCATCGACCAACAGCGCAAAGTCGATTTCCTGGCCTTGCGTGCCGACTTTCCTGGAGTCACTTTCCAGCGCGGCGAACTGATCCTCGAAGATCATCTTCGAATCGTAGAGCAAGCGCCCAATTAGGGTGGATTTGCCGTCATCAACGCTGCCGCAAGTGATGAAGCGCAGCATAGTCTTGTGCTCATGCTGCTCCAGGTAGGCATTGATATCCTCTGCAATCAGCTTGTCGACTACGTAGACGGGTTCCTTGGTCTCGGTATCGGACATAATAATCTCTCCGCTCACCCCGATCTCGAGCTTCGTCGAAGTATCGAAGGGCATTGGCGCATCATTCGGGAGTTCTGCAAGCTCACCTGAGCAGGAACGGGAACGAGGGTATCGTAGCGCTCAGAAGTATCCCTGCTGCTTCTTGACTTCCATACCGGCGCCGCCGGCATCCTTGTCGATCGCGCGGCCCTGACGCTCGGAAGTGGTGGCCAGCAATGTTTCCTGGATCACCTCGGGAAGAGTTTTGGCGGTGCTTTCCACCGCGCCGGTCAGTGGATAACAGCCCAAGGTGCGAAAGCGGATCGAGCGCATCACCGGTTTTTCGCCCGGCCTCAACGGAAAGCGGTCATCATCGACCATCAGCAACATGCCGTCCCGCTCCACCGTCGGCCGTTCCTCTGCAAAGTAGAGCGGCACGATGGGAATATCGTTGAGGTGAATGTACTGCCAGATGTCCAACTCGGTCCAGTTAGAGATGGGAAAGACCCGAATGGACTCGCCCTTGTTCTTGCGTGCGTTGTAGAGGTTCCACAATTCCGGCCGCTGGTTCTTCGGGTCCCAACCGTGCGAAGAGGTGCGGAACGAGAAAATACGTTCCTTGGCACGGCTCTTCTCCTCGTCACGGCGGGCCCCGCCGAAAGCCGCATCGAAGCCGTACTTGTCCAACGCTTGCTTAAGCCCCTCGGTCTTCCACATGTCCGTATGAAGGGAGCCATGATCGAAAGGGTTGATCCCTTTTTCCAGCGCTTCGGGATTGTGATAGATGAGCAAGTCCATTCCCGACAGCTCCGCCATCCTGTCGCGCAGTTCGTACATCGCCTTGAATTTCCACGTGGTGTCGACGTGGAGCAGGGGAAAAGGTGGCGGCGAAGGATAGAATGCCTTGCGGGCAAGATGCAGCATTACTGCGCTGTCCTTGCCGACCGAGTATAGCATCACCGGTTTTTCCGCCTCGGCGACGACTTCTCGGATGATGTGTATGCTTTCGGCCTCCAGCCTCTCAAGATGCGTGAGGGTTTTCATTGAGCGTCCCTATGTTGGGGTGGCCCCGTTTATCTGGGTTACGAATCTCATTGCAGGGATGACTTTCTGGAAAACCTCCCATATGGGAGGCGTATGGCGCTCACCACTCGCGACGAGACCGATCTCTTGCTGCCGTTGTTCCGGGGGCTGTCCGATAATCGACGGTTTTCCGCCTTTGCCGATCGCCTCCAGCGCCGAACGCAAGCCGAGTATGTAGGGCTGATTCAAAGGATCGGAAATGGACCTGAAGCCATAGTACAAGAGTTCCATTCCGGCTTAGATCTCCGCACCCTCGCGCAGGAAAGCGATCCGCTCGACGCTCACGCGCTTGACCGTTTCCATTACGATAACTTGAGACCGCGCCGGGTCTATTCGATCGCCGAGTTCTTCGATCACGATCCGGCCTACCGGGCGGCGCGCACTCAAAGGATGCTGCGCCTGGGCATTACCGACGAACGCATACTGCGCATCCCGGACATAGATGCAATGAGCGCATGGCTCATCATAGCCCGTGCTCAGCCTTGTACTGCAGCAGACAGCGCGATGCTCTCCAATCTTGCACCTTATGTGGAAGAAGCCCTGCGCGCCGCGGTTGAACTGGAACGTTGGCGCAGCCAGTCCAGCATCAGCACGCAGGGATTGGCATATTCCGCCGTGGGATGGATGACGATGGATCGCGAGGCGCGATTGCTCTCCATCGATTCCGGCCTGGATGCTCGGCTACGGGAGATACTGGGCTCTCCGCCGCGCGTCGGCGAACGTCTACGAGATCTGGGCCCAAAGGCCGAGCGGGAACTGACAGCAGCCGCCATGCAGTTCACCGGAGAAACGCCAGGACTGGCCCGCCCGCTTCTGCTTTTCGACGACCCGCGCCTGGAAGCCCTGCTTATGGCCGCCGTCGATACTGCGCGCCGCTCCATGCTCGTCCTTTGCCGGCTGCCGAATGCGCTCAGTGCTAAAAGCATCGATCGCCTGGCAAGGCTGTTCGACCTGCCCCCACGGGAAGCTGAACTGGCGATCGCCCTTTATGAAGGCCATTCAATCGCTGAGGCGGCCGAGCGGATGGGGCTGACTTTGGAAACTGCACGCAATTATTCAAAGCGGCTTTATGCCAAGCTTGAGGTGCGAGGACAGGCTCAGTTAGTGCGTCTGGTCAGCAGCAGCGTCGCAGTGATGGCTTAGCTTTATTTCGCTTGATCCGCTGCCCGCTCACTCTTGCATGGCGGCGTGGAAGGCCCTGATGGCTGCGGCCTCATCACTGTTCCAGACCGCGCCACAAACCGCTAGAAAATCGGCTCCGGCCTTGATCAGCGGCAGGCAGTTTTCCGGTGTTACGCCGCCGATGGCCACACAAGGAATTTCGAAGAGGGCTTGCCACCACTCCAGCAGATCAAGCGTCGCGGTGTATCTGGTATCCTTGGTGGCGGTGGGAAAAAATGCGCCGAAGGCGATATAATCCGCGCCTGCTTCCCCTGCCTCCATCGCCAAATGCCTGCTGTTATGGCAAGTCACGCCGATCTGGGCATCACGGCCGAGCGCCTTGCGAGCGTCTTCGACGGAACCGTCCTCCTGCCCCAGATGTACGCCGTCCGCACCGATCCGCTTGGCAAGGCCAATCGAATCATTGACGACGAAAGCCACATCGTGGGTCGCGCAGATCGTTTGGAGCGGCTGCGCAAGCCGCGCGGCTTCGTGCTGGTCAATGCCCTTGACTCGAAACTGGAAGGCCGCAACAGGCCCGGCGTCAAGGGCTCGGGCTAGACGCTCAGGAAAGGTGCCGCTCACATCGAGCGGCGAGATCAGGTAAAGCTGCGTGGGCTCGCGCTCGTTTTCCGACTGTGCATTTTCATCCGTCATAGCCGCGCTCTAGCTGGACGTCGCCAGCGCGCCAAGCGTTCCGAAACCGTTCAGGCGCATCAAGGCTTGATCCCGGCATGAAGAATCGTGTGCTGTTTACGATCATCACCCCACTCTGTCTCGCTGCCTGCGCGATCATCCCGCCACCCGCCCCTTCGCGGACAACCGCGCCCCCATCAGGACAGCCAGCAGTAAGGGCACCGCTTCACTTGCCGGGAAGACGCATTCCGGCGCCGAACCCGTCGCCGCAAGATATTCCTTTCGCTTACGCGGCCCTCCATGAGACAGCCTTGATCGATGGAATGAGAATCACTCCTCTCAAGGTGTTGGAAGACAGCCGCTGCCCCACAAACGCGCGATGCGTTTGGGTTGGCCGAGTCCGCTTGCGCATTCAGGTCGACCTCGGTTCTCGTGGTCAAACTATGGAGATCGCCTCGGACAAGCCGGCGCAGCTCACCGATGGCACGCTGGCGCTCGTTGAGGTGAAACCGGACAAAATGACCAACAAGAACAATGGTGCAGTGGCATTGACAACTTATCGTTTCGGATTCCGTTTCGATCGGTGACAGCGATATTCGCCGGATCAGTGCTAATGGTGCCCCCGCTGCGCTGTGGTGATCGGACAAAAGCAAAGGCGGCGCCCTCCAGCGCCGCCCTTTACGTTATTCCGCCTTTTCGGGGTCGCGTCAGACCGCTGCGGCAGCCAACGTCTTCTGCGTCGATCCCTTGTATATTTCGTCAATCGCGCTGGCGAGCGAGGCGTTAAATTCAGCATCGTTCATCTGCGCACGCAGATCTTCGAGCAATGCGCGGCTGAAGCTGGCGATGATGCCTTGGTTCTTCGCCAGTTCGACGCAAGCTTCGGGACGCTTGTAACCACCCGAAAGCGCGACCACTCGCAGAACCTTGGGATGCGTGACCAGCGGATCGAACGTTCCCGGAACCACAGGCAGCGAAAGCTTGAGCATGACTTGCTGGCCTTCGGCCAGTTCATCCAGATTTTTGAGGATCTCAGCAAGCAGGAGCTTGTCGCATTCAGCGCGGGTCTCGCTCTTGATGTTCACCTCAGGCTCGATGATGGGCATCATGCCATGGCTAAGCACCTGCTTGCCAACCTCAAACTGCTGTTTGACGACTGCCGCAATGCCCGCTGCATTGGCGGAATTGATAACCGAGCGCTCCTTGGTCCCGAATACGCCCAGCGCTTTGGAACGTTCAAGCAGAACATCCAGCGTTGGCATAGGCTTCATGAGCTGCACGCCGTTCGCCTCGTCTTCAAGGCCCTTGTCGATCTTGATAAACGGCACGACACCCTTGGCGATCAGAGCTTGGGGGGTGGGAACGCCTTCGACGGTGCCGTCCATGGTCCGCTCGAACAGGATCGCGCCGATGACCTTGTCGCCGGTAAAGGCAGGCGAAGAAATAATGCGCGCACGCATCTCATGAATGAGAGCGAACATCTCCTCTTCTGTCGACCATGCGCCTTCTTCGATGCCATAGCCCTTCAGCGCCTTAGGCGTTGAACCGCCGCTCTGGTCCAGCGCCGCAATGAAGCCATTCCCCGCGGCCATCTTCGCCGCCATGTCCGAATATTGCATGGTTCTCCTCCTACCTGTTCGAAAACGTATTGAAAGTTATCCCCCGGCAACCTCTTTCGCAACCGCAGCAGGATTCACTTCGGCGCGCGACATAAGCGCCATAACGCTATGCGGACGCGGTTTGCCGCGCATCGCCGCACTCAGCCAAGCCCGCGTCGGCACATCGATCCCGCGAACGCACAGCCATGCCAGCGCTAAACAGCTGCCCAGATAGACGAACGCCATCAGCACCTGATCGAAACCAAGATCGTCCTTGAAATAGCGCAAAGGTTCCATCAGCGCCCAATGCACGGCATAAAGCGCATAGGACACCTCGCCGAGAAACCACGCAGCCGGCGCCACGAGCCTGGGCGGTTCGCAGCGCGCTCCGACCCAGACCAATGCCGGCGCAATCAACATGCTGCAAACAAGGTCATACTTCCCTGCGGGCACCGATCGCAAATCGAGCAAAAGCATCGCCGCAATCGCAGCTAGACAGGCCAGGCCCGTCCATCCCCGCGGCCTGGTTCGGGATTGCGGCAAGCGAGCGATAAGAACGCCCGCGGCAAAGGCAAAGGTTGTCCGAACGGCCGAAATGCCGAACTGATCCCAGACCGCGCCCAGATTGCCGCCATCGTTATCCAGAACGGCCGCCCCATACCACCAGCCGGCTGCCAGACACAGCACCAGGAGCCCCAACTTCGGCAAGCGAAACAGCACCAGCACCAGCAGAAAGTTCGCAACCAGTTCAAAGAACAATGACCAGGCTGGCACATTCATGGGGAACATGGTCATGGTGATCGGCGAAGGCAACATCAGGAGATTGAAAGGCAGACTGCCGAAGATGATGCCAAACTCGAAAATATCCCCCTTGCCTGTATACCGGTCGGAGATCGCTGAGAGCGTCGTGACCACGAGACCAACCAGGAACAGCGGATAGAGGCGGATCATCCGCTGTTTCATGAAAGCCCCGGTTGAAAGCCCGGCCTTCCAGCGCGGCAAATAGGTGCGGCAGAGCACGAAACCTGACAGCGCGAAAAAGAAATCAACCGCAAGATACCCATGCGGCGCCTGCGAGATATTGTAGTGAAACAATGCCACGGCCAGCGCGGCAATCCCGCGCATCCCGTCCAGAGTGACGTATCGCCCTTGCCAGGGGGAGGAGTTGTGCATCGTCACAAATTCCCCTGCCCGCGGCCGATCCATGGAGTTTCGCCGCTCAGCCACAAAGCGCCGAAATTCCGGGCAGTTCCTTGCCTTCCATCCACTCCAGGAAGGCTCCGCCGGCCGTCGAAATATAAGTGAAATCTTGCGCTACACCTGCATGATTAAGCGCTGCGACGGTGTCCCCGCCGCCAGCCACTGATGTCAGCGAACCTTCCACGGTCAACGCCGCCGCCGTCTTCGCCAGCGCGACGGTGGCGGCATCGAACGGCGGTGTTTCGAATGCGCCCATCGGGCCGTTCCACACGAGGGTGCGGCAAGTCTTCAGAACGTCGCCTAACGCTTCCACCGCCGAAGGCCCGACGTCGAGGATCATCTCATCAGCCGCGACCTCATGAACATTACAAGTCCGAAGCGATGGCGGGTTGGCCGCGAACTCCTTGGCCACCACGACTTCATAAGGCAGATGCACAGTGCAGCCCGCCTTATCGGCCGTTTCCAGAATCTCGTTAGCGGTGCCTGTCAACTCGTGTTCGCACAGCGACTTGCCCACGTTCACGCCCTTGGCGGCGAGAAACGTGTTGGCCATGCCGCCGCCGATGATGAGATGGTCCACTTGAGCTACCAGGTGCTTAAGCACGTCGAGCTTGGATGAGACTTTCGCGCCGCCGACGACCGCCGCCACGGGCTTCACCGGCTTGCCAAGCGCTTTGTCGAGAGCCTCAAGCTCAGCCTGCATTGAACGGCCGGCATATGCGGGCAACACCCGGGCCAGCCCTTCCGTGGTTGCGTGAGCGCGGTGAGCTGCGGAGAAGGCATCGTTGACGTAGAAATCGCCGTTGGCTGCGATGGCCTTCACCAGCGCAGGATCGTTCTTTTCCTCGCCCTTCCAGAAGCGTGTATTCTCAAGAATGGCAATATCGCCGGGACGCAGAATGCCGACAGCCTGCGCGACGACTTCACCCGCAATTTCGGGCACGAACATGACTTCCTTGCCCAGCACCCTCTCAACCGCGCCCACCACCATCGAAAGAGACTGTGTTGAGACACGCTCGCCCTTCGGGCGCCCGAAGTGCGCGAGCAAAAGGACCTTGGCGCCCTTCTCGGACAGCTCCAGCACAGTAGGCGCTGAAGCGCGAATGCGGGTTTCGTCAGTAACGACGCCGTCCTGCATCGGCAGGTTCAAGTCCACGCGCACAAGCGCCACCTTGCCGGTCGCATCGCCCAGATCGTCAAGGGTCTTGAAAGCGCTCATCACTTGCTCCTGGTCCCTCCCGCGCCTGCGTGAAGGGCTAAGGGAGGGCATATATCAAGGCAGGGCTCCTACGAACCCTCACCCTGCCCCCTCCCACGAACGGGAGGGGAGTTGTCAATGCGCCGCCGCTCGCAGGCGGCGCGCCTTGTCAAAGCAGCCCGGCCATCACGCCCGCGGTATCAACCATGCGGTTCGAGAAGCCCCACTCGTTATCGTACCACGAAAGCACGCGCACCAGCTTGCCTTCCAGCACGGCGGTCTCAAGGCTGTCGATGGTCGAAGAATGCGCGTCATGATTGAAGTCAATCGAAACCAGCGGCTCCTCCGTATAGGCGAGCACGCCCTTGAGCTCGCCATCGGCGGCCGCCTTGAGCAGCGCGTTGACCTCCTCGACCGAGGTATCGCGCTTGGGCTGGAAGGTCAGATCGACAACCGAGACATTCGGGGTCGGCACCCGGATCGACGATCCATCAAGCTTACCGGCCAGTTCGGGCAGCACCAGGCCCACCGCGACGGCGGCGCCGGTGCTGGTGGGGATCATCGACATAGCAGCGGCGCGGGCGCGGCGCGGATCCTGATGGATCTGGTCGAGGATCTTCTGATCGTTAGTGTAGGAATGGACCGTGGTCATCAAACCACGCTCTATGCCGATTTTCTCGTGCAGGACCTTGGCCATCGGCGCCAGGCAGTTGGTCGTGCACGACGCGTTCGAAACAACCACGTGATCCGCGTTCAGCTTATGATGATTGACCCCGTAAACGACCGTCAGATCGACGCCCTTGGCCGGGGCCGAGATCAGCACGCGCTTGGCCCCCGCCTCGATATGCTTGGACGCGCTGGCCTTGTTCGTGAAGAAACCGGTACATTCCAGCGCGATATCGATGCCATGAGCGGCATGTGGCAGGTTGGCGGGATCGCGCTCGGCGGTGACGTGGATGCGCTTGCCGTTGACGATTAGGTCATTGCCGTCAACTTCGACGCTGCCCTGGAAAGTGCCATGTACGCTGTCGCGCTTGAACAGAAGGGCGTTCGACTTGGCATCCGCAAGGTCGTTGATCGAGACCAGTTCGAGCCCGCAGTCCGGCCGCTCAAGAATGGCGCGGGCGACATTGCGCCCGATACGTCCGAAACCGTTGATAGCAACCTTGGTCGCCATGTGAAATTCTCCTTCTTAGGCGCTGAGCTTGTCCAGAATCTTGGGCACGATGGCTTCGGTGGTAAAACCGAAACGCGCAAACAGGTCCTTGGCCGGGGCCGACGCGCCGAAGCGGTCCAAGCCGATGGTGAGCCCGCCGTTGCGGCTGAAAGCGGTATAGCGCTCCCAACCCAGCGTCGATCCCGCCTCGATTGAGACGCGCAGGATTGAGGGATCGTGCGGCAGCACTTCGTGCTTATAAGCCTCGTCCTGCGCCTCGAACAGCTCCATACAGGGCATGGAGACTACATCCGCGCCGATTCCACGCCGCTCCAGCTCGTCTCGCACTTTGCAAGCCAGTTCAACTTCCGAGCCGGTCGCGATCAGGATGACCTTCCGATCAGCTTCCGAGCGGCGCAGCACATAGGCGCCTCGCGCCGAAAGCATCTCGCCAGACTTGCGGAGCTGGGGCAGATTCTGGCGAGTGAGCGCCAGTATCGAAGGCGTATCCGCCGTTTCGAGGGCGATGTTCCAGCATTCCGCCGTTTCGATCGCATCGGCGGGCCGAAAAACGTTAAGGTTCGGGATCAAGCGCAGGCTCATCACCTGCTCGACCGGCTGGTGCGTCGGCCCATCCTCACCAAGGCCGATCGAATCGTGCGTAAGGACGTAGATCGCCCGGGTTTGCTGCAGGGCTGAAAGGCGAATGGCATTACGGCAATAGTCGGAAAAGATCAGGAAGGTCCCGCCGTAAGGGATCACCCCACCGTGCAGCGCCATGCCGTTCATAGCTGCGGCCATGCCGAACTCGCGAATACCGTAATAGACATAGCGGCCGGCGTAGTTCTCAGCGTTGAACGGCGCCTGGCACTTGGCCTTGGTATTGTTGGAACCCGTGAGATCGGCAGAGCCGCCGACCATCTCCGGCATTACCGGCGCCAGCACGTTCAGCCAGTTCTCGGAAGCCTTACGGGTAGCCACGGTGGAACCAGCATTCACCCATTCCGCCAGCGCCTTTCGGATCGGTTCGCCATCGGGCAGTTCCCCCGCCATCCGACGGTTAAATTCTTCGGCATGGACACTTCCGTTCAGTCGCGTTTCCCATACCGCACGCGCTTTCGCGCCTGCATCACCCAACGATCTCCAGTTCGCGAGGATAGCAGCGGGAATATCAAACGGCTTCGCTGCCCAGCCCAGATATTCGCGCGCAGCGGCAACCTCGTCCGTTCCCAGCGCCGAACCATGAACATCATGGCTGCCTTGCTTGTTAGGCGCGCCTTTGCCGATCACCGTGCGACAGGCAACGAGCGCCGGCTTGTCCGAAACGGCCGCATCGGACAAAGCTCTCTCGATATCGGCATAATCGTGACCGTCGCAGGAGAACACATCCCACCCAGCGGCACGGTAACGCGCAGGAATGTCCTCACTGGTCGAAAGCGACGTGTCCCCGTCAATGGTGATCTTATTGTCGTCCCACAGGACCTTCAGCTTGCCAAGCCTCAGATTGCCGGCGAGGCCGATGGCCTCATGGTTGATGCCTTCCATCAGGCAACCGTCACCGGCGATCACCCAGGTGTTGTGGTCCACGAGAGCGTCGCCGAATGTGGCATTGAGATGCCGCTCCGCCATGGCCATGCCGACCGCCATTGCAAGGCCCTGCCCCAGCGGACCGGTCGTGCACTCAACGCCGGGAATGAGAAAGTTTTCCGGATGTCCCGCACAGACCGAGCCTAGCTGGCGGAAATTGCGGATGTCCTCGATCGTCGGGCTCTCGTAGCCGGTGAGATAAAGAAGCGAATAGATGAGCATGGAGCCATGGCCGGCCGATAGGACGAAGCGGTCACGGTCCGGCCACCGAGGCGCAGCGGGATCGAACTTGAGAAACTTAGAGAAAAGAACGGTAGCCACGTCCGCCATGCCCATCGGCATGCCGGGATGGCCGCTGTTGGCCGCCTGAACCGCATCCATCGACAGCGCCCGGATGGCATTGGCCATCGGCGCGAGGCGGTCTGAGGCAAAGGTCATTCCAATAGCTCCGGCGCGGAAATTGCAGGACGATTCGAGAGTTCGCGCCTCCCTTTAGGGAGAGGCAGCTTCCCGTCAAGTTCGGCGCCCCGATTCAATCCGATCGACAAAACGGCCCGCCTCGTCACCGATAGCTCGCGCGATTGTGAACAACTCGGGCCAAATGCTTGCCTTGGAGCGATAATAGGGTAGCCATGCGCTTATGGAACATGCGCCAATCGTGGAAGCGGTTGAAAGAATTGAAGCGGCCCTGACAAGGGCAGAGGCCGCTTCACGGGAGACGGCAGGTCTTCGGGACAGGCATGACCGCTTCAAGACCTCGGTATCCCGGTTGTTGAGCGATCTGGACAGATTGATCGAAGGGCCGACGGCGTGAGCAACGTCACGCTCTCTATCGGCGGACGCAACTTTACCGTGGCCTGCGCGGACGGCGAAGAAGCCCATGTGCACCGATTGGGCGAACTTATCGATACGAAAATTTCGGCCGCTGGCGCGAGCACTCATTCCGAAGCGCGAATGCTGTTGTTCGCCTCGCTGTTGCTCGCCGATGAAGTACACGAATTGCAGCGCATCCGGAATACCGCCACGTTTCCTCCAGAAATGGCTGAACGCCTCGCCCTAATTGCCGGAAGGATCGAAAATCTTGCAGACCTTCTTGAGAGCGCGGCGCCGAACGCCTAAATGACTGTCGACGGGATCTGCCCGGCACGAGCCGTTCGAACATCCCTGAGGCTATAAGCAATCCAAGGGGGCTGTCCCTGCCCGGACCACTCTGTTTCCACTGGGGTCCGACGTATATGGTTCCCACCTGACGTTGAGGCGTCAGAGGATTTCTAGGAAAACGACCCAAGGTGGACCCGTCACCCCCCCTATCCCCCGCCGAAGAGAAATCCGTGCTGCGCGCGGCTTATCGCAAGGCCCGGTCAAGCCACGTCGCGAACCTGCCGGAAGGGTTGCGGGCCCTGGTTTTCCATCGCCCGCCCACACCCATAGCGGAACAGGTTGGCGAAAGCTCCATTATCGGGCTCTATTACCCCTGCGCGAATGAGGCACCTGCCGCCGGCTGGGCGCGGTGGTTTGCTGAAAATGGGCGCACGATTGCGTTGCCCTGGTTCGCTGCACGTGAGGCCGCCATGGAGTTTCGCATCTGGGCCAATCCATGGAACGAAGATTCGCTGGTGCCTGGCCCCTGGCGCGCGTTGCAACCTGCCACTGACGCCGCCCTCGTTGTTCCCAATATTGTCGTCGTTCCGTTGTTGGCGTTCACGGCGACGGGACACAGGTTGGGGCAAGGGGGTGGACACTACGATCGGTGGCTGGCCACTCATCCGCAGGTGCCCGCGATCGGCCTTGCGTGGGATTGCCAAATCGCAGAGGCGCTTCCTTGTGAATTGCATGATCGGCCACTTGCCGCCGTGGTGACACCCACGCGCATCTATGAAGGATCCGAGTGATATGCGCGAAGCTCCCACGTGGCGGATACCAGTCGGCGTTCTTCTACTCGTTGCGGCCCTTGGCCTTTACGGCATCGCAATAGCAAGTTTGGTTCCATCGCTGATCGGCAGATGGAATGCCTTGGCGCAATTCCCTGTATACGTGGTGTTGGGCGTGGCCTGGATCCTGCCCTTGCGGCGTTTTTTGATCTGGATGGAGACCGGCCGCTGGGGATGACCGAGGCTCGTTTTCGCGCTGCGTGACCACTTTCGGAGAAGTGGCGCGAGTGACGGGGCTCGAACCCGCGACCTCCGGCGTGACAGGCCGGC
>NZ_DAIMZT010000040.1:0-27513 GCF_036733805.1 Novosphingobium sp. | reverse complement strand
GCAAGCACCCCCTCTCTGTCGAGGGCAACTAGTTCGAAACCGTGGAAAGCGGTTCGGCCGCCCCCGATGGTCGCGGGCTGGCGGGAGCGGCCGCCGGCGCCGGATCGGCGCTTGCGCTTTCGCTCATGGGCGCGCTCGGACGGATGGCGCTGGGCCCTGTCGCCGCGCGCTTGGACGGCACGGCCGGGGCAGTTGCGGGACGGGCCGCATCGGTCGGCGCAGGAAAAGGCGCCGGGTTCGCTCTTGCCGCCGACGGAGCTGCACCAGGCGTGGACGTGGCGGCCGACCGGAGACGGGCCAGAAGATCAGGCGCGGCCAGCGAAATGTTGGAGACCGTCTGCGGCCGTTGGCTTAGCGGTGGAATGGCCGTGGCGCCAACCGTCACACGCAATGCATCGGGACGTCCCGTACGCAGTTTCGGCGCCTGCACGCCCGCCGGCATGGTCCAGCTTTCGCCCTTGGCCAGCTCTTTCTCCAGAAGCCGCGCTCCGCCCGCATCCGTGACGGACACCCAGATATGATCCTCCGTCGCCGTGAGCACCACCAGGCCGGCAGCGGACGGAGAGGACGGGGCCGATCGTGCCGGTGCCCCAGACGAAGGAGTGCTCGCGACCGGTTTGGGTGCATTAGTGGGCAGCAGGTCGGGCAGCTTGCCTTGCGGCGAGAGGAAGCTGCCCCAGAACATCAGCAACAGCGCGACCACCACGACGGCGCCGCCCCCGGCGAACCACACTAACCGTACCGGCGGCACCCGCGCCGGATCGCCCGGTTCGAAACTTGGCGCCAACTCGATACGACCGGTATCCTCAGCGTCCAGTTGAGCGCGCACGATGGCCGCAATTTCCGCCTCGTCAAGCCCCAGCGCCCGCGCATAGGCACGGGCGAAACCTACCGCATAAGTCCGCGCCGCCAGGTCGCCGAAGCGGTTCTCCTCTATGGCGAGAAGATGGCGTTCGGCAATTTTGGTTCGTGAGGCAATGTCACTACGGCTCAAACCTGCGGCTTCCCGCGCGGAACGCAAGATGCCGCCGGCGGTCAATGAAAGGCCGGCCTCTCCCAGATCGTCTGTGCTTTCCATTCGGCTCCCGAAGGGTATCGGTATTTGCACTTGTTGGCGTTCATAACCAAGACGTCCAGATATCCAAAGTCAATTGCAACCCCACGCGATAACTCAAAATATCGCCACTTTTGCAACAGACGCGCGCGATGTTCGCCGCGCTGGTCCGAACGTTCAATCGACCTGAATGTCCCGCCGCGTCGCCCACTCGGTCAACACGGCGCGCAGATCTTCCGGCGGAGATGCCAGCCAGCCTTCCATGGCGGCGCCAATCTCGCGCAAGTCGACCTTGCCGACCAGCTCCTTAATGGGGCCGATCGCGGCGGGCGTGATCGACATGCGCCGGATGCCCATGCCCAGCAGCGCCAGCGCCTCCAGCCGCCGCCCGCCCATCTCGCCGCAAACACTGATGTCGACCTTGAAGCCTTCCAGGCTCCGCACTGCCCGGCGGATGAAACGCAGAATCGCGGGGCTCAGCCAATCATAACGTTCTGCCAGCTTGGGATTGGAGCGATCCGCCGCGAACAGGAACTGCGTAAGATCATTTGTGCCGATCGAGAGGAAGGAGATTTTCGGCGCCAGCAGGTCGAGCTGCTCGGCAATCGCCGGCACTTCCAGCATGACGCCATAGCGGATGGCTTCGGGCAATACTTTCTTCTGCCCGCGCAGATAGGCCAGCTGCCTGTCGAACACTGCCTTGGCCGCATCGAACTCCCAAGGTTCGGCCACCATCGGGAACATGACATTCAATGTACGCCCCGCCCCCGCTTCCAGCAGCGCGCGCGCCTGCGCCTTCAACAAGCCGTCGCGCTCCAGCGCCACCCGGAGCGCACGCCAGCCCATCGCCGGATTCTCCTCTCCCTCACCATCGTCATGACGCAGGTAAGGGAGAGTCTTGTCGCCACCGATATCCACCGTGCGGAACACCACCGGCTTATCCCCCGCTGCGTCCATGACATCGCGATAAAGTCGTGTCTGGCGCTCCCGCTGAGGCAGCGTGGCCGAAACCAGGAACTGGAACTCGGTGCGAAACAAGCCGATCCCATCGGCACCGGTCAGGCTTAAATTGGCCACATCGTCCCGCAGGCCCGCGTTAATCATCACTTGCACGCGCTGCCCGTCAAGCGAGGTCGGATGCACCTCGCGCAGCGCTGCGTAAGCGGCCTGGCGTTCCCGGCTCTTGGCGAAGCGGGCTTCGAACGCCTCGATCGCGCCAGCCGAAGGGCGCACCGTCGCCATGTCGTGATCGGCGTCCAGCAAAAGCAGATCGCCTTCCCTCACCACGCCGCGAAGGCCGCGCACCCTGCCCAGCACTGGAACGCCCATGGCCCGTGCGACGATCACGACATGGCTGGTCAGCGAGCCTTCCTCAAGGATCACGCCTTTCAGCCGCCGCCGATCATATTCCAGCAATTCAGCCGGCCCCAGGTTCCGCGCAATCAGGATCGCGTCGTTTCGCAGGCCCATCGCGGCGGCCGTGCCGATCTGGCCGGAGACGATCCGCAGCAGGCGGTTCGCCAGATCCTCCAGATCGTGCATGCGATCAGCCAGAAGCGGATCGTCGATCTGGCGCATGCGCATGCGGGTGCGCTGCTGAACGCGCTCGATCGCCGCTTCGGCAGTCAGGCCGGAATCGATCGCCTCGTTTATTCGCCGCGTCCAGCCTTCGTCGTAAGCGAACATGCGATAGGTATCGAGCACCTCCTCATGTTCGCCGCCAAGGCCGAACTCCGCCTGGTTGGCCATGCGATCGATCTGCTCGCGCATCTTCTCGAACGCCAGGATCACGCGCTGGCGCTCAGCCTCGGTATCTTCGGCGACGACATGCTCGATAGTGACGCGCGGCTGGTGAAATACCGCGACGCCGGACGCAAGGCCCTTGACCAGGGTAAGTCCGCGCAATTGTTCCGGCCCGGTCTGAGCCGCGCCGAAAGCGCGCGCGTCCTCTTCGTCGATCAAGTCGGCGTTGACGATCAGTTCAGAGAGCACCATCGCCACGGTCTGCAATGCCTCGATCTCGACTTCCTCGTACCGGCGCGGCTCCACATGCTGCACGCAAAGCACGCCGACGGCCCGTTCACGACGCACGATCGGAACGCCCGCGAACGAATGAAACTTGTCCTCGCCCGTTTCCGGGCGGTAGGAAAAGTCCGGATGGGCAGCCGCTTCGGCAAGGTTGAGCGTCTCTATATTATCGGCAATCGTGCCGACCAACCCTTCGCCCACCGCCATGCGGGTGACGTGCACGGCCTCTTGCGCCAAGCCGCGGGTCGCGAACAGTTCCAGCATCCCTTCACGCAGGAGATAGATCGAGCAGACCTCGCTATCGAGGCATTGGCCGATCACTTCCACCACAGTGTTCAGCTTCGCTTGCGCATGGCTGCGCGAAGCCATCACCTCGTGAAGGCGCGTCAGGATGTTTCGTGCTGCTGCTACGGCTCCGCTGGTCATTCCTTAGCACGTACCCCAAAGAATGCGCCTTGGGAACGCAGCGAAACCGAGAAATCAGCGTGTTCGGTCGATATCGCTTAATCGAAATCCGCGGTCAGTTCCGCACGATCTCCTCTTTGATCCTGAGCTTTCGCTTCTTGAGGGCCTGGATCAACGCGGCATCAGGCATTGGGCGGCTCATCTCGGCATGGATCTGCCGTTCGATACCGGCATGTTTGAGCTGCAAGGCGCTGACGTGCGAACTATCCATGGATGGTTCCTCCTTTTGGAGCCGGAAGCGTCTTCGTGACACGATACCGAACGCCCGGACTGGCGACTCGGCTGTTCTGATCCGGCGCGAAATGGAGGGAACCATATTCAGGCCGTCTTGCGAAGAGTATGATTGCTACATATTCGGTAAAGCGCGTGCCTCCTGCGCCCAGTAGGACCAGCCCGTACAGTGCCTCCGGCATCGTGAAACGCGGTGCCCCAATCAGATGAGGAATTCCGGCGTGACCGAAGAGGAAATGCGAAAACGCCTGGAAATGCTGAAGATTGAACACAGGGATCTTGACGCGGCAATTGACGCGCTCCTTGCGTCAGGCTCGGGAGACCAGATGCAGATCGCCCGCCTCAAGAAACGCAAATTGAAATTGAAGGATCAGATCACCCAGATCGAGGATTACCTGATCCCCGACATCATCGCTTGAATGCCGGCCTGGAGAGCGAGCGAAACGCAGCTTGAACAGGCGGCCTTGTGTTCACAATGAACCGTTCCGATCGGGGACAGCGGATATTTTTGCCCGGCATTTTTAACCAACGATAGTTGCCGTCGAATCGCACATGGGAAATATCGGAACGGCAATGTCCGAACCGGTCGCCATAAACCCTCGCATTATCGAAGCTCTTTATTGCGAAGCGCTCATCCTGTCCGATGAAGTGCGTCATACCTTCACCCTCTCCGGCAGACTGGAATGCGCCGGCACGGATGAAGACCTCACACGCATCGCGCTTTCCAGCGAAGGCCTGCGCACGACCACGCGAATGATGCATGCGATCGCTTGGCTGCTCAATCACCGCGCTTATTTCATGGGCGAGATCAATGAATTGCAGCTACGCCGCCATGGCCGCCTCTCTCCCGACATGCACCGTTCGGAACCGAAACAGCTTGCCTTGCTCGAACCGCCCGTCATCCGTCTGGTGGAGGCTACCCGTCGCTTCTACGAGCGGTTGCTGCGGCTCGACCAGAGCTGGCGGTTGACGGAACAGGGCCGGTCCAGCGCGGTAGAACGCCTGCGCGAAAGGATCGAACGGCGCCTCGTCAGCTGAGACGGCGCGCGACGATATCCTCGACAGGCGGCCCGGCAGCAACCATATCGCATTCATGGACGCTATCCGGGACATCGATCAACCCTATACCGTGGCCGAGCAGATCGGACCGCTCGTGCGCCGCGTTCTCGCCCGCAACCCCTCCCCTTTCACATACACCGGCACACAGACCTATATCGTCGGCGATGCCGGCAATGTTGCGGTGATCGATCCCGGACCGGACGAGGCCGAACACCTCGACGCCTTGTTGAGCGCAATCGGCGCGGCCAAGGTGAGGGCGATCTCCTGCACGCATACGCATCGCGATCACTCGCCCGGCGCCGCGCCGCTCGCCGCCCGCACCGGGGCGCCGATCATCGGCTGCGCGCCGCTGACGCTCGAGGATGACGGCCCCCGCGCTGATGCCGCTTTCGACGACGCCTATCGCCCGGACCTCGTGCTGACGGACGGAGAAGCGATCGACGGTGAGGGTTGGACACTGCGCGCCGTCGCCACGCCCGGCCACACGTCCAACCACTTGTGCTTTGCGCTAAGCGAGACCGGGGCGCTGTTCACCGGAGACCACGTCATGGGTTGGTCGACCAGCGTGATATCTCCGCCCGATGGAGACATGACCGCGTATATGGCGAGCCTGCAAAAGCTTTATGACCGCGGGCAGGACACCGTCTATTATCCCGCGCACGGCGCCGCCGTTGAAAAGCCGCGACAACTCGTGCGCGGGATGATCGGCCATCGTCGCCAGCGCGAAAAGCAGATCCTGCGCCAGATCGAAGCCGGCCGCACGCGCATCGCCGAAATGGTGCCCCAGATGTACAAAGGGGTGGATGAAAGGCTCTGGCCCGCCGCCGGACGATCCGTGCTGGCGCATCTGATCGATCTGGAAAGACGAGGGGTTGCGGTCCGCGATGAAGAAGAATGGACGCTTATCGGTTTAAAATAACATCGCTAAAGCATATTTCTTTTAATTCGCGACACCGCTATTCTCCCACTGCAACGTGGGTGGAGAGAAAAGTGGCGACAATTGGCGAGACGCGCATCGTGCGTCTTTCGTTTTGGGCGAAGATGGCGATCGGCATCTCCGCCTTTATCGTTTTCGGATTTGCTCAGTTCGGCCTGCGGGGCATGGTCGACTATGTGCATGCGCCCATTGTGATGCATCTGCATGCCGTCGTAATGCTGGCGTGGCTGACCTTGCTGACGACGCAAGCATTACTCGCCGGACGCGGCGGGCTGGGCCTGCACCGCCGGTTGGGATGGGCCAGTGCCGTGATGGTCCCATTGATCGTTGTGCTGGCCAGCATGACTTGCCTGGCGGCCATCCATGCGAGAATTTTTCCGCAGTTCTTCACGGCGCCCTATTTCCTCGCTCTGGTGCACGTGGATGGCGCTTTCTTCGCGGCGACCGTCGCCACCGCCATCGCACAACGCCAGCGGAGCGACTGGCATAAGCGCCTGATGATAGGATCGACGGTGCTGCTGATGGACCCGGCGCTGGGCCGTGTTCTTCCTATGCCGTTGATCCTGCCCTGGGGCGAATGGCTTTCGCTGGCGATCCAGCTTGGCGTGGTCGGGCTGGTCATGCGCCACGACCGTAGCGAGTTGGGCCGTATTCACCCGGCAACCGTGGCGATTTTCCTAATCGTGACGCTTTCGCACGTGATTGTCGAATTGCTGGCGATCACGCCCGCTTGGATCGCCTTCACGACCCGTATCACGGGAGCATGACCCGCAATTTCCCCTTGGGTCCTGCGCACGGCCTCCCTAGATAGGCCGCAAATCCGACGCATGCGCCGGAGCGCAGGACAAAAGGGAAATGCCATGACCGTTATACCCGCCGACCTTTCCGGCATTGACGTGCGCGCCGAGATCGAGCGGCTGCGCAAGGAGCGCAATGCGGTCATCCTCGCCCATTACTACCAGAAACCCGAATTGCAGGACCTCGCCGATTTCGTGGGCGACAGTCTGGAACTGAGCCGCAAAGCGGCGGCGACCAACGCGGACGTGATCGCCTTCTGCGGCGTCAAGTTCATGGCCGATACCGCCAAGATCCTGAGCCCCGAAAAGATCGTCGTCCTGCCTGATCTGGAGGCCGGCTGCAGCCTGGAGGATTCCTGCCCACCGGAAAAGTTCAAGGCGTTCCGAGAGGCGCATCCCGATCATATCGCGCTGACTTACATCAATTGCTCGACCGAGGTGAAAGCACTGTCCGACGTGATCGTCACCAGTTCCAGCGCCGAGACGATCCTGCAGCAAATCCCGAAGGACCAGAAGATCATCTTCGGCCCCGACCGGCACCTGGGCGGTTATCTCTCCCGCAAATTCAATCGCGACATGCTGCTCTGGCCCGGCGTATGCATCGTCCACGAAGCCTTCAGTGAGACCGAGCTGATGAAGCTCAAGGCCCAACACCCGAACGCACCGATCGCGGCGCACCCGGAATGCCCGCCGCATATCATAGACCACGCGGATTACGTCGGATCGACCAGCGGCATCCTGAAGTATGCCATGGAGATGCCGGGCGATACCCTGATCGTCGCCACTGAGCCGCACATCATTCACCAGATGCAGCTTGCCCTCCCCGGCAAGACCTTCATTGGCGCGCCCGGCGCGGATGGCAACTGCAACTGCAATATCTGCCCGTACATGGCGCTCAATACCATGGAAAAGCTGTATCTTGCCTTGCGTAACTTGCAGCCGAGAGTGGAGATAGAGGAAGGGCTGAGGCTGGCAGCCAAGAAAAGCCTTGACCGCATGCTGGAAATGGCGAGCGGGAGCGTCGGCAAGGGGGATCTGGGTGCGCGGTGAGCGACGCATCGGAGCCCGAGCGGATCGCCCGCATCCCAAACGCCAGCCGCAAGCCGTGTTTGAAGCGACTGGCCCTCGTCCTTGGCCGAATCGAACTCGAACTCCATGCTGTGCGACTATGTGAATCACATATGGCCGGAAGTTAAAAGATGTCTATCACACCGGCAGTTCGCGCCACTCCCCCGGTGCCAGGCCGTCCAGCGTCCAGTCCCCAACAGACCAGCGCACCAACCGCAGCGTGGGGTGCCCGACGGCCGCTGTCATTCGGCGGACCTGGCGATTGCGGCCTTCGCGGATGGCCAGGCGCAACCAGGTGTCAGGCACGGACTTGCGAAAGCGTACCGGCGGATCGCGCGGCCAGAGCTGCGGGTCCGCAATCAGCGCGCATTCGGCGGGCCGGGTTAGCCCATCCTTGAGTGTCACGCCTTTGCGCAAGGCTTCCAGCGCGACTGCGCCAGGCTCACCTTCAACCTGCACCAGATAAGTCTTGGCCATCTTGAATTTCGGATCGGCGATGCGTGCCTGGAGGCGGCCGTCATCCGTAAGCAGAAGCAAGCCCTCGCTGTCCCGGTCAAGCCGGCCGGCCGGATAGACGCCGGGTACCTCGATGAAGTCCGAAAGTGTGGACCGCGGACTTGGCGACCGCGTATCGGTGAACTGGGACAAGACATCGTAAGGCTTGTTGAAGAGGATCAGCCGCGCCATCGGCTTACTTGCCCCCGGCCCTTGCCAAGACGAGCGCGCCCGCAAGCAGAGCCATGCCGTTCAGATCCGCGGCCGACAGCTCCTCCCTGAAAACCACCCAACCGGCCAGGGCCGAAATCGCGGGCTGGGTCAGCAGCGCCAGGCCGATCACCAGGGGCGGAAAATGCCGCAGCGAATAGATCAGTCCGCCCTGCCCCACCAATTGACTCGTCAGGGCCAGCACCAGCAGTGGCGTCCAGTTATGAGGAACGATCGCCTCACCCCGCAGCCAGGCGAGAGCGAAAACAATGGGAATGCTGGCAAACATGGAATGGAGCAGCAGCGAATAATTGCCCAGTCGTTCGCGCACGGAGCCCAGCGTGAGGATGTAGATCGCATAAAGAACACCAGCGAGCAGGCAGAAGAGGTCTCCGGCAAGATGAGTACGGCTGATCTCCAGCGACCCGCTCATCAGCAAGGCGGCGCCGGTCAGCGAGGCCAGGATCGCCAGGACTTCCAGCAAGCGCGGCGAGCGCCGAGCCGCGAAAAGTCCCCAGATCATAAGGATCAAGCTGCCTGAATTGCCGAACACCGAAGCATTGCCCAGCTTGGTCCGCTCAATGCCGATATGCCAGGCGGCCAGGTCCAGCCCAAAGGCGATCCCACCACCCAGCACCGCAAGCAGCGCTGTTCCCGCGATCCGGCGTTGCCTCGCAGGTTCACGCAAGGCCAGCAGGACGATCACCGGCAAGGCCAGGGTCAGCCGCCAGAAGCCCGCTGCGACGGGGCCGGTGTCGGCAAGACGGACCAGCATCGGCCCCAGCGCCAGCGCCACGTTGGCCAGGAGCAGGGCCACCAGATAGCGGGCGGTCCAGTCATAAACGGGGCGTTCAGGGAAGGTGATCGCGCTGGTCATGATCGGGCCCTAGCGTTATTCCGGTTGTGGTTGAACCGGAATGACGCTGGGATTTCTGAGTCCTCCACGTCCGCGGGTCATCGCACGCGCGTCAATCGTGGCAGGCGCCAGCCCGCTCCGCCCCTTCGCGATCGACCCGCGTCTTCCACCAGGACCACGCCACGCCCCCAGAAATCAGCGCGAGGGTGCCGACCTGTCCGGCAAAGGCCAGCCAGAACCAGGCCGGGGTGCCCAGCCAGTCGGCAAACAGGATATCCATAAGGTTTTCTCGTCCCGAGAATGCGGGTGCGCCGGCGCTTCGGAGGGGGACCGCGCGCCGGCGCGAGGGCTACAGGCTTATTGCGTCAGCGGCCGGGGGAATAGCAGCCGAGCCAGCCTGCCCCTCATCCGCGATTTCCGAGCCTTCAGCATGGCGATCTCAAGTGGATCGGCGAAGCGCCTTTCCCTGGCTTTAGCGAGCAGCACATCGAGCTTCTGGTAACGCTCAAGCAAACGAAACATGCGTTCGGTCATTTTCAATTCCCTGTCGAACGGGGTTGGTCCGATCGGGAATGCCGATGCAAATGCTCGCAAAGCCGAAGCTTTCCAGGCGTCCTGTGAATGGCGTTCCGCCAGGATCCTGCATCGGGCATCACCCGATGCGGTCCGACATCACGAGGCGCGATCCCTGCCGGAAATACCGACCGGTTCGCGCCGCGCCAGAGGGGCCCGGCCCGCAGATCCTTTTTAAGACCGATTCGGTCTTGTTTCAACCCCTGTCCGAGTTGCCGGGTATCCCGTCGCCGAATTTCCCGCCGCTCAGGCCGCTGCGGCGAGGTGCGACTTGCTCAACAGAGCAAGCAGCGAGATGTTATTGAAGAACCACATCCGCTGAAGTTCCAGCCCACTGTATTTGCGCAGTGTGTTGGCGAAAGTGTATGGTGTGTACCAGACGTTGTGGTCGGGGTGAACGCCTTCCAGGAACGTCTCGGTCTCGGGCAGGTAATCGAAGTGACGGGCCCGGCACTGGAACGCGTCCGGCACGGAGATCAGGAACAGCGAAGCGTCGACCGCTTCGATCTGTGCAAGGAAGCCGGCGACGTCGGAAACGTGCTCCATGACTTCAGGCACCAGCACCACGTCATAACGGCCGATGACCTGAGAAAAATCCGTGAACAGATCGCCCTTCACGTAAGGACGCAGCGCTTCCAGCGCCTCTCCATGCGGATCAAGCCCGTCAAGCTGTGCGCAATGGCTCTCCAGCGCAACGTGAAGCGAAGTGCGCGGATCCGTGATCGGCCAGTCCGCGCAGCCGACATGGAGCACACGCTGGCCGGCGCAAAGCCCGCTCAGCACGTCCAGGCGGCCCAGATGCGCGAGTTCTGTGCTGACCGGCACGCGTTGCAGGAAATAAGGCGCGTGAATCCGTTCGAGTGGCGAAGGGGCCGCAGCGGTCGGCTCGGACGGGGTTGCCGATGCAGGGCGCTGTGCCGGCTCGGCCGAAGCTGTCTGCGCCGGGTGCGCCAGGGCGGTCACTTTGGAAATGTCGGCCTCATGCAACCTGTCATAGCTCTTGAGCGTCGAGCCCCAAAGCTGATGGGCATAGATCGGATCGTCGCCTTCATAAGTCACGCCGGTGAAATGGCGCGGAATGAAATAATGGCTCGGGTAAATGCGCAGCGCCGTATACTGAAACTTGCGATAGCATTCGGTCAGCCGCATCGGCCCCACCGTCTTCCACGCCAACTCCTCCACGACCGAAGGGGAAGCGGCAATATCCTCTATGATCCGCTTCACAAAGGAATTGCCGGCGCCGCAGCCGAAATAGCCGGCGGCGATCAGGCCGGGACGCGCGATCTCACTTTCCCAGCAGGCGAACGCCTCGCAATCCAGCAGCGCGTCGTCAAGCGGACGGGCGCAGATCGAATCCGCGTCGAACACGACGCCGCCATGTTCGTGCAGGATTTCCCAACGCATCATGTCGGCCACGCCGTTAAATTCACGCTTGCGCATCTGTGCAATGTGATGCGCGTTGATCCAGTCGCGGCCCTCAAGTTCGGCATTGCCCCAAAGGTGGAATTGCCATTCGGGGTGCGCGGCGCGCCAGCTGTCGATGCAGTTGTCCGGACGCTTGCCCTCGTCGCCGACCCAGATGAAATGGAAGATCTTCGGTATCATAGTCTTGGCCCCGCGGCCGGCTTTGCCGACCTTCATTGCCGAAATCTAAAGCGGCGCGGTGAACCAAGCCCGAAGGACTGATACGGG
The DNA here is from genome assembly GCF_036733805.1 of Novosphingobium sp. GTDB lineage: Bacteria > Pseudomonadota > Alphaproteobacteria > Sphingomonadales > Sphingomonadaceae > Novosphingobium. The sequence goes on along the minus strand of NZ_DAIMZT010000040.1, from coordinate 16,048 downwards.
TATTTTCGTAGTTCAGGCCCCGGCTCAGCGCACGCCGGCCAATGCCTTCTGCCTTCGGCGCTGCACCGAACTGCCCAGCCCGATCGCCTCTCGGTATTTAGCGACAGTGCGGCGGGCGAGTTCGAAGCCCTTTTCCTTGAGCAATTCGACCAGCGCGTCGTCCGAAAGGATGGCCTTGGGGTCTTCCGCATCGATCAACTGGCGGATCGCGGCCTTGACTGCTTCGGCCGAAGCGCCGCCTTCGCCATCGGCGGAAGCTACTCCGGAACTGAAGAAATACTTCAATTCATAAGTGCCGCGCGGGCAATTCAAGAACTTGTTCGAGGTGACGCGGCTGACTGTCGATTCATGCATGCCGATCGCCTCTGCGACAGCGCGCAAGGTCAGCGGCTTCAAGTGCGAAACGCCATGGCGGAAGAAGCCGTCCTGCTGCTTCACCAGTTCGGTCGCGACTTTCAGGATAGTGCGCTGGCGTTGGTCCAGGGCCTTTATCAGCCAGTTGGCGTCAGCCAGCTTTTCAGAAAGCCAGGCGCGCGAAGCCTTGTCATCGCAGGAACCCTTCAGTTCCACGTAATAGCCGCGATTGACGATCAGGCGCGGCACTGTCGCCTGGTTGAGCGCGATGTCCCAGCCGCCGTCAATGCGCGGCGTCACCAGAACGTCAGGCGTCACCGCGCCGCTCGGCTCTCCGCCATAGCGCAGGCCCGGCTTGGGATCGTAGCCGCGCAGCTCCGCCAGCATGTCGGCGAAATCCTCATCATCGACACCGCACATCCGCTTCAGCCGCACGAACTCGCCTCGTGCGACAAGATCGAGATTGTCGATCAACCGGGCCATGCAGGGATCGTAGCGGTCAGCATCCTTCGCCTGAAGGGCTATGCATTCGGACAGGCTACGCGCGCCGACGCCAGTGGGATCGAGCGACTGGACCAGAGCCAGCGCCTGCTCGACCTCACCCTCTTCCACGTCAATATCGTCGGCAATCTCGGAGATCGTCGCGGGAAGGTATCCCGCCTCGTCAAGCTGGCCGATGATGTAGCGCGCGATCCCGGCCAGTCTGGCATCGCCGGCGACTGCGCCGATCTGCGCCGCCAGATGTTGCGTCAGGGTTTCGCCACCGCCGGCGCGATCCTCGATGCCAGGGGCGTCGTCGCTGGCGGGACCGCGCAAATCGGCGCCCCAGAGCGCATCGTCCAACACACGCTGGCCGTCGCCGGTATCACGCTCCCGGTCCAGCGCAGCAGCGTCAATATCAAGCGGACGGTCATCCTCAGCCCGCCCTTCCCCGATAAGCTGATCGACCGGGGAGCCTTCCAGCGTGGTGCGCCGGCCTTCCTCAGGCATATCCACGAAATCGGCAACCGGGTCAGCCGCCCGCGCGCTGACGTCAAGTAGAGGATTGGCGTCAAGCGACGCGCCGATGAATGCCTCTATTTCCAGATTGGACAGCGCCAGCAGCTTGATCGCTTGCTGCAGCTGCGGCGTCATGACCAGCGATTGGCTTTGCCTGAGGTCCAGGCGTGGCCCCAGCACCATTCGTTACATACCCCCCGCGTCCGGCCTCACAATGTGAAACCCTCACCCAGGTAGAGGCGGCGCACGTTTTCGTCAGCGACGAGCGCTTCGGGGCTGCCGGCGAAAAGCACCTGGCCCCCGTAGATGATGCAAGCGCGATCAACGATGTCCAGCGTTTCGCGCACGTTGTGATCGGTGATGAGCACGCCGATGCCGCGCGTTTTCAAGTCTCTCACCAAATCGCGGATGTCAGCGATCGAAAGGGGGTCAATACCGGCAAAAGGCTCATCCAATAGCATGATCGACGGCTTGGCGGCCAAGGCACGGGCGATTTCGCAGCGTCGCCGCTCACCGCCCGAGAGCGCCATCGCCGGGCTGGAACGCAGACGGCTGAGGCCGAACTCGTCAAGCAGGCGTTCCAGCTCTTCCTGGCGCACCTGTTTGTCGGGCTCATTAAGTTCAAGCACCGCGCCGATGTTCTGCTCCACCGTCATTCCACGGAAGATAGAGGTTTCTTGCGGCAGATAGCCCAAGCCCAGGATCGCGCGGCGGTACATGGGCAGGCGGGTAACGTCGATGCCGTCCATCAGAATGCGGCCTGAATCCGGTCGGACCAGCCCCATGATCGAATAGAAGCAGGTCGTCTTACCGGCGCCGTTCGGCCCCAACAGGCCCAGCACCTCGCCCTTCGCGACGGAAAGCGAGATATCGGTCAGCACGGCGCGCTTGTCATAACTTTTGGCGATCGAAATGACTTCGAGCCCACCCCGTTCGGCAACTAGCGCCGCAGCTGCGGCGGCGGCGGCCTTCCGTTCCTGCGAAAGATCAGTCGTTTCCGTCATCCTGGCGGGGTTTACGCAGCCAACCCGGCAACGGCAACCGGCATTTCCGCTTTGCACGCGTGTTTTGGCAGGTTTCGTGCATGACCGCAGGCGGCAGCCCGTCGCCATGCTTGCGAAAAACGGAACTCCACTTGATCCAGATGCATTTAGATGATTAAGTCGCCGGCAAAGCATCGGACGAGGGGAGAATCGCCTGATGGATAATAATGCGAAACGGGCCGCAATTCCTGAAAATCCTGTGCTCGATGGAGGACAACGCGCCATGGTGGACTGGCGCCGCAAGATGAGCGATCATATCGCTTATGCCCTGCTGATCTACACGGCATTGCAGATCTTCGTGACGATCGGCGCGCTTAAGGCCAGCGGCTCCTCGCTCCTGCCCTATCTTGCCCTCGTCATTCTCGTCGTCGCCATCATCCCCGCCTGCCGCCGTTTCGAGTCGCGCTGGAACCGGCTGACGGACGAACAAGCGCATGATCCCTCGCTGGCGCGTTATTACCGGCGCGACCGCCTTCTGCTCTGGGTGCTCGCCATCGGGCTGCCTTTCGGCCTGACCGGGCTGTTCAAGCTGCTGAGCCTGGCCTTCACCTGATCCGCACCGAAGCAACTCGCGTTTGCCCTTCGCCTGCGCGGCGACTAGGGCGGGCGGCGCGTACCGTTGCGGGCGCGGACGACAGGAGTTGCGATTCACATGCTCAGTCCGAAACAGGCCAGCGATCGCGCCCATGATCTGGTCGAACGCGCACGCCGCGCAGGGGCCGACGCCGCCGACGCGGTTTATGGCGCCAATTCTTCGGAAGGCATCCAGATCCGGCTCGGCAAGCTGGAAGACGTGGAGCGGTCCGAAAGCGAGCACATCGCGCTGCGTGTGTTCATCGGGCACCGTTCGGCCAGCATCGGTTCCTCCGATCTTTCCCCGCAGGCGCTCGACGAGCTGGCGGCCCGGGCGATCGACATGGCGCGCGCCGCGCCTGAGGACAGCTACGCCGGCTTGGCGCCCGAAGAGCTGGTGGCGAAGGGCCCTTGGCCGAACCTCGATCTCACAGACGATCAAGGACCCATCCCTCAAGCCTTGCGCGCCATGGCAGAAGAAGCGGAAGAGGCGGCCCGCGCCGTCGCCGGCGTGACCAACTCCGACGGCGCATCCGCAAGTGCCGGCGCGGGCGTTTTCGCCCTCGCAACCAGCCACGGGTTTGCCGACGGATACGAATCCACCAGCCGGTCGCTCAGCGTCTCTGTCGTTGGCGGCGAAGGCGCGGGCAAGCAGCGCGATAATGCCTGGCGCTCGGCGCATCATGGGTCCGACTTGCCGCCGCCGGCGGAGATCGGCCGCCTTGCCGGGGAGCGCACCGTCGCCCGCCTGGGTTCGGGCCGGATGAAGAGTGGCGCAATGCCAGTGGTTTTCGACCCGCGCGTCGCCGGCACCTTGGTGGGACATGCGATCGGCGCCATGTCCGGCAGCGCTATCGCGCGCCGCTCCAGCTTCCTGTTGGACAAGCTGGGCGAACGCGTCTTTGCGCCGGAGATCACGGTAGTGGAAGATCCTCTCGCACCGCGCGGGTTGCGCTCTCGCCCGTTCGACGGCGAAGGGCTGGCAACGTGCCGCCGGAACCTTATCGAGGACGGCCGCATCACCGGATGGCTGCTCGATTCCGCGTCCGCCCGCCAGCTCTCCATGCACCCGAGCGGTCACGCCGCCCGTCACGGCGGCGGCGCGCCGGGCGTGTCAGTGGGCAATGTCCATCTCGTCGCCGGATCGCTTTCCCCCGCCGAACTGATGGCCGACATCAAAGAGGGCGTCTATGTGACCGAGTTGATCGGCCAGGGCGTCAACGGTATCACCGGCGATTACAGCCGAGGTGCGATCGGCTTTCGCATTGTCGATGGCATGATCGCGGGCCCGGTCTCCGAATTTACCGTGGCCGGCAATCTTCTCTCTATGCTCGCACGCCTTACCCCCGCCAACGATCTGGAATGGTATCGAGCGATCAATGTGCCGACCGTTCGGGTTGAAGGGATGACCGTAGCGGGCGATTAAGGGCGGACGGGACTTCCCTGGGTTCGCTCCGTCATGCAACATGCGCTTCGGCATGAACCTTAAGTCGTTGGCGCGCGGAGAGCAGGGTGCCCACCGGCTCAACCACGGGAGCGAATTGGCCAAGCCCCAAGCGCTGCCCCGGAAGATTCACGTAAATCGCCTCTATGCCTTGGGCGCCATAGGTTTCGTGCCAGAAGCCCGCGCCTTGCGGGTCCCTGGTGAAGTCGCGCCACCAATCACTGTGCGGCATGCTGCGGGTAAAGCGTTCCAAGCTTGGCAAATCGCGCCAGTATTGGCGAAATCCGATATGATTCCACGCGAACATCATCTGTTCGTGCGCCAGCAACCCTTCGGGCGGGTTCCGGCGGATTTGGCTCAGCCCGCGGCCGATGCGCAGCATAGCCGGAAACGCACGCAGGCGGCGCAGCTTGAAGCCCAGGATGATAACCGTGAGTTCGGGATAGGCGGACAGGTCGACAGTTTCACGCAAGGTAGTGCTTTGCATCGCGAATCTCCTTGTTTACAATGTACACATAAATGAAGTTTACGGTGTAAACAAGATGACTGAGAAGCAATCGGCTGCTGGCCTGCGCGCAAAGCTGATAGACGCGGCGATACGGCTGCTTGACGAGGAAGGAGAAGCGGCCCTCACGCTACGCATGCTGGCGCGCGAAACCGGCGTATCGGCTATGGCGCCCTATCGTCATTTCGCTGACAAGGCCGCCTTGTTGCGCGCCGTGGCTGAAGCGGGTTTCGCGGCGCTGACCAAGGCGCTGGAGGAGGCCGACCGCACTGCCGACGCCCGCTCGGCCTTGATCGCACAGGGCATGACCTATTACCGGTTCGCGCAAGGCCGCCCGGCGCTGTTCCGCCTTATGTTCGCCGGGCGCGCTTTGTGCGAGCCACCGTCGAGGGAAGATGCCGATGCCTTCGCGGTCCTGCTGCGCCGTGTGTCCGGCATGGCGAAGGGTGATCCCGGCGTCGCGGCCCTCGCGGCGTGGAGCGCGGTGCACGGGCTGGCGACGCTGGCGCTGGACGGCAGGATCAAGGCGGATGAAGAGCAAGCGCGCGCGGCGCTGGCGCTGGTGGCGGACGGCATCGTCGCCGGCGGTTGAAACCCGCGCGGCAAGAGATCAGGATGCGCGGCGATGAGACAAGAGTCCGTTGTCCTTTCCTTCGAAACCCCCGGTCGCGGTTTTACCGAGATCACGCAGGCCGTGGCCGATTGGCTGGACCAGACGGGCATCACCCAGGGATTGCTGACACTCCTGTGCCGCCACACTTCGGCCTCGTTGCTGATTCAGGAGAATGCCGCACCTGCGGTGCGCACCGATCTTGCCGCCTGGCTGGATTGCCTGGCGCCCGAGGGGAGGCATTACCGGCATGACGATGAAGGGCCGGACGACATGCCCGCACATCTCAAGGCCACGCTCACTGGCGTGAACCTTCAAATCCCGGTGATCGGCGGGCGCATGGCGCTGGGCTCTTGGCAGGGAATCTATCTTGCGGAGCATCGCGCAATGCCGCACCATCGGCAGATCGCGGCGCACCTGATCGGCGAATAGCCTGTCGGACGGGGGAACGGACATGGAGCAGACCGGCATGCGATCGGAACCGGGCGCGCCCACCGGCGGCGAACTGGTCAGGCGCCATCGGCTCTCGACCCGCCTGTGGCACTGGATCAATGCCGTTACGCTCCTGGTCATGCTGATGAGTGGGCTGATGATCTTCAACGCGCATCCGCGCCTTTACTGGGGCCAATACGGCGCGAATTACGATAAGCCCTGGCTGATGATCGGATCGGCCCGTACCGGGCCGGCCGAGTTCGGCTATCTTCAGATCGGCAGCACCCGGATCGAAACCACCGGCATGCTCGGCCTCTGGCAGGATCGGGACGGAAAGGCGCAGCGGCACGCCTTTCCGTGGTGGGCGACGATCCCCTCCCGTTACAATCTGGCCGTGGCGCGGATCTGGCACCTCGCCTTCGCCTGGATGCTCGCACTGGGCCTGCTGCTTTACCTGCTCTGGTCGCTCGTCAACGGGCATCTGCGGCGAGACATCCACATCACCCGCGCCGAGTGGCGTCCCCGGCAGATCTGGCGCGACATCGGGGAGCACGCCCGCCTGCGCTTCCCCACGGGGGCGGCGGCGCTGCGGTACAATGTGCTTCAGAAGATCGCTTATGCCGGCGTGCTCTTCGTGCTGCTGCCCCTGATGATCCTGACCGGCCTCGCCATGTCGCCCGGCACCGATGCCTGGCTGCCACTGGTCACGGAGGGCTTTGGCGGCCGCCAGTCTGCGCGCTCCGTGCATTTCATCTGTGCCTGGCTGCTGGTGCTGTTCTTCCTTGTCCATATCGCGATGGTGCTGTTGGCGGGGCCGGTGAACGAAGTGCGCTCGATGATAACCGGGCGCTATCGCCTGCCCAGGGAGAAGCGGGCATGAGCCGCCTGATCCTTTCGCGCCGCAAACTGATCGGCGCGGGCGCGGCGGGGGCCGGGAGCCTGCTGCTTTCCGGCTGCGACAAGCTGTTCGAAAACCCGGCCTTCCGCCAGACGCTGGAGGGCGCGGAAAATCTCCATCGCGTCACGCAGCGGGCGCTGGGACGCGATGCGCTGGCCGCGGAGTTCAGCGCGGCGGAAATGTCGCCGGTGTTCCGCGCCAATGGCAGCCGCGAAGTGGCCGATCCGGGATATCGCCGGCATCTGGCGCAAGGTTTCGCGGGGTGGTCACTGCGCGTGGACGGGCTGGTCGATAGACCGACCGATCTCCCCCTCGCCGCGATCAAGGCGTTTCCCCAACGCACGCAGATCACCCGGCACGATTGCGTGGAAGGCTGGAGCGCGATCGGCCAGTGGACCGGGCCACGCCTTGGCGCCCTCCTCGATCTGGCGCGGCTTCGCCCACAGGTGCGCTACGTCGTCTTTCATTGCGCCGATCTCTATCTCGGCCGTCCCTATTACGAATCGATCGACCTGGTCGACGCGTTCCACCCCCAGACGATCCTGGCCTGGGCCATGAACGGAAAGCCGCTGGAGGAAGCGCACGGCGCGCCGCTGCGCCTGCGGGTCGAGCGTCAGCTGGGCTACAAGCACGCCAAATTCGTCACCCGCATCGAAGCGGTGGCCGCGCTGGAGGGCATTCACGGCGGCAAGGGCGGCTATTGGGAGGATAACGGCGCTTACGCCTGGTACGCCGGGATTTGATTCCGGTTGAAGGCCGTGCTGAACGATCCTCCCCGCCCGGTAAATCGAAGCGAACCCTTTACCTCAGGGCAAACCTGCCGCAAATGCGCAAGGCCATGAACACCGCCTCCCAGCCCACGCCCGCCATCTCCATCCGCGACCTCGTCAAGCGTTACGCTCCCGCCGGCAGCGGAGAGGGCAAGCTGGCGCTCAAGGGGGTGTCGTTCGATGTGCCCGAAGGCGGCATCTTCGGCCTGCTGGGCCCGAACGGGGCAGGCAAGTCGACACTTATCAACATCCTCGCCGGGCTGGTGATGAAAACCTCGGGCAAGGTCGATATCTGGGGCTTTGACATCGATCGCGACCAGCGCAACGCCAAGCGCTCGATCGGCATCGTGCCGCAAGAAATCGTCTTCGATCCGTTCTTCACCCCGTTCGAAGTGCTGGAGAACCAGGGCGGCCTTTACGGCATCGCAAAGCACTTGCGCCGCAGCGAGGACCTGCTGCGCGCCGTGCATCTTTCAGACAAACGCAATGCCTATGCGCGCACGCTTTCCGGCGGGATGAAGCGGCGTCTGCTGATCGCCAAGGCAATGGTGCATCAACCGCCCGTGCTGGTGCTTGACGAGCCGACCGCCGGCGTCGACGTGGAACTGCGCCGCCAGCTCTGGGAACTGGTCGCCGAGATGAACCGCGAAGGAGTGACGGTCGTCCTCACCACGCATTACCTCGAGGAGGCGGAGGAACTGTGCGACCGCATCGCCATCATCAATCACGGTGAACTGATCGCCAACAAGCCCACGCGCGAACTGGTCGGCATGGCGCGCGAAAAGATCATCGTCCTCACGCTCGACCGCGATCTCGCCGACCTGCCTAGCCACCCCGGCTTCCTGAAATGCGAAAAGGCGGGCGAGCGGATCCTGCAGATCACTTACGACAAGGACCGCAGCAACGCGGGAGAAATCCTCTCGGCCGTGCAGGCCCAGGGCTTCGCGATCATCGACGTGACCACGCGAGAGGCCGACCTGGAGGATGTTTTCGTAACGCTTACGAGCCAGGCCCGGGCAGCGGCTTAGCGCCTAAACAACGTCGTTCCGCTGGCCAGACACCGTTCCCAGAACCTGCCATTCCCGGAGGTTGACGCAATCTAGCCCAAAGGGTCGAGGCTAGGACTTTCCTGACAGTCGGCTCTGGAGATCGAAGCCGACCCTCCATGCTGCCGGGGGCTACTCACCCTAACAGATCAACCGGCGATGCGTTACGCGCCAAGATTGGCGAAACTGATTCCGGCAGCACACCACATTGACCGCATAATGCGATAAGTCGCGGCTTCACAAAGCCGAACACTTCAACGAGAGCATTCACTGTTGTCGAGTGAAGCGCACCGGCTTCTTCCAGTCGCCCATGTTGAATAACAATGTTAGCCGCTACCGCAGAAAAATCGTCAAGCCAACTCCACGCCACAGAGTCGTAGAATATCATATTCCGAAAAGCAGAATTCTTCTCGTTTGCAACTTGCTTCATCGCGTCCACTGATGCCTGCTCGTCAGGTGGGCATGATGTGACGTTGCACAAACGCTTTATCAATGACCAAGCGTCACTTTGGGATAGCTGTTTCGGCTGAGGCTTGAGAACGCGTACTGGATCCTCGACATCTTTATTTTCTTTTCTGAACGCCTTCCGATCCTGCTCCCGACCGAACTCGGGACGAAAGTCGATCAGTACCGTGCGCCCCTGCACTCCATAGCTCAGCACTCCATATAATGCGGAGATCAGCCGAGTGCCCAATAACGCCGCGTGGTAGATGTCCACGACTGCCCAAGTCATCGCACCTCCGGTGACGTGCGAGCGCACATTGTGTACGACATGGAAGAATTTGGAGGCACATATCAATGTGTCCCGGACTAAGTTCATGTCTCGCGCTGGCAGTGAGATAATCGTATTATGTTCTTTTCCCAATTCCTCCCAGTTTGCTTCAATAAAAACTGCAACTTCACTTGTATCTCTGGTAGCATCGAACTCGAATGGCGTAGTTACACCGATGCTCTTTATGAGCTCATCTGTAGACCTGAGACGGACACAGTCATACGCTGCCTCCCAACTTTTCACAGTCTGATCTTAGCCTTTGAGATGTTGGTGCGTGAACGATTGAAATCGGTACGGAAATCAGATGCAGCTTCCATTTCGGCCTTATTGCCGGACCCATACGAGTCCCAAGCAGAAAATTCAAAATGCTTCACGCCCTTCAAAGTGGCCTCAATATCCTCAATCTTAAAACCACCATGTTCGGAAAGAGTTAGGGTAAAAATCTCATCGAACATGTTCAACATCGCTCCGAACCCGATCGTTCTAAAGAAAATATTGTCAGCTTTCGCCCATTGATCGGGGTAGATTTTTTTCAAAGCTGAGAAATAGTTTCCGATAATGCCTTTCTGCTCGGGGAGGGTGTAAACTTTAAGCGCCCCTCGATCCGGGTGCACCAAAGGAGCGATCTTCCGAACAAAGTTCGTTATCGAAACCTTTCCTTTGCTTGGCGATTGTGTCACCACAATCCTATTGTACAGCGCCGATTTTTCGTCTCTGCGCAGTTCGTTAGCAATTTCAGCTGCCCGTTCATTAGCGACGTCTGCTGGCTTCTTCCGGTTGGGCAGATGGGAAAGCAAATCGTACACAAGAGAGGTAGGGACCCCTTTTGCCTCTCTGTTGATCGTGATGAATTGCTCGATTTGGAATTCCTGATCGACGCCCTCAAATGCAAAAACGCAGAGTTCAATATCGACTTCGGCCGACGCTTCGTGGGAGCCGGCTATCCGGTGCTGGCCATCGATCACCCATCCGATGTCAGTTCCTTTCGGAATCGTAAGTCTGCCGGATTGTTCATCATATTCCGCCTTGTCCAGTGAGATTAGCACACTGTTTGGTACGGGCCTTCCGGACTTGATATGGTTTGCGACGGCTTCAACTCTCGCTTGAGACAACACGCGCTGATAGCCGCGATCCTCCGTCTCCGAGCGTCGATTAATGGAAACCATCGGCCACAATTCCGATGCCTTCATATTGAAGACGTAAAATCTGCTGTCACCTTGCACCACACGCAAAGCGGGAACCGTCCTCGGGGCGGTGAGGGCGCCTTGCTTCACGCCGGTATGCTTGGCCGGCTTCTTGGGAGACTTAGCCATATAGGCTCCTATTCTTGAAAAGCGAAGTGATCGGGCCGTTGAGCAACAGCCGCACGCTCGCTTGGTTGGTAAATATCACGATCAAGCGGCCGGATCGCGAGTTTCCCTGATCGAAGGGCCTCAAACCTGTCTAACGCGATATGGCAATATTCCGCCGAGGTATCCGAGCCGAGGTAGCGACGACCTTCAAGGGCGGCAGCAATCCCGCTTGAACCAGATCCCGAAAACGGGTCAAAAACCAAGCCATCAGCCCGCGCGAGCGCGCGAACCAAACGCTGCGCCAGTGCGACAGGGAATTGGCAGGGGTGAGCTGTCTTCTCGCAGTGGTTTGCCTTCACGTTCGGTATTTCCCAGACGTCAGATGGGTTCTTACCTTGGGGATGGCCGCTGAATTCACCCTTGTTTGGTCCCTTGTAGTGGCGTTTTCCAGGATATTTCTGCGGTACCCTGACGGCGTCCAAATCGAAATAGCTGTCTGACCCCTTCCCGTACCACATGATCGTCTCATGGCGTCCGCTGAAGCGCTTCTTCGCATGCGTCCCGTGGCCGAAGTGCCATATGATTCGATTGCGGAGGGCGATTTCAGTCTGCTCACGGAAAACTTCATAGATTGCGAAATCTAAAGGGAGTATTGATGCCTTTCCAACGTGATTGCCAACTTGCCAGCAGAAGTTTCCACCTTCCTTAACAATCCGAACTGTATCCCCAGAAATATTTCGGATGTCTTCATAAAAATCGTCCAATTCATAGGATCTATCATATTCCTTACCCATAAAATAGGGTGGAGAAGTCACAAAAAGATCTACAGATTTTGATGGAATTTCACGCATCAACTCTTCGCATGGTCCGTTATAGATAACAAATTCGGACCCGGCCGCCGAGGCCGCAATGGCCTCATCAACGCAGGTCGTCAGAACTGATTTTGGGATACCGGTCATACGGTGACGGATCCAACATATGGATCCATTTCGCAAGCCCTAAGTGGTTTTCACGGGCAGCCATAATGGCACTGTTCAACTGCCCACTGAATAGCAGCTCGCACAGTGTGTTTGCCCCGAACCGGACAGTCCGCTACCGGCCCACTTCCTGCCCACTCCCCCACCCCCTCACGTCAAAATCTTGCGGTCCTTGTCATAGCTAGGCAAGGAAGCGTGATGGAATCGCATGCAGATCACGCAAGGACCTTTGACGTCGTCATCATCGGCTCGGGCGCGGCCGGGCTTACGGCGGCGCTTGCGCTGGGCGAGACGCTGAAGGTGGCGGTGCTGGCCAAGGGTGGGCTGACGGGCGGGTCCACCGCCTGGGCGCAAGGCGGCATCGCCGCGGTGCTGGATGAGGGCGACACGTTCGAGGAGCACATTCGCGACACCGTGATCGCGGGCGCCGGCCTCAACCGCCGCGAAACGGTCGAGCTTGTGGTCGAGCGCGCGCCGCATGCGATCCGGCGGCTGGTCGACCTGGGCGTGCCTTTCAATACTGAGGGCAACGCGCTTCACCTCACGCGTGAGGGCGGACATTCGCATCGCCGCATCGTCCATGTGAATGACGCCACGGGCCACGCGGTGCAGCAAGCGCTGCTGCGCGCCGCGGAGGCGAACCCGAACATCACGCTGCTGCCCGGCCGCTCCTGCATCGACCTCATCACCGGCCGACACGAGCAGCGCTATTCGGGCTCCGGCCGGGTCTGGGGCGTCTATGCGCTGAATGAGGAAACCGGCCACGTCGAGGCTTTCACCGCGCGGGCCACCGTGCTGGCGACCGGCGGGGCGGGCCGCGTCTATCAGTTCAGCACGGCGCCGCGCGGCGCCACGGGAGACGGCATCTCGATGGCCTGGCGCGCCGGCGCACGCGTTTCCAACATGGAAATGATGCAGTTCCACCCGACCTGCCTCTATAATCTGGAGGTCAAGAACTTCCTCATCACTGAGGCCGTGCGCGGCGAAGGCGGGCGGCTGGTGAACCCGCGCACCGGCAAGCGCTTCATGGCGTTCTATGATCCCGATCGGATGGAGCTGGCCCCGCGCGATGTGGTCGCCCGCGCGATCGACGCCGAGATCAAGCGCTTCGGCCTCGATTACGTCCACCTCGACATCAGCCACCAGCCCGAAGCCTTTGTGAAGGAGCACTTCCCGAACATTTACGAGAAGCTGCTGACGCTGGGCATCGACATGACGCGCGAGCCGATCCCGGTCGTCCCCGCACAGCACTATACGTGCGGCGGCGTCGTGATCGACCTGGACGGACGGACTGACCTGCCCGGCCTTTATGCGGCGGGCGAATGTACGGAAAGCGGCCTGCACGGCGCCAATCGTCTGGCATCCAACTCGCTGCTGGAATGCTTCGTCTTCGGCGAGGCGGCGGCCGCGCACATTCTTTCGCACTGGACCGCTTTCGATGCACCGCCATCGGTCATGCCCTGGGACGAAAGCCGGGTGAGCGAGCCGGACGAGGAAGTCGTCATCAAGCAGAACTGGACCGAGATCCGCCGCTTCATGTGGAATTACGTGGGCATCGTGCGCACCACGAAGCGGCTGGAACGCGCCATGCACCGCATCCAGCTGCTCAATACAGAGGTGGAGGAATATTACCGCCACTTCCGCGTTTCGACCGACCTGATCGAGCTGCGCAACCTGCTCCAATCGGCCGACCTCATCGTTCGCTCCGCACTCAAGCGGCACGAGAGCCGGGGCCTGCATTATACGCTCAATTTTCCGCAGACCGATGACGAGCCGGTCGATACGATCCTGGTGCCCTGAACCCCTAACGACCGATGTGCAACAGGTGGCCGATGAAAATCAGCAGCATGGCGCCCAGCACCGAAGCGATGCAGCCGCCGCGATGAAATTCCTCCCGCCCGCGCGAGGTGACCAGGCCCGCCACCAGCGAGCCACCGATGCCGAGCAGGATCGTCGCGATCCAGCTCATATGCACACCGCCGGGATAGAAGAAGCGCGCCAGAACGCCGATGATGAGGCCGCTGACGATGGCGCCGATGATATTGAACATGAGGCTGATCTCCCTCTCGCGCTGTGATGGACCTATATAGCCGATATGCGCCGCAGACTCTTGCAGTGGTATGTATCACAAGAAATTGCACGCACGGTTCTGCCGATGACAGAGCGGGTCGACATACGGCATGGGGATCAAAACGTTTCAAAGGCGGCCCTAGCATCTTGACTCTGGCCGAAAAAGGACTCGGCTTGTCGCAAGCACGATTCGTTTCGTCGGCAATTTATGTGGAAAAATTTTTGGTCGGCAAAGGCGATTTAGCCTCTTGCGCCTTCGATGGGTGAAGGAGTTCCCACGCGTCGCGAATGGTGAGCGGGCGCCCACCCCCTAATTCGCCCGCCAGATCGGACCGGCCTCCCCTCTTGCGTCGTTACGTAGAACGGGCACTATGGGTTGTGGCGGGTCGATCGCCGGGCCTCAATACCTAGGAGCAGCAAGGATCAGGCAGGGTCCTTGCCACAAGGCTCAGGGAACTTGAGAAAGGCCGGGTAGCGACACGGCAAAAGGTCGGACAGGGGGTCAGGCGGAACGTGATCGTTCTCTTTTTGTGCTGGTTCTGGTAGACGGAAAGCTTGTTGCTTCGTCGACTCGCTCCGGCACCGCTGGGCCCGTCTTGATTGTGATATCGCCGTGAGGCGGTTTGATGACGTTTTTTTTGAGCATTCGGGGGGCGCAACGTGGATTTCAGGAACGCAGGCGACGGTCACGTGAACAGCTACGACACGGGCCATTCCGGCGGGGAGCAAGTCGAAATGGACGGACTCTATGCCGCGGCCGCGCGCGAAGAGGCTCGGCGCGAAACCGCCGTGAACGAAAAGGAGACGGGCAAAAGCCCGGCAATCGCCATGGACAAGACCGATGTCGCAACGGGTGATCTGGTGGATATGAACGATGCGCCGAAAAAGGCGCAGAAAAAGGCGGGGGCAACCGATTCCAAGACGATCCACGATCGTCGCTTCGATATCGCCACCAATGCCGATCGCGATGCGCTTCTTACCGATTTCGGCAAGGAAACGCTGGACGATCGCTACCTGCTGCCCGGAGAGAAGTACCAGGACCTCTTCGCCCGTGTCGCCGATGCCTATGCCGACGATCAGGAACATGCGCAGCGGCTTTACGACTATATCTCGAAGCTGTGGTTCATGCCGGCGACGCCTGTGCTCTCGAACGGCGGCACCGGGCGGGGCCTGCCCATCTCATGCTATCTGAACTCGGTGGATGACAGCCTGGAGGGCATCGTCGCCACCTGGAACGAGAACGTCTGGCTCGCCAGCCGGGGCGGCGGCATCGGCACGTATTGGGGCGCGGTGCGCGGCATCGGCGAGCCGGTCGGCCTCAACGGCAAGACCAGCGGCATCATCCCCTTCGTCCGCGTGATGGACAGCCTGACGCTCGCCATCTCGCAGGGCTCGCTGCGCCGCGGCTCGGCCGCCTGCTATCTCGACATCTCGCACCCCGAGATCGAGGAGTTCCTGGAGATCCGCAAGCCCTCGGGCGATTTCAACCGCAAGGCGCTCAACCTGCATCACGGCGTCCTGGTGACGGATGAATTCATGCGGGCCGTGCGCGATGGGGCCGAGTTCGAACTGAAAAGCCCGCGCGACGGCTCGGTGCGCGGCAAGGTGGACGCGCGCGCGCTGTTCCAGAAGCTGGTCGAAGTGCGCCTCGCCACCGGAGAGCCTTACATCGTCTTCTCCGATACCGTGAACCGCATGATGCCAAAGCATCACCGCGATCTCGGCCTCAAGGTTTCAACCTCGAACTTGTGCTCGGAAATCACGCTGCCTACTGGCCGCGACCATTTGGGCCACGATCGCACCGCAGTCTGCTGCCTTTCCTCGCTCAACCTCGAAACCTGGGAAGAATGGCGGGGCGACAAGCGCTTTGTCGAGGACGTGCTGCGCTTCCTGGACAACGTACTGCAGGATTATATCGACCGCGCGCCGGACGAGATGGCGCGAGCTAAATATTCAGCGATGCGCGAACGCTCGGTCGGCATGGGCGTTATGGGCTTCCACTCTTATCTGCAGCAGAAGGGCATCGCTTTCGAAAGCGCGATGGCCAAGGCGCTCAACCTGCAGATGTTCCAGCATATCGCGGCCAAGGCGGACGAAGCATCGCTCCTGCTCGCGCAGGAGCGCGGGGCCTGCCCGGACGCAGCCGAAATGGGCGTGATGCAGCGTTTCTCCTGCAAGATGGCGATCGCGCCCACTGCCTCGATCAGCATCATCTGCGGCGGCACCAGCGCCTGCATCGAGCCGATCCCGGCCAACATCTACA
>NZ_DAIMZT010000039.1:0-27949 GCF_036733805.1 Novosphingobium sp. | reverse complement strand
GAAGTGCTGCGATCGGGGGATCATGCGAAGATCGCCGCCTGGCGGAAACAACAGGCGAACGACGACACACGGTTACGCAGGCCGGACCTTTGGGAGCGTCACAGGGACGTTCGGGGCCAGCCTGCCTCTGGCGCGCGGCGAAGAAACGAGGATTTGGGTTCATGAACCTGATTCAGCAGATCGAGGCCGAGGAAATCGCCAAGGCCGGCAAGGATATTCCTGAGTTTCGTCCGGGCGATACCGTCCGCGTCGGTGTGAAGGTCATCGAAGGTACGCGTACCCGCGTGCAGGCTTTCGAAGGCGTGTGCATCGCTCGTTCGAATCGTGGCTTCAATTCGAACTTCACCGTTCGCAAAATGAGCTTTGGCGAAGGCGTAGAGCGCGTGTTCCCGCTCTATTCGCCCAACATCGATTCCATCACCGTGGTCCGCAAGGGCGTGGTGCGCCGGGCTAAGCTGTACTACCTGCGTGGCCGCACCGGCAAGCGCGCTCGCATCGCCGAGCGCCGCGAGGTCAACGAAGCGAAAGCGTAAGACGGATTCCGCTGGGTCCTTTCGCGGCCGGGCGGTGAGAGGCGGTTCGTTTTTTCGAACCGCCTTTTTTATCCCCGTTACGGACACAGCGGTATCAGTTCCCATGCGCCGTCGACCGGCGAATCGCGAGGCAAGCATACCTTGGTGGATTCCCGGCGTCGTCTCGACAAAAAGAGCGATTCGACACAATTCTCCTTGCGGCATGTTGCGTCGCACAAGCAAGAACAGC
This sequence comes from Novosphingobium sp., assembly GCF_036733805.1. Classification (GTDB taxonomy): domain Bacteria; phylum Pseudomonadota; class Alphaproteobacteria; order Sphingomonadales; family Sphingomonadaceae; genus Novosphingobium. The sequence goes on along the minus strand of NZ_DAIMZT010000039.1, from coordinate 27,187 downwards.
GCGGGGACGACTAAAAAACTCGATAACCTGCGGGTTTTAGCGTGGTTTGGCCTTGCCAGCGACGATAAAACCCGCTCAATTCCGTCGCCATCTCGAGGCGATTCAAAAATTATCCCATCACAATCCTGTTCCACTGAAAGGTAGGGGGTTTCGTAATGAACAAGAACGATCTCATCAGCGCTGTCGCCGATTCCAGCGGTCTGACCCGCAGCGATGCCACCAAGGCAGTCGAAAGCGTGTTCGACGCCATTACCGGCGCGCTGAAGAAGGGCGATGAAGTGCGCCTGGTGGGCTTCGGCACCTTTGCGGTCGCCAAGCGTAAGGCTTCGACCGGTCGCAACCCGCGCACCGGTGAGCCGATGGAGATCAAGGCTTCTGCTCAGCCGAAGTTCAAAGCCGGCAAGGGCCTTAAGGATGCCGTCAACTAAGATGGCAGGCGGCCTGTAGCGCCTCACAGGCCCGAACGAAAAACCGCCGCGCCAACCTTCGGGTCGGCGCGGCGATTTTCGTTTGGCCGGCTGATTACGAGAACGAGAAAGCCGGTCGGACGAAGCTATCGAGCGAGTCTCAGCAAAGCGGTGGGTTCAGCCTTAATGCTCGGGGTGATCTTCCACATGAGCGATTGTCCGCCTGGGCCGGATTTCGTGCCTTCATCGGTATTGTTGGCTAGTACTTCGCCGTTCGTGGTAACCGCAAAGATGCCGTCCGCCAGCGCAACGGGGCTCTTATCCGCATCGCCGCTGGAACTCATGCCGGACATCATTCCCGACATCGTTTGACCGCCGCCCGAGGGACCAAATCCCGGAGCGTCAATGCGCACCGTGCCGTCCTGACGCAGCGAGATTTGGACGAAGGCGTTGCTCATCGGAAAGCCTTCCATGGTCGGAAACACGAAATCCCGGTCGAGCCTGCCGGAAAAGGCGAAGTCCACATCGAACTTTCCATCGCCGAGGTATTCCGCCTTGTTCCAGCCCACCTGACGGCGCAGCTTGGCGGCCAGTTCGTTGCCTGACTCGGGATTATTGGGATCGATTCCGCCCATCAGCATTTGCGCCGCCTCCGCATCGCTCTTCTTCGTCGCCGCGCGCTGCTTTTCCCACTCTGCTTTTTGGTTGGCGATCTCCGCAGGGGTGCATTCACGCTCGTTGTCGGAGTCCTCCTCATGGCACGCCTCGGGCGTGAACGTTTCCTGCTTGTTGTTCTTCATGAGCGGGAGCATCAGAATTTCGCCCGCGTAATGGAACGAGAAACTGTGATCTTTACGCACATCGAGTTGCGACGCGAATTTGCCGGGTGCGAATATGCACGCGGCCAAAAGCAACGATAGCGCGGTCGCCACCATCCCCGCCGGCAGTCGGTAAGCACCGCTGCCTCGTTTCAATATCCTGACCATGTTTCCCCCTTTTTGGTTTAAGCGAGCAATGGATCTTAGAGCGTTTCGCGCGTTGCCGCGGCATAAAGCGCGATGGCGGCGGCATTGCTGACGTTCAGGCTTTCCATGGCTTCGCTGATCGGCAGGCGCGCGACGGCATCGCAATGCTGCACAATGTTGTGGCGCAGTCCATCTCCCTCTGCGCCCAGGACCAAGGCGACCGGTCCCGCGGGAAGAGCCTGCGCCAGCGTCGATTCCGCTTCCCCGTCGAGCCCGATCCGCCAATACCCCGCATCGGCCACCTCTTCGAGCGCGCGGGCCAGGTTGACCACGCGCACCCAGGGGAGAACTTCCAGCGCGCCGGACGCCGATTTTGCGAGCGTGCCTGATTCGGGCGGGGCGTGGCGATCCTGCGTGACGATCGCACAGGCGTTGAAGGCCGCGGCCGATCGCATGATCGCACCCACGTTATGCGGATCCGTTACTTGATCGAGCACAACCACCGGGCGAGAGGGATCGCCGTCAAGCACGTCGGCGAGGAAAATGTCCTCCAGGGCTTCGCACTCCAGCACCAACCCCTGATGAGGAGCATCGCGAGCGACAAGCCGGGCAAGATCCGCGCTTTGGGCCCATTCGATGGGAAAATCGCTCGGTAATTCGCCTTCAAGCGTTTCGACGCCTTCACGCGTAGCCCATAGTTTTCGGTGATGCCGGTCAGGATTCTTGAGCGCGGCTTCCACCGCATGGCGGCCCCACAGCCGCACTATGCCCGAACTGGCGCGTCCGCTGCCACGCCCGTTTTTCATCCGGCCGGCCCGGCCGCGTAGCGCCCGGTTCTGGCGTCCACCGTCCTGGCTCTCGCCGCGGTTGCTCATCGCTTGTCCTTTCACCGAAAAATGTGTTGCCGCTTTGGCAGCGACCCCATTGACAGGCAAGGCCCGGTTCGGCAAAGGCGCGGCTCCTCGGCAACGGGCTCTTTCTCGAGAGCCTTCAAAGCGGGTCATTTCCTGGTGATATGGCCTGCAGCCAGCGACTGGTGTGGACAGGTGGCCGAGTGGTTAAAGGCAGCAGACTGTAAATCTGCCCGCGCAAGCGTACGCTAGTTCGAATCTAGCCCTGTCCACCACCGGTTTCGCAAAAGCTTGGCGTAATTCATCGTCCGGCAGTGATGCCGGTGCCATTGCGGTACTGGCGCACACCGATTAGATGAAAACTATGCCCTCAGATATTCTCGATAATCAGGGTCGCGGCGAAGTTTCGTGGCAGTGGCCTCCCATTCATTCCGAAGGGCGCAAGTTCGGCGCCATTGCAGGCGCTATCGCGCTGATCGCCTGGCTGTTGCTGGGGCCGTGGGCGGGGTGGCCGCTTGCAGTCCTGACGCTGTGCATCCTGGCGTTCTTCCGCGACCCGGCACGGGTAACGTCGCAGGATGACCGTGCGATCATCGCTCCTGCTGATGGGCTTGTTACACTGATTGGCAAAGTGCCACCGCCGCGCGAGTTGACCCTGGACGATGGAAGCGGCCTTGCCCCGATGGCCAGCGAGCCAGTGACGCGCATTTCCATTTTTATGTCGGTGTTCGATGTGCACATCAATCGTGCGCCGATCGGCGGCATGGTCAAGCGAGTGATTTATATTCCCGGCAAGTTCGTGAATGCCGATCTCGACAAAGCGAGCGAAGAGAATGAGCGTCAGCATGTGCTGATCGAACGTGGAGACGGCGTTCGCATTTGCTTCACGCAGATCGCAGGGCTGGTGGCGCGGCGCATCGTGCCGTTCATCAAGCCAGGAGACATTATTGCCTCAGGCCAGCGGGTCGGCCTTATTCGTTTCGGCAGCCGCGTTGATGTCTACCTGCCCGCCGGCACCGAGCCTCGCGTGGTGCTGGGCCAGAAAACCATCGCCGGTGAGACAGTGCTGGCCGAACTCGGCTCGGCGCCGGTTGTGGAGGGCATTGTTCAGTGACACCAGCGGCGCCTGATGAGCATGATGGGTTTGCGGAAGGGGCCCCCATGCCGCACCGTCGCTTTGCTCGCGGGCTTTCGATGCGGGCGGTGGTGCCTAACGCGATAACCGCTGCCGCGCTCTGTTCGGGCTTAACCGGCATCCGCTTCGCCATTGGTGGCGATTTCGAACGCTCCGTGCAGGCAGTGATCCTGGCCGGCCTGCTTGACGGCATAGATGGGCGAGCGGCCCGCTTGCTCAAGGCGCAGACGCGCTTCGGCGCAGAGCTGGACAGCCTTGCCGATTCGATTTCCTTCGGCGTGGCCCCCGCGCTGATCGTCTATCTCTGGACATTGCATAAGCTTCCCAGCGTGGGATGGATCGCGGCGCTAGCCTTTGCGATCTGCTGTGTGCTGCGGCTTGCCCGTTTCAATTCCCGGCTCGACATGCTCGATCAGCCGCACAAGCAGGCCGGTTTCCTTACTGGCGTTCCCGCCCCGCTGGGCGCGGGGCTCGCTTTCCTGCCGATGTACTTGTGGATCGCCAGCGGCCGTTCCGAGTTCGCCCATCCGGTGCTGGTGAGCGGGTGGATGGCGGTGATCGCCTTCCTGATGATTTCCAGCCTGCCCACCCTGGGATGGTCACGCATGCGCCCCCCCAATCATTTGCGTCTGGGCGTGATCGCGCTTGTCGGCCTTACCATGGCGGCTTTGTTGACTGAGCCGTGGTTCACGCTCGTCGCGATCACGATCGGCTATTTGCTGTTGATTCCGCTGGGGATAGCGAGTTACGCGAAAGTCAGGCGGCAAGGGTCATTCCCGGCCAGTCCAACCCCGGCGCCCTTCGACGAGGAGGGCGCTCCGCTCGGCCCATCCTGAGTGGAGCGAGCGCGGGCCGGTGCATGCGCTCTACGGCTTTCCAGCAGATTGCGAGGGTTTCCGGGCAGGTGCTGAGCTGCGCCGGTAAAGCGAGCGCAGCTTGTCCATAACGGCGCCAGCTCGCGATGATGGCCAAAGCGGACGTAAAAGCGGCCAGGAAGAACAGGCAGGCGGCAAATACAGTCATAACCGATCCTTTCGAGCCAGCGCGGCCTTGTGGCCAGTCCAGTGGACAGCTTGTGGAAAAAACGAATCTGTTCTATCAATGTTCTTACTGCCCTTGTTCACATTATGTTCCGTCATGTCAAGGCGAAATAAAAAGGGAGGGGGCGTTCATTTCCGATCCCGTGGCATGTTAGCGCGAAAGCGAAAGAGGGCTGGATTTTCGGGATGAAGGGGTCTATGGGCAGGCCCGCTGAGGCGGAAAGGCTGAATTTTCCGGTCTTCCCTGCCCTGCAAATCCACATGGAAAGCGCACATACCGGTGCCGCAGCGGTGATGACCGCACGGTTCCAGCTTTTCAGAGGCACAACCGGAAAGGAATTGATTATGGCGGCTCCCGTCGTCACCATGCAGCAGCTTATCGAGGCCGGCGCTCACTTCGGCCACCAGACTCACCGTTGGAATCCGCGGATGAAGCCGTACATTTTCGGCGCTCGCAACGGCATTCACATCATTGATCTGTCGCAGACTGTGCCGCTTATGGCCCGCGCGCTGGAGTTCGTTTCGGCGACCGTCCAGGCGGGCGGCAAAGTGCTGTTCGTCGGCACCAAGCGCCAGGCGCAGGAGCCGATCGCGCAGGCGGCGCGCGCTTGCGGGCAACATTTCGTGAACCACCGCTGGCTGGGCGGCATGCTCACGAACTGGAAAACGATCAGCCAGTCGATCAAGCGCTTCAAGGCGCTGGAAGAAAAGCTTTCGGGCGACACCACTGGTCTGACCAAGAAGGAAGTGCTGCAGCTGACTCGCGAACGCGACAAGCTTGAACTGTCGCTGGGCGGCATTCGCGACATGGGCGGTATTCCCGATGTGATGTTCGTGATCGATGCCAATAAGGAAGACCTGGCCATCAAGGAAGCCAACGTGCTCGGCATTCCGGTGGTCGCGGTGCTGGATACCAACGTCAACCCGCAGGGCATCGCCTTCCCGATTCCGGGCAACGATGACGCCAGCCGCGCGGTGCGTCTCTATTGCGATGCGATCGCGCAGGCCGCGACCAAGGGTGGCCGTGAGGCCATCGTCGACAGCGGCGCCGACATCGGTGCCATGGACGAGCCGGTCGAAGACGTGGTGGTCGAAGTTACCGAAGCCTGATCGGGGCCGGCGACGACTTTTCGTCATGGAATTGTCGCGCGCCGGGTCCAATGGGCCTGGCGCGCTGCATGTTTTGAGCCGCCCATGTTTACCAGTCGCCGGGCGGCTCGGGCAATTGATGGTCGATCCTTCGGCCGAACCAACCAAGAGGATTTGAGCGATGGCTTACACCGCCGCTGACGTGAAGAACCTGCGCGAGCGCACTGGCGCCGGCATGATGGATTGCAAGAAGGCTCTGGCTGAGACGAATGGCGACCTCGAAGCCGCGGTCGACGCGCTGCGCGCCAAGGGCCTTGCCGCCGCCGCCAAGAAATCGAGCCGCACTGCGGCCGAAGGTCTGGTCGGCGTGGCCGTGACCGGCACCAAGGGCGTTGCGGTCGAGGTCAATTCCGAAACCGACTTCGTCGCCAAGAACGATCAGTTCCAGGACTTTGTGCGCAAGACCACCGAGGTGGCGCTGGGGGTGGCCGGCAACGATGTCGAGTCGCTCAAGGCCGCGGCTTATCCGGGCGGTGGCACTGTGAGCGACGCGCTGACCAACAATGTTGCTACTATTGGTGAAAACCAGCAGGTCCGCCGCATGAAGACGGTGGAAGTGGCGCAGGGCCTGGTCGTGCCTTACATGCATAATGCCGCTGCGCCGAACCTTGGCAAGATCGGCGTGCTCGTCGCCCTCGAATCAGAGGCTCCCGCCGCTGCGCTCGAGGGTCTGGGCAAGCAGATCGCGATGCACATCGCGGCCGCCTTCCCGCTGGCGCTGACGGCCGATGATCTGGATGCCGAGCTGATTGAGCGCGAACGCAAGATCGCGCAGGAAAAGGCTGCGGAATCGGGTAAGCCCGAGGCCGTGCAGGCCAAGATGGTCGAAGGCGCAATCGCCAAGTACGCCAAGGAAAACGCACTGCTCAGCCAGGTCTTCGTGATGGACAACAAGACCCCCATCCAACAGGTCGTTGACGCGGCCGGCAAGGACGCGGGCGCGAAGATCGTGCTCAAGGACTATGTCCGTTTTCAGCTGGGCGAAGGGATCGAGAAGGAAGTCACTGACTTTGCAGCGGAAGTGGCCGCTGCGGTGGCGGGCTGACCGGACAAAAGTTTCCTTCAGGAAACAAAATGACGGGGCCGGGAAGCAATGGCTTCCCGGCCCCTTTTTTCGTGCCTCGTCCGCGGTCAATACCCGGCGGTGAAGCGGGCGCGGCTGTGCTTGGGGGTTTCGAGTTCATCGATCATGGCGATGGCATAGTCCGCGAAGCTGATTCTGCTCTCCCCATTTTCGTCAGTGACCAACTGGTCCACGCCGGGCCGGTAGCTTCCGGTGCGCGGTCCCTCGAAGATTAATGCGGCGGGCGAGAAGAACGTCCAATCGACGTCCGTGACGGATTTCAGCGCGTCGAGGAACTCAACACCGCCCAAGGCAAACTCTTTCCATTCGGCGGGAAAATCGGGCGTGTCGACCAGGCGCACCCCCGGCGCGATTTCGAGGCTTCCGGCGCCGCCGGTGACAAGCAGGCGCGGCACCGCCGCTTTGCGCACCGCCGCCAATAGGGTTTCTGCCGGAATATCGAAGTGCAGGGCGCTGATCGTGGCATCGCGCCCGGCGATCAGGGAGGCCAGCGAATCGGCATCCGACGCGTCACCCGCTATGGCGGCGATTCCCTCGCCGGTCGGAATCTTCTCCGGATTGCGCGCAATCGTAAGAACGTCATGCCCGCGCGCGGCGGCTTCGCGGGTGATTTCCGATCCCGCGCGTCCGCTGGCGCCAAGAACTGCAATTTTCATCTCGATGCTCCTTGTGGTTTCCATCAGATACCAGGTGTTCTATGGAATGCGTCCATGCAAGAAGGCACCTTGATCGCACCGGGTTTCCCGCAGGAAACCACCCGTTATGAACCCGACGTCTATTCGGCGGATTGTCCCACCCGGCAATTGCTTGACCGGATCGCTGACAAGTGGAGCGTCTTGCTTCTTGTCACGCTGGGGACTGGGGGCATGCGGTTCAATGCCCTGAAGAGACGGATCAGCGGGATATCCCAGAAAATGTTGAGCCAGACGCTGCGTTCACTGGAGCGTGACGGGCTGATCGTGCGGAACGTGGTGCCCACGGTGCCGGTCGCGGTGACATATTCGATAAGCCCGCTCGGGCTTGAACTGCTCGATGCGTTGCAAGCGATGATCGATTGGGCGGAGCGGCGCATGAGCGACGTTGCGCAGGCGCAAAAAGCCTATGACCAGAATGAGGCGCATTGGCGGTATCGGTCATTCTGAACAGGCGCGAGGCGGTAGGAAAGCGCGTTGTGAGCCTGCCATCTCCAACCTCTCCCCTTGGCAATCCGCGCCGCTCCCCCTAAAGCCGCAGCCACCATCCCCAGGAGAAAACGCGGCATGTCATCCTCCCCCTTCAAACGCGTCCTGATTAAGCTGTCAGGCGAAGTGCTGATGGGGGCGCAGCAGTTCGGGATCGATCCTGAATTTGTCGCTGAACTGGCCAAGGAAGTGAAGGCCGCCAAGGATAGCGGTCTTGAAATCTGCCTGGTGATCGGCGGGGGCAATATCTTTCGCGGCATGGCGGGCGCGGCCAAGGGCATGGACCGGGCGCAGGCTGATTACATGGGAATGCTGGCGACGGTCATGAACGCGCTGGCGATGCAGAACGCGCTGGAGCAGCTGGGCGTGCATACGCGTGTCCAATCGGCCGTGCAGATGGACCAGGTCTGCGAACCGGTGATCCGCCGCAGGGCCGAACGGCATCTGGAAAAGGGCAGGGTGGTAATCTTTGCCGCAGGCGTCGGCGCACCATACTTCACGACGGATTCCGGGGCGGCGCTGCGCGCGGCGGAAATGCAGTGCGACGCTCTGCTCAAGGGCACCAGCGTCGATGGGGTCTACGACAGCGATCCCAAACAGAACCCCGCGGCAAAGCGTTACGAAACAGTCGATTACGACACGGTTCTTGCCGATAACCTGAAGGTGATGGACGCTTCGGCTGTGGCCTTGTGCCGTGACAACAATATTCCGATCGTCGTGTTTTCGATCCGCGAGAAGGGCAATCTTGCCAAAGTTCTAGTGGGCGAAGGGACGCAGACGATCGTGCAGAAGGGAGCCGCATAACATGGCCAAATATGACAAGGCCGATCTTGAGCGCCGTATGAAAGGCGCTGTCGAATCGCTCAAGCACGATCTTTCGGGCTTGCGCACCGGGCGCGCCAATGTCGCGCTGCTGGAGCCGATCTCGGTCGAGGTCTATGGCGCGATGACGCCGATCGTGCAGGTGGCGACGATCTCGGCACCCGAACCGCGCATGCTTTCGGTGCAAGTGTGGGACAAGTCCAATATCGGACCGGTGGAAAAGGCCATCCGGTCGGCGGGCCTGGGCCTGAACCCGATCAATGACGGCAACACGCTTCGCCTGCCGATCCCGGACCTGACGGAGGAACGCCGCAAGGAACTTGCCAAGCTGGCCAGCCAATATGCGGAGAAGGCGCGTGTCGCCATCCGCAATGTGCGGCGCGACGGCATGGAAAACCTCAAGGCCGATGAGAACAAGAAGGAAATCTCGGAGGATGAGCGCAAGCGCGCGGAAGCCGACGTGCAGAAGTTGACGGACGATCAGATCAAGGCTGTCGACGATGAACTGGCGCGCAAGGAAAAGGAAATCCTCAACAAGTGAGGCCAGCCTGCTTGTCTTGAGGAATAGCCGATGACCAAGGCTGAACCCGCGCCCGCCCGGCACGTCGCCATTATCATGGACGGCAATGGACGCTGGGCCAAGAAACGCCATTTGCCGCGCGTGCTGGGCCACCAGCGCGGGGTGGAGGCCGTGCGCAGGGCCGTGCGCGGCGCCCGCGAGCTGGGGCTGGAGGCGCTGACGCTTTATGCATTCTCGACCGAGAACTGGAGCCGTCCGGACGAAGAGGTTTCGGATCTGATGAGCCTGATGAAACGGTTCATCCTCTCCGATCTTGAAGAGTTCGCCGCGGCCGGGGTACGTCTGAAGATCATTGGCGATTACAGGGCGTTCAAGCCTGACGTCGTCGAATTGGTCGATAATGCGATCGCGCGTACGCAAGACAATATCGGCACCACGCTTGCGGTGGCGCTCAATTACGGTTCGCGGGACGAGATTGCGCGTGCCGCTACGAAGGCGGCGCAGAAAGGGCCGATTACGCCGGAGACGATCGGCGCGGAACTGGATACCGCGGATATGCCGCCGCTTGACCTGCTGATCCGCACTTCCGGCGAAGTGCGGCTGTCCAACTTCCTGCTTTGGCAGGCGGCCTATGCCGAAATGCTTTTCATGGACGTGCTGTGGCCGGACTTCACCGCCGAACATCTGCGCGAGGCGCTGGAAACCTTCGCGATGCGGGAGCGGCGTTATGGCGGACGATAATTGCGAAATTTTCCTCCTGCAGAAGAGAAGCCGGTGAACGGACAGAAATCTGATCTTGGTCTGCGGACCATCTCCGCAACCGTCATGCTGGCCGTCGCAGGCGCAGCCTTGTGGTTTGGCGGTGCCGTTTGGATCGCGTTCGTTTGCGCGGTTGCGGTGGTGGTGTTGTGGGAGTGGACACGCCTCGCGCGCCAAGGCACGGGCAATCCGGCGGAGCGGGGCTTCTGGAACTTCGCGGGAATGATCTATGTCGGCGCCAGCGCGGCGATGTTGCTGTTCCTGCGCAATCCCGTTTTCACCCTGGCTCCTTTGCTGACAGTCCTGGCAGCGGTCATCGCCGTGGATGTGGGCGCCTATTTCACCGGGCGGGCTCTGGGCGGCCCGAAGATCGCGCCTTCCATCAGTCCGTCGAAAACCTGGTCCGGGTTGTTGGGCGGCGTTCTGGGAGCAACGCTGGCGTTATTGGGCGCGGCCCGGCTCTGGCAGGAAGGGGCGATCTGGCTGACCGCCGCGGGCATGGCGGCTGACAAGGCGGCCTGCTTCGGATTGCAGCCGTGCTGGTATCTTCAGGCTCGTCCTATCCCGCTGTTCGCGACTTGCCTTCTGACCGGGCTTCTCGTGGCTGTCTGCGCGCAGGCCGGTGATTTCTTCGAAAGCTGGATGAAGCGGCGCGCGGGGGTAAAGGATTCGGGCAGCCTCATTCCCGGGCATGGCGGCGTTTTCGACCGGGTGGACGGACTTTTGGCGGTGCTCTTCGTATTGGCCCTCATGCTGTTGTTCCAGCCGCGATGAAGCAGGTGCGCACTCTTTCGGTTCTGGGCGCAACCGGCTCGGTAGGCGCATCGACGCTTGATCTCGTGCGCCATCAAGCGGGCGCGTGGCGGATCGTGGCTCTGACCGCGCATTCCAATGCTGCTGACTTGGCGCGTCTTGCCGTCGAATTTTCAGCGGAGATTGCGGTGGTCGCCGATGAGAGCAGGCTCTCTACGCTACGCGAAGCGCTCGCCGGGACCGGCGTTGAGGCGGCGGGCGGCCCGGCGGCTCTGATCGAAGCGGCGACGCGCCCTGCCGATGTCACGCTTGCCGCCATAGTGGGCTGCGCCGGTCTTGCCCCGACGATGGCCGCGATCGAACGGGGTGGGACGGTCGCGCTGGCTAACAAGGAAGCGCTGGTTTCCGCCGGCGAGGTGATGATGGCAACGGTGGCGCGCCATCACGCCACGCTGTTGCCGGTTGATTCCGAACATAACGCGATTTTCCAGTGCCTTCAGGGCAATGACCCGGCGCACGTGCGATCGATCACTTTGACGGCAAGCGGCGGTCCGTTCCGTGATTGGTCGTGGGACCAGCTTTGCGCGGCCACGCCCGCGCAGGCTATCAGGCATCCCAACTGGGACATGGGCGCGAAGATCAGCGTCGATTCGGCCACTATGTTCAACAAGGGCCTGGAACTGATCGAAGCGCATCACTTGTTTCCCGTGGGCCTGGATAAGCTGCGTATTCTCGTTCACCCGCAATCGATCGTTCATTCGATGGTCGAATATCGTGACGGCTCCACGCTGGCGCAGCTGGGTCCCTCCGACATGCGGGTGCCGATCGCGTCCGCCCTTGCCTGGCCAGCGCGGATGGACACGCCTTGCGAACCGCTTGACCTCGCGGCCATCGGTGAACTTACCTTCCGCAAGCCTGATGAACTGCGCTTTCCGGCGACCCGCTTGGCGCGGGAGGCTGCGCATGCAGGCGGCGGGATGCCGACCGTCCTTAATGCCGCGAACGAAATAGCGGTTGCCGCGTTTCTTGATGGTCAGATTCCGTTCACCCGGATTGCGGCACGGGTGGAATCGGTGCTTAATGCCTATGCGCCGCCGCCGCCGGCCTCTCTGTCCGATGTTCTCGCCGTCGATGCGGAAGCGCGGGCGAAGGCGCGCTTGTTGATGGAGACCGCCTGACTTGACCGGATCGCCTACTCTGCTGACCACGATTTTCGCCTTTCTGCTGGTGCTGGGGCCGCTGGTTCTGCTTCACGAGCTTGGGCACTATCTTGTCGGCCGGCTGTTCGGCGTGAAGGCCGATGCGTTTTCCATCGGTTTCGGCAAGGAAATCGCGGGATGGACTGACCGGCAGGGTACGCGCTGGCGAATATCGGCGCTGCCGCTGGGCGGTTATGTGCAATTCGCTGGAGACATGAACCCGGCCAGTGCCCCTTCGCCTGCAGAAGACGGGTTGACGCCGCAGGAGCGCTCCCGAACCTTTCACGTCAAGCCGCTGTGGCAGCGCGCCTTGATCGTCCTGGCTGGCCCCGCCACCAACTTCCTGCTTTGCGTGGCGATTCTGGGCGCGTTCGCTTACGTAAATGGGCGCCTTGTGGCGGAGCCGGAGATCGCGAACTTCACGGAAAATTCTCCGGCCCAGGCGGCGGGAATGGCGATCGGTGACAGGATTACTGCCATAGACGGCAACCGGACCGAGAGCGTCACCGATATCCCCGAGCATGTCGTCTACTATGCGGGCAAGACCGTATCCGTCGCGGTCGAGCGCGATGGGCGCACCCTGATATTGCCAGTTAAGCTTGCCCCCGAGAAGGTGAGCGATGAATTTGGCAATTCGGCCACGCTCGGCAACCTGGGCGTGGATTTCGGCGTTCCGGTGGTCGGCGGCTTCTTCGGCGATTCGCCAGCCGAGGCGGCCGGGTTGCGCGTGGGGGATCGTATCGTCGCGGTGGGCGACGCCGATGTGCGCAGTTTCAGTGATATTCCCCGGCTGGTTCAGCCGCATCCTGGCGGCAAGGTGATGATAACCGTGCTGCGCGACGGAGAGGCGCATGTCTTTCCGGTGACGATCGCGGCAGTTGCCGAGCGGGGCGAGGACGGGAAGGCCAAGACGATCGGTCAGCTGGGCATTCGCGCGGGTTTCGGCAAGGTGGTCCCGGTTGGTCCGGTGGAGGCGGTGGGATTGGGCGTTTCCCGCAGCTTCTCGATCATGGGCACGATGGTGACGGGCATCCGCCAGATCGTCACGGGGGAGCGTTCCGCGCGGGAGTTGGGCGGTCCGATCAAGATCGCCAAATATTCGGGTGAACAGTTCAGCCTGGGCTGGGATGCCTTCGTCGGCTTCGTCGCGATGATCTCGATTAACTTGGCATTCATCAACCTCCTGCCAATTCCGGGCCTCGACGGCGGGCACCTGGCTTTCTACGCGGCTGAGTTGGTGCGCCGCAGGCCCCTGGACGTGCGCAGTCAGGAATGGGCGATCCGCACGGGCGTGGCACTGGTGCTGGCGCTCATGCTGTTCGTCACGGTCAACGATCTGGCGTCTCTTCCGATTTTCGGGGGATAGACGGGGGTTTTATCCAATCGATCACGTTCTCGCCCGGTTTGGCTGCTTGATCGGAGGGCTTCCATCGGGCAGATGGCTGCGATTGCCTGCCACGCCGGTCGGGCCGGACGAGTTCATCGCGGAAGCGAAAACGGGATTTTGCGCAGAATGATGGGACGGGAAATGGTTCGCAGCACGGATGCCTGCCGCGCGTCGCAGCTTGCGGCGGTGCTTCTGGGGACCACGATCCTCGCGGGGGTTCCGCAGGGCGCCTTCGCTCAAGCGGACGCGGCGGGAGAAGCCGCCCCGAAAAGCACGGCGCAGCCCGCTGCACCAGCAGCCGCGCCCGTAGCTCCCTCAGCGGAGCAGGCGCCGCAGATGATCCAGTCGATCCAGGTCACCGGGGCGGAGCGTCTGGAGCCGCAGACGGTGCTTTCGTATATCAACCTGCGCATCGGCCAGCCTTACACCAAGGCGGCGGCTGACGAGGCGTTGAAGGACCTCTACGCCACCGAGCTGTTCAAGGACGTTCAGATCAATAACGAGGGCGGGAACGTCACGATCGCCGTCCAGGAAAATCCTGTCATCAATCGCATCATCCTTGAAGGCAATAAGCGCATCAAGGATGACAAGATCATGCCGGAGATCAAGGTCGCCCCGCGCCAGATCTTCACACGTTCCAAGATCCGTGCCGACGTTGCTCGCATTATCGAGCTTTACAAGCGTCAGGGCCGCTATGCGGCGACGGTCGAGCCCAAGATGGTCATGCTTGACCAGAACCGTGTCGACATCGTCTTCGAGATCACCGAGGGCGACAAGTCCAAGGTGCGCCAGATCAATATCATCGGCAACGAGCATTTCTCCGATGGGGAACTGCGAGGCCAGATGATAACCAAGCAGGCCCGCTTCACGCGGTTCTTCAGCTCCGGCACCAGCTACGATCCGGACCGCATGGCTTTCGATCAGCAGAAGCTGCGCCAGTTCTACCTCACGCAGGGCTATGCTGACTTCCGCGTCGTTTCCGCCGTTGCGGAACTGACGCCGGACAAGAAGGACTTCATCATCACTTACGTGGTGGAGGAAGGAAAGCGCTACAAGTTCGGCGATGTGAAAGTGGAAAGCCAGCTTCGCGATTTCGACGGAGAAAAGCTGGCCGCCAATCTGCCGATGCACAAGGGCGACTGGTATAACGCCAAGCAGGTCGAAGACACGATCGACAGTCTGAACGAGACGGCGGGCGCTTTTGGTTACGCCTTCGCCGATGTGCGGCCGCAATACGATCGCGACAAGGACAACCTCACCATGGGGGTCACTTTCGTGATCCAAGAGGCTCCGCGCGTTTACGTCGAGAAGATTAACATCAACGGCAACACGCTGACGCAGGACAAGGTGATCCGCCGCGAGTTCCGCCTGGCAGAGGGCGATGCGTTCAACTCGTTGCAGGTCAAGCGTTCGACCAACCGTATCAAGTCGCTCGGCTATTTCCAGGAAAAGTTCGAGGTTGAGCAGAAGCCCGGCAGCGCGGACGACCGCATCCTGCTGGAAGCCAACGTCGAAGAGAAGCCGACCGGCGAACTGCAGCTTTCCGCTGGTTTCTCCAGCCTCGAAAGCTTCATCTTCCAGGCTTCCGTGCAGCAGCGCAACTTCCGCGGGCGCGGGCAGACGATCGGCCTGTCCGGCAGCTATTCGCGCTATTCCAAGAGCATCGAGACGAGCTTCGTCGAGCCTTACCTGTTCGATAAGAACGTATCGCTCGGCGTCGATATCTATCGGCGCGATTACAATAACTTCAATTACCTCAATTCCAACCGCAACACGCTGTACAATCAGTCAACCACCGGTTTTCAGGTGCGCGCCGGCGTGCCGCTCACCGAGTACCTGACGGCGGTTGCGCGCTATACGCTCAATTATGACGATGTGACCCTGGACAAGAATACTTATTATTCGAGCCGCCAGCATCCCCCCCTGGTTGAGTGCGATCCGCTGCTGGCCGGCCGCTACTTGTGCGACGCGATCGGCACGCGCCTCAGTTCGATCGTAGGTTTTTCTTTGATTTACGACACGCTGGATAACCGCATCCGCCCGACGCGCGGCATTACCGCTTCGGTCAATGCCGATGTGGCCGGTTTGGGGGGTGACGTGAGGTACACGCGGTTCCGCGCCAATGCCTCCAAGTTCTGGCCGCTCGGCAAGGGGTTCATCTTTTCGCTTTCGGCCGAAGGCGGCGTTATCAAGGGCCTGGGACAGGACGTGCGTTTGACTGACCGCTTTTACCTGGGGGAACCCCAGATTCGCGGCTTTGGCATCCGCGGCGTGGGCCCGCGCGTTATACGGCAGTATTTCACGCAGGACACGAACGGCAGTTATACCGTCCGGTCGACCAAGACTGACGATGCCTTGGGCGGGAAATACTATTATATGGGACGCGCCGAGCTGGAGATTCCACTCGGTTCCGGTGCCCGCGAGATGGGTCTGCGTCCCTCGATTTTCGTGGATGCCGGTGCAGTGTGGGGTATCAAGGCGCCGGAATTGATTAAGGATTGCGAACCCGCAAAGGGTGGCTGTTTCGTCGGTACTAGAGATGCAAACGGCAACCAGCTTTACAATCCCTTTACCGGCACCGGTGCCGACGGTAAGCCAACGTTCGATACGTCGACCACGACGACTAACAGCATGACGAACGGTAATGCCAACAACCCGGTTGGTAGTAATCAGGTCTTCACGGAAACCTTTGCAGGCAACACTTGGAAGCCGCGTCTGGCGATCGGGTTCGGCGTAAACTGGAACTCGCCCTTCGGCCCGTTCCGCATCGATATTTCCAAGGCCCTCCTCAAGCAGCCGGGCGACGATACCAAGACTTTCACTTTCAACGTGGGGACTCAATTCTGATGAAGACCATGACCAAGACTCTCGCGCTGGGTTCCGCTCTTGCGCTGACGGCCTTCGCCGCGCAGCCCGCGTTGGCCAAGAAGGAGGCCGCGCCGGCGCCGGCCGCCGCTGAAACCGGCGCCATCGTCCCCGGTCTGGCTGTCGCCAATCTCGATGCTGTCGTCGCCAACTCGAACGCCTTCAAGGTCGCCGAACAGCAGCGCGAAACCACCTACAAGGCGCAGTATGACCAGGCGCGGGCCCGCAATGACCAGATCAGCGCCCAGCTCAAGCCGATGGTCGACAAGTTCAACGCTGACCGTTCGGGTGGCAAGGTGACCGAAGCGGTGCTGCAGCAGCAGGCGGTGGGCATCCAGCAGTTGCAGGAGAACGGCAAGGCCGAACTGCAGCGGATTCTCCAGCCGGTCGGCCTCTCGCAGGCTTATGTGCAGGAGCAGATCGAGGACAAGCTGAACGATGCGCTGAAGTCCGCGATGCGCAAGCGCAATGTCTCCCTCGTTCTGTCGCCTGACGCCGTGCTGGCGTTCAACGGCAATGCCTACAATCTCAATCAGGATATCCTGAACGAGCTCAACACGGCGCTGCCCTCGGCCCAGATCGTGCCGCCGGCCGGCTGGGAACCGCGCCAGGTCCGCGAAGCGCGCGCGCAGCAGGCAGCCGCGCAGGGTCAGGCTGCACCGGCTGCCGGCACGCAGCCGACCGGCCGCTGACAACACGCGAGCACGGGGCATGAGCGATACGGCCGAACTGGTTTACGACACCGCGAAGATTCTGGCGGCGCTTCCGCACCGCTATCCCATGTTGCTTGTCGATCGCGTGGTCTCTCTTGTTGAAGAGGAGATTCACGCGGTCAAAGCAGTCAGCTTCAATGAGGATTTCTTTCAGGGTCATTTCCCCGGCCGCCCGATCATGCCCGGCGTGCTTCAGATAGAAGCGTTGGCGCAGGCGGCGGGTATTCTCGCGATTGAGAGCCTGGGCCTCGCCGGGACCGGCAAGCTGGTCTATTTCATGGCGATCGAGGAAGCCAAGTTCCGCAACCCGGTGACGCCGGGGCACTTGCTCGATCTGCGAGCCGGCTTTGTCCAGAAGCGTTCCCGCGTGTGCAAGTTCTGGGGCAGGGCCTCGATCGAGGATAAAGTGACGTGTGAGGTGAACTTCACCGCAATGATCGCGGATAGTTGAGCGGCGCCTGCCGCGCGATCTCGCCGGACCCTTGCATTTTTACGAGCCCGGCGCTATGCGCCCCGCTTTCCAAGGCAGGCCGGTCGGAACCGGCCATATGCAGAAAGTTACGACGATGAAGGCCGATACGCATCCCGATTACCACATGATAACGGTGCAGATGACTGACGGCACCACCTTCCAGACCCGCTCGACCTGGGGCGGCGAGGGTGACACGCTGGTGCTGGACATCGATCCCACGTCTCACCCGGCCTGGACCGGCGGCAATCAGCGTATTCTTAACGAAGGCGGCCGCGTTGCTCAGTTCAACAAGCGTTTCGGTGGTCTCACGCTTAAGAAGGGTTAAGCGGGTAAACTCTCGCGAAACAAAAAGGCGGCCTGATCGGGCCGCCTTTTTTAATTCAGCCATCCAGGCCGAAATCCATGAGATCGTGCCATTCGACTTGTTCCGGCGGCACGGCGCGCAGAAATTCCATGCCCGCCGCGTTGCCGCGCACCCACCGTACGACCGCGGGCAGCATCGAATCGTCGCACATGCCGATCGAGACGAATGCCCCTTGGCGCAGCGCGTCGCTGTCAATCTGCACGCAACAGCCGTGAAGCGAGACGTCGGCCAGAAGCACGGGAACACGTCCCCCTCTAGGCGTTTCTAAGAGAGCATCGAAACATGTCGTATGCCTCCTTTCGCGGCGGCGATCGTCCAATGTATCCTGCGAAGACGCGTAAAGTCGGCCGATTGGTGCGTTCACGTTTTTTTCCTGGGCGTCCCTTTGAGCTATCCGTATCTTCCACTAGTAATCATTAACCCGCGCTCACAAGACAAGCTTGCCGGAATGTTAACTTGTTCAGCCGGCGTTCGCAGGGCCCGGCGGATGTCGGCAGATCGAGAAGGCAGACCCATGGGATTTGCGAAACGGAGAAGCACAATGATTCGAATTGACCGCATTGCCGCCGCAGGTCTGCTGAGCCTGTGCGCGTGTGCCGCCTTCGGCCAGGACTCGGACAAAGTAATGCAAGCCAAGGTCGTCGGTCTTGACGGGCATGTCCTTGGCACCGTGAACTTGCAAGACACGCCCACCGGCGTCCTTGTCAGTACGGACATCAAGGGCTTGCCGGCGGGCGAACATGGATTCCACTTCCATGAAAAGGGCCTGTGCGATCCCGCTCAGAAATTCGCGACGGCGGGCGGCCACTTCGCTGCGGGCGGTCGCCAGCACGGCTTGATGGTCATGGGTGGTCCGCACGGCGGCGACATGCCCAACCAATATGTCGGTCCTGACGGCGTTCTGAAGGCGCAAGTGCTTGACACCGGCGTCACGCTTTCACCCGGCCCCAAGTCGCTGCTTGATGCTGACGGTTCGGCGCTTGTGATCCATGCTGCGCCTGATGATTATACCAGCCAACCCGCCGGCAATGCGGGCGCCCGTATTGCCTGTGCGGTCATCAGCCCCGGAAAATGAAGCGGACCGTCAGCCCCAGGGCCTTTCGCGATACCACTGCGTAATCACGTACTTGCGGCCTTTGCGCACTTTCATCGCGTGATGGAGGGTGGCGGCATTGGGGCTGCCGTCAGCATGCCGGTTATTCCAGGCGACGAGCTTGCCGCGTTCGGGCCGGATAGTCTTGTCGATCACTTTAAAGCGCGTGGCGCCGCCGGCTTCTACGTCATTCAGGTAGATCATGAAGGTCCAGGTGCGCTGGCCGGGGACGGCGCAATACGTGTTGTAATCCGCGCTTTGCGGCTCGAAGTAGTCAGTGTGAGCCTTAAATTCCTGTCCCACTTCATAGCGCTGGCCTTGCAGAGGTTCGGCATGAGCCGGTGGGATGCCGGAAATCCGCGAAAGCTTTTCAGCCAGGGCCATGACAACCGGGACATCTTCGGTAAGATCGCAAGTGGAACTGGTGCGAAATGCCGCGTCGCCGTTGTAATCGGCCAGAGTCGAAGGGCGATGTTGCGTTTCTATCAGCGCGATCAGCTCGTCGCACTCGGTCGGCGAAAGAAAATCACGCGTGATGAACAGATCAAGCCGCAAGGAGGGGAAGCGCTGCATGTCGCCATGGGACATGAGTTGCTCGACCGACGATTCGCCAGGACCGTTCATCGGGTCAGCTTAGCGGCCCCGCCTGAGCTGGAAAATTGCCCGAGCGCGCAACCATTCGAATTTTTGCTTTGCAAGAGGCGCTGCCATGTGCAAAGGCGCGCTCCCGCATTGGTCGCCGGTTACGGCGGTCCTTGCAAGGATGTTTGCATGCGGTGCAGAATGCCTCGCATGCCGTGGCGATCGTAGCTCAGTTGGTTAGAGCGCCGGTTTGTGGTACCGGAGGTCGTGGGTTCGACCCCCATCGATCGCCCCATATCCCTTCTTCTTCAGGCATCCGATGATCTGCGCCGGCTGGGAAGAAAAAGGGCGTTCTTTGACAAGAGTCACTTGTTCCTGGCGCGGTGAACATTAGAAGCGCGCCTGTCATGCATGGCTTTGCCAACCCCGCCCGTTTCCTGCGCATCGCCCGCTGGCTGATGCCGATATGCATGGCGTCGGGCATTCTGGTCGCGTCGGGCGCCCTGGGCTGGGGTTTGTTCGCTGCGCCGGCGGAGCGCCTGCAAGGCGACACGGTGCGAATCGTTTATCTGCATGTTCCCACCGCCTGGCTTGGCATGGCCGGCTGGATGGCGATCGCCGGAGCCAGTTTCGCCGAGCTTGTCTGGCGCCATCCGCTCGCCGGCATCGCCGCCAGGGCCTGCGCCGTGCCGGGCGCGGTGTTCACGGCCGTGTGTCTGGTGACGGGCTCGCTCTGGGGCCGGCCCGCCTGGGGGATCTGGTGGGTGTGGGACGGGCGGTTGACGAGCATGCTGGTGCTCCTGTTCCTCTATTTCGGGTGGATTGCCCTGTCGCAGGCCAGCGAAGCATCGGACGGCGGCGACAGCAAGGCTCCGGCGATCTTCGGTCTGGTCGGAGCCGTCAACATTCCGATCATCCATTATTCAGTGATCTGGTGGAACAGCCTGCATCAGCCGCCCAGCATCACCATGGGCAAATCGACGATGTCAGGCGCCTTTCTATGGCCTCTGCTGTTCGCGTTGTTCGGTTTCACCCTGATCTTCACCGGGGTTGTGCTGGCGAGAATGCGCGCGATCCTGGCCGATCAGCAGGCTGAGGCAAGGCTGCGGCGCAAAGCCTTGAGTGAGGTGGATTTCTAATGCGCGAGGTGATGGATCCCTGGACATTCGTGGCGGCCGCCTATCTCGTGGGCCTCGGCGCGACCGCAGCCATGGTGCTATGGTCGCTGCTGTCCATGACGCGCGCGGAAAAGCGCCGTGATGAGGTCCGCGGTCTGACGGAGAAGCGCTGAAAATGGCCATCAGGGCAAAGCATCAGCGGCTGGTTCTGCTCGTCATCGCACTGACGGTGCTGATCGGTGCGGGATTGCTCGCGGCCTGGGCGCTGCGTAATCAGGTGAGCTATTTCTATGTACCCAGTGAAATCGTCGCTCATCCTCCTTCGCCCGATCGCGGCGTTCGTCTTGGCGGCATGGTCGAAAAGGGTTCGCTCAAGACCGAGCCGGACGGCGTGACCATCGATTTCACGGTGCAGGATGGCAAGGCGCGCGTGCCGGTAACGTTCAGGGGCATTGTGCCCTCGCTTTTCGTCGAGGGTTCGGGCGTCGTCGCCGAAGGGAAGATGAGCGCCACCGGCACTTTCGTGGCGGACAACCTACTAGCCAAGCATGACGAGAATTATGTCCCGCGCGAAATGCAGAACATGACCAAGGAACAGGCCAAGCAGGTGGTGGCCGAAACGAAATGATCGCCGAACTTGGTCTTGCCGCTTTGTGGATGGCCGCCGCTCTGGCGGCGCTGCAGCTTACGGGAGGCGCTTTCGGGCTGACGGAGCGCGGCGAAACGTTGGGCGGCGTGGTGCGCCCCGTCGCGGTCGTGCAGGGATTGCTGGCTCTGGCGGCGTTTCTGTGTCTCATCTATGTCTTCGCCACGACGGATCTTTCCGTGAAGTTGGTGGCCGAGAACTCACACTCGATGAAACCGCTGATCTTCAAGATCGCGGGCGCCTGGGGCAACCACGAAGGCTCTATGCTGTTGTGGGTCACCGTGATGGGCATGGCCGGCGCCTTCGTGGCGCTGATCGAGAGGCGTCTTCCGGAACGGACCATGCTGGCGACACTGGCAGGTCAGGCGTTCGTCAGCTTGGGGTTCTATGTCTTCCTATTGATTGCTTCGAACCCGTTTGAGCGCCTGTCACCCGTTCCGATCGAGGGCAACGGGCTTAACCCGCTGCTGCAGGACCTGGGCCTCGCCTTTCATCCGCCCACGCTTTATCTGGGCTACGTCGGCCTTTCGATCGCTTTCAGTTTCGCGATCGGGGCCCTGGTCACGCGCGAGGTCGGGCCCGCCTTCGCCCGCGCGATGCGGCCATGGGTGCTGGGCGCCTGGATTTTCCTGACCGTGGGAATTACCGCCGGTTCCTATTGGGCTTATTACGAGTTGGGTTGGGGCGGCTGGTGGTTCTGGGATCCGGTGGAGAACGCGTCGCTGATGCCCTGGCTGGCGGCGACTGCGCTGCTGCATTCGGCAAGTGTGCTGGCGGCGCGCAATGCGCTGCGGGCCTGGACGATCATGCTGGGCGTCGTGGCCTTCTCCATGTCGATGATCGGAACCTTCCTGGTGCGATCAGGCATTCTGACCAGCGTTCACGCTTTCGCCGTCGATCCTGAGCGGGGCACTTTCATTCTCGCGCTGCTCGCGATCAACATCGGCGGTGCGCTGACCCTGTTCGCCTTGCGCGCCTCGACCGTCACGGAAGGGGAGCGCTTCGCCGTGGTCAGTCGCGAAGGGGCCCTGGTGTTCAACAATGTGATGCTCTCGGCGATCCTGGGCATCGTGCTGTTCGGCACGCTCTATCCGCTGTTTGCCGAGGCGCTGGGCGCAAAGGTTTCAGTGGGGCCACCCTATTTCAATCCGATGAGCGCGCTGTTCGCCATCCCGATGTTGGTGATCTTGACGGTCGGACCTTTGCTACGCTGGCGACGCGACGCTTTTGTCCGCATCGGCAAGGCGCTGGTGATCCCGGCAATGCTTGTCGCGGCGGCAGGCATCGCGGCGCTGGGGATAGGCGGGGTGCCGTTGCTGCCGTTCCTCGGCCTGGCGCTGTCAGTCGGGCTTGCCTGGGCCAGCCTGTTGCCTTTGCGAGGTCGCGATCTTCGGCGCACTCCACTGCCGGTATGGGGTATGGTGGTCGCGCATTTCGGCATTGCCGTCGCCTTGTTCGGCATGAGCAGCGAAAGCGCCTTCACCGTGGAAAAGCTGGTGGCCGTGAAAGTGGGCGAGGTGACTTCCGTGGGTCCTTGGGACGTGAAGCTCGATACGATCGAGCCGGTGGCCGGGCCGAACTGGACGGCGCTGGAAGCGCGGCTCCTGGTGCGATACGGACCGGCAGGTGACATAAGCGACATGCGGCCGCAGTCGCGCAGCTTCTGGGCGCCGCCGCAACAGACTAGCGAATCGGCGCTGTTCACGCGTTGGAACGGACAGCTTTACACCGTGCTGGGCGGCGAGGCGGAGGATGGCCGCTGGCAGCTGCGACTGTGGTGGAAGCCTTTCGTTCCGCTGATCTGGGCCGGTGGACTGTTGATCGCGCTGGGCGGCCTCTTGGCGCTGGCGGGCCGGGTGGCGAGCGACCTGCGCAGGATCATCGCCAAGGACAAGATCGCCTACCGTCGCGAAAGGCAAGGCCGATGAGCGAGCAGACCGCAACCGCAAGGCCGCCGCGCTGGGTCATCTGGCTGCCGCTGGTGCTGTTTCTGGGCTTTATCGCGCTTGTGCTGATCGGGTTGCTGCGCCCGGCCGATCGGAATGTCGCCAGCGCGCTGGTCGGCAAGCCGATGCCGCAGTTCAGCCTGCCTCCCGCGCTTCCGGGCCGACCGGGTCTGGACAGCAAGCTGCTCGCCAACGGCCAGCCGCATTTGGTCAATATCTTCGCAAGCTGGTGCATCCCCTGCCGCGTGGAGGCGCCGCAACTTGGCGCGTTGGCCAAGGCGGGAGTCCCGATCGAGGGCATTTCGGTGCGTGATTCGACTGACGCGTTGCAAGCGTTCCTGTCTGAAAACGGCGATCCGTTCCAGCGCATAGGCGCCGATGACGACGGCAAGGTACAGCTCGCCCTCGGCTCTTCCGGAGTGCCGGAAACCTACGTGATCGATGGCAAGGGCAAGATCGTCTATCAGCATATCGGGGAGATTCGTCCCGAGCATATCGACTTGTTGCTGGGGAAGCTGAAGGAGGCGACCGAATGAAGCGCCTTGCGTTCCTGCTTCTCGCGGCATTGGGCCTCGCTGTTGTCGGACCGGTCCTGGCGCAGGAGGAACAGTCCACCGCGCCTTATGCCTACCGCCAGCTTGAGGACCCCGCCAAGGAAGCAAAGGCGCAGGCGTTGATGGAAACGCTGCGTTGCCTGCAGTGCCAGGGGCAGTCGATTGCCGATTCGGACGCGCCGATCGCCGGCTCCATGCGCTCACTCGTGCGCGAACGCATCGCCGCGGGAGAGGACCCGGAAGCGATCCGCGCCTGGTTGGTTGAGCGTTATGGCGATTATGTCAGCTACGCTCCCCGAATCACGGGGCTGACCTGGCCGCTCTTCGTGGTGCCGGCGGTATTGATGGCGCTGGCTTTCCTGTTGCTACGACGTCGCTTCGCAGTCGCACAAGGGGGTGGGGCATGACCTGGGGCCTGGTCATTGTCCTCGCGCTGCTGGCGTTCTCGGCGATCGTTTTCGTGCTCAAGGCGCCGCCTGGCACGCGTGAGGCCGTGGCTGCCGCTTTGCTGCTGGGCATAGCGGGCTATGCGCTGCAGGGACGTCCGGATCTACCCGGTACTTCGAAGGAGGCGGCCGAACCCGTTTCCGCCGATCCTGCCGCTTTGGTGGAAGCGCGGCTGAAGGTGACGAACAAGGGCATTCCGCCCAACAACAAGTGGGTCATCATAGCGGACGGCCTGGCTCGCAATGGACGCTATGCCGACGCGGCGGAAGTTCTGCGCGGAGCGGTCGAGAATGATCCGAAGGATTCGGAAGCCTGGCTTGCCATGGCCAATGCGCTGATGGCGCACGCCGAAGGTACGGTTACTCCTGCCGCGCTCTATGCTTATCGTCGTGCCGCCAAGGCAGAGCCCGAAAATCCGGGCCCTCCGTTCTTCCTGGGCCTGGCCTTGTTGCAATCTGGCAAGGTGGCCGAAGCGCGCGGCCTCTGGGCCGATCTTTTGGCGCGCGCGCCCGCGGATGCGCCTTGGCGCACGCCCCTCGCGGCGCAATTGCAGAAGCTGGACGCCATGATGTCAGGCGCAGTGGGTCGGCAGGGCGATCGGCCATCGTCCCAACCCTGAACCTCACCTTAAGCGACATTGCTTGCGTTCTTGCATGCTGCTAACGGCCACACCCTTGCCGCAGCTGCGAAGTGGCCTGCGAGTCCATGACGGGACGCATGAATGAGTGATGTTACATCGGACATGGCTGACGTTCCGATCGTGATCGATCCGGCGACGGCAGCGCAAACTCCGGCGCATGGCGGAAATGGCTCCGGCAACATCACGAAGCTGGCCTTCGGCGCCATAGGCGTGGTGTTCGGCGACATCGGCACCAGCCCGATCTACGCTTTCCGCGAAACCTTCGTCGGCCCGCATCCGCTGGCTATCGATGAACTGCATATCCTGGGCGTGGTCAGCCTGATCTTCTGGTCGATGACCATGGTGGTCTCGGTCCAGTATGTCGGCGTGCTGATGCGCGCGGATAACAAGGGGCAGGGGGGAAGTCTTGCCCTCGTCGCGCTGATCTCGGGCGCGATTCGCAAGTCGCGATATGGCGGCCTCGTGGTCCTGCTGGGCGTGTTCGCGACCTCGCTGTTCTATGGCGATTCGATGATTACGCCGGCGGTCTCGGTCCTTTCGGCGGTGGAAGGTCTTACCGTCGTTCAGTCGAACCTTGCGCCGTTCGTCCTGCCGATCGCGTTGATCCTGCTGGTCGGCCTCTTCCTTCTGCAAAAAAGCGGCACGGCAAGGGTTGGGGCGCTCTTCGCGCCCGTCATGATGATTTACTTTCTGACCCTGGCGGTGCTGGGCGTCTACCATCTGGTGCAATTGCCTTATGTGCTGGTGGCCCTGAACCCGTGGTTCGCAATCCAGTTCTTCATGACGGACAAGATCCTGGGCTTTCTGGCGCTGGGTTCGGTGGTGCTGGCGGTGACCGGCGCCGAGGCGCTCTATTCGGACATGGGCCACTTCGGGCGGGGGCCGATGCGCCTTTCCTGGTTCGGCTTCGTGATGCCGTGCCTGCTTATCAATTATTTCGGGCAGGCCGCGATGGTCCTGAGCTTGGATGATGCCTCAGCGGCGCAGGCGATGGAAAACCCGTTCTTCCACCTGGCCCCGGAAAGTTTGCGCCTGCCGCTGGTGATCCTGGCGACCTGCGCCACATTCATCGCCAGCCAGGCGGTGATTTCAGGTGCATTCTCCATCACGCATCAGGCGATGCAGCTTGGTTTCATCCCGCGTCTTTCGACCCGCCATACCAGTGAACACGAAGTGGGACAGATCTACATTCCCTTCGTGAACTGGGCGCTCATGGTCGGCGTCATCATGCTGGTCCTTTACTTCCAGAACTCGTCGAACCTGGCCTCGGCTTACGGTATCGCGGTTACAGGCGCGATGTTGATCGACACGTGCCTGATGACGGTGCTGCTGATCGTGCTCTGGCGCTGGAAACTGTGGCTGGCGATCCCGGTCATTCTGGCCTTCTTCCTGGTCGATGGCGCGTACTTTGCCGCGAATGCCACCAAAGTGGCGGACGGCGGCTGGTTTCCGCTGCTGATCGGCGGCATTGCCTTCACGCTGCTGACCACGTGGAACAAGGGCCGCAAGCTGATGCGCGATCGCATGACCGAAGCTGCGCTGCCGCTGAACGTCTTCGCCAAGAGCGCGCACGGCAGCGCCGCCCGCGTGCCCGGTACGGCGATCTTCATGGCATCGACCAATGTCGGCGTGCCTTCCGCGCTGCTGCATAATATCAAGCACAACAAGGTGCTGCACGAGCGCGTCGTGGTGCTGACGGTCGAGATCAAGGACGTGCCTTACGTCGAGCCTTCGGAACGGTACGAAGTGAGCGAACTGGGGCAGGGCTTTTACCGCATGTCGCTGCGCTACGGCTTTATGGAGGAAACCGACGTGCCGCATGCGCTCGCCCATGCGCCCATGTGCGGCGGCCCGTTCGAGATGATGAAGACCAGCTTCTTCCTCTCGCGCCAGACCCTGCTGCCTTCTGAGAAGCCCGGCATGGCGATCTGGCGCGAAAAGCTTTTCGCCTGGATGATGCGCAACGCCGCCAGTGCGATGGAGTTCTTCCGCCTGCCGACCAATCGCGTGGTGGAGCTGGGAAGCCAGCTGGAGATCTGAGCCGGCGTATTCCCTCCCTCGCCGCTTCATGGGATGTGGCTTCGCGGGATTCGGAGGCCGTATTCGCCCTTTCTCCTTGACATATAGTGCCAAATAGGTTATGTGCCGCAGCCATCCGGTAAGGCGAATGTACACGCCTTCACCGGTGTGTCGGGTCGGCGTTGGGGCCGGGGCGCGGATCACAGCCGTGGCCACGCACTCAGCGTCCGAACCGGGACGGTTCTTCGTGGCCCGGCACGCGGCTCCCTCCCTTCGGAGCCGCTTCCCGGACAACCCTGAATCGGCGCCCGATGCGAGCCCGCGCCGCCGGTCCGAACCGTTCCCGCCAGGGCCGAGCCGGACTGCCGCTGTCGCTATCCGGCCATTCGCACGTGACGCAGCACATGCCCGCGCCTCAGCACGGGCGCCCCAACGCCGGCCCGATGTTCTCCCTCGTGCCCCTCGCGTCCCCCGGC
>NZ_DAIMZT010000038.1:0-28491 GCF_036733805.1 Novosphingobium sp. | reverse complement strand
GTCTGCGTTTCACCGCGCGTGAACAGCGCGGAGCCGTGCGTGCGCGGCAGGAAGCCCACCATCGCCTCGATCGGGCGGACCTGCTCCAGAGTGCGGCCGTCAATGCGCTGACCGTCCTTGAGAATGGCGGTGCGCACGATGTCCGCCTCCACCTTCTTCAAGGTCTTGATCGCGACCATCTGGGTCTGCGGGGTTTCTTCAGCGAAAGCTTCCTTCGCCTTGGCGCGGGCGGCGTTAAGCGCGTCCGAGCGCGCGGACTTGCTGGTCAGCTTGTAAGCGGCGGCAATGTCCTTGCCGACAAGGTCCTTCAGCTTCTTCTTGATGTCGGCGGTGTTGTCCGACAGGTCGACTTCCCAAGGTTCCTTGGCGGCCTTCTCGGCCAGCTTGACGATCAGATCGACGACCTTGCGGGATTCGTCATGCGCGAACATGACCGCGCCGAGCATCTCGTCCTCAGTCAATTCCTTGGCTTCGGATTCGACCATCATCACCGCGCCAGCCGTCGCGGCGACAACGAGATCGAGACGGCCGTCGGCCAGAGCCGCTTCCTGCTTCGGGTTAAGGACATATTCGCCATCCACGAAGCCGACGCGGCAGGCGCCGATCGGGCCCATGAAAGGCACGCCCGAGATGGTGAGCGCAGCCGAAGCGGCGATCATCGCCACGATATCGGGCTCGGTCTCACCGTCATAGCTCATGACCTGAGCGATGACGTTGATCTCGTTATAGAAGCCTTCCGGGAACAGCGGGCGCACGGGACGATCGATAAGGCGGCTGGTCAGCGTTTCCTTCTCGGTCGCGCCGCGTTCGCGCTTGAAGAAGCCGCCCGGAATGCGCCCGGCGGCGGAGAACTTTTCCTGGTAGTGCACGGTCAGCGGGAAGAAGTCTTGACCTTCCTTCACTGATTTGGCGGCCGTGACCGCGCAGAGCACGACAGTTTCGCCATAAGTGGCGAGAACCGCGCCGTCAGCCTGACGGGCAATGCGGCCGGTTTCCAGAGTGAGGGTCTTTCCGCCCCACTCCATGGATACGGTTTTGACGTCGAACATATGGTTTTCCTCAGCCCACCGGCCCTATTGCGCGGCGGGGTTTACTGCCGGGGATGCCGTCCCGGTCCGGTGCGGGGCCTGTCGTGGCCCCCAGGCCCCTCGCCGGATTGCGAGGATACCCAGATTTGAACATCCAGATGCAAGAAGCGGCCCGCTGGGGGCCGCCTCCACTTCAGTCTTACTTGCGAAGACCAAGCTTCTGGATCAATGCGTTATACCGCTCGACATCCTTCTTCTTGAGGTAGTCGAGCAGCGAGCGGCGCTTGTTGACCATGGCCAGCAGGCCGCGACGCGAATGATTGTCCTTGTGGTGCGACTTGAAGTGTTCGGTCAGGTTGGTGATGCGTTCCGTAAGGATCGCGACCTGAACTTCCGGGCTGCCCGTATCGCCGGCGGCGCGGGCATTGCTCGAAATGATTTCCTGCTTCTTCTCAGCGGTAACCGACATTCATTCTACTCCGCGACATCCGTGAGATTGAAACCCCGAACGACGAGGGCGTTTCCGCCCGAAAGCTCCACCAGCGCGACTGGAACCGTTCCTTCACGCGCCCAATGCAGCCCGTCTTCCTGGGGCAGTCCGGTCAGAACGCGGCCCTGGCGGACCGCCCTTGCCTGCTCCGGATCGAGGTCGATGGCCGGGATGTCGTCCAGCCCCGCCTCCAGCGGCAAGAGTATCTGTTCAAGAGGCGCGCCCTTACCCACTTCGTTCAATTTGTCCAGCGAAATCGCGAGAGAGAGGTCGAAGGGACCCGCCTGAATGCGGCGAAGCATGGTGACGGTGCCGACGGTTCCCAGGGCCCGCGCCATATCGCGCGCCAGCGAGCGGATGTAAGTGCCCTTGGAGACTTTGGCGCGAAGGGTGACCTCTCGAAGCGCCTCCCCTTCAGAAGAGGGGAGGAGAGACAACTCATAAACCTCCACCTGCCGGGCCTTCAGCGTCACCTCTTGCCCTGCTCGCGCCAGATCGTAGGCCCGTTCACCATCGACCTTGAGCGCCGAATAGGCCGGTGGAACTTGCGCGATCGGTCCAGTGAAGCCCGGCAGCACCGCCTCAACCTGCTCTAGCCTGGGCCTTGCATCGCTTCGTGCGATCACCGCGCCTTCAAGATCCAGCGTATCGGTCTCCTCGCCGAAGCGGATGGTGAACTCATAAGTCTTGCTGGCGTCCAGCATCCTCCCGGTCAGCTTGGTCGCCTCGCCCAACGCCACGGGCAAAATACCGCTGGCCAGCGGGTCCAGCGTGCCTCCATGGCCGACTTTCACTTTCCTGCCGAACCCCGCTTCCCGCAAATTGCGCTTCACGGCCGCTACGGCCTGCGTCGAGCCAAGGCCCAGGGGTTTATCGAGAATGATCCAGCCGTGAGGCATCAGCGGCGGGTCGAGAAAGCGATCATCCGCTTTCCCAAGGCGCGCGCGCCTCGCTTGTCAATGGCGCTGCGCGCTCACTTGCGGGCAGCGTGCCTCTTCACCGGCGGACCATCGACCGCGACGAACGAGCGGAACGGATAGCGCTGTCCTTTGACGATCACTGCGCCGAACCTGTCAAGCGTGCCCATGGGGCCGGAATCGATGCCGATCCGCTCTACGAAAGGCAGGTCGAAAGCTGGTGCGAACAGCGTCGCGCGATACCAGTGCCGGTGCTGATCCTCAAAGTAGACCGTACTGTCGCCCTCCGTCCGCCAACTATAGACGCCGCCATGATCGGCGAAGGCGATTGACGCGTCGGCGTTCTCCTGCCGTGCCGCTGGCCGCTCGGGTTCGGCCAGCGCGACGGTGGACGCAGTGACGGCGAGACCAAGCGGAATAAGCCATACTGCGATCTTCATGGTGAGTTCCTTTCGAAACCTTTCGAACGAAGTCACCCCATTGCCGATTCCAAGATCGGAAGCGGAACACCTTCAGGCAAGAGCCGCCGACACATTATTACATCTTCAGGCCCCGGCGATCAGCCGCGCCAGACCATAGTACCAGTCCCCCAGCCAGCTGACGGGCGGCAACACCAGCCGCTGCACCACCCCCCAGCCCGGAAACAGCGCCGGTATCACCAGTAAGACCAGGAACAACAGCGCGAAGCCGAAAGGCCGGAGACGCGCGTAAGCCCGCGCCAAAGAAGGCGGCAGCAGCCCTTCCACGATGTGCGATCCATCGAAAGGAGGCAGCGGCAGGAGATTAAAGAACGCAAGGAACACATTGATAAGGATGAAATTGTTGAAGTTGTCAGCCAGGAACTGGAGGAACATATCGTTCCGGTTCCCCGCCACGCGGACCAGCAGGCCAAGCAGCACAGCGCCCACGGCCGCAAGCACCAGATTAGTGGCCGGCCCGGCTGCCGCCACCACCATCATGCCTCGGCGAGGATCGCGCAGCCGCCACTTATTGACCGGAACCGGCTTTGCCCAGCCGAAGACCGGCGCTTTCGTCAACGCGAGCAGCCCTGGAAGCAGGATCGTTCCGAACAGGTCGACGTGACGCAGCGGATTAAGGCTGAGCCGCCGCCGTTCCCGCGCGGTCGGATCACCCAGCGCAAGCGCCGTCCAGCCATGCGCCACTTCATGAAAGACGATCGCGGCGATCAAGGGAATGATGAGCGCTGCGGGCTGCAGCAAGGATTTGTCCATGGACCATTCTCTAGGAGCGCGGGGCGGCGGTGGCAATTGCGACGCTGAGCTTTCCAAGTTCAACAATATCGCAGTGGACGAGAAATCGATTTTAACTTTCGACGTTGGGGATAACATCGCCCCGTGCGCCACACATCGCGTCTTTGGCGTTGCTCTGCGCTTGAATGAAATTCACCATAGTTCACTATGGCGTTCGGATGACTGCGGAACGGTGACGCATGAAACGAATACTGACCATGCTCCCGGTGTTCGGACTTGCCGCCCTGGCGGCAGTTTATGTCGCGCTGGCGCCTCACGCGCCCTTCATCGCTTCGCCCGGCATCCGAGGCGCGTTGACCCCGCTGGACTCCGCCGCCGCCCATCTCATCGCGATCCGTGGTCGCAGCGTCGCGGTAGTGGGGCTGCTGACGGTGGGCGTGGTGCTCTCGGCGCTGACGGCGATGATGTTCGGCCGTGCTGGGGCCCAGGCCGGAATGACGAAGCGTCCTTCATCGGTCGAGGCCGATGCTGCCCCGGTCCGGCCCAGGGCGCCATCGCCGTCGGACAGGATCGCCAACTTACGCAGACGCGCCGCGAGCGCGATCGAGCAGGAGCCATCGCCGGACACGCCCGCCGCTGTGACGCCTCCGGTGATCCTCGTGCGCAAACCGCGAGAGCGAGAGCGCGATTGGTTCAGCGATCGAAGCTGGTTCGGCGGTCTACCCCGGCTGGGCGAGGCCGAATGGCCACGTGACGCGGGAGGATCCCCGCTGCCATTCGCGGCTCAACTCGATCTAGAGGAAATCGCCGCCGCCTGTCCGGAAAGCCCCCTTCCCCGAGCCGGCTCGCTCGCCTTTTTCCTTGGAACGGGAGCGGTTATCGCCGTCACGGGCGAGGGGGAGTTTTCCGATCCGCCGCAAGACCTGCCGGCCGCTTATGACGAGGGTGGATATCCTTTTCCCGCCGTCCCTTCCTATTTCAGCCGTCATTTCTTCCCGTTCTGGCCGGTAGAGCCGAACGCTCTTGATGTGCCAAATCACTTCGCCGATCCAAACGACGCCCTTGAACGAGCGATGGCCAGCTTTCGCTCGCGGTACACACTTTCGCAGCCCGGCCCATTCACAGCAGACGGCGATGTGCTCTGGTGGCACGGCGTAAGTCACCTTGCCGATCAACTTCACGTCGCGCTGGAAAGTTCGAGCCGTCTGATGGCGCTGAAACAGGACGGGGTTCGGCGGGCCGAGGATCTGTTGGCCGCACTCGCGAACAAGGACGTGCCGGACGACCCCGCGGCAGCACAAGCCCATACTGACCTTGCCACGCGGCAAACCGATCTCGCCGCCACGGAGGCGCAACGCGAGGGCCTGCCCACCATGATCGCCGCCCTGGATCAATTCGTCAGCGGTCGGGACCCGTGGCAGGAGCTGACTGACGACGAACGTAGCCTGGTCAAGGATGTCCTGACGGAACTCCACGCCGGTTACGGGGAGTTGGTGCTCCACCATGTTCCCCGCACGACGGCCGATCTGGCCGCGCTATCCCTGCGCGCCATGGTCACCGGCGCGCCGGATGCGGTGGCCGCCATGGCGGAGCGTCAGCTTCAGCGGATCAATCGCGAATATCGGCTGCCCGCAACGCACCAGCATCAAATCTTCAGTCTCGCCGGACTCACGCAGTCAACGGATGACGAGCGCGGGAATGATATCCTGCTGCTGCAGCTCGGCTATGACGAGATGATGGAATGGCGTTGGAACGACATGGGCATGTTCCAGTTCTGGATCAGCGCTGAAAATGCGGCTGCGGGTAATTGGAGCGCGGTCCACCTCACTTTCGAACGCGGCTGATCCATTACCGGCCGGTTACCCTAGGTCGCGCTTTACTCTTGGATCGTTCAGCAGGGCATCGATCCGGCTCGCCTCGTCAAAGGTCTCGTCGGCCCGGAACCGTATCTTGGCCGCGAACTTAAGCTTGAGCCGCTGTGCGACCTCGCGCTGGAAAAACGCCGTATGAGTGCGCAGGGACTTCAGCACTTCCTCTTCATCCACACCAAGCAGCGGTTTCACATAGACGGTCGCTTGCCTGAGATCAGGGGTCATGCGCACTTCGGTGACGGAAACCGAATGCGCCGTGAGCGTATCGTCATGCACCTGCTGACGCGTGAGCAGCTCGGAAATGACATGTCGCACCTGCTCGCCCACCTTGAGCAGGCGGACGGAGTGCTGTTCGGGGGTGAATTGCTGACGTGCCATGAGTGCGGTTCATGTGGGGGAATAGCGGTGAAATGCAACGGTTGATTGCTGTTTCAGCTCCCCAAAGCATGAACAACAGAACCAGTGTCGACAGGACGAATGGGGGAATTAGCACGCAAATGACAATGTACCGCGGCGGCGAATCGGGTCGGTAGCTTACGCAACTCCGCCCGTTTCACCGCTGCGCGTTTCACAATGTCCGCTCGCGCTCGCTCACCTCGAAGACCTCCAGATGATCGCCCGGCTTGATATCGTTCGTGTCGGCCAGAACCACGCCGCATTCCAGACCGGCGCGGACTTCGTCGACGTCGTCCTTGAAGCGGCGCAAGCTGGCGATCGTCGTCGCCGAAACGATAACGTCGTTGCGGGTAAGGCGCGCATGGATGCCCTTGCGGATGTAGCCCTCCAGTACCAGCAGACCGGCGGCCTTGTCCTTCTTGCCAGCCGGGAAGATCTGCTTGACCTCGGCGCGGCCGACTACGGTTTCGATCCGTTCCGGCCCCCAGATGCCGGCCATCTGCTTGGCGACCTCGGCGGTCAGCTCGTAGATGACGTCGTAGTACATCATCGGCGTCTTGGACTTCTCGATCTGCTCGCGCGCCTTGGCGTTCGGGCGGACATTGAAACCGACGATCGGCGCGCCGCTGGCCGAGGCGAGCGTCACGTCAGTCTCCGTGATCGCCCCCACGCCGGAATGCAGGATGCGCACCTTGATCTCGTCATTCGACAGGGCGTGCAGCGCGTTGTTGATCGCTTCGACCGACCCCTGCACGTCCGCCTTGATGACGATCGGATACTCGATGACATTTTGCTTGGCGGCGAGCGCGGAGAACATCGTGTCGAGGCTCGCCGGCGCGGTCGCGGTGCGCTTGGCGGTCGCCTGTTCCTGACGGTAAGCGGCGACTTCGCGCGCCCGCTGCTCGCTATCCACGACCGTCAAGGTATCGCCCGCCATCGGCACACCGCCAAGGCCCAGCACCTCGACCGGCATGGACGGGCCGGCTTCCTTGAGCTGGCGCCCCTTGTCATCCAGCATCGCCCGTACACGACCGCTTTCAGTGCCGACCACGAAGATATCGCCCAGGCGCAATGTGCCGCGGTTGACAAGCACGCTCGCCAGCGGCCCCTTGCCCTTGTCGAGCTTGGCCTCGATCACGGTGGCTTCGGCGGCGCGATCGGGATTGGCCTGCAGTTCCAGCAGCTCGGCCTGGAGCAGAATCTTTTCGATCAGATCGTCCAGACCCTTGCCCGTCTTGGCCGAGACTTCGACGTCCTGCACGTCGCCCGACATTTCCTCGACGACGATCTCATGCTCCAGCAGACGCTCGCGCACCTTTTGCGGGTTGGCGTCTTCCTTGTCGCATTTGTTGATGGCGACGATCATCGGCACGCCGGCGGCCTTGGTGTGATTGATGGCCTCCACCGTCTGCGGCATGATGCCGTCATCGGCGGCGACCACCAGGATCACGATGTCCGTCACGTTTGCACCGCGCATGCGCATCTGTGTAAAGGCCGCGTGGCCGGGCGTATCAAGGAAGGTGACGAGATCACCCCCCTTGGTCTTGATCTGGTAAGCCCCGATATGCTGGGTGATGCCACCCGCCTCGCCGCGCACCACATCCGTGCCGCGCAGCGCGTCAAGCAGGCTGGTCTTGCCGTGATCGACGTGGCCCATGATGGTCACGACCGGCGGGCGCGACTTCAGGGTTTCGTCGGCGTCGACGTCCGCCGAAGTATCGATGTCGATGTCGCTTTCCGAAACGCGCTGGATGTTATGGCCAAACTCGGTCACGAGCAATTCGGCGGTGTCCTGATCGATCGTCTGATTGACGGTGACCATCATGCCCATGTTGAACAGCGCCTTCACCAGATCGGCGCCCTTTTCGGCCATGCGGTTGGCCAGTTCCTGAACAGTGATCGCCTCAGGCACGACCACGTCGCGCACCTGCTTCTCGCGCTGCTGCGACTGGCCGCCGAAATGCGCGCGCCGTTCCTTCTCACGAGCGCGCTTGAGTGCGGCGAGCGAACGCGCGCGGGCGCCTTCGTCCTCATTGAGCGCGCGGGTGACGGTGAGCTTGCCCGATTGGCGGCGATCGCCCTTGCGGTCGCGCTCGGCCCCTCGTGGCGGAGGAGCGCCTTTCTTGGCAGCCGTCGGTTCCGCCTTCTTGGCCGCGCCGCCCCCGCTACCGCCATTGGCGGCTTCGGGCTTGCGAGCGGTCGGTTCGGAACGCTGGACCGGAGTAAAGCGGCGGGGCGCCGGTGCGGGGGTGGGGGCGGCGGTGTCGGTCGAAGGAGCAACCTTGGCGACGACGGGCGCCTCGGGAGCGGAAGCGGGCTCCGGCTGCTCTTCCTGATCGGGTTTCTGCACCTCAACGGCTTCGGCGGCCTCCACCTCAGCGTCCGCTGCGGCAGCGGTTTCCTCCTCGGCGCGCTTCGTTTCCAATGCGCGGTTTTCCTCGGCGCGGCGACGCTGCTCCTCAAGCGCCTGGAGCCGTTCATCCTCCTCGCGACGGCGCGCCTCTTCCGCCCACCGCAGACGCTCTTCCTCAGCCTCGCGCTGAAGACGGGCAACGCGTTCCTGCGGCGTTTCGCCAGCGGGAGCGGCAGGTTTCCTCGGCGGGGGCGGCGGCGCGACCGGCTGGGGCGCGGGCGTCGGGGCGGGAGCCGGAGCCTCGACCTTGGCTTCGACGACACCTTCGGAACCCGGCTTGCCGATCAGCTTGCGGCGTTTCACCTCGACCACGACCTTGTTGGTGCGGCCGTGGCTGAAGGTCTGCTTGACCTCACCCGCTTCCACTGAGCGCTTAAGCCCAAGCGGCTTGCGGCCCAGGGTCGGTTTGTTGTCGGTCTCGCTCATAAGTCTTGTCGTGCCCTTCAATCTCAATTCGTCGTGACGGGCGCGCCGCAGGCGTGCCCGTGATCTTCATCCAAACCGGCCGCGTCCGCATCGGCCTGCCCCTGGAAATGCAGGAGGCGCTGCAGCAGCGCCGCGACTCTTGTTGCCGCGCCGCGGTCTGTCAGCGCCAGGTGAACGACGTTGTCGCGGCCCAATGCCACAGACAACGTCTCCCGGTCCAGTGGCAAGCGCGTGCCTTTGAGGCCGGAGCCTTCCGCCTCGCTGCCCACGCGCCACGCCTGGTCAAGCTTGCGCGATCCATCCTCGCTCGCATCGGCGGCGTGGCCCAGCCATTCGACACGGCCCTCACGCGCGCTTTGCGCGATACGGTCAGAGCCCATCAGCAGCTTGCCCGATTTCAGTTCAAGCCCCAGCCGTTCGGTCAGCGCGCGGACGAGTGCTTGTTCGATCCGGTCGGCAAGGTCATCGGGAATGGAAAGCGGCGCGCCCTCAAGAGCTTTGCCGAAAGCCCGCGTCAGCGCGCCCTTAAGTTTGCCCTTCGCCAGCGCTTTTTCAAGACCCTCGCGCGGAACGCCGATCCACGCGCCGCGCCCTGGCGCACGGGCATGAACGTCAGGCAGGACAAGCCCGTCGGGCGAAATCGCCAGGCGCAGCAATTCGTCCCGCGCAGCTTTCCCGCCGGAGAGAATGCAGGTTCTCTCCGGGCCGGCGTCGCCAATGTCGGAAGCTAAACGCTCATTGTGAGGATTCCGCATCGGCGGCCTCCTCAGAAGCAGGTTCGTCGTCGAACCAATGAGCGCGCGCAGCCATGATGATTTCGTTGCCCTGTTCTTCGCTCAGGCCATATTCGCCAAGCACGCCGCCCTTGTCCTCGTCGCGGGCGCGGCGGTTCACCGAACCATCGCGGCGACGCTGTTCGCTGCGCTTCTTGGCGATCAGTTCGTCTGTGGCGAGATCGGCGAGGTCGTCCAGCGTCTTGATACCGGCCTTGCCCAGCGTAACCAGCATGGCTTCGGTAAGATGCGGCAGTTCGGCCAGCCCATCTTCGACGCCCAGAGCGCGGCGCTCCTCGCGGAATGCTTCCTCACGGCGTTCGAGCGCCTCGGCCGCGCGGCTCTGGAGTTCTTCGGCCAGTTCCTCGTCAAAGCCCTCGATCGCGGCCAGTTCATTCATCTCGATGTACGCGACTTCTTCCAGTTCGGTAAAGCCTTCGGCCACGAGCAGCTGCGACAGCGTTTCGTCGACGTCCAGTTCTTCTTCGAACATCTTGGAGCGCTCGGTAAATTCCTTCTGACGCTTTTCCGAAGCCTCCGCCTCAGTCATGATATCGATCTGCGAGCCAGTGAGTTGGCTGGCGAGGCGCACGTTCTGGCCCCGGCGGCCGATCGCCAGCGAAAGCTGGTCGTCGGGCACCACTACCTCGATGCGGCTTTCCTCCTCGTCAATGACGACGCGGCTGACGGTCGCGGGCTGAAGCGCGTTGACAACGAAAGTCGCGGTATCCTCGCTCCAGGGGATGATGTCGATCTTCTCGCCCTGCAGTTCCTGGACCACCGCCTGAACGCGGCTGCCCTTCATGCCGACGCAGGCGCCGACCGGATCGATCGAGTGATCGTGGCTGATGACGCCGATCTTGGCGCGGCTGCCCGGATCGCGGGCGGCGGCCTTGATCTCGATGATGCCGTCATAGATTTCCGGCACTTCCTGCGCGAAGAGCTTCTTCATGAACTCCGGATGCGCGCGAGAGAGGAAGATCTGCGGGCCGCGGTTCTGGCGCTCCACCCGAAGAACAATGGCGCGGACGCGCTCGCCCACACGGGCGGCTTCGCGCGGGATCTGCTGGTCACGGCGGATCACGCCCTCAGCGCGGCCGAGATTGACGATCACGTGGCCAAATTCGACCGACTTGATGACGCCGGTGATGATCTCACCCACGCGGTCCTTGAACTCTTCATACTGGCGCTCGCGCTCGGCATCGCGGACCTTCTGGAAGATCACCTGCTTGGCCGACTGCGCGTCGATGCGGCCCAGATCCACCGGGGGCAGCGGATCGACGATGAAATCGCCGATCTTGGCGTCCGCCTGCAGCTTCTCTGCCTGTTTCAGGTCCACCTGTTTGAAGTAGTCCTCAACATGCTCGACCACTTCGACGACGCGCCACAAGCGCAGGTCGCCGGTGCGCGGATCGAGCTTGGCGCGGATGTCGTTCTCCGCGCCATAGCGGTTGCGGGCCGACTTCTGGATGGCTTCTTCCATCGCCTCGATCACGATCGACTTGTCGATCATCTTCTCCGAAGCGACCGAGTTGGCGATCGCAAGCAGCTCGGCGCGGTTGGCGGAAATCGCACTGGCCATGGCTTAGTCTTCCTGTTCCTCGAGAATCTCGTCGGCGCCACTGGTATCCAGCGGGCGGGTTGCGGCAATCAGCTCGTCGGTCAGGACCAGCCGAGCGGAATGAACGTCTGCCAGCGGAAAGCTGACCCGACCGGACTTGCGATCATCCAGCGTGACCACATCGCCCTCGATCCCCACCAGATCGCCGTGCAGCGCCTTGCGGTTTCCTTCCACCGGCGCCGTCAGGCTCACTTTGGTTTCGTGCCCAGCCCACTGCGCGTAGTCCTTCGGGCGAGTAAGCGGGCGATCGATCCCCGGCGAGCTAACTTCCAGGCGATATGCTTCGTCGATCAGCACCTCGCCGGCTTCTTCCAGCGCGTCCATGCGATCGGAGATACGGTGAGAGAGCGTCACGCAATCATCCAGCACGAGCTGCCCGGTGGCCGGGTTCTCAGCCATGATCTGGAGAGCGATCTCATCGTCGCCGACCTCGCTCTTGCCGAAGATCTTCACGCGCACGAGATCGAAGCCGAGGGCGTTCACCTCCGGTTCGATCACTTCCGCAATGCGCGCGATATCGGCCATATGTTCTCCAATGCCGACATTTGCACCAACGCAGTTCCGCGCCGGCCCCTTCCGGCGCCAGCCCGAACCTTGTTTCACCAATATCGGGATGAGCGGCAGATAGGCGCGATTCAGGGAAAAGGCAAGGGGGAGTTGGGGGACACCGCCGGAACCCGGCCGAATGAACTCAGAACCCCGAAATCAGCATGTCAAGCGCGTTGCCGACGGCAATGCCCTGATGACTTCAAAATTGAGCCGGTCAAGCAGGTCGGCACGGTGTCCCTTCCTCGGCCATGCGGGGCAGGTCGGCGTTAGTGGCGGCGACGATCCGCACATCCACCGTGATCGGCAATGAGCACGGGTGACGTCTTCGGCCTGCTCACCGTCGTCGCCGGGCTTGTCGCAATGGCCGGAATATCGGCCGGCGTCTACCTTCGCCACCTTGCCTTCCAGGAACACGAACTGGAGCATGAGATCGAGGAATGCGCATACGCATCGCCGTGCTCGAACGCATCGCTACAGCCAAGCGGCGCGGCAGCAATCTGGCGCGAGAGATCGAATCCGTGTGCGATTAGCACCATTATCGATATACACTATTGACATAACGAACCATTTGGGTTGTGTGCCGCAGCACTCGGGATAACCGGGTCACCGCAGGTGCGCGGAAGCGAATGGCCATCGCTTGCATGTCACCGCCACATAAGCGGCCGGCGTCCTTTCGCAGGAAAGGCCGCCTGCATCCGCAAGCAGAACTTTGCCCTGGGATTTACAACCCCAGGGGTCGGCGGCAAGGACGCGAGCCCGCATCCGCTGATGTCTGTCTTGCCAGGGCCGAGTTGGTGAGTTGCGTGTCCCCTCATCAGCCGTTCGCACCCCAAAGGTTCACCAGCCAAGCCTGTCCGGTTCAGGCCCCCACACGCCGGCCGCACTGCTGCCTGCCTGCTGCCCTCCCGGCACAACCCCCGCACTCGCCAGCGGGCAATCGCCTGTGTCTGCATGCGATCCTCGCCAGAAATGGGATCGCATCGCGGCACAAGCGCTCGTCACAAACGGAAATCAGGAAAAATCATGGCACCCTGGCCTCAAGTTCCGCGAGCCACACCGCCGCGCTGGCATCCGATGGGGCGCGCCAGTCGCCGCGCGGGCTGAGGGCGCCGCCTGAGGAGACTTTCGGTCCATTGGGGATTGCAGAGCGCTTGAACTGACTAAAAGCGAAGAAGCGTCGCAGGAACTTTTCCAGCCAGAGGCGGATCGTGGGAAGGTCGTAAGCGTTCTTGCGCTCCGCCGGAAAGCCAGCCGGCCACGCCCCGGCCGCCGCGTCGCGCCAGGCGTGCCAGGCGAGGAACGCGACTTTCGAAGGCTTCTGCCCGAAGCGCATCACGTGATGCAGGAAGAAATCGTTAAGCTCGTAAGGCCCGATCATTGCCTCCGTGCTCTGAATCGCGCCGCTGGCATCGGCGGGCACCAGTTCCGGCGAAATCTCGGTATCGAGGATCGAGAGCAACACTTCATTCGTCGCCGCGTCGAACTGGTCACCGCGCGCGCACCAGCGGATCAGGTACTGGATCAGCGTCTTGGGCACTCCGGCGTTGACCGCGTAATGGCTCATCTGGTCCCCAACACCATATGTACACCAGCCCAGCGCCAGTTCGGACAAGTCCCCCGTGCCGACCACGAAGCCACTGTGCTGGCTGGCCAGGCGGAAGAGGTAATCGGTGCGCAGCCCCGCCTGCACATTCTCGAACGTCACGTCATAGATCGGCTCACCGCCCTTGTTTCCTTTCGTTGCAAAAGCATGACCGATATCCTCCAGCATGCGCGTGGCGGCGGGGCGGATATCGATTTCTTCAGCGGTGACGCCCACCGCCTGCATCAGTTTCCAGGCATTGGACTTGGTGCCTTCGCTAGTGGCGAAGCCGGGCATGGTGTAACCGCGAATGAAGGTGCGCGGCAGGCCGAGCCGGTCGCAAGCCTTGGCCGCAACGATCAGCGCATGTGTGGAATCGAGCCCGCCCGAAATGCCTATCACCATCGATTTCGACCCGGTCGATTCCAGCCGCCGCATCAGGCCGTCGACCTGGATGTTGAACGCCTCGTAGCAATCGGCATCGAGCTTCTCCGCACGCGCAGGCACGAAGGGAAAGCGCCGGATCGGGCGGATCAGGCCGATGTCCCCGCCATGCGGGGCGTGGCGGAAGGGGATGGTGCGAAAACTCTCGTCGGGCCGCCCTGCCGCGTCGGCAGCGTCGTTGAAGGTGGGGATGCGCAGCCGATCCATGACGATGCGCTCGCAATCGACATCGGCCAAGCACAGTGCGGGATGGAGCGAAAAGCGCTGCGATTCGGCCAGCAAATCGCCCTGCTCGTAAATCACCCCCTGCCCGTCCCATGCGAGATCGGTGGTGCTTTCGCCATGCCCG
Source organism: Novosphingobium sp. (assembly GCF_036733805.1). Taxonomy (GTDB): domain Bacteria; phylum Pseudomonadota; class Alphaproteobacteria; order Sphingomonadales; family Sphingomonadaceae; genus Novosphingobium. The sequence goes on along the minus strand of NZ_DAIMZT010000038.1, from coordinate 14,421 downwards.
GCCGCGCAATAGACATAAGCGGCCGTGGCGCGCGCCGACTGTGAACGGCACAGCATATGCCGCTCGTCCGACTTGCCGATCACGATGTTGGAAGCGGAAAGGTTGCACAGGATCGTCGCCCCGGCCAGCGCGCCCAATGACGACGGCGGCGTCGCTGCCCAGAAATCCTCGCAGATCTCCGCGAAAAAGCGGAAATGCGGCAGAACCTCCGAAGCGAAGACCAGATCGGTGCCGAAGGGCACATCATGCCCGTTCACCCGGATCGTTTGCCCGCGCACCCCCTTGCCGCTGGCAAACCAGCGCTTTTCGTAAAACTCCCGGTAATTGGGCAGATAGGACTTCGGCACGACGCCCAGCAGTCGCCCCTGCGCAATCGCCAGCGCGCAATTGTAAAGCCGGCCCTTGTGCATCAGCGCCGCGCCTACGAGCATGGCCGGTGAAAGCACGGCGCTGGCGCGAACGATCTCGCCCACGGCCGCCTCCACCGCCGCGATCATGGCGGACTGCAAGTGCAAGTCGTCAATCGCATAGGAGGAGATGCACAACTCGGGAAACACCAGCAGGTCCACATGCGCTTCATGCGCCCGTCGCGCCTCTGCCAGCACGGCATCGCGGTTGAAGACGACATCGGCCGTGCGCACTTGCGGCGTGGACGTGGCGACCCGCACGAACCCGTGCTCATGCATGGCGTAAAAAGGATGCGCTTTCGCTTTGGTCATGACCGGATTTCCTGACAGGAATGCGCGGGCATGGCAATCGGCTGCGCTTCGGGTCAATCATCTACGCCATGGCATTCGTGTTGACCGGAGGATCGAGGTTTGGCCTTGCCCTCCGCGCCCATCCCCCTAAATGCCACCACATGCGCAGCCTTGACGATATTCGCGAAGAATACGCGTTCCTTGACGGTGACGAACGCTATCGCCTCCTCATCGAACTGGGTCGCGAGCTTGATCCGATGCCCGATGCGCTCAAGACCGAGGCGACCAAAGTGCGGGGCTGCTCCGCCAGCGTCTGGGTTTATCCGACCGCGCGCGAAGACGGCACGCTGCATTTCCTGGCGGACAGCAACGCGGCGATCACCAAGGGCATCGTCGCGCTGGTGATCGCCGCCGTGCAGGACAAGCCGGCCGCCGCCGTGGCGCAGACCGACATCGCCGCCGCGCTCGAACCGTTTGATCTGAAAAACCAGCTCTCGTCCAACCGCACGCAGGGCGTACCCAACATGATCGCGCTGATCCGGGAGACCGCCGCGCGCTACGCCGCCGAGGCGCCATGAAACGGATCGGCCGCCCGGTGTGGCTGGCGGCAGGGGTCTTGTTCTTCGCGCTGGGCACGGCGGGCATTTTCCTGCCGCTGTTGCCAACGGTGGTGTTTTATCTGCTGGCAGCCTGGTGCTTTTCGAAAAGCCATCCACAATTGGCGGAGAAATTGTACAACCATCCCACGCATGGCCACCACTTGCGCGAATGGCGCGATCGGCGAGCGATCAGCCGCAAGGGTAAGGTGGCGGCTATCCTGGCGATGAGCGCTAGCGTGGGGTTCGTCTGGCTGACGCTGGGCTGGCCCTGGCTGCTGATCCCGGTGGCGGTGCTGGCGACGGTGGGGCCGTGGATCTGGACGCGCAATGAATAGGCGCGGCAGCGTTGCTATCGTCGCGCCGGCGAATTAATCCTCCGCCGTCTCTCGCAAAACCGCAATTCCTCTCGCCCGCTGATCGCGCAGTTCACGTTTCAGCACCGCCGGATCGCGCGCCACGATGAAGCCGAAGCTGACGCCGCCCTCCTTGCCCACCGTTGCGTGATGAAGCCGGTGCGCCTGCACCAGCCGCCGGGCATAGCCGCGCCGCGGCGCCCAGCGGAAATAGCGCCGGTGCACCAGCCCGTCATGCACCAGCGTGTAGATCACGCCGTAGATCAGCACGCCCAGACCGATCCACGTCCCCGGTTGCCACACGCCCCGGCCCATCACCATGGGCGACCCCAGTGCAAACATCGCGATGCTGATCGCCGCACCGACGAGGGCATAGAGGTCATTCTTTTCCAACGATCGGTTATGCGGTTCATGATGATCGCGATGCCAAGCCCAGCCGAACCCATGCATCACGTACTTGTGGCTGGCCCAGGCGACCAGTTCCATCGCGGCGACGGTCACAAGCACGATCAGGCAGGCGGCAAGCGCGGACATTGGGCTTCCATAGCACCGGCGGTCCAGCCGCGCGATAGCGCTGCCCCAGATGCATGCGTCCAGACCGCTTGAATTGCAGGGCGCTCGCGCCTAATTCGCCCCCACCATGACCACGAAACCGCGCACGCTCTATCAAAAGATCTGGGATGCTCATGTCGTCGACACGCGCGATGATGGGACCGCCCTTGTTTATATCGACCGGCACCTCGTTCACGAAGTGACGAGCCCTCAAGCGTTCGAGGGTCTTCGCGCCGCCGGCCGCGCAGTGCGACGCCCGGATCTGACGCTCGCGGTTCCCGATCACAACCTGCCCACTACCGCCAGGCTGGATGCAGAAGGCAACGTGCTGGCCATTGCTGACCCTGAAAGCGCGACTCAGCTTGCCGCGCTGCGCCGGAACGCGCCGGAGTTCGGCATCCGCTATATCGACGCGACGGACCGCGAACAGGGTATCGTCCATGTCGTCGGGCCTGAACAGGGCTTCTCCCTGCCCGGCGCGACGATCGTCTGCGGGGACAGCCATACCGCCTGCCATGGCGGTGTGGGCGCCCTCGCCTTCGGGATCGGCACTACCGAGGTTGAGCATGTCTTGGCGACCCAGACTCTGCTGCTCAAGCAGAGCAAGACCATGGAAGTGCGCGTCGAGGGCGAGCTTGGCGCCGGGGTGACGCCCAAGGACGTGATCCTGCACGTTATCGGGGTGATCGGCACGGCCGGGGGCACTGGCCATGTGATCGAATATCGCGGCAACGTGTTCGAGGAGATGTCTGTCGAAGGGCGGCTGACCGTCTGCAACATGTCGATCGAAGGCGGCGCCCGCGCCGGCCTGATCGCGCCGGACGAGAAGACCTTCGCTTATCTGAAGGGCCGCCCTTATGCGCCCAAGGGCGAGGATTGGGACAAGGCTGTCACCTGGTGGAAAAGCCTGGCGACGGACGAAGGCGCGCGCTTCGACAAGTCCGTCACCATCCGCGCTCAAGACATTCAGCCCACGGTGACCTGGGGCACGAGCCCGGAAGACACCGCGCCGATCGGCGGCACCGTGCCCGCGCCGGAAGACTTCGCGGATGCATCGAAGCGCGACGCAGTGAAGGTGAGCCTTGAATATATGGGGCTGACCCCAGGCATGAAACTGACAGACGTTGAAGTGCAGAACGTCTTCATCGGTTCATGCACCAACAGCCGGATCGAGGATATCCGCGCGGCGTGCGACGTGCTCAAGGGCCGCCATAAGGCGGACAATGTAAAGTGGGCGATCGTCGTCCCCGGTTCCGGCCTCGTCAAGCAGCAAGCCGAGGCTGAGGGGCTGGATAAGATCGTGATCGCCGCGGGCCTCGAATGGCGCGAACCGGGCTGTTCGGCATGTCTGGCGATGAATCCGGACAAAGTGCCCGCCGGGGAACGGTGCGCCTCCACCAGCAACCGCAACTTCACCGGGCGCCAGGGCCCCGGCTCGCGAACGCATCTGATGTCGCCTGCGATGGCGGCGGCCGCGGCAGTGACCGGACGGTTAACGGACGTTCGCGATCTGATGAAGTAAACTCAATGCCTGTGGCCTTGCGCCGGGACCGATCCGCGTAAACGCGAATTTGAGCGCCGCGGCCTTGAAACCGTCGGCCGGGAGGGACATAGGGCAGAACATGTCCGACGAACCTGAAAACTCATTGGCTTCCAAGGCCGCCGTCATCGCCGGAGCCGCAATCGGCTCCGCCGCCATTGCCGCCGCGCTGCTCTTCGTAAAGCGCCGCAAGGCTCGCGCGAACGAAAAGCCGCCTCACCCCGAACAGGCGCCGGAAACCGATTGATGGAACCGATCACGCACGTAGCCGGCCGCGCCATCCCGTTCGGCCGCAAGAACGTCGATACCGACGTCATCATCCCGGCGCATTGGCTCAAGACCATCACACGCGAAGGTCTGGGCAAAGGCGCGTTCGAGGCGGTGAAGAAAGAGCCGGGCAATGTCTTTGACGACCCCGAGTACGCCGGCGCGCCGATCCTGATCGCGGGCGACAACTTCGGCTGCGGTTCGAGCCGCGAACACGCTGCCTGGGCCCTGTTGGACCTGGGTGTAACCTGCGTGATCGCGCCAAGCTTTTCGGACATCTTCTCAGGCAATGCCTTCAAGAACGGCATCCTGACGGTCGCACTGCCGCAGGCGGCAGTCGATCGCCTGCTGGAGGTGGCCAAGACCGATCCGATCGACATCGATCTTGGGACACAGACCGTTACCACGCCGTTCCAAGACCGCTTTGCCTTTGAAATCGATCCGTTCCGCAAGCATTGCCTGTTGGAAGGTCTCGACGAGGTGGGACTGACCCTGGCGCAGGTGGACGCGATCAGCGCGCATGAGGCGAAAGCCAAAACCGACCTACCGTTTCTAGCCCGCGCGTCGGCCAGCCTGAACTGACCGGCTCCCGTCTGCGAAGAAGGCGTAGAATCAGGATTGAACCCGATGACGGCGCGCCTTATCGCGGAGGCGAAGTAAGAAAGCCCGGACCGTCCGGGTTGTTCATGAGGATTTTCGATGACGAGTTTCCAGGATCGCGAACGCGCCGAGGAGGCCAAGTTCGCGCATGACGCCGACACTCAGTTCCGCATCCAGGCCCGTCGCAATCGGCTGCTCGGCGAATGGGCGGCCGAGCACATGAAGCTCTCCCCGGCAGAGACCGAGGCTTATGCCAAATCCGTGGTCCAGGCCGATTTCGAGGAAGCCGGCGATGAGGATGTGATCCGCAAACTGCTGGGCGACCTGACGGCGGCAGGCGTCGAAAGTTCGGAAGCGGAAGTCCGCGCCGCGCTCGATGCAAAGCAGGTTGAAGCTCGCCGCGCGTTCCTGGGCGAAGCCTGAGGCCAAAGCGGAAACACTTCGGAGATTGACGATGGCCATGTCTGCCAGCGAGATCGAAACACTTATTCGCGCGGCGCTTCCCGATGCCGAAGTGCGCATTACCGACCTCGCGGGTGATGGCGATCACTATGCCGCGCACGTCGTTTCCGCGGCGTTCACCGGCAAGTCCCGCGTGGCGCAGCACAAGATCGTCTATGAGGCGCTTGGCGGCCGCATGGGCGGAGCGCTCCATGCCTTGCAACTGACCACTGCCGTCCCCAATTGACGACAGAACACGCAAGAAGGCCCCCAACATGTCCGACGTCCACGCCCGCATCGGCGAGATTGTAAACAATAACGACATCGTCCTGTTCATGAAGGGGACGCCGCTGTTTCCGCAGTGCGGCTTTTCAAGCCGCGCCGTGGCGATCCTGGAGCGCCTGGGCGTGCCATACGAAAGTGTGGACGTGCTGCAGGACATGGAAATCCGCCAGGCTATCAAGTCGTTCTCCGACTGGCCGACAATTCCCCAACTCTACGTAAAGGGCGAGTTCGTCGGCGGCAGCGACATCATGATGGAAATGTTCGAGGCGGGCGAACTGCACCTGCTCCTCGCCGATTCTGGAATCGCGGCGCAGGGCTGATCTTTGTCATCGCCAACCGCGCGTAGCCCGGAAGCCACAGCTTTCGGGCTTTTCAGTGCGCCGACGGCCGATCATGATGTGGAGAAACTCGGGGAGGCGGAGCCGGGAGACTTGATCGGCCCCGCCTCAATCGAGACTGTCTTGGGTACACAGATATATAAGCACAAGCTGTGCCAAACCTGATTTTTCTTAGATTTTCTGGCATTAGGCCAAGCGGGAACGGCGCAAGCCAATCACGCCTGTAAAGCGTTCCGACACCCGCTTTGCCGGTGCTCGCGCGATTTTCCGCTTGCCTGCTACGAAGTTGCGAGCAAGACGCCGATAATGCCGTTGACCGCTCCATCCGATCAGCCGATGCCGCCAGAGGCACCCCGCGTCGTGCCCGCCGCCACCATCGTGATCTTTCGCCGCTCGGCCGAAGCGGCGTTGCCCGAACTGCTGATGGTGCAACGATCCCGCGAGATGCGTTTCGCTGGCGGGGCGGCAGTATTTCCGGGCGGACGCGTCGATCCCGCCGACCGCGAACTTGCGCGCAAAATCGCGCCGGAAGAACCAGAAGAGATGACCGCCGCCCGAATCGCGGGCATTCGCGAAACGCTGGAAGAAACGGGGCTGATGATCGCGACGCGCCGGCCAGTTTCGGCACCGGAAGCAGCGGCGGCCCGACACATGCTGCTCGAAACTGGTGCGCTTGCGGCGGTGCTTGATCGTTTCGGCTGGGAACTGGCGCCCCAGGCGCTGACCTTGTTCGCGCACTGGTGCCCCTTGTGGGACAACGCTTTCGACACCCGCTTCTTCGTGACTGATCTGGGCACCGGCGCGGTGGACGTGGCTGTCGACGCCACCGAGAATACGCGTCTGTTCTGGACCAGCGCGGCCGGCGCGCTCGAAATGGCGGATCGCGGCGAGATCAGGATTATCTTTCCGACCCGCCGCAATCTCGAACGGCTGGCCCAGTTCTCCAGCTTCGACGAGACGCTGGCCAATGTCGCCGCGCATCCGGTTTCCCGCATTCATCCCACGGACGAGCGGCGCGCCGATGGGGAATGGATCGTCATTCCCGATGGCCACGGCTATCCTGTGCTCTGCCAACCGAAAGCCACTGCCTGGCGCGGGTGAAGGCGAGCGGGCCGCCCCGGAAATCGCGCGTCACAATCGGGCGTCACTATGCCGTGAAAAGGTTCGCGTAAGTTTCGCGCAGCTGCTTCTTCTGAATCTTGCCCATGGTGTTGCGCGGCAACGCCTCCATGACCAGCACTGCCTTGGGCACCTTGAAAGCAGCAAGATCGCGCCGCATGGCTTCGCGCACCGCTTCAGGGTCGAACTGCCCCGCCGGCTGCACCACGGCAACGACGGCTTCTCCCAGGTCCGGGTGAGGCACGCCGATCACTGCTGCTTCGGCCACATCCGCCCGATCATCGAGCAGCGCCTCCACTTCCGCGGGGTAGACGTTCAACCCGCCTGAGATGATAAGATCCTTTTCCCGCCCGACGATCTGGACATAACCATCAGCATCTATCACGCCCATGTCGCCCGTGATGAAGTAGCCGTCGGGGCGAAACTCCGCCGCGGTCTTTTCCGGCATCCGCCAATAGCCCTTGAAGACATTGCGGCCCTTGACTTCGATGATGCCGACTTCCCCTTGCGGCATCACCTGTCCTCCTTCGAAATCGGCGATGCGCAGGGCAACGCCCGGCAGCGGCGGGCCCACATAGCCGGCACGGCGCTCTCCGTCATAGGGGTTCGAAGTCAGCATGCCGGTCTCCGTCATGCCGTAGCGCTCAAGCACCCGATGCCCGCAACGCGCCTCGAACGCGCGATGGATGTCCGCCGAAAGTGGCGCGGAGCCGGAGATGAACAAGCGCATGTGCGCCGCCCGCTCGCGGATGAAGGCAGGATCGGCGAGCAGGCGGATATAGAACGTGGGTACTCCCATCAAAACGGTGCTTGCGCTCATCAGCTGTATCACCCGGCCACTGTCGAACTTCGGCAGGAAAACCATCGATGCGCCTGAAAAGACCACGCAATGAACGGCGACAAAAAGGCCGTGAACGTGGAAGATCGGCAAAGCGTGAATCAACCGATCCTCTGGAGTGAAGCGCCACAGGTCAATCAGCGTCTCTCCATTCGAGACCAGGTTGTCCTGTGTCAGCATCGCCCCCTTGGGCTTGCCGGTCGTACCGGAGGTGTACAGGATCGCGGCAGTATCATCGGCCGCGCGTGCCACCGGGGGCGCCTCCCCCTCCGGCAAGTCTGCAAAAAGTGCCGCGATCGTGGTGACTTGCAGCTTTCCGCCGCCGATCCGTCCGAACAGTTCGACTGAGGCATCCCGGCACACCGCCAGAACCGGGGTAGCGTCCATCGCGAAATAATCGAGTTCTGCCTGCGTATAATCGACGTTGAGCGGCAGGTAGATGGCGCCGCAGCGGATCGTCGCGAGATAGAGTATCAGCGTCTCAACGCGCTTGTCAGTCTGCACCAGCACCCGCTCACCGGCCGCCACGCTCAGCGCCTGAAGTCGTGAGGCGAGCCGCCCGGCCAGACGCGCCACTTCGCCGTAAGTCCAGGCGCGGCTGTCATCCTCCACAAGGACACGATCGGCGAAATGTTCAAAGCTTTGCGCGAACCGCGAATAAAGATCGCCGGGCACCGTTTCCGTTTCCTGTCGTTGTGATGCCAGGGTAGCCGGGCCGCCGATCTTTGGCAAATCGCCGCGCGCTGCCTACGATCAATCCGCGATAGAGGAAGGAAGACTCATGCGAAGCATGGTTTCTCCCCGCTTCGAGGCGATTTCCAGCGACCCGCCGAGGCCGCCCAATCTCTCACTGATCGATCGTGGAAGAGCGGGCATTTGCGGATCGGCGAACCCCGCTCCATTATCCATCACCTCGATTTCGATCGCACCCGAACGCTTGCCGCACTTGATCGTCGCGCGCGAAGCTCCGCCGTGGCGGACACCGTTGGAAATTGCCTCGCGCACGATTTGCTGCACTTCCAGCGAGAACCAGACCGGCACTTGTATGCGAAAATCGGAATCAACCAGTTCGACATCGATCTGCCAACGCATTTCTAGAGCCTGACCCGCTGACCGAAGATCATCGACGAGGTTGCGGACCCGTGCGTCCGCATCCGTTTCGCGCAGTTGGTCAATCAACCGGCGAACATGGATCTGTTCCGCTTCCAGCGCGTCCTTGATGGTGTCGATCTCTTGGACGACCTCCGAATTTGCGTCGAGTTTGGATCGCAGCGCCACGAGCAGGAATCTGGCGCCGACCAGCGAATGCGCCACGCTGTCATGCAAATCGCAGGCCACGGTTCGCCGCAGTCGGGCAAGCGCAGCGTTAAGCGCATTCACCGAAGCGGTCTGCCAACTCATGCCCTGCCTGATTTCGGAACAGACCGCCTCGGCCAGGTAAAGATGCCCCCAGCCAAGCATGCAAATGCCGGCCAGGACCAGCCAGCTTCGACCTTCTTCACCATCTATCGGAATGCAAATTCCGGTCGAGACGCCAAGCTCCGCCAACAACGCGCGACCCGGCACGGCATAGCCGGCGCACGCGATGAACTTTCCATCTCGTAACACGATCGCATGACCCCGCCGCGCGTCAAACAGCATGAGCTCCAGCTTCCTGAACGCGTCCGCCGCGCTGAAGCTCAACTTCGCAGGCGCCTTTTTATCTGCCATGGCGCGCTGGCTGCACGTGTAGCAACCGCGATCGCGCGGATCGATCCAACAGAGAATGGCTTCGGCGGCTCCGGCGGTCTTCATCGCATAACCGATCGCCGATGCCGTCAAAGGAAGCTCGGGGTCGGGCGCTTCGGCGGCAAAGCGGGGCAGGTCCGTCTTGAGCACCTGCGCGCTCGCCCAGATCACCACGGCCGATTCCAGTATCGCGAAAAGGCTCCAGCGTAACGCGCTCAACGGCGTCATGCTTCCGTGGCTCAGTTCGAAGATGGCGATGTCGGCAATCCAGAAGGTATTGAGAAACGCTGCAATCGCGAATACCAACCCGTTTCTCCAGCGCAGCACGCTGACAAACAGGATGTGTGCAAGCAGGCACAATGCGGAGAGAACCGCACCCGCGCCTCCTCCCGTGCGTGACACCGTGAGAACGGCGAACGCCAGGACATCAAGCGCGATAAAGGCTTCCGAAAGCCTGAAATCCACATACCAATTGCTGATCGACACAACCAGGGCCAGGATTGCAAAACCGGCGAATGCAATTGCGAATGCATCGTTGAAGGCAGCAGTCGGCGCAGTAGCAGCCGCGCTCGTCCACACCAGAAGCACCAAGAGGAATGCATAAGTTGCCCGGCTGACAGCGGCCATATGGTTGGAATGCACAGAATAGACGACTTGCGACAGGTGGCCCACGCGAAAGAGGAGGCCCTGCTCCCGCGATGTCCCCCAAGTGCTGCCGACAGGCGCCCTGCCAATGTGGTACGAGGCGTTCACAGTAACGGGCGTCCAGGGAATGATCCGCGATCGATTTCCCACGCAAGCTCGTTCAATTCATTCAAACGCGCATCGGCCAACGATCCCCCGAGAGCCATTGACGCTTTTCCCCCGTAAACCCTATGTAGCCGGCCAACCGGCTTCCCGCAGTTCGGACTGGCCGCAACGGCCCCATCCCCACTGAGTTGGCAGTCGATAAAAAGCGGCCAATGTTAAGACATCGCCCCAGACCGTAATATAACCGTTAATTACGTTTATACCTTTAGTTAGTCAAGCTTACTGGCGAAAGTCAGGCTTCTTTATCCGCATATCCACCCGGCGCGGGTGCCGACGGGCCGAGCGATGATTAGCTACGGTCAGATTATTCTTCGGGCTCGCTTGATCTAATCATCGCCAGTTCGGTGCGGTTGGAAATTCCCAGCTTGGTGTAAATACTGTGAAGATAGACCTTCACCGTGCCTTCCGTAGTCTCCATCAAGGACGCGATCTCTCGATTGCGCAATCCACGCGCCACATGCGCCGCCACCACCCTTTCCTTCGGCGTAAGAGCCGCCAGACGAAACGGTGAGGGCGAATTTGCGGAACTGGCTCTGGCAATGGCTTTGTCAATGAGTTGGCCGTCCAGATACCTCAGGCCGTTCCTGACAGCGTTGATCGCTTTCAACAGACTGTCTTCGCCGTCATGTTTAAAAACGATCCCGTTCACCCGGGCCCGAACGGCTGCAAGCAGTTGATCGTCGCTCATTTCTACCGTGAGGATAATCACCGGCCGATCATCACCGCGTTCGCGCAATGCCTGAAGCGTCGCAATGCCATCGCGACCTGGCATCCGGACATCCAACAGCACGATCTCAGGATCTTCCCGCTCGACGGCATCGAGCGTGGCATCGCCATCGCCGGTCATGGCAACGACTTCGTGCCCGCCCATCTGCAGCACGGCGTTAACCCCTAAGCGGAAAAATGGATGATCGTCGGCAACCAAAATTCGTGACACTGTCAATATTATCCCGCCCTATTGCCGTTCACGAACGTATGACGCCGCGAACCGGCATTCCCCCTACGGTCCAACCCATATTGATTCTTGCAAGGCGTTCATGCCCGGTCAATCAAATTACGGCGTCCGAAAGCCAAGCCAACGGGAGAAGTATACACCATTTCGGCAAAAATCTGGAATGACATCCGCATCCGGCTCTTATGAGCGAGACAATCGGCAGGATATTGCGACTGGCCCGAAACGGGAATTTCATATTTTTAACTAACATAATATATCTTTAGATATTGCGAATCTACTCCATTTGCGTATCGTCGGCAGATCGACGGCGCATGATACGGAGCGGTCAATGACGATCATGGGACAGATCAATGTTCGGAGCCGCACGGGCATCCTATCCGGCCAGCCGACCAGAAAGTTGAGCCTAGAAGGCTCGGCCGCCTCCTTCAAAGGCGGGGGAGAAGCCGTGCATGTCAACAACATCTCCAGGACGGGCATGTTGCTGGAAACAAGCGCTCCGCTGTCGGTAGGAGAACCTTTGCACCTCCTCTTGCCGGAAGGAAGCACGTGCACCGCCATCGTGGTATGGGCGAACGAAACCGTTTACGCCTGCGAATTTGACAAAACCCTTACTTCTGCAACCATAAGCCAGATCCAGTTGCAAAGCGCTCCGATCGCTCATGTCATGCGGGCCAACGGTTCATCGCGTACGCGCGGCCGAGGCGGGGAGGCTCTGGGGGAGCGCATCAGGCGGTTGCGGAGAGAACGTGGGTTTAGCATGGTCCATTTCGCCAGCTGCGTCGGGGTCAGCAAGCCAACGCTCTGGAAGTGGGAAAAAGGCGCGGTCTTTCCGCGCCAGGACATGATCGGTGTCATAGCGCGAACGCTCGGTGTTCCGGAAAAGGAATTGATATATGGGGAAGATGCTGTTCAGGCTGGACACGGCCAGCCACTGGCATCCGGCACCTTCGCGCTGCCTGACAAGGCGATCGCCGACAAGAAAAGCGAACTCGCCCTGATAATGGGTATCAGCCCCGAACGCATCAGAATATTGATCGAAGCCTGATATCGAAGGTCACTGGCAATGACGCCCCGACGTTATGGCCGGCGGCCGGCGAGATGAAGCAGCGGGACGCTCTTGGAGAATCGTGCGTTTAGAGCACTTCTCGACCGATGTGGGTCACCGGGCCAAATTCGCCCCGCCGCGCCTTCCCAGCGGATTTCTTGACGCAATCACGGCGATTCACAACGGTTGAGAAGTGCTCTTATTTGCACCAGCGTCCGTTCGTGTCGAGCGAAGTCGAGACACACTGCATCGGGCTCACATGTCTCGACTTCGCTCGACACGAACGGACGTGCTCTTGATTTCGCATAATGCACTCTGAAAGAATGACATGAAGAATGTCCGTGGAGCGATGGCGCCGGACAGATCCGATGCCTGTGACGTGAGCACATCGCCATCCGTAGCCATGCCCGCCGCATAGCTTGCGGGACCCTATTTACATCTATTTAAGCGTCATCCCGTTGCGCCAGCCTCGCTTCGATCGCACTCCAAAGGCGTGCGAAGGCCGTCGCCGCGGGGCTTAGCGGTGCAATGACGCCCACTGGTTGCCGATGGACAGCACATTGTTCCACGGCGCTGGCGTAAGGCACCGCCGGCCAGTTTGGATTCGCCCCACGCGCCTCGCGATGTAGGCTCCGGCGCATGTCGAGCATCGAGAGCACCGGAAGAATCGGTGGATGACGCTTCGTATTGCCGGCGATCTCATGCACCACCAGCTCAAAAGCCCGCGTCGAGAGCGGCGAGGGCGGCAACGGCACGATCACCAGATCAGCGGCGCGCACCACTTGTGCCGAAAGTTCATTCATGACTGGCGGACAGTCCAGCACTATGCGGGAATAATCGCCGGCAAGTTCATCCGTCAGCTTGGCCAAACGCTTACGCTTGCCCATGCGCACGAGCTGCGTATCCAGAGCGCGAATGCTCTCGTCAGCGGGCAGGACATCGATTCCTTCCCATGCCGTGGGTTGAATGAGAGATCGAGGTGCGCGTTCGTGGGAGAAAACCTCCTGCGCCAGCCTCGATCCCTTCGCATCCAGTCCATAAAGGAAGCCTGATCCGCCCGCCGCGTCCAGGTCCCACAACAAGGTGCGATGCCGTGACAGGGTAGCCGAACACCACGCAAGGTTGGCGGCGAAGGTGGTCTTTCCCACCCCGCCCTTAACACTGTACACGGCTATGGTCGCACCTGAGACCGGCGCATCCAAAGGTTCAGCTTCCCGCGTCGCCCTTCCGGAAAATCCGGCTATGCGCGGCAATGTCCGTTTCTTTGCGCTCACGTCTGGATCGTCGCCTGTCACATGCGGACAGTCAACGAAAAGGTTCAGCCGTCGTAATCGCCCCCCAGCGATGTATTGCGGGTCGGCGCGGAGGCAGTGATGCGCAAGGCTTCAGCTGACTGGCTGAGAGAACCGATCTCATCCATCTCGTCATCGTCATCAGGCAGGACGCGTTGCATCGAAGCGGTGAGCGCTTCTTTGAGATCCGCCGGTCGGACGGTCTGCTCAGCGATCTCACGAAGCGCCACCACGGGATTCTTGTCTCGGTCGCGGTCGACGGTGAGCTCGGCACCCCCGGAGATCTCACGCGCACGCTGCGCAGCAAGCAAAACGAGATCGAAGCGGTTGGGAATCTTGTCGACACAATCTTCGACAGTAACGCGCGCCATGGGCACTCCGTGGAAGCTGAAAGTTTGGAAACCCAAGCCGATATGCAGCATCCATGACAAAGTCAAGGAAACCCCGCTTCACTTGGTATTTTCATCGCAGTTTTGCGGGCGTGTGCGTGTGTGTGTATAGATGTTGAGTGGTTGCGGGGGCAGGATTTGAACCTGCGACCTTCAGGTTATGAGCCTGACGAGCTACCGGGCTGCTCCACCCCGCGCCAAACAACAAAGCCGCCGCGAGCTTGTCGCCCCGGCGGCCTTGAAAACATTGCGAATGGGTCACTTCCGCGCACCGCCAGCAAAGCCTGGCGACGACCTACTCTTCCACTGCTTAAGCAGTAGTACCATCGGCGCTGTCCGGTTTCACGGCCGAGTTCGGGATGGGATCGGGTGGGTCACGGACGCTATGGTCACCAAGCTATGGTGACGGTGCAAAGCAGCTCTAGAAATCGTGCGACCTTTGGGCATCTAGCTGACATCTAACCAGATCGTCAGCAGGGCTGACGATGATGGTGGGACTCTCAAGCGCGAAATGAGTAATTAGGACCGGTTAGCTCCATGCGTTACCGCACTTCCACACCCGGCCTATCAAC
>NZ_DAIMZT010000037.1:0-29857 GCF_036733805.1 Novosphingobium sp. | reverse complement strand
ACCGCCGATGATCTTCGCTGCACGGCTTTCGGCCGAATTGAGGGTTGCGCTCAGCCCGATCGGGCGCGTGCTGCTGCCGGTGATCGTAATCAGCAGCGTTTACAACGTGTTGCTGCTTTCCGGCTCGTTCTTCATGCTGCTGACGTACGACGACGTGCTGCCCAGCCGCAGCGTGCCCTCGCTGGTCAGCCTGCTGGCGATGGTGACCGTGGCCTATGGTTTCCAGGCGGCGCTGGACGTCATCCGGGGGCGGATCATGGTCCATGTCGGATCGCTTTTCATGCGCGCGATCAGTGACCGAGTGCTCGATGTGGTCTCACGCTACGAACTCGGTCGCGGCGCGATGCCGAACGGCACTCAGATCGTGCGCGACGTTGAGTCCGTGCGTTCCTGCCTTTCCGGTCCGGGGCCGCTTGCGGTTCTGGATCTGCCCTGGATCGCGATCTACCTCCTGATCCTTGGCGTGTTCCATTGGGCCTTGGGGCTGCTGGCGCTGTTCGGGGTGCTCGTTCTTGTCACGCTGATGGTGCTGAACAGCCGGATGACTGCTCCGCTTGCACTGGAAACGATGCGCACCGGCGCGCGACGACAGAGCCTGGCCGATGCGACGCTGCGTAATGCCGAAACGCTCAAGGCATTGGGAATGGCCGGGGCACGGCGCGGTGAATGGCATGCGGTCGAGGCTGATTACTTGCGGGCGAATGACCGCTTTTCCTACATTTCCAGCACGATGTCGGGATCGACCAAGGCGTTTCGCATGCTGCTGCAGTCGGCCACGCTGGCGATGGGGGCCTTTCTCGTCATTCGGGGCAGCGCGACCGGCGGCATCATCATCGCCAGCTCGATCCTGTCTTCCCGCGCGCTGGCGCCGGTAGAGCAAGTGATTGCCAATTGGAAAGGCATGATTTCCGGCCGCCAAGCGCTGGAGCGACTGCGTGGTCTTCTGGATGCGGTCCCCTATGAAGTGGAGCCGATGGGGCTGGAGCCGCCGAAGTCGACCTTGACCGTTTCAGCGGTTACC
Organism: Novosphingobium sp.; assembly: GCF_036733805.1. Taxonomy (GTDB): domain Bacteria; phylum Pseudomonadota; class Alphaproteobacteria; order Sphingomonadales; family Sphingomonadaceae; genus Novosphingobium. Next base: position 28,836 of record NZ_DAIMZT010000037.1, on the reverse strand, counting down.
GCCGCCCCGCCAGGTACTCGAGCCATTACGCTCGCTGACGTAAGCTTGACGCTTACTGCTGGGGAGGCGCTGGCGGTGGTGGGGCGCAGCGGCTCGGGCAAGACCACGCTTGCTCGCGTGGTCTGCGGCGTCTGGCCGGCCTTGCGCGGATCGGTGAGATTGGACGGGGCGACGCTGGACCAATGGTCGCCCGACCAGATCGCCCGGATCATCGGCTATGTCCCGCAATCGATCGAACTGTTCGAAGGCACGATTGCTCAAAACATCGCGCGCTTCCATCCCGACGCGGATCGCGATGCGATCCTCAGCGCAGCCAAGGCAGCGGATTGCCATGATCTTATCGTCCAGCTGGACGGGGGCTACGATTATCTCATCGGACCCGGCGGTGGGGGACTTTCCGCAGGACAGCGACAGCGTATCGCACTCGCCCGCGCGCTTTATGGCGACCCGTTCATGGTTGTGTTGGATGAACCCAACAGCAATCTCGACTATGAGGGAGAGATCGCGCTGGGCCTTGCAATCAAGCGCGTGCGTGAGCGCGGCGGGATCGTGTTGGTGATCGCGCATCGGCCAAGTGTGGTGGCGCATGTCAGCCATATCATGGTGATGAGCAACGGCCGCATGGATCGCCTGGAAACACGTCAGGATTTCGAGGCGCGGATGAAGCCACCGGCAACGATCGTCCATCCCGATGCCAAGCGCATGGCTGAACGGGGCGCCGGCGTCGAAAACACGGTGGAGGCGCGGTGATGAACCGGGGGATGCAGCTGGTCGAGAGCAACGCGCGCGCTCTGGCCCCGGCCGCCCAGAGCGAGTTCGGCTTGCAGGCCGAGCAGGCCCTGTCACGGCTAATTCGACTGGGCCTTGGCGGTGTGGCGGCGCTGATTTTCGGCATAGGCGGCCTCATCACGTTTCTGCCGATGGCGGGGGCGGTAATCGCGCCGGGCGAAGTGACCGTGGAGACGCACGTGAAGGAGATATCACATCCTCTCGGCGGTGTTGCCGCGGATATTCTTGTGCGGGACGGCGATCATGTGCGGAAGGGGCAAGTGCTTCTCCGGCTTGACAGCAAGGTTTCGGGGGCAGTTGCGCAGTACACCGGTCTCGGTCTCGATCAACTGATCGCTAAAGCGGCCCGGCTGCGTGCGATCCAGAACGGCGCGGGCGATATTGCATTTCCTCAGGAGCTTTCTGGCAAGGCCGGTGTCCCCGCGGTGGCCGCCGTGATGGACGATGAGCGTCGCAGCTTAGCGCTCGCGCAGCGGGCCAGGGCGGATCGGATCAATCAGCTTCAGGCGCAAATCGCTCAGAGCCGAGCGGAGGTCGCGTCCTTTGCCAGCCAGGCCAATGCCTATGCACGACAGGAGGAGCTGGTGCGCGGCGAACTGACGCAGACCCGCCAGCTTTACGAGGGGCGCTTGACCACGCTCGATCGGCTTAACGCGCTGGAACGCGCTGCGGTGGGCGTGCAGGCGCAGAAGGCGGCCGCGCGTTCAGGCGTGGCGGAAGCGCAGGCGCGCATCGGCGAACTGCAGGTGCAGATGGCTGCGGTGACCAGTGCTGCCCGCAGCGAGGCGGCTCTGGAGCTTGCGCAGGTCGAATCAGCCATATCAGACTCCCGCAAGCAGGATGTGGCGGCGAGCGACCAGAACGACCGCACTGTAATCCGCGCCCCGCGGGACGGTATCGTGGACAAGCTGCAGGTTCGTACCGTTGGAGGCGTGGTCCCGGCGGGTGAAACGCTGATGGAGATCGTTCCTGATACCGACCGGCTCGTCGTAAGGGCGCAGGTGCGATTGACGGACATAGACAGCGTTGCCGTTGGCCAGAAGGCGCACTTGCGGTTTACCTCGCTGAACATGCGCACCACGCCGGAGCTTTCCGGTACGGTCACGCAGGTCGCTGCCGATCGCTCAGTCGATCGAACTACCAACGCTTCATACTATTCTGCCACTGTATCCATTCCGGATGAGGAATTGCGAAAGCTCGGCAAAGTGCGACTTTCGGTGGGGATGCCGGTAGAAGTGTTCATACAGACGCAGGAGAGAACAATCCTGCAATACATTGTTCGCCCCCTTTCGGATCAATTCAAACGCGCGCTGCGGGAATAGATAAGATACCTCTTTCTGCGGTTGGAATAGGCGAATGCTGCGAATAATTTTCTGGCATTCGGGGATTTTCGGCATCGTTTTAGAGATAAGCCTGCGTTTCGATCAAGAAACGCGGAGGGCTTTATTCGCGATTGAAGGATAAGTGATCGATGAAACGGATAGTTGCCAGACTGGCGCTGTCATCCGGAGCCGCCGTGGCGCCCACCCTGGCTTTGGCGCAGTCGATCGGGGCCGGCACATCGATCGTGATCGATCCGCATCTTTATCGCCAGGACGTTGCCGGCGCGCGGATCGAGCCGGCATTCCGGCCGCATCCGGTCCTGATCGGGCCGGTTTTCGCTCAGCCCGGCATTTCAGTCGTCGGCGGTTACGAAAGCAATGTGTTCAACGGGCCGGAGGGGGCGGCGGCGGCTGTCGTGACCGTCATACCGTCACTGTCCTTGCAGGCGGATATGCCGCGTCATGCGCTTAACCTTTCCACGTCAGGCACTTTCCGGCGCTTCTCTCGCTATCGGACAGAGAACAGCGAGGAATTTGCGCTTGAGGCGGGTGCGCGGCTCGATCTGGGGGAACGGCAGACAGTCAAGACATCGGCGGGCTTTGCTCACTTGATTGAGCCGCGCAGTAGCGCCGGTTCAGTGCCAGATGCGGCGGAGCCGGTCAGTTACGGCCGTCTCTTGGCGGAGACAAGCATCGGTTTCAACATCGGCAAGTTCCGCCTTTCGCCGGGCTTGCGTTACCAAAGCCTTCGTTATGGCGCGGTGGCATTGCTTGGCGGAGGAAAGGCGGATCAATCGTTCCGTGACACCCAATCGATAGCCGGTGACATCCGGCTCGATTATGACTTTTCCGGCCTAGTATCGGCTTTCATCGGAGGGGGGCATGAAAATATCAAGTCCACTTCGACGCGGGGGCCTTTGCGGCGGGATTCCCGCACGCGCTCCGTCTACGCGGGATTGAATGGAGAGCTTTCGCGGCTCGTTTCGGGCGAAGTCGCCTTAGGATATCAGTCGCGCGATTATGCTGAGCCGACCTATCGCGATTTCCACGGGCTGACTTTCCGGGCTGACCTGCAATGGTACGTTTCGCCTCTGATGACTCTGCGGGCCGAGGCCAGCCGCGCGTTTCGCAACAGCGGCGATCGGCGCGTGGGGGGAATATTGACGGACGCCTTCGTCCTCAGCGCTTATCATGATCCGCTGCCCAACCTCCGGCTTGCTGCCTCCGCGCGTCTGGAGCGCGGCGATTACGGTGAAGTGGGCACCCGGACCTGGCGCAAATCGGCGCGCCTGCAGGCGCAATATCGTCTCACGCCGGTCCTGTCCTTTGGCGGCTATGCCGGCTTCCTGCGACAGGACGTGAGCGGGCCGCCGCTCGTCAACCGGTTTGCCTCGTTCAGCGCTGGCTTCGGCCTTACCGCCACGTCTTGATCCACGCCTTCGGGGAGAAGCTGCACGTGAATCTTCCAGCCATTTATGAACCGCCAAGGACTGCGTCGCCGGTCATTGCCGCCGGAGCGTCATGGCAGGCTTCCGACGACCAGATCACCGCACGTCTTCTGCTGGCGATGCTGCGCCGTCGTCGGGAGGTGCTGTTGCTTACGCTCGCCATCTGTCTGGTGCTTACGCTGATCTGGACCTCGGCTCTGCCCAGGATCTACCGTTCAAGCGCTGATGTCGTGATGATTACCAAGCCCACGGAGGTGGTGCCCGGTGACGCGGAGCAGGAGCCCGGTGTCACTACCCGGACGGAAGACGTTGAAACCCAGATTCAGTTGATCCGATCCCGCGAGATGACCGCGCAAGTGCTGGACAGCGCGGCGCTGCTCAAGGACGCCACGTTTCGCATTGATGCGGCCAAACCGCGCAGCACGCTGGACAACATGCTCTCATCGCTTGGTATAGACCGCGCCGGTGGGGCGGCGGACATCGGCAGTGAGCGGGAACTGCGCGAGAAGGCCATTACTTACCTGATCGCGCACCTGGACGTGACGCGGGTCGGCAATTCCTTCAATCTGCATATCGCGTTCGATGATTACGACGCTCAACGCGCGGCGCTGATCGCGAATACTTACGCGCGATTGTTCACCACGGACGATGCGCGAGAGCGGTCGCGGGCCAATGCCACGGCAGCGAAAGTGCTGCAGACCCGCGTTGACGAACTGCGTCAGGCCGCCAATCGGGCCTTTGCCGCAGTGCAGGGATACCGCGTCCACACGGGCCTGCTCAGCTCGGCGACGACCAGCCTGACCGAACAGGAGATTTCGACTTACAACCAGCAGATCGCGGCGGCGCGCGCCGAAGCGGCGCAGGACGCGGCGGCGCTGGCCAGCGCACGTGGGCAATTGCATGCCGGCGGCGCGGACAACGTGGGTGAGGCGGCATCATCCCAGGTGGTTTCCACATTACGCGGGCAGCGGGCGCAACTCGTGGTCAAGGAGCGCGATCTTTCGCAGCGTTACTTCGATGATAATCCCGATCTCGTTACCACCCGTCGGCAGATGGCTGATCTTGACCGGCAGATTGCTGGCGAAGTCAACCGTTCGCTGAGAGGACTGGAAACGCGGGCCCAGGCTTCGGCGCAACGTCTTTCTTCCCTCCTGGCCAGTCGTAGCGGCACTCGGGCTCAACTCAGCACGGACAACGGCGCGCTGGTGGCTCTGGCGGATCTGGAAAAGCGGGCGGATGCGGCCCAAACGCTCTATCAATCCTATCTTCAGCGCTACAATGAAGTTGTCGCGGGAAGCGGATCTGAACAGCCGAGTGCACGCCTCATTTCCGCTGCCGAAGCTTCGATCTTGCCGGTATCGCCTAACCTCCTGCTTAATGTGGCGCTGGGCGTCGTGGTGGGTGTGCTGCTTGGCGGGACGCTGGCGATCGTTTCTGAGCTTTCCTATCGCGGCTTGACGACGTTGGACGATGTGGAGAGCCGCCTGGGCATTCGCGCCTTGGGCTTCATACCGGCCTTTCGTACGGTCGAGCCGCACGCGGCGTCCCCGCTTGATACCGTGCTTGATTATCCCGATGGCGCGTTCGCCGAAGCGCTGCGCAATGTGATCGTCTCGATCCGCCAATCGACTTCGGCGCAGGGCAAGGTCGTGGCCGTCACCTCGGCCGTTCCGGGTGAGGGCAAGTCGACGATCGCTGCTTGCATGGGTCGCGCGCTCGCCATGGCGGGAGAGCGCGTGGCGGTGATCGATTGCGATGTCGTGCGTGGCCATCTGAGCAGGCAATTCGGTTTTACCAGCGGCGAGCCTGGCCTGCACGAGGCCCTCCAGTCCGAAACCGGGCTGGCCCCCCGCTATGAAGAGCAAGGCTCCAGCCTATGCATAATCCCGATCACTCGGCCTTTTGGCAAGGGCGAACGTTTGACCGAGCGGGGCCGCCTGCATCGCGTGATCGGTCACCTGCGCAATGACTTCGATGTGGTGATCCTCGATTGCCCGCCGATTCTGCCGATCGCCGAATCGCGCGAGATCGTTTCACTGGCCGACAAGGTGGTGCTGGTGATCCACTGGCGCAAGACCATAGACAGGGTGGTGAGGGCGGCGCTGCGGCAATTGCCGATGCGCATCATCAAGGACCTGGGCGTGGTTCTCAATCAGGTCGACATGAAAAAACAGGTTCGTTTCGGCGGCAATGACGCGGCGAGCTTCTACGAAAAATACAGGGGGTACTACGGATGATCGGCAAGAGCTTCACTGCGCCCGGCCGGGTTGCGCTCGTTCATTACTGGCTGGTTTCCATGCGCGGCGGGGAGCGCGTGCTGGAGCGGTTGCTGGATATGTTTCCCGGAGCGGATGTGTTCACGCACGTATACGATCCCGAAAAGGTATCGGCCAAGATCCGCGCGGCTAATGTGCGTGAAACTTTCATTGGCCGCCTGCCCGGCGCTCGCAAGTATTACCAGAAGTACCTCCCGCTGATGCCGATGGCGCTCGAGGAGCTGGACTTTCGAGGATACGACTTGGTTATCAGTAGTGAATCGGGCCCGGCCAAGGGGATCATCACCAGCCCGGACTCCCTCCACTTATGTTATTGTCATTCACCTATGCGGTACTTGTGGGATCATTATCCCGACTACAAGGCTTCCGCTGGCGGCTTCAGTCGCATCATGATGCCCACTATGTTCCATCGCCTGCGGCAGTGGGACGTCAGCTCCGCCAGCCGCGTTGACGGGATCGTCGCCAATAGCAGCTTCATTGCCCGGCGCATCGGCAAGGTCTGGGGGCGCGACGCGCGCGTGGTCCATCCTCCCGTTGCGGTCGAGGAGTTTCGGCCCAGCGAAGAAGTGACGAATCGCTATTTGTGGGTCAGCCAGATGACGCCGTACAAGCGGGCCGACATCGCCCTGGAAGCGTTCAACCGCATGGGTGTGCCGGCGCTGATGGTGGGTGATGGAGAGATGTTCAAACACATCTCGACCCATGCCGGACCCAATGTGGAGGTGCGCCGCCGGTTGAGCTTTGACGAATTGAAGCAAGCTTATGCTACGGCCAAGGCGCTTGTATTCACGCCGGAGGAGGATTTCGGCATCGTGCCGGTGGAGGCCAACGCCAGCGGCCGGCCAGTGATCGCCTACGGCCATGGCGGCGTGACCGATTCCATCATCGACGGCAAGACCGGGCTGTTCTTCCGCGAACAGACGGTCGACGCTTTGTGCGACGCGCTGGAGCGTTTCGAGGGATGGCTGCCGCGTTTCCGGCCGGAAGACGCCGTGGCTAATGCTTCGCGATTTGCGCCCGAAGCGTTCGATGCCGGTATTCTTCAGGCGCTGGACCATCATTCCGGCCGGTTGTCGCGGCGGGTCGCATGAGTTCCTGATGAAAGAGATTGAAATGTCGTTTCGTACACTTGCTCTTGCCGGCTGCGCGATGCTGATGGGATGCGCGACCACCGCCACCACCACCTTGCCGAGCGCCAGTGGCGTCGAATACCGGCTTTCACCCGGTGACAAGCTCAAGCTGGAGGTTTTCCGCGAGGACAGTCTTTCCGGCGAATATGTCGTCAACGATCAGGGGACGATCGGCCTGCCCTTGGTGGGCGAGATCAAGGCGAGTGGCAAGACGGTGGCTCAGCTTCGGGATGAGCTGACGGTCACGCTGGGGCAACGATATGTTCGCAATGCGCGGATCAACCTGGACATCGTCAGCTATCGTCCGATCTACATTTTGGGCGAAGTGCAGAAACCAGGGGAATATACCTATAGCGGGCAGATGTCCGTGCACGCACTGGTGGCTCTGGCGGGCGGCTTCACTTATCGCGCCAATGAAAAGGTGGTCTTCATCCGCCATGTCAATGAAGCAGCGGAAGCTGCTTACAAGCTGACAAGCGGCGCTGCCGTTCTTCCCGGCGACACGGTCCGGATCGATCGGCGGTATTTCTGAAAATGCTGTATCAGTCTGCGCCCGCTGCCGATCGTCTGCAGCGCGTCGTGTTGTTTCACGATTTCAGCCAGGCGCTGGGGGGCGCCTCGTACCTTGTGCAAGTGTTGATTGCGCAATTGCGTCGGCGCGGGGTATTGGTGACGTTTTTCGCGGGGGACGACGGCTCCGGGTTCCGGCGCGATGACGTTGATTTCATTCCCCTGCATGGCAAACCGCTGCTGGATCGGACGCGGCTGAGCGCCCTGACGCTGGGGCTCTATAATCGCGCGGTTTTTTCGAGAGTGCATGACTGGATCCGGTGCCATGACAGCCCCGGTACGATCTATCATCTTCACGGCTGGTCGAAGATCCTTACGCCCGCCGTATTCGGCGCTCTCCGACAAGTGCGGGAGCGATTGATCCTCCATGCGCACGACTATTTCAATGGCTGCCCGAACGGCGCTTTCTTCAATTACACCACCGAGCGGGATTGCCGGCTAAAGCCATTGTCCATCCCCTGCTTGCGCACTCAGTGCGACAAATCTTCGCGCGCCGAGAAACTATGGCGTTCGGGACGCGAGGCGCTGCGGCGCGAACTGGGTGGCGACGTGGCCGGCGCGACGCGCATGCTGCTTATTCATCCAGGCCAGGCGGCCAACCTGAAGGTCGCGGGATGGCCGGCGGCCAGACTTCATGCAGTGCGTAACCCGGCCGCCCCGCCCTGCGCCGATCGTGTGCGGGCGGAGGAAAACCGAGGCGTCGTGTTCATCGGGCGAATTTCCACTGAGAAGGGCGCTGATCTGGCCGCGAGAGCGGCGGCCATCGCCGGCGTGCCGCTGACCTTCGTAGGGGAGGGCAGTGCGATGGGGGAATTGCGCGCGCTCAATCCAAAGTCGGTGTTTCTGGGGCGGCAGGACCGCGCCGGGGTGGCGCGGGCATTGATGCGTGCGCGACTGGCCGTCATGCCCAGTCGCTGGTCCGAACCTTTTGGTCTTGTCGCCTTGGAAGCGATCGGCTCAGGCGTACCCGTGATCGTGAACGATCGCGCGCTGATTGCCGGGGAGATTGCGGGCGCGGGCTTGGGCGTGGCGATGAATACCGCCGATGTCGTGGCATTTGCAACCGAACTCATGCGGCTTCATGCCGACGATGCGTGCATATCGGCCATGTCTCGCGCTGGGCATGCCCGTTACGGCGAGCTGTGCAACAGCGAGGAGAGCTGGGCCGAGCAAATCCTGGCGCATTATCAAGACGTCCTTGCCGAGGCCGCCGTGCATCAGGAGATGACATGAGTGCAAGGAGAACGCGTGAGGTTTCCTCGCTCGATATCGCACGTCTGCTCGCGGCGCAGGCGGTCATGTTCTATCACCTCGTGTTTCTGTCATGGGCGGAAGCGGAGCGGTCGCGCGGTATAAGGGCCGTCGTGGGAAATCCCGTGATATTCTATGGGTCGCAGGGATGGGCGAGCCTGGGGTGGGTGGGCGTGCAGATATTCTTCGTGATATCGGGATTCGTCATCCTGATGTCAGCCGAGAACAAGTCCGCTTCCGATTTCCTGATCGGGCGCATCGCTCGCATCGTCCCCGGCCTCTGGGTCTTCTCAACCCTTTCCGCACTGGTGCTTCTCGGTTGCGGAGTGCTTCCCGCAAGGGAACTTGCCATACGGTTGATGCGGTCATTGGCGCTCTTCCCGGTGGGGCCGTGGGTCGATGGCGCGGTATGGACCCTGGTGACGGAAGCGGTGTTCTACGGCGCTGTCTTTGCTTGCATCAAAACGGGCGCGATCGGCCGGATCACCTCGATCATGATCGCATCGACGATTTTCAACCTGATCCTGTGGGGTGCTGTTCTGTTGGGAGAGGCAGGCATTTTTGGAGATGCGGGAAGAGACCTCGCCAGCCTGGCTGCGTCTTATAAACTGCGTGTCACGCTGGTTACCACGAATTGCTATTTTGTAGCTGGCGCAGCACTTTATCAGATGTTTATGCGAAGGAGTCTGCGCATCAATGCAGCCATCTTCGCTGCCAATTACACGGCCTCGCTGATTTCGACCTATTATGCCGGGCTTTCCAGCGTGGGCGTCTCGCGCTTTGGGCAAGATCCGCTGGCGGCCGCCGAGGTATGGGGCGTGGCGACGCTGGTTATGAGCGCGTGTGTCCTCAGCCGCGTTGGTTCGGGCCCGCGCTTTGTCCGCCTTGCGACCATCGCCGGTCTGGTGACTTATCCGCTTTACCTCATCAATCAGATCACCGGCGGTTTCATCCTGGGCGCAATGTATCGGACAGGGTTGGCGCCGATGGTTTGCGTCATCCTGACCGCAGTTTTTTGCACCGGATTAGCGGGCCTTTTCGCACTGCTGTTGGAGCGCCCGTTGCAAGTGCGTCTCAGAGGGTTCCTGAAGCGGTTTGAGCGCAGCGCAGGGGTGCTGAAGGAGGCATGATTTCATGAGGATCTTTGTTGTGATCGCGACTGTCGGCCGCGCGGCCCTGGTGCGCCGGACGGTCAGTTTGTTGGCTCGCCAATCCCGTCCGGCGGATGGAATCGTGGTGGCAAGCGTGACGCCGCGCGACGTTGCCGGGGTGGATCGGCTACCGGGAAGGCCGGAAATCCTGTTTTCGGAGAAAGGGCTCTGCCGTCAGCGCAATCGCGCGCTGGGAGCGCTGGAAGGCCGGGCGGACGCTATCATTTTCTTCGATGACGATTTCATCCCGGCGCGTGATTACATCGCCAACGTCGAGGCGCTGTTTCGCGCGAAGCCGCAGGTGGTGGGGATCACCGGAAGCCTGTTGGCCGATGGCGTGCTTCACGGCGGCTATACGATCGAGCAGGCTCAAGCGATGATCGCGGATGCGCCCTCCCGGTTTCCACCCACGATCGTCGAGCGGCAGGAACTCTATGGTTGCAACATGGCTATCCGCGTTGCCGCGGCTCAAGGATTGCGCTTTGACGAGAATCTTCCGCTCTATGGCTGGCAGGAGGACGTCGATTTCACCAATCGCCTTGGCCGTCGGGGAAGCATGATTGCTTGTTCAAGCGTGACTGGGGTGCATCTGGGCGTCAGCGGCGGGCGCACCTCGGGCAAGCGCCTGGGATATTCACAGGTCGCCAATATCGTCTATCTGAAGCGCAAGGGCACGATGCGCGCCGGCTTCGGGAACCGGTTGATGACGAAGAACGTGCTCGCCAATACTCTGCGCAGCGTAAAGCCGGAGCCGCTGATTGATCGGCGCGGGCGATTGCTCGGCAACGTGCTGGCCGTGGTCGATTGCCTGCGCGGCCAGGTCGATCCGCGCAAGATATTGGAAATGTAGAAGGGAAGGGAGGCGGGATGCCCCAGATGCTTGTCGCAGCCACTGCCGTTTATCTTGTAGGCTGGTTCATTGCTGCGTGCTGTTTTGCCGGCGTTCAAGGCCCGGTGCCGGTTCCTGGCCGGCTAAGGCGCGATATGCGTGACGGATTGTTTTGGCCCGTCTGGCTTATGCTGTTTACACTGTTCTGGTTGATCGGCCTGCGCAGGCAGGCGTTCGAGGACGAGTTGATCGGCGATTGACCAAGTTCACCACCTCAGCTGATATGCGGCATCGCTCGGCGGGATCGGCCCTGCGATGCGCTGTGCGCGTCGATTTTGGCGCGCGCTTGCGGCAAGAGCGGTGACGATGCCGAAACCGAACGCGGTCATTCCGCTGAAGTCGGCGTCGCCGACCATGAGCGAAAGCACGAAAGGCGGGATGAAGGAAAAGCGCAAGGCGGCGACGATAAGCTGCATCTCGATCGTCGCGCGCCAAGCGCCGCGCAGCAGGCTTTGCAGCACAAAGGCGTAGAACAGCATTCCGCCGATCACACCAGTGTTGCTGAATATGGCGACTATGCTGCTGGAGGCTCGCGTTCCACCCAGGCCCACGCCGAACCCATGTGTTTCCAGCAGCGCGGAGACCGCCGTGGCGCGCCACATTCCCCGTTCGCCGAAGGAACTGGAGGACTGTTTTTCCAACACCATGCGTTCGACCAGGGCATAAACTGGATCGAAGATATGCGGTTGCAGGATCGCCAGCGCGGCGGCAACGATGACGGCGCATACCGTGACGGACATCTCGCCTACGAGCCCGCAGCGATACACGGCGCTCCGGCGCTCGTCCGTGTTAGCTCGCAGGAACCATTCCAGCGCGGCGACCAATAGCAGCACGGCGACACCGACATATGTTCCTGAAGACGTGGAAAGCCACGCGCAGAGGGCCAGGCCGCCTAACAGGATCGGAACATACAGATCGCGCAGGCGACCCTCGGCAAGGGCGCGGCGATAGAAATATAGCGCGCTCAGGAAGGCCAGGCATTGCCCGCCATATGCCGAGGCTTCGGGCATCAGCCCGACGACCCGCTTGCCGCCCATCACCTCGATATCGGTCAGCAGGGCATAACTGGCGGTGCGGAACGGCTCCAACAGCGGCGCAAGCGGCAGGAACTGGCTGGCAAAGTCCAGCAGGCCGGTAACAATGGTGACAAACGCGCCCAGGCACATGGCCTTGAAGGCGTGCTGGCGCATGGCGGGCGACTGGAGCAGGCGAGCGAAAGCGAAGACTGAAAGCACAGCGATCGAGAGATAAGCGAACTGTGAGATGTTCTGCGCCGTAGGCTGCAGGGGCGCTGTGGTGCTTACGACGCCCCGGATCGGCACCACCATCGCCGCTCCGGCGAAGAGGCGCGGCATGAACACGGTGGTGATCGCGGCGACCATCCAGAACAGGGCCAGCAGCATCAGCCTTTGCGGCAGCGTGGCCAGTGTCAGGAATGCCGCCAATCCTCCGCGATCGGAGAAGGTTCTGAAGATCAGCAGCAGGGTCAGGATCGGCGTAGGCGTGAAAGTCAATCCGCCCGTGACCGCAGTGGGAAGCACTGCAAAGGCGCCGATCGGCAAGGTCGCGAAAAACAGGTAAAGCAACACTGGTCCGCGGCTGAGCAGTCCCCAGATCGCCAGAAGCCAGAACAGCGCGATGGGCATGGCGTTCACGGGGATGCGCCCTCAGGACATGTCCCATGCCATGATGCGGCGCCCGATCAGCGCTTCGAAGGCCGCTCGGCGCGGAGCCAGATGATCCGCCAGATAAGCGCGGGCGACGCTTTCATCCACCGAGTGCTTATCGAAAGTGACGGTCGACGCCTGGCGCAGCCGTGAAACTGCACTGGCCGGAAGACGCTTGCGTATGGTCGACCAGAACCTGGAATCCCGGACGTGGGCGACAAGGGGAAAACGCTGCCGTCGGGTAGTCGGCGGCGACCGATGCCGGTCGGCAAGCTGAAACTCCTCGTATGCGAAAGGCTCCAGCCCCAGCCAGTCAATGCATTGCGCCAGAACCTGCCGCCGATGCGCCCGCAAATCTTCGGCGACGACTATGTGAATTTGCGAGATATCGAAGTGTTCGAGATAGGCTTGCAATTGCAGCGCATAGTCCGAACTGTCGCGATAGAGCGCGTTTTCACGCACGGCCCTTTCGATCGGCAGTGGCTCCTGAAATTCCTTGAAGCGTTGCCAGTAATGGCCGATCGCCCGTGTCACCGGTTCGCGCACGGCGTAAATGATCCTAGCTTGCGGGCTGACGGAGGCGATGCGCGCCGGCACGTCGCTGCGATGGGGCGTCTGCGAATAGTAAACGCTGCCCTCGCCGCGATAGCAGGCATCCTCTCCGCCTTTCCAGAGATCGAGATAGGCATCCCAATCGTGCGAGCAGGGCTGGCGCGCCATGACTGGCCACGCTGCCCGCAATTCCTCCTGGTCGACAAAAAAACAGGGTTCCTTCTCAGTGCTCATGCAGATCTGCGGATGAGCTGCCAGATAGGCATGCAACGCGCTGGAACCCGCCTTTGACGCGCCGATGATAAAAAGGTTGGGGCGCAAACTGTCGCGCGCCGCTGCGCGATGGGAAACGGCTTGCAAGCTCAAATGGGCCTCCCGGCATTGATAGTGGGCTGTCTGCTCGAAATGTAGTCTGATCTGCCTTGCCGCCGAACCTGACCATGCGCCGATTTCAAGCCAGTTGCGCGGCCAAGGCGCGGGCCTGGCCGAAGAACCGGCGCATCGCCGCGCCAAAGACATGGCGCTGATCGCTGCCGAAACGGATGCAAATGAGGCGCGGCGATGCGCCGCGCCTCATCCTTTCACCCCCGGCTGGTTCGGGAGAAGATCGTCAAAGTACGAGGATATCGGAAGCGTCGAGATGCTCGTCGTAGAAGGTTACGGTCGTCGCCCCGTAAGTCAGCACGGTATTTCCCGATCCGGTGTAGCTGAGTGAGTAGGACCCGCCGCTGGTCAATTGCACCTGGTCAATGCCGTGTTCGAAATCGAACACTTTGTCATTGCCGTCCGCGGAATCGAACAGGAAGACGTCGTGATAGCCCTCGCTATCGTTGCCGTCAGCGGCGTTGTCCCCGTAAAGCACGTCGTCGCCGTCGCCGCCGATGATGGTGTCATCGCCATCGCCGCCATAAAGCCGGTCGTCCTGGCCGCCGCCGTCCAGCGTATCGTTGCCGGCGCCGCCATAGAGTTTGTCGTTCGAACCCTCTCCGCTCAATGTGTCGTTGCCGTCATCGCCGTAAAGATTGTCGCGATTGGCGCCGCCGGCCACGATATCGTCGCCGCCCGCCGCGTGAACGGCGTCAAGGCCGCCGCCCGCATCGATGATGTCGGGGTCCGAAGTGCCTTCGATCTTATTGCCGCCCGATGTTCCAGTAATCACTGCCATGAGAGATTCCTTTCAGTGTGCTGCCCTGTGTCAATTCGTCTGCTTGCGCAGTGCCTTCTCGATCACGTGGTGCCGGCTACCCTTTTCATCTTATCGGCGAATCGAGCCCCGCTCGAGATGAATGGATTAATAATCGTTGCTGTTGATGCTTGGCAACAAATAGGATGGCGTGTTTTATTTTGTTCCATTGCATTTATTCTGTATTGGATTTATAATAAGTGTTATTACTATTGTGTTTATAACTTAAGCGAACGCCGCGATGGCCATTTGGATGCTCTCCGTCCCATCGCAGGAAATTGCTCGCCGGTTCGAAACGGATTCGTTTCATGCGCGATCGACAAGGGCCCCGGTTTTCCGGAGCCCTTGTTCCCGTGCCTGTCTGATAGGCTGGCGGCGGGCGTTTAGAGCACAACGCTGCCAGCGGATTTCCTGACGCAATCACGGCGATGCACATCGGCCGAGAAGTGCTCTAAGCCCAGAGGATGCCCATATCGCTCATGCTCATGCTCAGGCTGGTGGCGAGATGATCGACGTCATCGCCTTTGATCCGGGCGATGTCGAAGGACTCTTCGCCAAGGTGCATTTCCAGATAGACATTGCCACCATGGCTTTCGAAATCGAACCTGGCCCCGGCACTGGCGTTGAGGCCGGTCACGAGGATACGATCTCCTTCGCGCGCATCGAAGTCGTAGATCGTGTCGAGTGCGTCACGATGCGTGATGTCGAACACGAACGTGTCGGCCCCGGCGCCGCCGTACAGCCGGTCGTGACCGCCGCCGCCCGCTATCCGGTCATCGCCATCACAGCCCTTGATGAAGTCGTCCCCGGCCTTGCCATCGATAACATCGGCAGCGTTGGTTCCCTTGATCTTGTCGGCGTCCGCAGTGCCGCTCATGACGTTTGCCGCTGCAACGGCCTGCGGCGCAGAGATCGTTGCAGACGCTAAAGTTGCGCCAGTGGCAGGCCGGAAAAGCGTCTGCAATTGCTGATAGGAATAAGTCGCGTCGGAGAAGACGAAGGTTTCCACGCCCGAAACGGTGGAAACGTCGCCGGCGCGATCCGATATCACTACCGCACCGTCCCTCGTGACCTGGCCGGTGATGCTGTCGAAGGCGGTGTTGACCATCAGCCGGTCATTGCCCTGGCCGCCGTCCAGCACGTCGTTGCCGAAGCTGAAGTAGATCGTATCGTCGCCCCGCCCGCCGTGGATGATATTGGCAGCCTTGCTGCCGATCAGGGTATCGTTGCCGTCGCTGCCGAAGGCATTCTCGATCGTGTTCGCCGCGATCGAGACGGTGACCCCAGCGATCACGGACTTGGATGCGCCGGACAGGTCTATCACCGAGTTCGAGGTGACCGCGGCCGCATTGATCGTGTCGGTGCCGCCATTCAAGTCGTTAAGCACACTGCGCGCCGCAAGATCCGCGCCGTGGTACAGCGTGCCCAATTCGTCGGTGTAAACGTAAGTGTCGTTCGCCAAGCCGTCGCCATTGCCGGTGACAGTCAGGGTGGCGCCCTGGAACAGGCCGGTCATTGGCGCACCGGTCTTGTCAACCGCGGCGGGATCCCGGTTGTAAACATCGATCGTCCAGTTCCCGGCCGATTGTTCGCCCATTGACGCAACGGAATCGAACACGAAGTTGCGCAGGCTCCCCGCGCGATCCTGGCCCGGCAGGTCATAGACAAGGCGCACCGTCGTGCCGTCCGGCGAAGTCAGGTAGACATCGAGATCGCCCGTATCGACCCAGCGCAGATCGAGTCCGAGCTGCACGTGCTCGATATCGATCGCCTGATCGAGATGGATCTGGGCCGAGATGTGATCGTTCGATCCGGCCACCAGGGTCTTTCCGACTTTCACGGAGCCGCACACGCTATCGAGGTTCGCGTACGTCTGTTGCTCTGTCCAGCTTTCCGCAAGGCGAACCGCGTCGTGCACGTTCAAGAAACCATAGCCGAAGGCGTCGCTGAAATGCATGCCGCCGCCGTTAAAGTTCGTCGCGCCGTTTGTGCGCCAGCCGTCCCCGAAATTGGCGCTGTCCGCCAATCCTTCGCGGTGGGCGGAATAGGCCAGGATTTGCTGCACGTCGCGATAGCCCAGATTGGGGTTTGCTTGCAGGATCAGACCAACCGCCGCAGTTACGGCGGGCGCGGCGAACGAAGTTCCACTGTAATCGGCAAAACGGTCCTTCAGCGCGGTCGTGTAGACGCCCGACCCCGCTGCGGAAACCAGGACATTGGCGCCAAGGCTGGTGAACCAAGCAGGCGTTCCGTCTGGGTTCACCGCTCCGACCGCAATGGAATAGGGCGAGTTCTGGAAGTTGTGGTAATTGGACGTGCCGCCGGTTCCCGCGTTGCCGGCCGCGAATACCAATGAAGTGCCCAGGCCGTCGCGCCCGGTGCTGACAGCGTATTTTAGAGCTTCGGCATATTCCGGGTGCTTGTTGAAATCATCTTCGAAGTTGGAAACGAAGCTCCAGCTGTTGTTGGCGACGTCGACTTTGGCTGACGCCTTGAGCGCCGCGACGATCTGGTCAGTAACCTGGCTAGAATTGTAATCGACGCCCAGGCCGACGAGCGTTGCGCCTGATGCGATGCCGACTGTGCCGAAGCCATTGTTGGCTTCTGCCGAGATGACGCCGGCGACGGCCGTTCCATGGAAATAAGGCAAGTTGGCCGGATCGATCGTGACCTGGCTGGTGCAAAGCGCGAAGTTGTAATCTTGCGAGGTGTCGTAAGCCTTGCACAAGTCCTTATCGAGAAAGTCGATCTGGGAATCAATGACGCCAATCTTGACGCCGGCGCCGTTGTAATCCTTCCAGGCCGAGTATGTGTCGATGCTCAATGGTGAAAGCGTTGATCCATCCAGATACCATTCCTTCTTTTCATAAGTATCGTTATAGAAACAACTTGCAGGTGTTACTGTGCTCGCGGTCGGAGCAACCGTGTGTGTGTCAGTCATGATGCGATCCCGTGGCTGTAGCGTTATGGCGGCGGATTGGGCTTCATGCGCCGAAATCCGCGACGTTCTGACGGGTATGGGCTGGTTGCTAAACGCCGCCTGTAGAGATGCAGTAAATCCAAATTAACCACGAAATACATAAATGTATGATCGAAGGTTTTACCTTTTATATGGGGACATACATACACGTACTGTCGCGCTTAAATGGCGAAAGGTAAAACCTTGCGCATTTGCGCCCGTCGACGGGATGGAGTGGGTTGGAAAAATTAACCACGCGGGGAAGGACGTTTCAGCTATTTCGGCGAGCGGGGCCGAATATGCGCTCAATCGCTCCCGGAGTTAGGGAGATTTACCGCCACGTTTGACCGATGGAAAACAGGGCGGTCGCCAACAAAATCGCATTTGATGAGCAGATTTTTCCGCCCAAACGGCTGTTGAACCCTGCATCGCGCAGGTTGAGGCTACTTGAACGCGATGGGCCGGTGCGAATCGGAAGCCGGATCAGCGAGGGCTGTTCGCACAGCGATCCTGGTCGAAAATCTGGATGCGATAGCGGGTGATGTCTCCCCGCGCATTGCCGCCGGGTCCGACCGCGAAAGAGAGGGCCTGCCCCTTGCGCAGCGTCAGCGGAAGCTCGATCTTCACGGGCGCGGTCCCGGACCGGGCGAAAAGTTCGCGCCCGTCCAGCATGATGGAGACAGTGATGCCGTCCGCACTATCAGGCGAGACTTCGAACGTCGCCCGTAAACGGAAATGGCCGTCACTCGCGGCTCGATAGCGGTGGACCACGGCATTGTCCCTGCCGCCGGTGGCAGGGACGATCGTATCGGCCGTCAGGCGAAGATTGCCGAGGTCGGCCAGCCCGAGATAAGGTGTCCAGAGCACGCCGGAGCGCTGCTGGCCTGGCATCACTTCGAACGGCGTATCTGTTCCAGCGAAGCGAAGGAAGCGCTCAAAGCCGTCTTTCGCTGCCCGCAATGCACCGGATGAGGGATAGTCGAACTGATAAAAGCTGTCAGCGACCAGCGGGGTGCAGCCGAACTGCACCAGCGAGCCGGAGTTGAGCGGCTCAGCGCCGATCAGCACCAATGCCCGATCCTCCCGCAGCGTCAGTCCCGTTGGGGCGAGGCGCGCGCCGGTGGCGTCATAGGCGGTGACTTTGCGCGCATCGATCGTCACGGTGCGCGGCGCCCCCCAGACCACCTCGATAGTGCCGCCGAACAGGCGAGCGAACGTGAAGCTGTCCGGGCTGACATCGCGCGCGACCCGACCGACGAGCCGGGACTGGACAAAGCGGAACGCCTTGCCGGCCTCTGTCAGCGATCCGTCACGCTGCACCAACGGGATCAGGCCATCGCCACGT
Source organism: Novosphingobium sp. (assembly GCF_036733805.1). Classification (GTDB taxonomy): domain Bacteria; phylum Pseudomonadota; class Alphaproteobacteria; order Sphingomonadales; family Sphingomonadaceae; genus Novosphingobium. Next base: position 10,304 of record NZ_DAIMZT010000037.1, on the reverse strand, counting down.
TCGTTGAAGGGATACCAGTCCATCTCGGCAGTGCCGAGCGTCGCCAGCGTGGCATAGCCTCGCATCAGATCGTCCGACGCCCGCTGCGCGTCCTGACTTCCGAACTCAGTGACATAGAGGGGCAGGGCGGCGGCCGGCCCGCGCCCGCGCAGCAGGCCGACTTGCGCCGGCAGTTGATCGATCGGCGTGGTATAGGGGTGCACCGCCAGCCCTTGAATGTCCTCCGCTCCCGGCAGGTCAAGCAGGGGCCACAGGTAGCCTGCCGGCAGCGAATGGGTGGAGCCTCCGAGTATCTTCACTTCTGGCCGCACCTTGTGAACCGCCTCGGCTGCGGCGCGAACCATGGCAAGATGGTATGCATCGCGCCGCGCCAGCCCCGCATCTTTCACCAGGCCGGTCACGAAATTTCCGCTGTTCACCTCGTTCCCGATTTCGAGCGTATCGATTTGCGGAAAGCGCAGGGTCACTGCCGCAGCGAAGCGCCCGAACGCGGCAAGCGCTTCTGGCGAATGCGGCGTTTCGCCGTTGTCGTAAAGCGGGTTGCCCCAGTTGAGCGTCAAGGTGACGGCAGCGCCGTTCCTTGCCAAGCGATCCGGCCAGGTCGTTGCCGGTCGATCGAACATGTATCGGCCGGGCGTTCGCTCTACATCCTCCCAGCGGATGCTGTCACGCAGGCGCGGCAGCGGCAGGTCGAGCGCGGCTTGCGCATTTGTTTCATTCCAACCTTGCGAGAAGTTGGAAGCCGCGCCGAGGCGTGTAGGGGAAGAGGTCTGCGCTTGCGTCGCAACCATGTCCAGGCCGGTTAGCGTGGCAAGGCCGCAAGCGCAGAGGGACGAGAGGAGTTTCATGGCCTGGTCAGATCCCGCGCGATTTCGTCCTGCAGCATGATGACGCCTCGCCGCGCTTGCCCGATCACCCGTCGGCGTTCGGGTTCGGGGATGCCTTTGCGCATTGCATCCAGAAGTTGTGCTGCGGCTGCTGCACCTGAGACTTGAAGCGGACGGCACAGCCATTGTTCGCGGTCGATCGAACTCAGGAATGCGTTGAGCTTGGGATCCCAGGCGAGCGCCAGGAAAGGCACGCCGCAGGAATAAGCAGCGATCACCGCATGCATGCGAAACGCGGCGACGGCGCCAAGGCCGGCAATGAAGCGGGTCAGTTCCGCCGGCGTGCTTAATTCCGGAAAGCTGACCGCGCCATGCGCGCCCAGCGCCTGCAGTGCAGGACGCAACCGTCGCGCCTCGGCGCGGTCTTCCGGGCTGCCGTTAGTGAAGACTGCGATGCGATGGCCTTGTTCCACCAATGCGTTTGCCAGGGTGAGATACCACGCTTCCAGTTCGGTCGGAGAGGGGGCCTCGCGGGCATGGTATCGCAAAGCGATGGGGCTTGTGATGTTTATGCCTATGGGCCGCGGTTCATCATTCTCATTTCGGGGCGGGATGCCATAGCGTTCGGCGGCCAGCAGGCCCGGATCGCGCACCGGCGTCGCCTCCAGCCCCCATGCGGTCCCGGCAAGTTCATTCCAGATATGGCGAGAGCGTTCGTCCCGCACGAAGACCCGGCGGATCACGCGCCGGTCAAGGGCGCGTTCCAACAGGGCGCGACCGCGCGCGCTCCAATGTTCCGATACGCCGCAGCCATAGACAAATACCGGAAGGCTGCGCCGGGCGCACTCCTCTACCACAAGGCCGATCTTGGTCGGAAAATTGAGGTCGAGGTCGGTAATCAGGTTGCCGCCGCCGATCACCGCGCAATCCGCTTCGGCAAGGGCTTGCCGATAATGAGGGCGCCAAAGGCGGCGGGATTGGACCGCAAGCGGCAAGCGGACCGCCAGTCTGCGCAGCGGATCGGGAAGAGTGTGCAACACGCGCATCTGCATTGCGCGACCTTCCGGCCCGGAAGCGTAACCGGTGCGTCCCGCCAGGTCGACCGACCACGTATCGGCCGCCGCTCCGCTCTCTATCAGCGCTTGTTCCAGGCATTCGGAAAGCAAGCCGTCACCCAGGTTGGGACTATACTTCACATTGAAGATGCGCGCGCGCGCATCGCTGCGATGCGGCCTGATCGCCGGGCCGCGCAAGACATACGGAAGCCCGACGTCGTCATATAGGACGGCATCGTTGGGGGAGGACGCACAAGCCGTCATCTCATGCCGCCATTTCGGAGGTTGGGAGGACTGGGCCGGCGACGTCGAGTTCCTCGATCACGCGTCGGATGACGCCACTTGATGTCGGCAGGTATTCGAATCGTCCTTGTCGGCCCGCCAGCACTACTCCCGTCCGGGCGATCCGGTGCAGTATCTGGGCAAGGATCGATTGCGATCCGGTGTGGTAGAGCGGATAGCAGTTTTCCACGTGCTCATAACCTTCCAGAATGAGGCCGGCGGCCAAGCCGAGTTGTTCGACGTGCTGGCGGAAATCCTCGAAGATCGCTTGCGGATCGTATTGTCCCGACGCCGCGACCGTGGTTTCGACCGCCAGAAATTCCCGCCCAGTGCACGGCGTGGGATAGATGCGCGAATAGATGGTCGCTCTTTTCCAGCGCCCGAGCGGATGGAAATTGAACAATACGTTGCCCAGCCGGGCATCGAGCCATGCAGCGGAAACGAACAGTGTCATCATGTCCAGTGAGGTCAGGCCGCTGGCCGCACCGAAGATCGCGCGGTGAAGCGTGTCCAGAGGGATGGTGCTCACTACCGCCTGCGCGCGAAAGGCCCCAGAGGTGGTCTGCACGTGAAAAAGCGCTCCCTCGCGCCGGAGCGACTGTAGTTCCTCACCCAGCGTCAATTGCACACCTGCTGCGATGAGGTTTCGTCCTATCCGGTCGAAAATCGGGTCGACGCCGTCGCGAGGCCGGACATGGAGCGGTTTGCGTGATTTGGCGTTCAGTGGACGGTCCGTGACCATCCCGTGCAGAGCCAGCCGGGCGAGTGCGCCGAGCCTGGTCGCGCGTTCCACGAAGGCCATCCGGCGCAGAAAGAAGGATTCGTCGATCTGGCTGGCGGGAGCTTGGTGAAATCGCGCGATGTAGGACGCCAGGCCGCTGCTTTCGAAGAACGACCGGCCCAGGCGCCGGCAGGCAATGGCGTCAAGCGTTCCGTCGCGGCGCAGGGTAAGGCGGGACCAGCCCAGGTCAATGATCGCGCGCGCCAGGCACAGGGGGCGTTGATGCAGGAATTCGCGCGGTTCCAGCGGATAATGCCGGATCGTTCCGTCAGGTGCGACGCGGCGTTGGACGCGCATCACTTGCGGGCAGAGGTTCCGAACGCCTGGCGCAAGATCGAACAGCTTCGCATCGCTTTCGTAAAAGATCGAGCCGACATCGAACGTGTAAGGCCCGATCTGGCGCGAACGGTGAGTTCCGCCGAGCCTGCCGGCTCTTTCGATGATCCGCACGCGCCAGCCGGCGCGGCGCAGCTTGCCGGCAGCGGCCAGTCCCGCCACCCCTCCGCCCAGTACGACCACCAGGCCACTAGCGCTCGTCCGGTCATCCATATGCGCGGGATAGCCCTGACGCCGGAGTGATGGGCTCTGACGATGACGTGCGCTGCAAGTCCAGTCCCTTGTCCGAATGAGCGCGCCTTGGGTTGGCCTCGCCGACCTCTTGAGCTTTGTGCATGGCAACGTGCCTAGTCGGACGATCACTGCGCCGTTACCGTAACTGGCCCCGTTTCGGAGGATTTGACGGCGCGATAAGCAGGGCCGATCCTTCCTCTTGCCACTTCCATCGCTGCACTGCAGAAGGCGGGCCATGCGCATAGCCATCATCGACGAAAGCGCCGCGCGCGCCTCCATCATTCAGGAGGGCCTGGCCATGCTGGATGATTGCGAGCTTTTCGTGGTCACGGAAAGGCGCGGCCTGCTTGCGCGCATAGGGGAGATCGATCCCGACATCGTGCTGATGGACCTGGGCAACCCCTCGCGCGACGTGCTGGAAGAATATTTCACCGTCAGCCGCGCGCTACAGCGGCCGATCGCGATGTTCGTCGATGAATCAGATGACGAATCAATCGTGGCGTCAGTCGAGGCAGGGGTGTCTTCTTATGTCGTCGACGGCTTGGCGCCGGGACGCATCAGGCCGATCCTGGACCTTGCGGTGACGCGCTTCAATGCGTTCTCCCGGTTGCAGAAGGATCTCGCGGAAGCCAAGAACAAGCTGGCTGAGCGGGAAATGATCGACCAGGCGAAACGGATCCTGATGAACAGCCGGAACCTGCCCGAGCCTGCCGCTTATGCGGAGCTGCGCAAGGCGGCGATGAACCAGGGCAAGCGCATTGCCGAAATCGCCGAGGCGATTGTTACCGCCCATAACCTCATGGGTCCCGGAAATCAGGGGGAGGCTGCGACGTGAGTACCGAACTGACCATCGGCTTTCTTCCCCTGGTGGACGCCTGCCTGCCGATCCTGGCGCATGAACACGGGTTCGCCGAAGAGCAGGGCGTCTCGCTGCGGTTTGTAAAGGACATGAGCTGGGCCACCGTGCTCGATCGCCTGCTTTACGGCCATAGCGACGCGGCGCACCTGATCGCGCCGCTGGCCATTGCCGCCACATTGGGCCGGGGCCGCCCGGCGCAGCCCCTTTCAGTGCCTTTCGTGCTGGGTTTGAACGGCAATGCGATCACGCTGCGACCGGAACTGGCCCGTCAGGTCCGGCCCGAAGGGCAGATGGGAATGCCGGCCGAAGTCGGCGCGGCGCTCAAGGTGATCGCGGATGAGCGGCGTGCGGCAGGAAAGCCGCTGACCTTCGGCGTCGTTCACCGCTATTCGAGCCACAATTACATGTTGCGCTATTGGCTGGCGGCCTGCGGCATCCGCCCGGATCACGACGTGGAGATATCCACGGTGCCGCCGCCCTTCTGCGCCGATGCGCTGAAGCAGGGCGAGGTGGACGGCATCTGCGTGGGCGAGCCTTGGAACAGCGTGGCGGTGGAACAGGGTGCGGGCGAGATCGTGCTGTCCAGCGCGCAGATCTGGCGGCGCGGCGTGGAAAAGGTCCTGGCCCTTCGCGAAAACGTGCTCGAGGAAAAGCGCGAAAGCGTGGAGCGCCTGATCCGTGCGCTCTGCAAGGCGGGCGCGCATTTCGTCGATCCCGCCAATTGGGATCTGAATGCGAACATCCTGGCGCGATCGGAATATCTTGATGGTTCTGCGGCACTGATCCACCGCGCGATCTCTGACCGCCTTCTCATTGCGCGGGGCGGACCGGTGGTTCATTATCCCGACTTCATGTTCCAGTACCGGGAGGCGGCGAACTTTCCCTGGGTGAGCCAGGCGGAATGGCTTTATACGCAGATGGTGCGGTGGGATGGCATCACTTATGACGCCGGCCATGCGCGCAAGGCGGGTCGTGTATTTCGCCCGGACGTATACCGCAGCGCACTTCTGGGCACGGGTGAACCACTTCCCGGCGCCAGCTCCAAGGTCGAGGGCAGTCTCAGGCAGAAAACGTCCGTCAGCACACAGCAGGGGGTGATGACTTTGGAAAGTAATCGTTTTTTCGACGGCATAGCCTTCGATCCCGCCGATCTTCCCGGCTACATCGCCAAACTTCCGTAAAGTGATTTTTGTTGCAACGCAAAAAAAGCTTTACGGCGCTGCCGCGAATCGCTTAGGTATCGACTTGCAGCAGAAGTGATGCCGCTCAAGGACGGGCGGGCAAACGGCCTTCTGCTTAACCAGTAACATTGCGTGGCAACGGTGCCGCCCGATCTGATCTCTTTTTCGAGGTCAAGTCGAGGCGGCTTTTCTGCGTTGTGCGCCGGGCGGAGCACGTAGTCTGATGGGGCAAGGCCGATCAGCGCAGGATCAGCGACAGGAAAAGCGCCAGCGCCAGCGCGACGCTGACCAGTTGCCAGAAGCGTGCGGGATTGCGCTCTATCAGTGGCACCGGCCGGCGAGGCACGACTTCCAGCGATCCCCCACGCTCCAGCGCACGCAGCAATTCCACGGTATCCCCGAAACGCGCGTCGCGTTCGGGCTGGATCGCGGTCAGGATCACGTCATCAAGCCAGCTGGGAATTTCGGGGCGATGGCGCGAGGGCGGCGCCGGCCGGCCGAAGCGCGGGCGCTGGAAGGCTTCCTGCTCGCCGAACGGCCAGTGCCCGGTGAGCCAGCGATAAAGCGTGACGCCGAGGGCGAACTGGTCGGTCAGCTCGTCTCCCGCGTTTCCGGCGAATTGTTCGGGAGCCATGAAGCCGGGTGTGCCGGGAATCTCATCGCCGCGAAAATCCTCGACGCGGGGCAGGCGAGCGACGCCAAGATCGATGAGCTTCAACCCGCCGTCACTTGTCAGCATGACGTTGTCGGGCTTGATATCGCGGTGAATCACATCCAGCCGGTGCAGCGCGACGATGGCGCGGGTCAGCCGGACGGCGTGCTCGACTGCCAGCTTGAGCGGTGGCAGCCCGCGTTCCAGGCGCTTGGCCATCGTTTCGCCTTCAAGCAGGGGCTGTACGCAGTAAAGCGCGGTCTGCCGTTCGGGCCGAACCGGATGCGCGGCCAGTACGAACGGGCTTGCGACCCGCTGCGCCAGCAGCAATTCGCGAGCAAAAGCCAGTCGTATCGCCCTTTCGCTAAGCGCGTGGGGCCGCGGAAACTTGAGCACGACCTTGCTGCCGTCTTCCCCATCTTCGGCCGCGAGCAAGATGGCGTAGCGTCCCTCGCTGAGCACCCGCTCGATGCGAAAGCCGTCGAAGCCGGTGCCGGGCGCCGGCGGCGCGATCGCGGGCAGGGCGGAAAGGCCCGAGAGGATGCCTTCGTGATTGGGCGCGGGCAGGCGGACGACATCGATCAGCACGGCCGTCGCGTTGTCCTTTCCCCCGGCTTCCAACGCCGCTTCGACAAGTTCCTCGACAGTGGCTTCGGCCGATTTCTGTTGGCCCAGGATGGCGGCGATCCGGTTTGCGCTGAGCGGACCGTGAACACCGTCCGTGGTCAAGAGGAGACGGTCATGCTCGGCCAGTTCGATCGTCGCATGATCGAACCGCAATTCGGCCTCCATGCCAATCGCGCGGATCAGCACGTGGCGCAAGTCCGGCTCGGGGCGGACGTGATCCGTGGTGAGGCAGGCCAGCCGGCCACCGGCGAAACGCCAGGCCCGGCTGTCGCCCACATGGGCCAGATAGGCCCGGCGACCGCGCAGGACGAACGCGGTGAATGTGGTCGCCGCGTTCTTCATGTCGTCGCCCTGGCCCATGCCATGAAGCCAGCGGTTAAAGGCATTGACGGACGCATGCATGGCGCGCGCCGGACCGAGAGTGTCCGGCATGGCATAGAAGCCTTCGATCAAGGTGCGGATCGCCAGTTCGGCCGCCACCCGGCCCCGCTTGCCGCCGCTGACCCCGTCGGCCACGGCGGCGATCACGCCTTGACGCTCCCGCTCAAGCGCGCTGCCCAGGTGGACGCCGCCGAAATCCTGATTTTCCTCACGCGGCCCTGTGGCGCTTGCAAAGCCCGCCGCCAGCACGAGCTGTCCCTCGTCGCGCAACCCATTCACTCCCTCGCACGCACGGGCCTGAAGCGCACATGCGCGCCCGCCCGCGCGAGGATCGGTTTCACAGCAATCTCGTCAAGTCCGAAGGGGACGTGTCAATGAGTACATTAGCCATGACAAGGGGGGACACCAGCATGGAATCCGGGCAAACAGGCAAGAGTTTCTGGCAGGCGGGGCATCGACCTACGCTGTTCGCCGCATTTCTTTATTTCGACGTCGCATTCATGGTCTGGGTCATGCTTGGCCCCCTGGCGCCGATCATTTCCAAGGAGCTTGGCCTCGACCCTGCTCAGAAGGGATTGATGGTCGCCATCCCGACGCTGGCGGGCGCGGTTCTGCGCATCGTCAACGGTTTTCTGGGAGACCGCATCGGACAGAAGCTGACCGGCACGATCAGCCAGGTCATCGTTATTGCCGGGCTGGCCATCGCCTGGCACTTCGGCATTTCCAGCTTCGAAGGCACCCTGGCGCTTGGCGTCATCCTGGGTTTTGCCGGAGCCAGCTTTGCGGTGTCGTTGCCGCTCGCCAGCCGCTGGTATCCGCCTGAGCATCAAGGCAAGGCCATGGGCATTGCCGGCATGGGCAATTCGGGCACGGTATTCGCCGCACTTTTCGCCGCGCTGCTCGCCAAGGCTTACGGTTGGACCAATGTGTTCGGCCTGGCGCTGATCCCGCTTATCGCCGTTTTCGTCTTTTATCTGATCGCTGCGAAAGACAGCCCCAATCAGCCGGCGCCCAAGCCGCTTTCCGCTTATGCCGAAGTGCTCAAGGAAGCGGACGCCTGGTGGTTCATGCTGTTCTACGGGGTAACGTTCGGCGGTTTCGTCGGCCTATCCAACTCGCTGCCCACGTATTACACCGACGGCTTCGGCGTTACGCCGGTGATCGCGGGCTATTGCACCGCGGCGGCGGTGTTCATGGGTTCGCTCGTGCGTCCCATGGGCGGTGCGCTGGCTGACCGTTTCGGCGGCATCAAGACGCTGACCGTCGTTTACATAGTCGCGGCGGCGCTGCTTTGCGTGATCGCCACGGGCCCGGCCTCGCTGACTATCGCCGTGCCGCTCTTCATCGCCACGCTCGGCACGCTGGGGGTTGGCAATGGAGCGGTGTTCCAGCTGGTGCCGCAGCGTTTCCGCAAGGAGATCGGCGTGATGACCGGCTTGGTCGGCTTCGGCGGCGGCGTAGGCGGCTTCTACCTCGCCTCTTCGCTGGGCTTCGCCAAGAAGCTGACGGGCAGCGCTTCGCTCGGCTTCCTGATCTTCGCCGCGCTGGCGGTGGTGGCGCTGCTGGGCCTGACCGCGGTCAAGAGCCGGTGGAGGACCACATGGGGCGCCGCGATCCAGGGCGTGCGTATCTGATATTGCCGGCGCCCGGATCGGAAAAGCACCAATCCGGGCGCCATCTTTTCCGGACCGCCAAGCGCGCGGCCGGTCACCGGGAGAAGGGCCTGACGAGGTAAAAAATACGTCAGGAAGGGAAACGAACATGAGGATAATTCTCGCGGCCGCAGTCCTTGCGGCGCCGCTCGCTGCCGCTTCGCCCGCGTTCGCCGCGCCGGGGGACCCGATCAAGGTGAGCGACGATCTGACCATCGATCCAATCATCGACGGGCGCCTGCGCTGGGAGCACGTCGATCAGGACAATGCCTTGAAGAACGCTGACGCGGTAACCATGCGGCTGCGCGCTGGGGCCGAGTTCAAGATGCACAATCTCTCGCTGCTGGCTGAGGCTCAGGGCACGCTTGCTATCGACAACGACTATAACGCGTTCTCTTTCCCAAGCCCGAGCCGCCAGCGCCGTCCCGCGTATTCGGTGGTGGCCGATCCCGAAAACGTCGATCTCAACCGGCTGCAATTGCAATACAAGACCAAGACCGTGGCCGTGACCATCGGCCGTCAGCGCATCAACCTCGACGATCAACGCTGGGTCGGTTCAGTGGCATGGCGCCAGAACGAACAGACGTTCGACGCGGTCCGGGGAGAGCTTAACGTCGGCCCGGTTTCGTTCGACGGTACGTACTCGATCAGCCAGCACACGGTTTTCGGCGTCGATGCGGGTCCGCGCCGGGCCTATGATGGAGAGTTCATTCTGGCCGGCGTTGGGGTGAAGGCGGGGCCGGTGAACATCAAGGGCTTTGCTTATGTGCTGGATTACCAGGAGGCGATCGTCTTCGCCAACAGCTCTCAGACTTACGGCGTGCGGGCGACCACCACGTTGCCGCTGGCCGGCAGGGCCAAGCTGAACCTGGCCGGCAGCTATGCGCGCCAATCGAACTATGCATCCAATCCGCACCATTACAGCGCCGATTACATTGCCGCGGAAGCCGGCGTCGCCGTGGCGAACCTGAGTGTCTTGGCCGGTTACGAAAAGCTGGGGGCAGATAACGGATGGGCGGTGCAGACGCCGATGGCCACGCTGCACAAGTTCAACGGTTGGGCCGACATGTTCCTCACAACGCCGCAGACCGCGGCTTACGCCGGGCTGCAGGATGCTTATGCTGGCGCTGCGTACAAGTTCACTCAAGTCAAGGCGCTGCCTGGCCTTAACGCCGCCGTGACATATCATCGCTTTGACAGCGACACCGGTGGCAAGCATTACGGCAATGAATGGGATGCCAGCCTTGGTTTCAAGGTTCGGCAGTTCGCGGTCCTGGCCAAATACGCCGGTTATCAGGCCAAGGACTTCAGCGTGAGCACGCGCAAGTTCTGGCTGGAACTGGATTTTGCGTACTGATTGCAAGGCGGATGTCGCACATCCGCCTTGACATAACGAACCATTTGGGTTATATGCCGCAGCACTCGGGATAACCGGGT
>NZ_DAIMZT010000036.1:0-31208 GCF_036733805.1 Novosphingobium sp. | reverse complement strand
TGCCCGAAAGCCCAAATCCCCCAGACATGATACTCATCCCGTCAAACAATAACCCTCCCAGCGCGACCGTGGGATTGGGAAACACCTTGTTCATAGCTGGCTCCTTACGCGGCATCCGCGAGGGGAGTCAGGATGAAGTCGTGGTTCAGGCTGCGCCACTCGCCGTCCATCCGGCGGTTGTCAGGTGCAACGCCCCCCTGATGCTCGGTAAATTCGCAAATCAGCGAGGGCTTCACACCGAAAACGACATCGGAATCGAGATAGGGACTGCCTTCCTCGAAAAGATGCGTGACCAGCTTTCGATAACCATCGGACTGGATCATGAAATGAACATGGGCCGGGCGAAACGGGTGCCTGCCCTGGGCCGCAAGCATCTTGCCCACCGGCCCGTCGTTCGGGATCGGATAGGGGGAAGGACGAATGGTCCAGAAATGGAACCGCCCCTCGCCGTCAGTGCGGAACCAGGCGCGGCCAGCGTCTTTCCCCTCGAGACGTTCCATTTGCACGTCGTAAAAGCCCTGATCGTCGGCATGCCAGACATCCACCACCGCGCCGGCCAGCGGATTGCCGCGATTGTCCAGCACGCGGCCGGAAACGAACAGCGGCGTCCCTGTCATCGTACCCGATATGTCCGCGCCCTGCGGCCATTCCTCGGTCGGATGGTAAAACGGTCCGAACACGGTCGATTCCGTCGCTACCGGATCATCGCCGTGATTGATCGCGTCGACCAGCATCGAAACGCCGAGTGCATCCGACAAGAGGATAAATTCCTGACGCTTGTCATCGCACATGTGCCCGGTATCGGTGAGAAACGCGATCCCCGCTTCCCACTCTTCCTGAGTAGGCCGAACGTCGCGTATGAAAGCGTGCAGATGTCGGATCAGCGCGGCTCCGGTCTGCGCCACGCGCGGATCTGCTGCGCCAGACACCTTTTCTATAACTGCCTGGGTCAGCCCTTCGCTGTCGTTGTTTCCGTGCATTCGATCTGTTCCTTCTGTCAGCGTGCCGGCGGTTCGCCAGCCCAGGCCCGTGCGAGAAGCCCCTGCATCGCGGCGCGTTCAAGAGGGCGGGGATTGGGATAGGGCTTGGCCAAGGCCAAATCGAGAGCGCGCTCCAGGCCGGCTTCAGGCATACCCAAATCCCTGAGCCCTACCGGACCGCCGAGTGACGTCAGCAGTTCGTAAATCCTGGCGAGCGGATCAGCACCGCCAAAAGCGCGCGCCAACCTGTCCAGCGCCTCGGGAGCATAGTCGGCGTTATAAGCCAACGTATGCGGCAGCATCACCGCATGGGTTTCCGCATGCGGCAAATCAAAACTGCCGCCCAGCGTGTGACACAACTTGTGATGCACGCCCATTTCGGTCTGCTCCAGGCAGATGCCGCAAAGCCATGCGCCATAGAGAGCCCCTTCCCGTCCGGCCGAGCCGCCCTTTTCGGCGACAATCGCCGGAAGAGCCTCCATCAAAGCGCGACAGGCTTCCTCGGCCATCAGGTTGACGACCGGATTGCGATTTCGCGCGTAAAGGGCCTCCACCGCATGCGCCATCGCATTCAATCCGGAAAGCGCGGATGACAGCGGAGGGAGGCTTTTCGTCAGGTCGACGTCATAAAGCACTGTGCGCGGCAAAACCTTGGCGTCACGCAGGGTCGTCTTCTCGCCCTGCTCGGTTTGGCCGAGAATGCTCGTCATTTCCGATCCGGCGTAAGTCGTCGGCACCGCCACGACCGGAAAGCCGGTCCGCAGGGCCAGCGCCTTGCCCAATCCGGTTGTCGAACCGCCGCCGACAGCGACAAAGCCGTCCACCCCCGCCGCCTTGGCGACCGCCAGCGCCCGTTCGGTCACGGCGACCGGCGTGTGCATCGCCGCTTCGGTGAAGCGCGCGGCGTAACGGCTTTCCAGAAGCGTGCTCGCGGTGTCGCAAAGGTCAGTTTGCTGGGGAGTGGAAAGCACCATGGCCCGCGCCACTCCCAAGCGCGCGATTTCAGCCTCAAGCTCTTGTAGGATACCGGACCCGAAAAGGACGCGGTACGCAGAGGTTTGATAAGTGAACGGCTCTACCGACATGCCGCTTCTCGATCTTCCCCTGCACCGTCTCCCACGGCCTTGATCGGCAAAGTCTCGGCAAAGCCATTAACGAATGCCAGAACCTGCGCGGCGTTTTCATCGCTCTCCCCGCGCCAGGCGACAATCTGGTCCGGCCTGATGAGAACGAGGTCGGCCTCATAGATATCCCGGATCTCTTGATCGTCAAGTGTGACGATTTCCAGATCCAGTCCCGCCACACGTGCCGCCGCAAGGAAACCATCAGCCTCAGGCGCCGCCGGACCCAGGCGAAGCAGCGTCCATTCCTTGCCGAATACGTCGAAGATGCTTCGTCCGTCGGATAGCCAGACATGCGGCGGGCGGCCACCGGGTTTTGCGGTCGGCACGTAGCTGGAGGGCTCGTCGAGCGGAATGGGCGCGGGATCGTCCGGAATTACGGGCGAACCGTCATAGCGACCGCCAAAGGTGATCCCCGGGATATTGAACTCCGCCCGGGTATGGCCGTTGAAATATTCCCCCGCGGCGCGGCGCGCCTCTTCGCCGGCCGGGCTGTCATCCTCAATTTCGGCCGGAGCGAAGTACAAGCCCATCGAGTCCGCAAGAGCCCGCGCGAAACCGGTGTTGCGAATGGCAAGCTTGCGGCGTTCGGCCTCATAGCTGTCAAGCAGCGCGGGACCGGCCTGTCCCCGAATTGCCTCCGCCAATTTCCATGCAAGATTGACGGAATCTTCGATGGCGGTGTTGTAGCCCAGCCCTCCCGCCGGCGTGAACAGATGCGCGGCGTCGCCGCTAATGAAGACATTGCCCTTGCGCAGCCGGTTTGCCACCAGAGCAAAGCCGGCGGTCCACATGCCGAATGACAGCACTTCGACGTCAATCCGCTTGCCGAGCGCTTGATAGAACATCTCTTTCGCGATTTCAGCGGTGACTTCGCCTTCGATTTCACCTGGCCGGATCTGGGTGTGAAAGGCAAAGTCCTGCCGACCATCCACCGCCGCCAGCCATGACCGGCGCTGACGATTGAAGGTCCAATACATCCACGCCTTGGGATGCGGCATGATATCGAAGAAATCCGGCGCCCTCAGATAGACCGCCAGCATGTGTCCGCCCATCATCTCGCGCTGACGTTCGCCCTCGCCCTCGTAAACGAAGCCCAGCGCCTCCCGAACCGGACTTCGGCCGCCGTCAGCCCCCACCAGGAAGCGCGACCGGATGACCTGCTTTTCACCGGTCTCGACGCCTTCCACCACCGCTTCGACATGATCGCCATGGTCCGTGAACTGGGTCAGGCGATTCAGAAAGCGGACCGTGACCGTATCGCATGCCTCAGCTTCCCGCCGCAGGATCACCTCGACATATTTCTGCGACACGCGATGCGGCAGTTCGGCCGCGCTCCAGCTACCGCGCAGTTTGCGCACCACTTCGCCGCTCTGCCCCGATGACGGCAGGCTGAAGCGCGCAATTTCCCGCTCAGTCAGGCGCGTGAAGTAGGCAATGTCAGTCGGATGATCGACCGGAAGGCCGAGTTTGCGTACATCCTCGGAAAAGCCAAGCCGCCGGTAATGCTCCATCGTGCGCGCTTGAGTGGCATTTGCCTGAGGGTTGACAGCGGTCGAAGCTTTCTCATCAACAACCAGCACGCGAATGCCGCGCCGGCCCAGTTCGATGGCCAGCATCAGGCCGCTCGGCCCGGCCCCCGCCACCAGCACGTCGACCTCAGTCGCGGACGGCTCCAATCCCATTACCGACTCCTAAACTTTGACGATGCGCCTGATCCAGCGCTCACGCCGATTCTCAAGTTCCTAATCGGGGACTAGTTCATTATACGGAACATTGCAAGTAGTCAGGGAAGATCCCTGATGATACAACCACCCCCGACGCTATTCCCGCGGGAGGGACGACGCGTCATGGGAGAATAGCCGGGCTTGCATTTGTCGAGCCTAGCGTCAAAGAAGTGCCCACGCCCAAGCCGATTGGGGGTAAAGGATACCTATGAAGAACGTGCCGTTCGTTTCGGAAAAGAAAGATAAGGTCAAATCTGCCGATCGCGCGCTCGAAGTCATGGAAATTCTTGTGCACGCCCCACCAGGATTGACGCATTCCCAACTTGCGAACTCGCTGGGAATTCCCAAGAGCAGTCTGACGAAAATCCTGAGCAGCTTGATGGTCGGCGGTTACGTGCAGCGGCCGGATGGCTTCACGTATCAAGTGGGCGAGCGATGGCGCGCATTGGTAAAGGCGTCCATCGCGGGAAACACTCTCGATTCATTGGCTCGCGCAACGGTGGAGCGCATAGTCCAAGCTACGGGGGAAACGGCCGGCTTCAATATGATTGTTGACGCCATGATCGAAACGATCACGACAATCCCCGGCAATCAGCAACTTCAATATACGATGATTCAAGGAGAGCGGGAACCGCCCCACAGGATGTCGTCCGGCCAGGCGATTATCGCATACATGGAACCGGAATTTCACGATCGCTATTTCGATCAGGTCGTCTGCAAGGACAGCAGTTCACCGATCCGCACCAAAGCGGCTTACCACAAGGCCATGCAGGAAATATGCAAACGCGGCTACGCCGAGCTTCGCGGTCATCGCGCGGGCATTGTCGGATTTGGCGTTCCTGTACTTACAAAGGAAGGCATGCCGCTTGCCTCTTTGAACGTCGCCATCCCGCAAGTTCGACTGAACGAGGACGTGAAAGCGAACGCAATAGCTGCGTTGAAGGCGGGGTCATCGAATCTGGCCAAGCTCTTGGAGGGTTGGGTCGATCCTATTTGCGATTGGCTCGAAACAGGCTGAGTTGGACACAGCATCACTCGATGGCGCGTAGCCGCCGCTTCATTCTGCCGGAATGCAGCCCTCAGGCTATTTTTGATCGGAGCGCGCGGGAGAACGGTTTCACCGCGCTCCATCACGAAAGTATAGTCGAGCGAGACCAGGGCGCCGTCACGGTGGCATCGTCCGGATGCGCCTCGTCGTGCAGAATATAATCGCCGGTTGTGGCTTGAGTGACCCCGAACTGCACGTCTGAAGCAATGTGCGGATCGGCGGCCTCATAGATTTGCCTAATCAATACCCTATAGCCCGGTTTGGCGATAAGAGCATGGAGATGAGCAGGGCGATAGGGATGACGGCTCTGTGCCGTTAACAACTGACCGACAACTCCACCAGTAGGGATCGCATAGCCCCCATCTTGATTGTCCGCAGCCAGAACCGTCCATCGGCGTCGGTCGTGAACTTACCGCGCAAATTCATGTCGGCCTGTTCCGCATCCTGATTTTCGTAAAAGCCCGCTGGCGACGCGTGCCAGATGTCGACTTCCGCGCCGAAAATGGGATGGCCTTCGGAATCTATTACCCCGCCCACTGACAAACAGCGGCGGGCCCACCGTATCGGACCTGACGATCGTGCCGCCGTTCTCCGTGGATGGCGAGTGCATTCGCCAGAATGGGCCAAGCAGGTTTTGAGCGGTTTCGGTTTGCCCCTTTGTCCCCATTGTTGAGAAGGCAGACCAAGGACGAGACACCAAGTGTGCCAGCCATCAGCACCGCCTCGTTATGGGCGTCATTACTGAGCTTGCCGATTTGGTTGATGATGGCGGTCGCCTCGCGGAACTCAGCTTCACTCAGCCGGACCTCGCTGACGAAACCGTGCAAATGCTTGACCAGTGATACCATGATCTCGCGCAAGCGTGGATCAGGCGTAGCGGCCATTACAGCGAGCACGGCCGGGGTCACGTCACCCTCGTAGCGGCTCATGCTTTCTCCAAGGCAATGCAGGCGGCAACCCAATTGTCGCCGCAAGCGAGGAATGGCGCAGCGGCCGCGGGCCGCTGCGCTCTACAATCCTCAATCAGCCGAAGCTTCCGCCATTTCGACGCCGGGCTCCACACTGGCCTTGGCGGGCCTTTTGTGAGGCACAAGATCCCGCCACGTTCCGCCCTTTGGAACAGGAGCGGTTCGTCCGATGATCTGCATCGGATTCGCGTGAAGCCCGACCGGATCCTCGCCGCGTTCCGTACTTCTCGCCACCTTCAGCAAGGTGCGGTAGAGCATCGCGATACCAGCATCCGAATTAGCGAGATGCTCGTTACTGCGATCCTTGAGCTGGCCGGCCGACATCAGCACCGCCGAATCTTCCTGCGTGAAGCTGTGGAAGCCCGAAAAGCTCTGGCCCGCCCTCATCGCGGCCCGGTCTTGCTTGAACCCGTTGTGGATATAAGGCTTCTGAGGATCATTTATGGTATCATAAGTCATGCCGAATGCGCGCAGCGCATCATCATCCAATCCAATGAACTGGAGATGTTCGGAACGATAAGGTTCGATGCCGATTTCCCGGCTGTTGTCCCACCAGACATGGAAATAGATCGAATTATAATCATCGATCGGAACCACCGACATCCAGAGATCGCCATTGGGATTGTGCTCCGAATAGGGTGGAATAAATGCCTGTATGCGCGCGATCTCCTGGTCTCCGTCGGGTCTCAACGCGGCATAGTGAAACCCGAAATCCGTCGGTTCCGCTTCAAAGCGGGGCTGCGAACTCAGCAGAAGGCTCTGGGTTTTCTTGCCAAATTCCAGGTCCGAATCTCCGCCATGCGAAAGAGGTCCCTGGTGAAGGAAGTTCAGATGGCTTGAGTCCCACAAGGCTTCCATCGTCTGAACGTAATTGCACTGCTCAACGAGATAAGCATTGATACGGTGCTTCGGATCGACATCGAACCACGGATAGTGGGGGAACGGAGGCTCAAGCTCCGCCGGGCCCAGGTAAACCCAGATCAGGCCGCCCGCTTCGCGCACCGGATAGGATTTTGCGCGAATGCGCTTCTTGAAGTTTTCATCCGCGACGTTCGGGGCATCCACCAGCTCGCCATCGGGAGCAAACTTCCACCCGTGGAAAATGCAGCGAATGCCACAGCCTTCCACGCGACCCAGAGCCAAGCTGACACCGCGGTGGCAGCATCCCTCGTCAAGCACGCCAACCACACCGTCTTCGCCACGAAAAGCCACATAGGCGTCGCCCAGCAGGACCACCCGACGCGGATCGCCACCCGGCTCTGGCAGATCGCTCGACTGCATGGCGGGAGTCCAGTATCGGCGCATCGCGGTGCCCATCGCAGTCCCGCGTCCGACCCGGCACATCAGTTCATTGTCATTGGGATGCATGGCATTTCCTCCTTCCAAATCTTCCTACTTTTCGCCCGCGTCGGCCCGACCGTATGAGGAATGGTTATCACATCGACTCGGGTTTACGCTTCCTTAGAAGCATAATATACTCATTGGACGTTCAAGACAATCCGCCAATGCGTCCCGCCTTCCGGTTTCAGAAACGAAGGATCATTCATGGCCAGACCCCGCTTGCGCAACCTTGGCAGCCCCACTCGCCACGTTACCGAAACGTGGGCGCGCGAACGCCCGGATCTTGATCCCAATGATTACCTCTTCCTGGTTCACACCATGCGACTGGGCCAATTGATCGAGAGGCTGCATGATAGCTATGCCCGGAAAGAGTTCGGGTTGAGCGGGTCGGACATCCGCGTCCTCATGATACTACGCCGTTCGCAATTCCAGAAAGCCCCGAAGGCTGCGGAGCTTGCGGAGGTGCAGATGGTAACCACGGGGGCTATGACAAAACAGCTCGATCGACTTGCCGGCATGGGCTTGATCGAAAAGCACGCGCACCCCGGCGAAGGCGGAGGCGTGGCCGTTCTGGCGACCCAGCGCGGATTGGAATTGGCCGATCAGGCCATGACCGCTCTAACGAATGGATCGCCATTAAGTGAAATGCAGCGCAGCCTGTCCGGCGACGAACGCGCGCATCTTGCCCGACTGTGTGAAAAGCTTCTTCTCGATTTCGAAAGCCGTTGAATTGTCGCGAGCGAATTTCGCCGAATGTTAAGTCTCGTTCGGTTGAAATAAAATCACCGGGACGGGAGGTTGACCCCGTAATCGGTTTGGCTCTCCAATTCCTTGAGCAAAGCGAAAACGTATTGTTCCCCTGCGGCTTTCAGTTCCGGCGGGATGCCCCCGCCACCTTTCAAGAGCAGGGACTTTGTCGCCAGAAAGTTCGTCGCATAGTCGGCGGCGTCTTTTCCCTCTCGCGTCAGGCCGATCAGAAAGCCTCCCCCGTGGCTGGCATCCGGCCCGCGTGTGACATAGCCTTTTTCACTCAACCGATCGATCTGCCGGGAGACCGTGCCTGACGCGACCAGAAGAGCCTTAAACAGATCGGTCGGGCGACGCTCGAAGGGCGCACCGGCGCGGCGCAGGGCAAAAAGCACGCGCATGTCAGCACCGCTGATCCCATGATCCCGCCGGCACATACGATCGAACGACAGATCGAGAATGCGGCCAAGTCGCATCAGAGCGATACCTTGCAGGAATTCGCGCAGGTCCAGATCCGGCCGAGCACTTTCCCAGGAGAGCATGAGGTCTTCGACGTGGCTGCCGCCGTCCTTCCCCTTCGAATGCTTTTTTTCCATCCCTCCGCCCCGCTCGCTTCAGAATTCCCTGAGCGGGCTTTGCGCGGTGACGCCGCCGTCGACCGGAAACACGGTGCCGGACACAAACGAGGCCAGATCGGATTGCAAAAAAAGAATGGCCGCCGCGATCTCGTCAGGCGTGGCGACTCGTCCCAGCGGCGTAGTCGAAGACATCTTGTCCCACATCGCCTGGTCAAGCTTTGCGGCCAGGCGCGGTGTGCGAATAAAGCTCGGCACGACAACATTCACACGGACCTGCCGCGCCCCATATTCGCTCGCACCACCACGTACGAGATGATGAAGAGCGGCCTTCGCCGCGCCATAAGCAGTCTGGTTCCTGATGCTGGCCATGCCGGACATGGAACCGACAAACGTCATCGAGCCGCCGCCATTGGCGGCAAGCAAGGGCGCCCCCAGCTGAAGCGCGTGATATGCGTGGCGCAAAACGATGTCGAACTGCTTGTCCCAAGTCTCTTCGTCAATCTCATCGAAAGGCTTGACGAAGGCAACGCCAACCACGTTCACGATGCCCTTGAGAGTCGGTCCGAACGTCTCGCCGGCGAAGTCGAACAGTTTAACCATATCCTCGCGATTGATGATGTTGGCGGCATATGCCTCACCATCGACTTCCCGCGCGACATCTTCCGCGAGAGAACGGTCAAGATCTACGCACAGAACGCGAGCGCCGGCCTGGGCAAGGGCAAGGCAGGTCTGCCGCCCGATGCCATCTCCGCCGCCGAGGACTACAACCCCGCGCCCATCCAGGCGAAGTCGCGCCAGATAATCCACTTTCGCCTCGCGGCCTGCTCCGTCGGACATCCAAATTTCCTCGATCCCATTGCACGTTACGTGCGCACTGCGGCGACGGATGCACGCACCGAAAGCCCAACCGCTTGCGCGGTCTGATCGGACCTTGAAACGAACGCATCGCCGTACCCTCCTTTAGACCATAGGGCAAAAAAGCATGCATAGAAAGACGAAGTTGGCGGATAAAACGTCTTTACAGGAAGACGATGGATTCTTATTCAAACGCGATAATCAAGGCTCGCGCATAAAGCGCGAGCGAATTGCATAAGCCATGGTGCCGTCGGTAACGGATTATCGGAATCAGGCGTTCGTCAGCCATCCTGTTTCGCGCGTTGAAGCCCGATCGCCGCACCGAAGGACAGTGCGCACAAGGGGGAGTGAGATGAACCATGTCGTCGCGCTGTAGTTTGCAGATCGGACGGAGGCGCCGTCGATGATGTCAATCACCCCTGAGAAAGGAAAGGTCGTTCTCATCGGCTCCGATGTGGTCGACGTTGTCGCTCTACCCGTCCAAGTCGAACTCGCAAAACGGGGCATTGAAACAGCTTATCTGAACGCAGCCGCGGATCAGGGCTCGCTTCTTGATGCCTTGCGTGACGCCGATGTGCTTTACTGCCCCGGCGCGTTCCCGGTCACACCGCAGCATATGGATGCAGCAAGAAACCTGCGGGCTGTCGTTTCGATTTACACCGGCACCGAAGGCATTGACGAAAGCGCGGCCACCGCCCGCAACATTGTCGTTGCCAATGGCCAGATTACCGAAAACACGGACAGCATGGCTGAAGCCGCCATCTTGATGATGCTTGCGGCTACTTATGATCTTGCGGGCGCAGAACGGTCCATGACCGCCGCAGGCATGCATGCGCCGCGGCGACCGGCGCGGATGCTGCAAAACCGGACTGTTGGGCTGATCGGCTTCGGAGCAATCGGCCGCGCCGTAGCGAAGCGGCTAGAGGCGTGGAACATCGATCTCCTCATTTCCACGCCGCGGCCACAGCCGCCCTATCCGTACGGCGCGCAAGTGGTTTCGCTCGAAACGCTTTTGGCGACGGCCGACGTAACCTGTTTGCTGGCGCCCCTGCGTCCGGAGACGCAAAATCTGTTGAATCGGGAAAGGTTGGCCGGAACCAAGCAGGGCTCCATTTTCGTCAATATGTCGCGCGGCCAGTTGGTCGATGAACAGGCGCTGTTCGAACTGGCGAGAGATAGGCACTTCACCGCCATTGCGCTGGATGTCTTTGTTACAGAGCCCCTGCCCGCAGACAGCCCCTTGCGGACCCTGCCTAACGCCATTCTTACGCCGCACGCCCTTGGCCACACGCTGGATTCCAAGGAAGGGTTGGTTACTGCGGGGCTCGAAAATATTACTCGCGCCCTTGCCGGAGTGTCGCCTGCGCACGTTCGCAACCCGGCGATCTTGCCTAGTTGGGAAAAGCGTTGGTCAAAAGCCGCGAACGAGTGACCGAGCAGCATTTATCGAAGACAGTGATGCCGTTTCCGAAAGCCTGGCCCCTATGGACAACGGCCCTCAATGAGCCTGAAGGCGTCCGGCCACCGTCAATGGTACACGGCCCCTCCATCGGCGGCCAAAATCTGACCGGTCACGAACTTCGCCCCGTCGGACGCTAGAAACAGCACCGCCCCCACTACATCATCGGCATATGCATCACGCTTTATCGCGCGGAGTTTCAGGACCTCCGGACGCACCTTCTGCATATAGCTTTCGTTCGCCATGTTGGGGCCGGTAATCGTATAGCCGGGAGACACGGCATTCACCGTGATCTCGTCCTCGCCGAGTTCATGAGCGAGCGAGCGCGTGAGGGTCATCACAGCTCCCTTGCTGGCGACGTAATGGCTCACGAACGGCATTCCCCGAAAGGCGGTGCCGGACGCCATGTTGATGATCCGGCCATACCGCTGCGCCCGCATAATCGGCGATACCGCCTGGCAGCACAGGAACGTTCCTAGAGCATTCACTTCCATCATGCGAAGAAACGCCTTCGGGGAAATATCCTCGAAGCGGGTCATGGCCATATCCGCGGCAATCGCTGCGTTGTTGACCAGAATGTCTACTCTTCCGAAACTCGCTTGAGCAGCCTCCACCATAGCCCTGACCGAATCCTCGGACGTGACGTCCGCGAAACAGCCTTTCACGTCCGAACCGGTGGAGGAGAGTTGATGGACGGCGTCCTCAGCGCCGGAGACGTCGCCGACCAAGACCTTGGCGCCTGCGGCCGCCAGGGCCTCGGCGATCGCGAAACCAAGTCCACGCGCACCGCCGGTTACAATTGCGACTTTTCCCCCAAAACCCATGTCAGTCATACCGTTCTGATTATCCTAATTGGACTTGTCGCGACCGCGCCGAGCAAGCAGCCTTTGCCAGCCACATAAACATCTTCCCCTGAAGGTATTACATATAGGCAACCGACTGTAAACCGCTCGCCGAGAAGCCAGCCTGACGAAACAGCACTATGCGCCGCGCAAACGCCGGTCAGCCCGGATATGCCCTGCCCGCATTGACTAGCGGATAAAGGGCTGATCCGACGCGGTGGCCAAAAATCACCAAAATTTGTCCTTTTTCCGATATCATTAGTGACGTCGCCTAGCCCGACGACGCCTGCACGAGGAGGGGCCTGCGCGAACGGACTGTGGCAAGTGAAAAATGTCTGTCAAAGGCGTCTGAGACCCAATGTCGATAGGGATAACTTGTAAATCAAAAATCTTTGACGGAAGATATTTTCCTGCTTATCGCTGCATACGCTGCGGCAACGAGTTCGGACTCGCAGGCGTCTTGCGGCACGAAACAGCCTGCAGAAACGCCAAGTTTGGGAGATTATCGTGTTTTCAACCAACTGGAGCTTGTCTCCGCGCCGTTATGATGTTGTGGTCGAACGCGGAATCAGGATTCCCGTAGCTGATGGCGTGGAACTGGAAGCTGATATCTATCGGCCGGACTCGGACGAACAGTTTCCGGTTCTCTTTGCGCCCAGCCCCTATCTGATCGCTGCTCAGGCCGCGCCGATGATGCCGGTGGGCTTCACTTATCCACGCGCCTGGCTGGAATCGGGCGACCCGAATTTCTTCGTGCGTAGAGGCTATGTGATGGTGATCGCCACCATTCGCGGCGCACGCGGCTCGACGGGCTATTTCAGCAACATCGAACCGAACAAGGAGACCGTCCAAGACATTTACGAGGCCATAGACTGGCTCAGCAAACGCCCCTGGTCGGACGGCAACGTCGGCATGCTCGGCGCATCCTATTTTTCGGTTCTGGCGAAGCGGGTGGCGGTTCTCAAGCCGCCGGCGCTCAAAGCCATCTTTGCGATGTACGGCCTTAGCGACGGCTATCGGGATTTTTACTTTCACGGCGGCATCTACGCGCACACCTTCTTCGAATATTGGCATCGAAGGCAAAATCCTTTCCTCAAAACGCGGAACCAGCTGCGTGAGGCGTGGGGCGATGAGAAGTACGACGCCGCTGTCCAGGAAGCGCTTGCCGATCCGGACATCCGGGCCAATCCTTACCTCGTCCAGGCGCTGGAGAATCCCGACACCGCTCACTCGCCGCAGGTGAACGAGCTTACCCTTCAACAGCTGGACTCGCCGTTCTACCGCGAACGTTCCGTCGACTTCGCGGCCGACACCAGCATTCCGGGCTATTTCGGTGCCGATTGGGGACTTTACGGCATCCACCTTGGCGGCGACATCCGAGCATTTGAGGAATGGAAGGGCCCCTGCAGGCTGACCATTGGACCCCCGATCTATCTGGATCGCCCACTCTATCAATATGCCTTCGAAGCCTTGCGCTGGTTCGACCACTGGCTGAAAGGCAATGACACCGGTATGCTTGATGAGCCGCCAGTCCAACTCTTCATTGAGGGGCCCGGAGAGTGGAAGCAAGTGGAAAGCTGGCCCGTGCCTGGAACCCGCTGGACCCCCTTCTATCTGCATTCGAACGGTCTGCTGTCCGAGCATGAACATTGGCCAGATGAAGGCTCCAGCACTTACGAAGATGGCACCTTCCATCGCGGAGAGGTAAAGTTCTGGACACCCAAATTCGTGGAACGGACGGAATTGTGCGGCCCGGTCGCGCTGAAATTGTACGGATCGACGACCGCGAACGAGGTCCTCTGGTTCGTCACCCTGCTGCATCAGGATGCTGATGGCAATGAACGCACGGTCACGCGCGGGTGGTTGCGCGGCTCGCAAAGGGAGCTTGACGAGACCAAGTCCAAGCCCTGGCGCCCCTATCATAAGCACACCAAACGCGATCCCCTGGAACCTGGACGGATCTACGAATTTGACATTGAAGTGAGCGCTATCGGCCTGGAGATCAAACCCGGCGAGAAGCTCGGCCTGCGCATCAAGAGCGCCGATAACGAAGAAGCTCAAGACATTATCGAGCACATGGCGATGGGGCATCTGGCAAGAGTGGCGACTTCCAGAGTCACCGTGCATCACAATGAAAAGCATCCTTCGCAATTGTTGCTGCCGGTAACCAAGGGGAACGTGATAGGCACCTTCCTCTCGGGCGGCGAACTTCCGCCACTGGACACCACCGCGAAGATCAATTGAGCATCATGGGAAAGGTCAACCAGGCTATGCGTCCCGAGCCGGAATACAAATATGCCGTTTGCTGCTGGAGCACGCCGAAAAACTCCTGCATCGAAGATATCGAGCAATGCGCCGCCATTGGTGCGCAGGGCGTCGGGCTGTTCGAGCAGAAGATCGCGCCGGGCCAGGAAGAAGAGATAGAGCAAGCGCTTGCCCATCATGGCATGCAGGCCGGGATCGTGGTCCCCCACGACTGGACCATTTTGCCGGTTCCGCTCAATCCCGCGGCGAGGTCGCTGACCTGGCGGGATCTTTCAGCGAACATCGCGGCAAGCTGCAAGCGGCTGGCGCGTTACAAGCCCGCCGCCATCCTGGTCGGGCCGGGCGGGCACGGCGACCCGTCGCTCGAGGGTCATCCAATCCAGGACGTGGTCGAGGGCTTGAAAGTGATCGCCGACGCCGCGGGTGAGGAAGGGCTGCGCATTGCTTTTGAACCTTACGCGCGGCGGCGAGGCGCGGTCATCCACAATCTGACCATCGCGATGGACGTGATTGACAAGTCCGGCCGTGATAACGTTGGGCTGCTTCCCGATGTCTGGCACTATTGGCCCGAGCCGAATGCGCACGCCGAATTGCGGCAGTATGTCGATCATATCATCGGACTGCAGGTGAATGATTCTCGCATCCAGGAACGAAGCTGGTGCGACAGGGTCCAGCCCGGCTGGGGCCACAACAAATGCCGCGAAATGGTCGCGACCCTGATCGATGCCGGTTTCAACGGCTGGTACGATTATGAAGTGTTCTCCGACGATGGCCGCTGGGGCAATGCTTGGCCGGATTCGCTGTGGGCGAAACCTCACCAGGAATTTCTGCAGGAAGGCTATGACAACTTCGCTCGGGTCTATTCAGAAGCAAAGCAAATGCTGGCCGTAGGTATGCGGCCGGTCGACGCGGCCTGAGCGGCCGGCCATGCCTACTGGACCGATAAACCGCTGGTGGATCGTATTGGGCTGCGCGCTCGTCAACGTTTTCGCCAGCGGAATTTTCGTTCTTTATGCCGTCAATATCTTCTTTGTTGATGCAGGACGCGAGTTCGGCTGGCCCAAATCGACGACCTCGGAGCTGTTGTCGATATTCTTCTTCTCGGCGGGTCTCGGCTTTCCGGCGCTGGGATGGGCGATAAGCCGTTACGGGATCCGGCGTCCGTCGTCGGCACTGGCTTTTTGCTATGCCCTGACCATCCTTGTAATACCCTTCCTTCCAGCCAGCAAACTTCTGTTTCTTATTGATTTTTTTCTTATGGGCCTGTTTAGCGCTTCTGCTTGCGCCCTGCCCTTCGCCATTGCCATATCGGGCTTTTTCGACCGAAAACGGGGGCTGGCACTGGGATTGGGGGCCGCGGGCGCCGGGCTCGGGTCAGCGATAACGGCGAGTTTCTCGAACATTCTGCTTGAGCAGTTCGGGTGGCGGAGCGGCATTCTGCTTTATGGTTCCGTATCGATTGCCGTAATCCTTTTCAGCCTCGTTTTCCTTATCAGGACGCCGCCCGGCGCGCTCGTGCAAACGGACGTATCCGGCACGACCATGACGCGAAGCGATTCATTTGCGGCGCTGCTGAACCGCGAGATGGCCATTATCGTCGCGGTGCTTGTTCTCAATGCCCTGTGCACGCTGGGCATTATCGGCAATCTGGTTCCGTTGCTTGGAGGCAGAGGCGTTTCGATTGCGGTAGCTGCAAGTCTGCTGTCCGCAGCCGGTCTCTCCTCGTGGGCGGGCCGCGTTTTCGTTGGCTGGCTGCTGGACCTATTCTTCGCTCCCTATGTCGCCTTCTCCACCTTTTTACTGGGAGCAACCGGCGCTTTGGTGCTGGTCTACGGCGGAACGACAGTGTTGGCGTTTGTGGGAGCCGTGATGATTGGTGTGTGCCTGGGCGCGGAACAGGATCTCGCGATGTACCTGGTCAGCCGCTATTTCCCGCTTTCCGCCTATAGCCGGGCGGTCAGCGTCTCCTGGGTAGCCTGGGCTTGGGGCGGCGGCATAGGAACATTCGTCGCCGCCCAAAGCTTTAATCTGACGCACAGCTACGAACTCGCCCTATGGATCTTCATCGGACTGTTCATTGCAGCCGCCCTGCTGGTCCTGCGGCTGCCGGCCTACCGTTTCAGGATTCATTCCGGGACGGGAGAAGCCGGGGCGGCCATCTCATCTGCTGATTAGGTGCTTACGAGCGCCATGTAAGGTAAGCTATAGCGATCGCAAGTTTCGGTCGCGACGTTCACCTGGAAATACGGGATGATTGCATGAAGCTGCGGTTAAACACCACAGGCGTGAGAGCGGTGCTCCGCCGACCGCGCACCTTAACGACTTCATAAACGCATACAATTGCACTGCCGTGTGAAGACTGCGCGGCCGAGCCCCTACAATACATCTGCAAATGGTGGACAAGCAGCCCGGAGCTATTCAAACTAACCCGCACCATCAAACGGAGGACTAGTGAACTCCTGGTTTCCTAAGCCGCCCTCTAGTCCGTGGGGGTAGTGAGTTTGCTTGGCGGAGAGGAAAATGAAATATTGCCCTGTAAATGCATGGTACGTAGCATGCTGGTCCGCCGACTTGGCAATTGGCCACGCGCTAGGCCGCAAATTCCTGGATCAGGATGTTGCACTTTTCCGCGCCGAGGATGGAACAGTCAGCGCGTTGCATGACCGATGCCCCCATCGATTTGCGCCGCTCAGCGCGGGAGTAGTTCGCAACGGCATTTTGCAATGCCCTTATCATGGTTTGGAGTTCAACGGTTCGGGCGCCTGTACACATAATCCATATGGACCGGTCTTACGTTCGGCCGCGGTCCGCAGCTACCCTACTGCGGAGCGGCATCGCGCGATATGGATATGGATGGGCGATGCGGATGCGGCCGACGAGAATCTGATTCCGGACCTATCGGTTCTGGCGGAAGCGCCCGACAGTGCGTTCAGCAGCGGCTATCTGCACACCCAATGTAATTTCGAGATTGTCATCGACAATATCCTCGATCTTACTCACACTGATTATCTGCATGCCAATTCCATCGCTGGAACGGGAATGACCACCAGCTCGAAACCGGTGACGCGGGAAACGAAGGACGGCTTGCGGGTGGAGTGGCTGGCCTCCGGCATTCCGCTGTCGCCATTCCATGCCCGGTTGTACCCACATATTGAGCGCGCTGACCAAGTGGTTCGTATGGATTGGTACGCGCCGGCCGCAATCCGCCTGGATGCGATTTTCATGCCCACCGGACAGCCTGAGGAAAAGGGTTTCGCAAATCTCAACCTGCATCTCATGACACCCGAGACCAAGACGACGACGCACTATTTCTTCGCGGCGACGCGCACTTATCAGTTGGAGGACGAGGCCCTCAACCGAAGTGTTGCAGAGGCCCGCTACAAGGTATTTTCGACCGAGGACAAACCTATTCTGAACCTCGTACAGGAACGGATGGGCGACGCAGACTTCTGGGATCTGAAGCCCTTGCTGCTTGGTGTCGACGAGGCGGCCGTAAGAGCGCGACGGTGGATCGCCAAGATGCCTTGAGCAAACCTGGCGCACTACGCCGGGCGGCGCTCGGCGCGGTGCGCGGCATCCTTGCCCGTCAGTCAATCATCGTGCGTTGAACCAAGGCGCCCCTGATGTGATCGGCGGAATCAAAGGCCGAGCACACGCTCCGCAGTGCCGTGAAGGAAATTCTCGAGAAAGGCGTCGCTGAAGCCTAGCTCCTGCCACTCGCGCAACAAGCGCGGATAAGGAATGCTGGGGTAATCGCTGCCGAACATCATCTTGTCCTTCAGCCGTCCGCGCATGTCGCGCACAATCTGTTCAGGAAGATATTTCGGACCCCAGCCCGACATTTCCCAAAATACGTTTGCCTTGTGCAACGCAACCACTGTCGTCTCGTCAATCCAGGGATAGCCGGGATGAGCCATAATGATCGTAAGCGAAGGAAAGTCGGCCGCCAGAGAGTCGATCGCCGCAGGATGCGCGTGGCGGGTCTTTGCGCCCATTCCGCCAGGCATGCCCGCCCCCATGCCGGTCATTCCCACGTCGATCATTACAGGGACGTTCAACGCCGCAATCTCCTCGAAAAGCGGATAGTGGCGGACGTCGTCGACGCTGAAATGCTGCATGATAGGATGAAAATGAAATCCGATCATACCGAGATCGCGGACAGCATGGCGCGCTTCGCGGATGGCAAGTTCGCCCGTCGCCGGCTCGACCGCGCCCCAAGCGCCGATCATGCAATCGGAATACCGATCGCGCATACCGGCGACATAATCGTTCGAGCAAGGCGGCGTGGCGATCGTGGTCGAAAGGTCCAGCGCGACGAGGCAAGCTTCAATTCCGTTCTCGCGAAACTCCGCCGCGACCTCATCCTCTTCCTTACACGTCCAGTCGCGCTTCCAATATTTGGCGAGCGCGTCGACATATGGCCCCTGACAATCAATCCAGGTCTTGGTGTTGGGATAGCAATGAAGATCGATGATACGCATCTGCGGTTCCTTTATGCGCCGGTCCAGACTGGCGCGCGCTTTTCGGCGAACGCCCGGGGCCCCTCGATGCTGTCGCGACTGGCCTGGCGCATTTCTTCTGCGGGATAGGTCGCCGCCATTGCTTCAGGCAGGGCAAGTCGCAGTCCGTCCGAAACACATTCCTTGATCGCGCGGATAGACAAAGGCGCGCAGGCGAGAATATCCGAAGTCCAGCTTGCAACCGCTTTGTCGAGATGTTCGACTGGGACGACTTCGTTCACAAGACCCAGTTCATAAGCCCGTGCCGCGTTCAACTCGCGGCCGGTCAGAAGATGCCCCATCGCGATCTTGAGCGGAATCTGGCGCGGAAGGCGATGAATGCCCCCGGCGAAAGGAATCAGCCCGCGCCGCGCTTCTGGCAAGCCGAAGATGGCGTCCTCAGCTGCGATAATGATGTCGCAAGCCAAGGCGAGTTCGAAACCTCCGCCCAGGGCGTAACCCGCCACTTTCGCGATAATCGGCTTGGGATAGTCATGGCGGTCAGTTAGGCGGCGGATAGAATGCCAACGCGCTGCGATCTCCGGGTCCTCGCCTTGGGAAAGCTCGCGCAAGTCGCGTCCGACCGAGAATGCCCGATCTCCCGCGCCGGTGAGCACCAGCACATGCACCGCCTCGTTAGTCGCGCAGTGATCCAGCGCCTCGCTCAAGGCCAGATGGGCGTGGCTGTCCATCGCGTTCAACCGTTCCGGACGATTGATCGTCAGATGCGCGACGCCGTTTGCGATCTCCAAGAGCAATGAAGCGGTCACGCGTTTATCGTTCCGCCAATCGGGCCTGCAAGCGCGCGATCAGCTGTTGAAAAGGCGGCTCCTTCAACGATCGCAACTGCTGGCTGGTTTCGTGCTGGAATGTCTCGTAGTGAGTGCTGCGCGCCGCTAGGCGAAGAGAGGCTTTCGTCGCGATCAACAGGTCTCGCGGAAGCGCCTCTCCACCGCGCGCCAGGTTGATCGCGGCGGGAACGAGATCGTCGGGCTCGAATACATCGTCGACCAGTCCGCAAGCCTTGGCCATCTGCGCATCCGCCACCGTTCCCAACAGCAGCATGCGCGTTGCTGCCGGCCAACTTACGGCGCGCAGCAGCATCCAACTGTGCCCCCCGCCAGGATGCAATCCGATCTGAAGGAAGCGCGTGTCGAACGACGCTTGCGCGCTCGCCACTCTTAGATCACAGGCAAGTGCGAGATTCATTCCCGCACCGACCGCTGGACCATTGACCGCCGCGATCGTAGGCAATGGGCAATCGGCAACGTCCATGAAAGACTGGTAGACAGCTTCGACATTGGCGACCTCGCCATTCGCGGCGGCCTTCAGGTCTTCGAGATCAGCGCCCGCGCAGAATGCGGGCGAAGCCCCCGTGATAACCAGCGCGTGGACACGTGGATCTTCGCCAGCCTCCCTGACAGCCGAAGACAAGGCGTCGCACATCGCGCGGGTCAATGTGTTTCGGCGGGCCGGATCGTTGAGCCTTAGCTCAAGCACGGCACCGTGATGCACGGCTTGCACCAGGCTCATGCGGGCTTCGACATTCGTGCTTTTACCTCCACCACGAGATCCTTTTTCGAGACCTTGCCGAAGTTGCTGAGCGGGAAGGTCTCGAACCGCTCCATCCGTTCGGGATACTTGTACCTGGCCAATTCAAAAGGCTCGAGAAACGCGATGAGTTCGGGCAGATCGATCTGATGCCCATCTCGAACGACGACGCAGGCACAGTTCTTCTCGCCGAGCATCGGATCGGGCATTGCCACGCACGCCACGTTCTCTACCGCAGGATGTCGCAGGATAAGCTCTTCTATCTCCTCGGCACTGATCTTTTCAGCGCCGCGATTAATCAGATCCTTCTTGCGTCCCTCAACCATGTAGTTGCCCGACGCATGCTGTCGCATCAAATCGCCGGAACGATAGAAGCCATCGGGCGTGAAAGCCCGCGCATTGTGCTCTTCCGCCCGGTAATAACCGCGCAGCGTGTAGGGACCCCGGCAACAGAGTTCGCCGATTTCGCCGAACGGCACCTCCTCGTCATCCTCACCCAGCAGCATGATCTCGTCGTCCGGGCAGATCTTGCGTCCAACAGTCTCCATGCGGACGTCGAGCGGATCGTCGAGGCGAACGAACATCAGCAGGCCCTCGGCCATGCCGAAATTTTCCTGGACCGTGACGTTGCGGAATACACTTGCGGTTCGTCGACGGATCTCGGGTTGGAGACGCTGCCCTCCGCTCTGGATCACTCTGACAGACGACAGGTTGAAGTCAGCCGATAGCGGGCTTTCAGTCCAGCGGATCAACAGCGCCGGCACCGCATGGATATGAGTCACGCCATAGCGTTCGACTAACGGAAAGATTTCTTCCGGAGCGGTGGACGTGTGCAAAACTGTGGTGGCGCCATTCATCATGAAGCCCTGCAGCCCTGGGCAGGCGAGCGGCAGGTTGTGCCCGATGGGCAGGATGTCCAGAAGCACACTGTCCGGATCAATTGCGCAAACCGATGCAGCCATGCGACTGTTATAGGCATAATCGTTGTGCGTGCGCGGGATAAGCTTCGGGATCCCGGTCGTACCACCGGAGAGTAGGAACAGAGCGGGCTCGGTCGGGTCGATTACAATTGCATCCAGATCGCTCGCCGGCCGCCTCGCAGGGCGTTCAATGAGATCGGTAAGCGATTCAAACCCCGGAGGGGCCGCTCCGAGGACCAGACCGTACTTAAGATGTGGCGCCTCAGTTCGAATGCGCTCGATCATGGCGGTGAAAGAAAAGTCGCGGTGTCGATCCGGCGTTACCGACGCGACGGCCTCAGAAATCTTTACGAAATAGCTTATCTCGCGAAAGCGATGGGGCGCCAGCGCCAATACCGGGATCGCCCCGATCTTCTGCAATGCAAGGTGCAGATAAGCGAACTCGATGACGTTGAGCATTTGCACGACCAGGCGATCGCGGGGCGCAATGCCCAGATCGAGCAGATTAAGCGCCAAGTTTGTCGCGCGCGCATCAAGTTCGCGATAAGTGACCTGGCGGCAAGCGTCTCGCAATGCGATGCGATCCGCGAAGCGGTCGCACAGCTCCTTGAAGACCTGGCGCAGCGGTTCGTCGCGCCAATATCCCTTGGCGCGATAAGCCGCGGCGAATTCGGGAGGGAAAGGAACCACGCCGTCCATGACCCGGCTCAGCTGACGAAGCTGTAGCCGCCGTCGACAACGACGGTCTGGCCAGTGGTGAAATGGAGGCGGGTTGCCAGTGTCAATACAGCCTCACCCACATCTTCCGGCGTCGCGCAGCGGCGCAACGGCGTCTGCTTGGCTCGCCGTTCCATCAGTCGCTCGTAATTGTCGCCAAGCGTCCGCTCCATCCATTCGCCTTCAAGCCAGCCAGGCGCAACGGCATTGACGCGGATATTCGGGCCGAGTGCGCCGGCCATGGTGCGCGTCATCGAGATGATCGCCGCCTTGCTCGACGAATAGGGAAGAGGTTGCGGACCCGGACGCAGCCCCACGATGCTCGCGGTGTTCACCACATTCGCCTTTGGCATGGCCTTCAGCAGCCGTGTCGCATGCTTGGTGACCAGGAAAGTGCCGCGCACGTTCACTGCGAACACGCGATCGAAATCGTCGACCTCCATAGTGTCGAATTTGTCGGGTGGGACCTCGCTGGTGGTGCCTGCATTGTTGACAAGCAGATCGAGGCGTCCGCCGAAGTGCCGATCCACTGCGGCCATCATCTCGACCACTTGTCCTTCGTCACTTACATCGGCGCAAACGAGCATCGTCTGGGCGCCCGCCTGCCTGGCGATACGTTCAGTCTCACGTGCCGCCGCTTCGCTGCGGCTATAGTTGATTGCCACATCGAACCCGTCAGCCGCCAACGCCTGAACGATCGCTCGGCCGATTCCCGTGGACGCGCCAGTAACCAACGCCACTTTCCTCATTGCTTCGCGCCCTTTTCCGATCATAATCAATTTCGATCACAATCGTTTTTTGGAACGGTTGTCAATGCTTTTTTGACGTTGCCCAAACGATCCTTCCGGTGCAGCCGACGCTTCAGCAGGCCGGAATTTTTCCACTGGCCGTCAAACCCAGGAGTGGAAGCGCGAGCAGGTCCCGCAGCTTGGCAATGCCCGATGCGATATCTTCGCCAGAGGCAGCCCATTCCCGAACCGCAGCGGTATAAATGGCGAACAGTGACGCCGCTGCGGAGCCGGCGTCGATTGCGGACGATATCCGCCCGGCTCGCTGCATGCGCTCAACCCAGTGGGTCAATTCGGTTCGCGCCTCATTCCGCCGGGCCAAGATACGGTTCATGTGCGGGTTTCCAACGTAAAATTCCATCTGCTGAAGCACGTGGCTGCTCAGCGCAGGAATGCGGGCCCAAAAGCTGTAGAGACGCCCTAATCCTTCTACCAGCATGTCTTCGAGCGACGCCGCTTCGTCGATGTCCGCGAATAATGGCGGTAGCGAGCGCAACTGCTCCACGAAGATCATCGCCAGCAGGCCCGCCTTGTCCTTGCTATAGGCCAATACCGTGCCGAAGCCGACATCGGCGCTTTCCGCAATCTGGCGCAGCGTCGTACCTTCATAGCCATTTTTTATGAAAAGCTCGTGCGCGGCCACTCGGATCGCGCGCTCCTTGGCGAGCTTATTGCGTTCGCGAAGACCGAGAACGTCAGCTTTCGTCATGCAGGTTCTCCGACAGAAGTTGGTGGAACGCAACGTTGCTCATCGGAAGACATGTAATGCTTCCTTTGTAAAGTTTTGAGCCTGATGTTCCGTTCGCCCCGAGCCCAACCTGCGAAAGGCGGGAGATCGAACCGTAGGCCGCCTGTGAACCTGATTGGCAAGCTCGTCGGCGTCTTCCAGTCCGACGAATGTGCAAAATGCTTCAGTTCATGCGGATATAAACCGGACCAATCGAAAAACACCCTAGCCTGGCATGTTTCGACTATCATTCCCCAACATGTTAAAGGTCCATCCACCGGCGTGCTCTTCGCCGCAATTCCGCCAATGACACCGGGCCGAGCGCAAGCAGCATGTCGTGAAGATCGGGCAGTGAGAAGCGTTCGCCCAACTGGGCCTCGGCTTCGGCGCGGAGCTCCACGATCGTCCGCTCGCCGATCTTGTAGCTCAGTGCTTGCGCCGGCATTCCGATGTAGCGGTCGACCTCGGACTCACAGGTGACCAGCGGCAGAAAACTCGTTTCGACCAAGTATGCGATCGCTTGTTCGCGGCTCCATCCCTTCCAGTGGATGCCGGTGTCGACGACCAGCCGGGCTGCTCGCCACAACGCGAAGGCAAGCAGCCCGAAATGGTCGGCGGGATCCTCGTAAAGCCCGAGGTCGTGATCGAGGCGCTCGCAATAGAGCGCCCACCCTTCCACATAGCCGTTGTAGTCTGCCCATGTGAAACGCCGAAATTCGGGCAGGTGCTGGAGTTCATTAGCAATCGCCATCTGCATCAAATGTCCGGGCCAGGCTTCATGCAGCGTAAGCGCGGTTATCAGGTGCAGAGGTAACTTTTCCGGCAAGGCGGTCAGCCAGAAGATGCCTGGCATGCTTCGGTCCGCCGGTGCGAGTTGGGCCAGCGCCGGCGGCAGAGAGGCTGACGCCGCCGCCGTGAAACCCCGCCGCCGGGCACCTGGGATGACTATCTGAGAATGTATTCAGAACCCGACTTTCTCACGGATTCCCGAAAATCGAAACGCTTCCGGCTCAGCCTGCAATTCGTTGCCGAGCTGACGCAGATGGAACAAAATCCAGAAGGTCTTTCCGCCATCTACCATCTTTACCGCGATGACATTTCACGCAGTTTGACGGCGCTGAGACAACTGAACATCATAACGCTGCCATTCGGATTGGAAACGACCACCGAAATGCACATGCAAATTCTTCTCGGTGCGGCATATCAGATGGCATCCGACAAGGATCTTTCCGTAACGGTGGCTACAGCGGCACCCCGACAAAGCCTCGCCCTCACCGCCGGTTTGGTCGACTCCGACGACGAGGATGGGGCTGAAGCATGATGTTCGCTTCCAGCAAGCGGCTGCCCTGATCGGGAGAATTTCACGCGTCATCTAGAATGCTTGTTCAGCACCGACGAACAAGCCTCGGCGTGGCCCCCATTGCGGCAGGCCGGCATTGCTTCGCGTGTCGATCTGGTAACGACGATCGAATGCATTGATGACGTCCATTCTAAGATCGAGCGGACGGGCGCCGATCCCTTCCACGCGGAAAGTCACGTCGAAATTGGCTTGAATATAACCGGGCAGATCACCTTGCGACATGCCGCTGCCATAAAGCAGTTCGGTGCCCAGACTTAATCGGCCCGATCGGTAGGTGCCACCCGCCGAAGCAGCGAAACGCTGAGTTCCCTCGGGCCGCACCCAATGGTGGGCGACATAATCCAGTTGGGCCGGGGCAAAATCGCCTTGCCCGGCCTCGATCGTCCTGGCCTTGGCGTCAATGAAGGACAAATTGGCCCAGCCTGCGAGCTTATCACCATGATATGTAGCGCTTAATTCTATGCCTGTGAAGCGCCCGCGACGGTAATTGAAGGGTCTCGACATCAGCGGAGAGCCTTCCTGCAGCTCACTGATGAGATGATCCGCGTCACGCCGGAATGCGTCGATCCCGAAAGTGATGCGTCCGACTTTCTGTTGGACTCCGAAATCGTAGTAGTTATCGTTTTCAGCCCGGATTTTCGTGCTCGAAATCGCCAATGCGCCGCCAGTCCATGCCGGATAAAGGCTCGGTACGACCAGATAACGAGCATAGCCCCCATGCAATACGGTCCCCGACGCGGCGGCCCATACCAGGTTGAGGCGAGGGCCCAACGAAGACCCTCCGACTTCCCCGACCAGCTTATCGAACCGCACCCCGAAATTGACCGTCAGCCGATCCGCGGGCTTCCATTCGTCCTGAGCGAAGAGGCTGGTCTCCGTCCGATGCTCTTTGTCGCGGTTGGTGATTGCCGCCGTGCCCAGTCCTGCCGAGCCGGATAGCTGCAAACTTCCCCGAAAGCGGCTCCGTATCGTGTCGTAGTTAAAAACACCGCCGATGCGCAGAATGTGGTACTCATCGACATGGAAATCGCCGTCCGTTTGCAAACCGCCGGCAAGTCCGATTTCGGCTATTCGCCCCCCCAGGCCGGTAATATCGAGGCCGGAACTCGCGCCAGGTTGCAACGCGTTCCGGGAGTGACGACCGAACAGGGATATCTGAAGCGTCCTTGTCTTGTCCGAAGTCAAGTAACTCAGGGCGCCGAACTGGTCGGCTCGGTGCATGTAACCGCCATTGAACGGGTTCTCCGGCAAATTGGCCGGCGGGCCGGAACGATCGGTCGGGCCTTCCGGTATCTCGAAGCGTTCGTTCGACGCGCCGGCGATGAGCGATAGGCGAGACTGGCTGTCAATCACATGGTCGATGAACGTCATGCCTTCGATCTGGTCCGTACGATCGTGTGCCGGATGCGAACTGCCGTCCGGCGAAGCCAGGCCGACATCGTCGCGCAGATAGCTGCCGGTCACGAAATAACTGGTGGCGCCCGATGCACCGCCATATTCGATCGCCGGTTCGAACTGACCATGACTGCCGCCATAAAGCTCTAACTGGCCGCCCGCTCCATAAAGCCCGTTTTTTGTCGTGATGTTGACGACGCCGCCAACCTCCAGCCCGTACTGGGCGGGCAATGCACCGGTAATCAGCTCGATCCGTTCGGCCAAACGAGGGCTCAATTGCTCCCCGAGATCTGCGACGCCACCCGGAATGATGATGTTGTTGATGCGATACTGCACGCCCGATTGGGAGCCGCGGACGCTTATCGCACCCTTGCCGACCTGAGCCACTCCAGGCGCCTGCAGCAAGGCTTGCGCGATGCTGGTCGTTTCGCCCGCGGGACGGCTTTCCAATGCCTCATTGTCGAGGGCGAACGTCGTCGCGCCCAGGCTTGCTTCCACCGTGTTTCGCGCGGCGTCGAGATGGTGTGCGGTGATAACGATCTCGGCTGGTGCGGCGCTTGGTCGAACATCGTCATCATCGTCGTCATCATCGTCGTGAGCCGGTGCAGCCAGGGCCGCGACAGGCAGCATGGCAAAGCAAGAAAGCGCGCACACGACATACATACGTCGTGCCGCCTGGATGATGCGCAACAACTCTGTCCTCCCATGACTCTCGGGCGGTCCGATAGTCGCTTAGAGCGCACGAACTAAGTTGTGATTTCCCAATCTGGCCGGCGAGGCACTGCAAAGCCAATGTCATATTCTTGTCGCCAATCGCGAATATCCCCGGACTGAACGCAAGCAATCGCAGGTGTGATCCGCACGCAGCCCATGCGATGCGCGGCGCGCGGCGGGGATGGAACGGAATTGCGCATTCTCCTTGTCGAGGACGATCGGGAAGTCGCTGCTTCGCTGACGCAGCGCCTGAGTGAACTGGGTCATGCGGTAAGAAGCTCCGATAACGGCATCGAAGCGATGCATCTTGGTTCCACGGAAACTTTCGACGCGATCGTACTCGATCGGATGCTGCCCGGCCTCGAAGGACTTGCAGTACTCGAGCAGTTGCGGGCGACCGGGGTTATGACGCCTATCCTTATCCTCACCGCCAAGGGCGGTATCGCCGATCGGGTGGATGGACTGAACGCCGGCGCCGACGACTATCTCGTCAAACCTTTCAATCTCAACGAGCTGGTCGCCCGTCTCAACGCGCTGCTTCGCCGACCGCCGTTGAGCGACGTTCCGCTGCAACTCCATGTCGGCGACATAGCGGTCGATGTCTTGCGGCGAGCCGTCACCCGCGCGGGACGGCCCATTCCTCTCCAGCCCCGTGAGCTCGCCATGCTGGAACTATTGATGCGCAACGCCGGCCGCGTCGTCACGCGCACCATGTTCCTTGAACACGTCTGGAATTTCCATTTCGACCCCCAGACCAATATCGTCGAAAGCAATCTTAGCCGTCTGAGATCGAAACTGCGGGATGGTTTCGCTGACGATCCGATAAAGACGGTCCGCGGCGTAGGATATCGGATCGGGCATGCCGTCTAACTGGCATTCGAGCGCGGCCTATCGTATTGCCTTCACATATGCCGCCGCCTTCGCGGCAACTATCCTGCTGCTGGGTGCAGCCGTATATCTGGCCGCCGACGCTGAGTTTCGCCGCCAACGCGACACGGTTCTCGCCGAGGAAATGGACGATCTTTCGCAGGAGGGGTTGGGTGAGAAACTGATCCACCAGATTGCCGAGCGCAGCAAACTGCGCACGCGCCGTGATTTCGGCTATGCCCTGTTCGCCCCGGCGGGCCGGCGGATCGGGGGAATGCTGGACATACCGCGCCCGGCGACCGGGTACAGCACAGTCCCGTTCCGCGATGCCAGGGAAGGACGCGAATATGTGCGCGCCACCGCGCTTGACTTGCGTGACGGCAGCCGGCTCGTCGTGGCGTTGGACCCCGAGGGGGTGGAGGCTATCGACCGGACCATTCTTTTGCTCTTCGCCATAGCCTTCGTCGCCGTACTTGCGATTGGCGGAATCGGGGCCCTGATTTTTGGACGATATCTGCGGGGCCGGTTGAATCACATCAGGGTGACGGCGGATGCCATTGTCCCAGGCGATAGCAGTCAACGCATCGCAGTGGGAACCGCAGGCGACGAATTTGACGAGGCGGCGTTCGCGCTCAATCGAATGCTCGACCGAATCTCCGGATTGATGGAAAACCTGCGGCAAGTGTCGAGCGACGTGGCGCATGATCTGCGGACACCCCTGCTTCGTCTGCGCAATCAACTCGAACAGGTCGGCACGGTGGAGGGCGCGGAAGTTCGGGCCATCGAGCTGGGGGATGAGATGCTGCGTCTTTTCGCCTCAATCCTACGTATTGCCGAAGTCGAAGGAGGTGGCCTTCAGAGGTACTTCGTGCCTGTTGATTTTAGCCGGCTGGCAAACGAGATCGCCGAAGACTTCGCTTCCGCGCTGGCCGACAGCGGCCATCGGTTGCGCTGGAGCGTCACGGCGGGGATCACCGTGCTTGGTGATCGCGAACTGCTGGCTCAACTGATCGCCAACCAGCTCGACAACGTGCGCGTTCATACCCCGCCGGGCACTGCGGTCGTCCTCGATCTTTTCGCCGCTGGCAATAACCTCGTGCTCACCGTCGCGGATGATGGGCCGGGCGTCTCGGCAAAGGACCGCGCGCACCTGTTGCGCCGCTTCTTTCGCGGCGACGCCAGCCGCACCACGCCGGGCAATGGTCTCGGCCTTAGCCTTGTAGCCGCGATTGCCACCGCGCATGGGGGAAGAGTAACACTCGGCGATATGCGGCCCGGCCTGGGCGTGACGACCATATTGCCGAAACAGCCGGAGTAAATGTCGGCTCAACGCCGAGAATGGGCGCCGGCGATCCGACCCGCCGCCTGCTTCATTAAATAATCCCAATGTTGGACTACTGTAACGCGTCCGTCATGATGGCTTCCTAGCCAGCCCCGACGCCATTGGGGGCGAGGGAGTTCTACGCATGAAATCGAAATCTGGCTCGGCCGCGCGGCGCGCGGGCGTGAGCGCGCTCGCGCTCGTTCTCGGCACACTGAGCGCCGCCGCCCATGCGGAGACTGGCGCCGACGTGGAAACGGAGGCTTCTTCTTCCGACATCGCCGAAGGATCGAACATCGTCGTTACGGGAACCAAGGCAAACGAGATCGCGCCTGCCACGTCCTCACTGGAGGCGCGTCAACCGCAGTCGATCGTCAGCCGCACATTGATTGAAGATTCGCTGCCCGCTACCGCCGACTTCGACCAGATCGCGCTCATTACGCCCAGCGTATCGAACTTCGGCGGCAACAACGGCATCGGCCTGTCCGAATCCAAGGCACAGATCCGCGGGTTCCAGGATGGCGAGTACAACATCACGTACGACGGTATTCCCTTCGGTGACACCAATGACCCGACTCACCATTCGACCACCTTCTTCCCGTCAAACACGATCGAGACATTGGTGGTAGACCGTGGGCCCGGCAACGCCAGCCAGCTCGGCCAGGCCACTTTCGGCGGCAACATCAACCTGTTCAGCCGGGCAGCGCGCGACGATTTTGGCGGCCAGCTCAAGGCGGCCTATGGCAGCTTCGACACGTGGCTGCTGCGGGGGATGGTGAACACCGGCGCGATCAATCAACTCGGCGGCACCAAAATCGTGCTGACAGGCCAATATGAAGACACAAACGGCCGTTTGACGCACGAACCCTACAAGAATTACAATCTGTTCGGCAAAGCCGTGGTGCCGATTTCCCCCGACGTCTCGCTGACACTCTTGGGCACATACAATCACAACAAGTTCAACCAGCCGGACAAGGACGGCTCGACGCTGTCTCAAGAGGCGCTCTACGGCAAGTACTTCAGCCTGAACAACGATCCAGCGACGCCGCAGTACTATGGTTATAACCGCACTACCAAGGTTACGGATTTCGAGATCGTCAAGCTGGAGGCGAACATCGCGCCAGGCAGCACGTTCGAGAACCGCGCTTACACCTATTACTACGACAACGAGACGCTGTCGGCGCTGGACGTTACCGGGGCGACGGCCAACACAACCACGCTTGCCGATGGCAAGACCAAGGTCGCCGGACATGTTCCAGGATATACCAAGACCAATCAGTACCGGGTCTACGGCGACATCGCAAAGCTGAAGCTCCAGCTGGCGCCTTTCGCTACGCTGACCGTGGGCGGCATGATCGAATGGAGCCGAACCTTTCGTCAGCAGACTGACGTCGATCTGACAACCGGCGGCTTCAACTATATCGAGAAGAAAGTCACCGCGCCTGCTACCGGCCTCCATCCCGGTGCCGTGACGCCGCAATACGTCAAGTTCAACCAGAACAGCCAGGGCGATAACGCCGCCGAATTTGTCGAACTGGAACTACGGCCGTTACCGGGTCTGTCGATCACGCCCGGCTTCAAGCATGTCGATTACACCCGCAAGATCAACGCAGCCTACAATCAGACCACGCGCTATGCGCAGAGACTGAGCCGCACCTATGGTGCAAACCTTCCCTTCCTGCAGGCGAACTGGCAGGCTACGCCGCAACTTGCCTTCTATGCCGAATACGCCAGAGGCTTCCTGATCCCGCCTCTGACTTCGCTCTACGTCGACAATCCCCAGCACTCGAACATCGCGCCCGAACGGTCCACCAACTATCAGACGGGTTTCGTCTATCACGGCAGCCGCCTTTCAGTGGACGCCGACGTCTACACGATAGATTTCACCAATAAGTTCACTTCGGTGAGCGATCCAGTGTTCGGTACGGTCTGGACGAATATCGGCGGCGCGCTCTACCAGGGCGTCGAAGGCCAGGTGACCTACGCGGTGACTGACGACATCGGCGTGTTCGCTAACGGTTCGCTCAACCGCGCGATCGCCAAGGACACGCGCTTGCAGATCGCCAACGCGCCGAAGGCCACCGCCGCTGCCGGCATCATCATCAAACACGGGCCGATCCGGTTCTCCCTGATCGACAAGCTGACGGGCGCGCAATACGCCAACAACGCAAACGGAACGAATGACCCCACATATCGGAAGTATCGCATCGCCCCTTACAACACGACCATATTGGCAGCGAGCTATCAATACGGCGCTTTCCGTTTTGGCGTGCAAGTCACAGATCTGTTCGACTCGCGGCGCGCGACCAACATCACGTCCAACAGCAAGACGGCACCGGCCTCGATCGGTCTGCCCCTGGCGAACAACTTCGATCAATACTTCTATCAGCCGGGCCGCGCGGTCTCGGGCGATGTGAC
>NZ_DAIMZT010000035.1:0-32769 GCF_036733805.1 Novosphingobium sp. | reverse complement strand
CGGGCGCCCCAACGCCGGCCCGATGTTCTCCCTCGTGCCCCTCGCGTCCCCCGGCTCTATCCCGCACTCGCCAGCGGGCGATAAGCCATGCCTCCGCCCCCCCGCTCCCTCAGCCCCCACGCCGCAGATCACGGCCGAGACAAGCCGTGGGCAGAAGGCCGTCCTCCGCCGCCTCCCGCGCTGAAGCCAGCACCTCGATCCGCGCGGCGTTTTCCGGCTTTTCCAATAGATCCGCCAGAGGGGCATCCAGCCGCCGCCGCCAGTTGGGATGTTCGGTCACCGTGCCCGGCAGATTGGGCTGCTCGCGTTCAGCCAGCAGGTCCTCCAGCGGCGCGATCGCCAATTGCGAGGCGGCACTGCCGATATGCCGCAATGCCGCCTCCACCACCGGCTTGGGGTCGTTCGGCGCGGGGCGGGGGGCCGCGTCATGCGTGAGAGTGGCCCAGAGCAGTCCGCGATCCCAGTCGCGGCGATCGGCTTCTTGCGCAGCGGTGGAATCGACGGGCAGACGGCCCAGGGCCTTCGCCCATTCCAGATCGCGCCCGCTCCACCAGCCGGCGACCGTGGGCGTGTCATGCGTGCCGGTCATGGCGACGCTGCAGGGCGTATAATCGCTCCCGCCGATAAAGCCTTCATCCGCGGCGCGCTCAAACCACAGCACTCGCATGCCCAGCATCTTCTTCTCGGCGATGGCCCCCGCGAAGCCGGGCGGCATGGTGCCGAGATCCTCAGCGATAATCAGCGCCTTGGCCCTGTGCGCTTCCAGAGCGGCGAGGCGAAGCAGGTCCTGGAAAGGGTAAGCCAGATAAGCGCCGGCGTGCGATGCCTCGCCTTCGGGCACCACCCATAGACGCGAAAGGCCGAAGGCGTGATCGATTCGCAGACCGCCCGTCAGGCGGAGCGCAGCGCGAATGGTTTCGATCCATGGGGCATAGCCGCTGCGTTTCAAACCTTGCGGCGAAAAACCGGTAAGCATCCAGTTCTGCCCGTGCGGCCCAAGCGGATCGGGCGG
Source organism: Novosphingobium sp. (assembly GCF_036733805.1). Classification (GTDB taxonomy): domain Bacteria; phylum Pseudomonadota; class Alphaproteobacteria; order Sphingomonadales; family Sphingomonadaceae; genus Novosphingobium. Next base: position 31,757 of record NZ_DAIMZT010000035.1, on the reverse strand, counting down.
CGCGCCGATGGTAAGGCCCTGCAGCATGGCATCGCGCATGGACCAACTGTCAGCGCCGCCGGGATGAACCCCCACCGCCAGATCGGCCAGCAGGCCGATGGCCATACCAGCCTCTCGCGCATGAGCCTGCACTTTCGCCAGGCTTTCACGCGCCAACCACTGGACGAAAAGGTGAAACTCCACCTCACGCGCGTTTTCGGCCGCGAAAACGGCAACCGCGCCGTTTTCCGGATCGCGATAGGCTTCGGGCCACTCTTGCCAGCCGTTCGCGCCTGTTGCTCGGAAATGCACGTCCAGTGCGTCGAACAGGGCCTGGCGCCGCAATCCGCCCCCGTATGAGGCATTGTCGCGAGAGACGCGGCCGTGGACGGCATCGTCAAGGCTGTCAAACAGCGCTCGAAGGTCCGCCAGCCGTTTGGGCAAAGCGTCTGCCCAGTTGATGAGCGCGCCGCCTTGTCGCGCCGGAATAGGGGGCAGGTCCAGCAACTCCGGGGCGCCCATTGCTGCATTAAGATAGAGTCGGCTGGACGGGGAGTAAGGGGAGAAGTCGTTCCCGTTGCCGGGAAACAGCGCGTGCACGGGGTTGATCGCCAGCACGTCCGCCCCGCGGTTTGCGAACAGGCGCACAGCGTCGTCCAGGTCGCCGAAATCCCCGAAGGGATGCATAGTCTCTCCGCGCAGGGCCGGGATCTGGATCGCCGGTCCCCAGAGCTTGCCCGGCGCGAAATCGTTGATGGTCGGGCAACTTTTCGGCGCAACCGCCAGCGTTACGTCATGGCCCCCGAAGGAGAGGCGGTAATAGCCGGGGCGTTCGACTGGGGGCAGAACCCAGTCCTTCACCGGGATTGCCCTGGTCACGCCGTCCTCCCCCGTCAACTCGGCGCGGCAGAGGCCGGGGGAAAGCGGCGTCGAGATGCCTACTTCCGTGACGATCATTTTCGGCGGCTGACAATGTTCGGCTTCGATCTGAAGCAGACTGTGTGCGATTTCGGCTGCGTTTTGCGCAGGATATCCCAGCGCCGTCGCGATCATGGCCAAGGAGGCATCGGATACGCTCTGCGCCGTCCCTTCGACAGACCGCCATTGGCGCGCGATGCCGATCGCTTCGGCGAGCCTGTGCAATGGCTCCATGTTCGCCTCCCTTCGCGGGAGAACGGTGGGTTCCCGCTGAAACGCCTGAGCTTAGCGCTGCTACGGCATAGCGGCAATGCGAGGGGACAGGTCGATCGCCTGCCCGCTTCCAGACTTTTTTCCGAGTGGTTGAGGCGCCTCATTGCCTGTCGAAGATGTCACGGGCTAATCAGGAGGCCATGGATATTGACCGCTACCTCGATCGGATCGGCCTTCGTTCCCGGCCTGGCCCAAACGCCGATGATATCGCGGTGTTGCAAGCGGCCCACCGTCTCTCCATCGGTTTCGAAAATCTCGATATCCCGCTGGGTCGCGGCATCCGGATCGATGCGGAAAGCGTGTTTGACAAGCTGGTCGCGCGCGGCCGGGGCGGTTACTGCTTCGAGCAGAACCGTCTCTATGCGGACGTGCTGACCCGGCTCGGCTTTCCCAATCGTACACTCCTGGCGCGGGTGCGATTGGGAATGCCCCAAGGCATTACGCCCCCTCGCACACACGCTTGCCTGCTGGCCCAGATCGATGGGCGGTCCTGGCTTGCGGATGCGGGCTTTGGCGGCAGCAACGTCCCGCCATTGCCGCTGGTCGATGGCGCCCAGGCCGCGACCGCCGATGGCGCCCGGCATCGGCTGCGCCTTATAGGCGAGGCCGGATCCATGGGAGGGCAATGGATGCTTGAACGTGCGGGGCCGCCTTCGGCAACCGATGGCCGCGCCGAGGGGCATCTGGGCTGGCAGGCGCAATATACCTTCGACCTTTCCGATGTGGCGCTGGAAGATCTTGAGCAGGCCAACCACTGGACGGCAACCCGGCCCGGCACGCGCTTCACCTCTCTCCACATCGCCAGCATTCCACTCGCCGACGGTTTCGCCTCGATGGTCGACCGGGAGTTGACCGTCCATCGCGCAGGCCGAACGGAGCAGCGGATCATTGCGGATGCGGCAGATTACGCACAAACCTTGAGGGATCTATTCCGCATTGCGCTGACTGAGAAAGAGGTGGCGGGATTGACTCTGTTCACCCCGGCCGACAATCGTTGAGGGTATGCGGGAGACAGGAAATGGCCGATCCGGTAATCATCGCATGCCCGACTTGCGCATCGCTTAACCGGGTGCCGCGCGATAAATTGGCCGACGGCGGCAAATGCGGGCGTTGCCATTCCATCTTGTTCAACGGTCACCCGGTCATATTGACCGCCGCCAATTTTAAAGCGCACGCGCGGCTCCGCCGTTCGCGCTAGGCGAAGGCATGGACATAGCTCTTTCGCTCGTCATGCTGACCGTGATAGCCTTGATTCTGGGCGCGGTAGCGCTGCTGCGGCGTGGCGGCCACGGCAGGCAGGCGGCGTTGATGCTGGCGCTTGCGGCAATCATGGCGATCAATCTCGCCATCTGGGTGTTGCCGATGCACAACGGAACGTCTCTTTCGCGCGAGGCGCAAAAGGAACAGGCGCCGAAGTGAACCTCGACGCCTGATGCAATTTTACGGGACGGGCGCCTGGTTATTTAATCGGGCAATCCGGCGAGAGGCGCATGTCGAGATAATTGTCGACCGAGCGCATCAGGTCATCGACTTCGTTCTCGAAGAAATGGTTTGCGCGCGGGATCTCATCATGATGAATGGTGATGTGCCGTTGCGTGCGCAGCTTGTCGACGAGCTTTTGCACCGCGCTTGGCGTGACGACGGTGTCAGACGCGCCCTGAACGATGATGCCTGAGGCGGGACAAGGCGCCAGGAAGCTGAAGTCATACATGTTGGCCGGCGGCGCCACGGAAATGAAGCCGCGAATTTCCGGCCGGCGCATCAAGAGTTGCATGCCGATCAGCGCGCCGAAGGAATAACCGGCGATCCAGGTGGTCGATGCTTCCGGGTGAATCGACTGCACCCAGTCAAGCGCGGCGGCGGCGTCGGACAGTTCGCCCACGCCGTTGTCGAAGCTGCCCTGACTGCGCCCTACGCCTCGGAAATTGAAGCGCAGGGTGGCGAAGCCGCGATTCACGAAGGTCTTGTAAAGATGCTGCGTGATGCGGTCGTTCATCGTGCCCCCGGCCTGCGGATGGGGGTGAAGGATCATGGCTACCGGTGCGCGAGAACGGGGAGCGGGTTGGAACCGGCCTTCAAGGCGACCTTCGGGACCGGGAAAAATGACTGCGGGCATCGCTTTTTCTTGCCTGACCTGTTGAAACTCCCGCCCGGCGACAGCGAACGGGGTCGCCTGACGCCTGCGGGAGTGGAAAAAGGAAGGCTCGGTATATAGAAACCTTTGCCTTGAAAACAACGTTGCAAGCGATGCCTTCAAAACGAACTTATCTTGACCATGCCGCGACGACGCCGATGCTGCCCGAGGCACGCGATGCCTGGCTGGACGCTGCTGCGATCTGGGCCAATCCATCCAGCCCTCACGCAGAAGGCCGTGCGGCGCGCGCGGCGCTGGAAAACGCGCGCGAGCGCGTGAGGGGGGCGTTGGGGTGGAACGGCGAGGTGATCTTTACTTCGGGCGCGAGCGAAGCGCTGACAATCGGGCTCACGCGGGCGAAGGCGCAGCGTAGGCTCGTCTCGGCCGTGGAACATGACGCGGTGTTTCGCGCGGCGCCGGATGCAGAGGAACTGCCTGTCCGCAATGGCGAAGTCGGGGAAGAGAATCTGAAAGAGGCTCTGGCCAGGCCGGGAAGCGCGGTGGTGGCCATTCAATCGGTCAATTCGGAAACGGGCACTCATCTCCTGACGAGCGATTGCGATTTTCCAGCGCAAGCCGTGCGGGCGGCTGGAGGGCTGCTACTGGCGGACTGCTCGCAGTCGGCCGCAAAATATCCTCTGCCTGAAGCCGACATGATCGTGATTTCGGCGCATAAGCTGGGCGGCCCGGTGGGGATCGGCGCGTTGTTGGTCCGCGATTTCTCCATCCTGAAGCCCAGCGGCGGGCAGGAGCGCGGATACCGCGCCGGGACCGAGAATTTACCCGGAGCGATGGCATTCGCCACAGCGCTGGAAGCCATGAACATGGACAGTTGGGCGACGACTGCAGAAGAACGGCTTGGTTTCAGAGATGCGCTTGGCCGTTACGGTCAGGTGCTTTGCCCCGGCCCGCAGTGTTCCCATATATTCGCGGTGGCCGCACCAAAGCTTTCGGCCAATGCGATGCTGGTTCGCATGGATGCGCTGGGATTTGCGATTTCGGCGGGAAGCGCGTGCTCATCGGGAACGCTCAAGCCGAGCCGGGTTCTCCAGGGCTTCGGGATTGATCCCGATCTTGCCCGGCGAACGGTGCGCATCAGCGTCGGTTGGAGCACCAAGCCCGAGGAGCTTGATGCCTTTGCAGAGGCTTGGGGTCAGGTGAACGCATGATCTATCTCGATTACCAGGCGACCACCCCGCTTGCCCCGGAAGCGCGTGAGGCCATGCTGCCCTGGCTTAGCGGGCCAGAAGCGATGGGCTTCGCGAATCCTCACAGTCCGCACCGTCCGGGGCGCGCGGCCGCTGCTGCAGTGGAGGTCGCGCGTGAGCAGGTTGCCCTGCTGTTGCCGCCGGGAGGCCGCGTGATCTTCACTTCAGGAGCTACCGAAGCGATCAACCTGGGTCTCAGCGGCAGCGGTGCGCGGCGGCTTGCCGTCTCAGCGATCGAGCATGCGGCGGTGCTGGATACCGCGCGGGTCCTTGATCCAGCCGTGGACGTGATTTCGGCCAATGTCGAAGGGCTGATCGATCCATGGACACCCATTGCTGACGACATCGGCCTCGTCGCGGTCATGCAAGTCAACAACGAGATCGGGACGATCCAGCCGGTGGAGCAATTGGCCGATCGAGTTCATGCCGCCGGCGCGTTGTTCCTGTGCGATGCGGTGCAGGGAGCGGGCAAGCTTTCCGTGCCGACTAACGCCGATATGATCGCGATTTCCGCGCACAAGCTCTATGGCCCCAAGGGAATCGGAGCCTTGTGGGTCCGGGATGGGCTGGAACTGAGGCCCCTGATTCACGGCGGCGGGCAGGAGCAGGGTATACGGTCCGGCACGCTTAGCCCGGCACTCTGCGCCGGTTTTGGCGCCGCCGCTGCGTTGGCGAAGAAACGGATGGAAGTCGACACTGCTCTGGTTGAGGATTTGTGGACTCGCGCGCGGAAGATCTTGTCGCGCTGGACCTTGAACGGCTCAGCCACGCGTCGCTGGCAGGGCAACCTCAATCTGTGCTTGTCTGGGCTCGATGTGTCGCGCCTGATGTCGGATCTGCGCGACATAGCACTTTCCGCCGGCTCGGCTTGCGCCAGCGGTTCGGGCAGGCCGAGCCACGTGCTGCGCGCGATCGGCCTGTCCGACAAGGATGCCAAAGCCTCTATCCGTGTCGGATTTGGAAGATATACTAACGCCGGGGAGCTTGAGGATGCCTGCGCGAGAATAGATGCCGCTGCTGCGGCGCAGGGAGTCTGAATTGGTAAGCGTAGTCTTTGTTACTGCCCAGGGCGCGCGAATCACGGCGCATGCGGAAGCCGGCGACCGGCTGCTGGAAGTGGCGCAGAACGCGGGAATGCCGCTGGAGGGAACGTGCGAAGGGCAGATGGCTTGCTCTACCTGCCATGTCATTGTCTCGCCCCAGTGGTTCGACAAGCTGCCCGCCGCCTCGAACGAAGAGGAGGACATGCTGGATCTTGCGGCCGGAGTCTCGCGGACCAGCCGACTGTCCTGTCAGATCGCCCTGACGGAGGCATTGGACGGCATTGTGGTGCGCATTCCCGGCGAAGCGCGGGATATGCAGATCGGCTGACAGACGCGCCCGGCCTTTCGCCCGTTGGTAAACGATCTGATGCTTGGCGGGGGCGACGCTATCTGGCATCGCAGGGCAATGCCTTACGAACCGCCGCCTGAACTTGCCGGACTCTCGCTTGCCGAAGTGACGGATTGGGCGGCAACGCGCAAGCTGCCGCCCGTCGCGCAGTGGGCGCCGGAAGAGGTTGGTGACAGCGAAATGCGTATCACTGCAGACGGGCGCTGGTTTCACCAAGGCGGCGAAATCCGTCGGCCCGCTATGATACGGGCCTTCGCATCGCTGCTCACGCGCGATGAAGAAGGACGCCACTGGCTGGTCACGCCGACTCAGAAGCTGGCGATTGAGGTTGAGGATGCCGCCTTCATCGCCGTTGACTTGAAGCAGGACGGCGGCGCCGTTGCTTTCCGCCTCAACACCGACGACTTGGTCATCGCCGGGCCCGACCATCCGATCCGGGCCGAAGGCGATCCGGACAGGCCGGCGCTTTACCTGGGCGTGCGCCACGGCACTGAGGCTCGACTCAATCGCAGCACTTACTTCCAGCTGGCCGAAATCGCATTGGAACGCGGCGACCTCTCCGTCGCCAGCGGGGGCGCCTGCTTCTCTCTTTTACCTGCATGAGCACCTTGCATGAAAAGGTCGCCCATCGTTTTGAGGCAGGGCATGCGAAAGAGCCGCCGGTGCTGTGGGCCGATCAACGCTCGTGGGGCATCACTGATTTCAAGCCGGCCGCGGTGCTGATCGCGATCACTGAGCGAGAGCGGCCGGGCATGCTGCTGCTCCACCGGCCATCCAACATGCGGGCTCACCCCGGCCAGATCGCGTTTCCAGGCGGGCGCATCGATGCCGGCGAGACCGCCGTTGAAGCTGCGCTGCGGGAAGCGAATGAAGAACTCGGCATCGATCCGGCGGCGGTGCGCGTGATCGGGACAAGCGACCGTTATCGAACCGGAAGCGGTTATGACATTACGCCGGTCCTCGGCATCGTGCCTCCCGATCTTGCGATTCACCCCAATCCTGCAGAGGTCGCGCAATGGTTCGAGGTCCCTGTCGATTTCGTTCTCGATCCGGCCAACCAAATGACGCGCGCGGTTCATTTTGAGGATCGTCAGCACCAGTTCATCGAGATCACCTGGTCGGACGGGCGGCAGGAACATGTGATCTGGGGCGTCACGGGAGCCATACTTTATAACCTCGCTGCAAGATTGAACTGGCATGACTGACCGGCTTGACGCTCCCTGGATGCACCGCCCGGACATCGCGAAGCTTGTGGCCGCGCTCGACGAAGGCAAGACCCGTTTCGTCGGCGGTGCGGTCCGGGATGGGCTGCTGGGCCTCCCGGTCAAGGATATCGACATGGCCACCGTATTGTCGCCGGACGAGGTGATCCGTCGTCTTGACGCGGCCGGCATTCGCAATGTGCCTACCGGCCTCGAACATGGCACCATCACCGCCGTTTTGCCTTATGGGCCGGTGGAGATCACCACGCTGCGCCATGACGTCAGCACGGATGGCCGTCGGGCCACGATCGCCTTTGCCACCGAGTGGCGCGATGATGCCGCGCGGCGGGACTTTACGATCAACGCGCTTTACGCCGATCCCATCAGCGGTGAAATTTTCGACTGGTTCGGCGGGCGAGACGATCTTGAGAAGGGCCGAGTGCGCTTCATCGGCGATGCCCGTCAACGCATTCACGAGGATCATTTGCGGATCCTGCGTTATTTCCGGTTTCAAGCCAGGTTTGGCTCGCAACCGGCTGACGAAGAAGCGGAATGTGCTTGTTCCGAACTCGCCGCCACACTCAAGGGGCTGTCGCGGGAACGGGTGGGGATGGAGGTGATGAATCTGCTGGGGCTGCCTGATCCGGCGCCGACCGTGCATCGCATGGCAGAGCTTGGGGTGCTGGCTGTGATCCTGCCCGAAGGGGACCCGCAAGCGCTTGCGGCACTGATCGCCGCAGAGCAAGCGCAAGGCGCCCGGCCCGATGCCTTGCGTCGTCTTGCAGCGCTGCTCCCGGCGCAAGTTCCCCTCGCCGAGCAGGTGGCTTCGCGCTTTCGCCTCTCCGCGGCGCAGAAGAAGCGCCTGGCCACAGACGCCGCACGGGACGGGCAACCGGACGATTCCCGTGCGCTCGCTTATCGCTTGGGGCGCGAAAGCGCGCTGGACCGGCTGTTGTTGACCGGATCCGATATCTCGCCGCTGGCGGGTTGGGACATCCCGGTCTTTCCGCTGAAGGGGGGGCGGATCGTGGCACGGGGAATTGGTGCCGGGCCGGAAGTGGCGCGCATCCTTCGCCGGGTCGAGGATCGTTGGATCGCCGAAGGCTTTCCGCCGGAGGCACGCGTGGACGCTCTGTTGGATGAAGAACTCGCACGCCGCCTTTGAGAATGGAGATTGATTTTGGCGTGAGCCAGCACGATCTAATGCTCACGCATGAAGCCCTCAGAAATCACGTCCTATCTGGCCGGTCAACCGCTTCTCGCGCTTGCAATGGCGGCGATTTTCGTGAGCGTGCTGGGCGGTATGTTGCGACGACCCGCTCCAATATTCGGCGGCTTCCTGCGCGGCTTGGGCAATCTTGGCCTATTGGCCGCGCTATTGCTGACGATAGCGCAAGTCACGCGTTTCACCACCGGGTCGGACATGGCCTTGCCGCAACTCGGCATGCCGCGGCAAAGCGTGGAGGGGAACGAAACGCGAGTGCCGATGCAGCCGGACGGTCACTTCTGGATCAGGGCCACCATCAATGGCGTGAAACGCGATTTCCTTGTCGATACCGGAGCGACGCTCACCGCGATCTCGCCCGAAACCGCGGGTGCGGCGCAAGTGCGCGCCAATCCGATCGACAGCTCAGTGCTCATGCATACCGCGAACGGAACGATCGAGGCGCAAGTCGCGACAATCGATGAGCTTCGAATGGGCAATGTGGTCGCTCGTCGGCTTGATGCTGTGGTCGCGCCCGGCCTTGGCGATGCCAATGTAATCGGCATGAACCTGCTCTCGCGCCTCGCAAGCTGGCGGGTGGAGAACAACACGCTGATTCTGGTGCCGCATCACCCGCAGGCAACATCGTCTTCCCGGACTTAGAGCAGATCTCAGAACTTGTTGTCCCTGGGAAAACCGGTGGGTGGCAGGCGGCCGGCCGCGCCTCGCGCCACTTTCCACATAACCATGTCCTTTTCGGTCCGGATGCGGCCACTTTCTCCGCCCATCGTCCACGACAGGCCGTCCTCAAGCTTCAGGGTGATGGCGTCGGACATTCCACCGTCCCGATAGCGTTGCAGGGTAACGCCTTGCCCCTTGGCCAGCACGGGTAGTTCCTCAAGGTTGAAGATCACCAGCTTGCGGTTTTCGCCCACCACCGCGACATGGTCGTGCTCTGGCGGAATTTCGCGCACCACCATCAGGCGCGTACCTGGCTTGGTATTCATCACGCCCTTGCCCTTGCGCGTTTCCGCCAGAAGTTCGTCCGCCTCGGCCGCGAAGCCTCGTCCGGTGTTGGAGGCAAGCAGCAGTTGCGCCTTGGCCCGGTAATGCATGGCGGCGACGATCTGCGCATCGGCGTCGATATCCACCATGGTGCGGATAGGTTCGCCGAAGCCGCGCGCGCCGGGAAGTTTATCGGCGCCTAGAGTATAGAAACGGCCGTTATCAGCGGCGATAAGCAGCTTGTCCGTGGTCTGAGCATGAAAGGCGAAGGCTGGGCCATCGCCTTCCTTGAACTTGAAATCGGCCCCGTTGCCGTTTTCGCCCAGCGCGATGTGCCCGCGCGCCGCCCGGATCCACCCCCGCTGCGAAAGGATCACCGTCACCGGTTCCTTCTCGATCATCGCGTCCATCGAAAATTCGACCGTCGGCCGAGCTTGGGCGATCGTGGTGCGGCGGCGGCCCAGCGCGGTATCCTCGGCATAGTCCTTGCGCAATGCCGTAAGATCGCGCTTCAGGCGCGTGCGTTGGCGGGCCGGGCTTTCAAGCAGTTTCTGCAAGTCGTCCTGTTCTTTCAGCAGGTCCTCGCGCTCCTGCCGCAGCTCCATTTCCTCCAGCTTGCGCAACGAGCGCAGACGCATGTTGAGGATCGCTTCGGCCTGCCGGTCCGTCAGACCGAACTCGGCCATCATTATCGGCTTGGGATCATCCTCCGTTCGGATGATTTCGATGATCCGATCAAGGTTGAGATAAGCGACTATGTAGCCTTCAACCAGTTCAAGCCGCGAGGCGATCTTGTCGAGCCGGTGGCGTGTGCGGCGCAGCAGGATATCGATCTGACTATAGACCCATTCCTGCAGCAGGAGCTTAAGCCCCATGACGCCGGGCGTTCGATGCGAATCCAGCACGTTGAGATTGAGAGTAAACCTGCTTTCAAGATCGGTCAGCCGGTAGAGGCTTTCCTTCAGCAGTTCGGGATCGACATTGCGGCTCTTGGGAACCAGGACGATGCGGATTTCCTCGTCGCTCTCGTCGCGCACGTCCTCCAGGATCGGCAGCTTGCGATCTGCTATGAGCTGAGCGATCTGTTCGATCAGCTTGCCCTTGGCCAGCATGTAGGGGATTTCCGTGACGACCAGCTGCCACTGGCCGCCGCCAAGCTTTTCGACACCGGTGTCCTCCCAGGCGCCGTCCGCATTGCGCCCGGTCGAGAACCGGCCGCGCACTCTAAAGGCGCCCTTGCCGCTTTCATAAGCCGCTGAAATCGCGTGAGCACTATCCACGACCAGGCCGCCGGTGGCGAAATCCGGGCCTTTGAACAACTCCATGAGCTGCTCGTGCTCGGCATGGGGGTTGTCGATCAGCAGCAGGGTCGCGTCGATGATCTCGGCCACATTATGGCTGGGAACTGAGGTCGCCATGCCCACCGCGATCCCGGTGGCGCCGTTGGCCAGAAGATTGGGAAACAGGCCGGGAAATATTTCCGGCTCGCTTTCCTCGCCATTGTAAGTGGGCACGAAATCGACGGTGCCTTCGTCCAGCCCGGCCATGAGCTGTATTGCCGTCTTGGTGAGGCGGGCCTCGGTGTAGCGGTAAGCGGCGGCGTTATCGCCATCGATATTGCCGAAGTTGCCCTGTCCCTGCACCAGCGGATAGCGCAACGAGAAATCCTGCGCGAGGCGGACCATGGCATCGTAGACCGACGCATCGCCATGAGGGTGATATTTGCCGATCACGTCGCCAACGACGCGGGCGGATTTCTTGTAAGCGCTGGCGGGATCGAGCTTCAGCTGGCGCATCGCCCAGAGCAGGCGGCGGTGTACCGGCTTCAGGCCGTCCCGCAAATCCGGCAGGGAACGTGCTGTAATCGTGGACAGAGCATAGACGAGATAGCGTTCCGAAAGCGCCGCGTCGAAAGGCGCATCGACGATGGCGTCGAAGGGATCGGAATTGTCGTCAGTCGTGGTCACCATGGCCGGCAAGTCCTAGCAACGTGACTGATGGAGAGAAACCGGCGGAGGCGAAGTTTTCCGCCGCTCTTTCCTAGTTCGGGTCAGTTAGGCGCGCCAAGGCCCCAGCATGCCCTTTGCCGGCAGCACGGCCGGGTTTTCGCACCGGACCAGCAGGCGACGTTGCTCGAAGGGACCCGGAAGATTCCAACCGCCGGTATGGTGGTTCGTGAAACCCCAGAAACGGCCATAATACTCGGGATCGCCGATCATTACTTGCGGCAGCGGCGCGCGCGAATCGATGCCCGCCAGGCTCGCCGCCATCAACGCCTGCCCATAACCTTGTCCCTGATGGTCCGGCATCACCGCGACCGGGCCGACCATAATCATCGGATGGGGGCGCCCCCCCGGGTCCGTGAGCGCCACCGGCCAACACTGGATGGTGCCTGCTAGCATTTCATCGGCGTCAAGCGCGGCAAAGCTGAGCGCGGGCAGCCAGTCCATTCCTTCCCGCACCTTGTAGGCGGTGCGGGTTCGGCGCTCCGGCTCGAACGCACGGTCAAGCAGTTCCTCGACGAGGGCGGGATCGACGTTGTCGAGCGGGATGAGGGTGGCGGCATCGGACATCGCGCGCGCCGATAGGAGCGGCGCCGGCCTTTGTCGATTCAATTCGCGGCTGGAGCGGGCGTGAGCCGGAGTAGATGCCCACTTTCAGGGGCGGGACCGTCTTCCAGCAGCCAGATGGCGTCATCAGGTCCCTGAACGATCTGCCGTATGCGGTTGTCCAGCGAATAGCGCGCTTCCTCGCTCGCTTTCTCGCCTTCGATCCGCACTCGTACGATGCCAGGAACGGCAAAGGAGGCGATGAGCGCCTGTCCTTTCCAGGCCGGGAACTTGTTTCCGGTGTAGAAGATGAAGTTGCCGGGCGCGATCACCGGGTTCCAGCTGATCGCGGGGGCAGCTAGATCGGGCCGCGTGGAGTGGCGGGGGATGGGCCGTCCATCGTAATTGTCGCCGTTGGAGACCAGTGGCCAGCCGTAATTGCGCCCCGGCTTGATGAGATTGAGTTCGTCGCCCCCTTTGGGCCCGTGCTCCAGCCCCCACAGCCGCCCCAGCGGATCGAAGGCGAGGCCGAGGACGTTGCGATGGCCGTAAGTCCAGATCTGGTTCGTGGGGGATGGCTTGTCGGCGAAGGGGTTGCCGGGAGCGGGGGCGCCGTCCGGCAACAGGCGAATGATCTTGCCCAGGTTGGTGCGTAAATCCTGCGCCGGTGTAAATTTCTGCCGCTCTCCCGAGCTGACGAAGAGGTATCGCCCATCTGGCGAGAAGGCGAGGCGGTGCGAATAATGCCCGCGTCCGGTCACTTTCGGTACTTGCCGCCAGATGACCTTGAGATCTTCCACCTTGCAATTCATCTGCGCCGTGCAAACCAGGTTCGCCCGCCCCACTGCCGCGCCGCGCGTGTCATGCGTGCCGGCCTCAGCCCAACTGAGGTAGACCACCCGTTTATCCAGTTTTGAGCTGGTCTGACCCGGCGCGAAGATGAAGTCGCCAAGACCGCCCTGGCCGCCGTAATCGACCTTCGGAACGCCGCCGACAGTGCCGATTTGCCCTTCAGGCGTCCGATAGCGTAAATGCCCCTTCCTTTCGGTGATGAAGGCGATGCCAGTGCCGCGGTCGAAATCCATGGCCCAGGGTTCGTCGAAACCGGCTATCCGCTCGACCGAAAAAGGTGCGTCCCCCGGCGTGGCGGCGCCAGTCTTTTCCCCGGTCGCGGCGTGGCCGCAGCTTGCGAGCAGGATGGCGGCGGTCGATAGTAAGGGCCGGAAGAATCGCAGGTTCATGTCGGCTACAACGCTCATTTCCCAATCCGGTGCCGCCCGCGCGGAAGGTTTCACCATCGGCGTCGATGAGGCGGGGCGCGGCCCACTTGCGGGACCGGTCGTGGCCGGGGCCGTCGTGCTTTGCAAGCCGCGACCGACGGGGTTGGACGATTCCAAGAAACTCTCCAAAGCGCGCCGGGCGGAACTGGAAGAGAAGATCAAGCGACGCTGCCATTGGGCGGTCGGCGTGGTCGAGGTGGAAGAAATCGAACGGCTCAATATCTTCGGCGCGACGATGCTGGCGATGACTCGAGCAGTTCAGAGCTTGTGCGGACAACTGGGCGAGGAACCCGCGCGCGTGTTGGTGGACGGCAATCTCACTCCGCATGGCCGCGTGATCGAGTGGCGCTGGCATGCTGCAGCGATCGTTGGCGGCGATGCGATAGAGCCTTGCATTTCGGCCGCTTCGATCATCGCCAAGGAACACCGCGACCGCATCATGCGCGAGCTTGCGCTAGCCCATCCCTGTTATGGGTGGGAGCGTAACGCCGGTTACGGCACCCCCGAACATATCGCGGCGCTCCGCCTGCACGGGCCAAGCGTTCACCATCGCCGAACCTTTGCGCCTGTCGCGCAGATCGAGATGAGGTTGTAAGCGGGGGCCGCGGTAAGGACGCGTTTTCAGAAGACGAACAAAATTTTTCGTGCGAGTCTCTTCTGTCACAGGCCCAAGATGTTGAGTCTTTCTCCGTTGATGCGACTCGATATCTTGTGGCGGATTCGTTTTGTTCCCATTTCCAGAAGCTTTCTTAAGCCAGGATTTTCCGCGAGTCGCGGCTTGACGGCGAGTCGCGAAAGAATCACCATGGCGCCAATCCACGGGAATTTATCGGAGCGGTCATGGGACAAGTCTTGGTCAAGGAAAGGATTCGCGCGCGCGCGCCGGCTCCCACGCCGAAGGAGCTGTTGCCGCTCGGCCGCATCATTCCAGGAGACTGCGTGGAGGCGATGCGCACCATTCCCGACGCTAGCGTCGACATGATCTTCGCCGATCCTCCCTATAACCTCCAGCTCGGCGGTGACCTTTCCCGTCCTGACGGCAGCCATGTCGATGCTGTGACGGACGATTGGGACAAGTTCTCAAGCTTCGCCGCGTATGACGCCTTCACTCGTGATTGGCTGGCCGAAGCGCGGCGCGTGCTTAAGCCGGAAGGATCGATCTGGGTCATCGGCTCGTACCACAATATCTTTCGCGTGGGCGCGATCATGCAGGACATGGGCTTTTGGATCCTCAATGATATCGTCTGGCGCAAGGCTAACCCCATGCCCAATTTCAAGGGCACGCGTTTCACGAACGCGCATGAGACGCTGATCTGGGCAGCCATGGGAGAGAAGGCGAGGTACACCTTCAATTACCGTGCAATGAAAACTCTCAACGACGAGCTGCAAATGCGCTCGGACTGGGTTCTGCCCATCTGCGGCGGATCGGAACGGCTGAAGAAGGGGGGGCACAAGGTCCACCCCACGCAAAAGCCGGAGGCGCTGCTTTATCGCGTCATGCTGGCGACGACCAACAAAGGCGATGTCGTGCTTGATCCGTTCTTTGGCACCGGCACAACGGGCGCGGTGGCCAAGCGTCTGGGTCGCGACTGGATCGGTTGCGAGCGCGAGAGCGTTTACCGCGACGCGGCGATCGAACGGATCGAGATGGCTCTGCCGCTAGACGAAAGCGCGCTCACCACCATGCAGAGCAAGCGGAGTGCCCCCAAAGTGGCGTTCGGCACGCTGGTCGAAACCGGCTGGATCGCGGCCGGGACGCAAGTTATGGACAAGAAACGCCGTTTCATCGCCAGCGTACGGGCGGACGGTTCGTTGACGGCAGTTGGGATGGCCGGATCGATTCACAGCCTGGGGGCCCAGGTGCAAGGCGCTGCATCCTGTAATGGCTGGACTTTCTGGCACATCGAACATGAAGGTGAAGTCAAGCCTCTGGATGCGATCCGTCAGCTCTATCTGCTGGCAACCGAGCCGTGAGAAAAAATTCTCGCAAACCTTTCTCGCCACGCTGAACATGTTTCAGCGTAGCGGAAGAACGGGCTAAGGACTTGCCATGACGCGCAAGCTCTACATACGTCCAATCGCCTTTGCCGAAAGTCCGCAAAGCGAGGAGGGGGAGGCCGTTCGCCTTGGTGGTGCGATGGTATGGGCCAACCGCTTCGCGCTGATCGTGCGCGAGGGTGGTCGGATCGTCTCGCGGCACAGGATTGCCGCCGCCGACATGCCGGCAGCGTTGGCCGCGCTTCCAGCCGATCTGGGCGCCGAGGCGGAGGCGCAGTGGGCGAACTTGCGCAAGGTGCATGCTCCGCTCCAATGCGGTGCACGCACGATCCGGCTGGACCAGCCCCAAGTCATGGGCATCCTCAACATGACGCCGGACAGCTTTTCCGACGGTGGCGAGTTCCTGGACAATCCGCAGGTCGCCGGGGGGCACGCGGCCGTAATGCTGGAAGCGGGCGCGGCGATCGTCGATGTGGGCGGGGAGTCCACGCGCCCCGGCGCGGCCGCAGTGTGGGAAGGGGACGAGCTCCGGCGGGTGGAGCCAATGGTTGAACGGCTCGCAGCCATGGGCGCTGCGATCAGCGTCGACACTCGGCGCCCGGCGGTTATGGAAGCGACATTGGCGGCCGGCGCGCACATCATTAACGATGTCTCGGCATTGCGGTACGATCCGCGCAGCATCGAACTCGCCGCCGCTTCGAACGTGCCCGTGGTGTTGATGCATGCACCAGGCATGGCAGACGATCTGCATTCGAATGGCGATTATACAGATGTCGTGCTTGATGTGTTTGATTGGCTGGCCGCCAGGCGGGCTGAAGTCACAGCTGCGGGTGTGACGCCGGAGAACGTCATCCTCGATCCCGGCATCGGTTTCGGCAAGTCCGTGGCGGAGAACCTTGCGTTGATGAACGCGCTGCCGTTGTTCCACGCCCTTGGCCAGCCGTTGTTGGTCGGCGCCAGTCGCAAACGCATGATCGGCGCGCTTTCAGGCGAAGCGTCTCCGCACCAGCGCCTTGGCGGTTCCATCATGCTGGCGATCAAAGCCGTGGAAGCCGGCGCCCATATCGTGCGCGTTCATGATGTGCCGGAAACTATTCAGGCCGTCCGCGTCTGGCGGGGGCTGCGGGATGCAGCGCTGACCGATTTTTCGCAGATGAGGGGCTGAGAGGCGGGGGAGCAGGTTAAGTTATATCAGGTCTACAAGCTGTATCCACCATCGCTTACCAGTACGGTGCCGGTGATCGTCGCCGCGGCGTCCGAAAGAAGGAAGCCGATTTGCGCCGCGATTTCCTCCGCGCGGGCATAGCGGCCGAGCGGAGTGGCCATTCGCCCAAGGGCTGCGATCGCTGCTTTGCGACTGCCCTCCTGGTCGACCAGGTCGCGAAACATCGGTACTTGATCCCAGATCGGCGTGTCGACGCCGCCCGGGGCGATGGCGTTGACGCGTATGCCTTGCGCCGCGCCTTCTTTCGCCGCCACTTTGGCAAGCTGGATAACGCCCGCTTTGCTTGCGGCATAAGCGGCGGTGCCCGGCTCGGCCTTGATGCCGCTGATTGAAGCCGTCTGCACGATGCTGCCGCCCGAGGCCGCCATTGCGCGCATCGCGTATTGGAGCGAAAGCATCATCCCGTCGAGGTTGGCCGCCATGACCTGCCGCCATTGTAGGAAGTCGATGTCGACAAGCGGGGCGGCATCTGCCCGACCCGCGTTCAGCACCGCCAAATCCAGGGTGTCGCAGCCCTCGGTTGCACGATGCCAAAGCTCGGGATCGGCAACATCGCCGGCGAGACGCAAGGTTTCGCGGCCGGTGTCCAGTCGTTCAAGACGCTCGGCGTCGAGATCGACCAGAACGAAGCGCCCAATTCCTTGCGCTGCCAGCCAGCTGACGCTGGCGGCACCGATGCCGGATGCCGCTCCGGTGACGAGCACGGTCTTGTTCTGGAAACCGGGCATGGAAATCCTCGGGAAATGGCGTGCGGAAGGGATCGCGGGAGCAAATTTCGGGAAGGTCCCGCAATTTCCGGACTGTGATCCGGTTAAGCGGCGTTGTCGATCCCGAGTTCGCTCAGCTTGCGGTAAAGGGTGGAGCGGCCGATACCGAGACGCCGCGCCACTTCCGTCATCCGTCCACGATAAAGGCCGATAGCAAGACGGATCACGTCAGCTTCGATCTCGTCCAGCGGCCGCAAATTGCCGTCCGGCGTATAAAGCATCACGCCTGAACTTTCCTGCATCGGATTGCCGGCGACGTGGGATGACCCTGTGCCAAGGATGTTGAGAAGCTGTGGAAAATCCTCGGAAGTCAGGGCGTCGCCGTCGCAGAATACGGCTGCGCGGAACAGCACGGCCTGAAGTTGGCGCACGTTGCCCGGCCAGTCGTAAGCCGCCAGCAGGGACAGCGCGCCGTCCGTGATGCCGAGTTCGCGCAAGCCCGGCTGCTCGCCGATGCGGGCCAGGAAGAACCGGGTGAGGGCGGGGATGTCGCCGATTCTTTCACGCAGCGGCGGCAGGAGCACCTTGGTGATGGACAGCGCTTCGAGAAGATCAGGAAGGAAATGCCCCTCGGCGACAAGATCCTGAAGCGGCAGGTTGCTGGCCGCTATGACGCGCACGTCAATGCGGAATGAATAAGGTGCGCCGATCGGGCGGACATCGCTCTTGCGGATCGATTGGAGCAGGCGCTCCTGCACCGATAGGGGCAGGCGGTCCACTTCATCCAGCGCCAGCGTGGCCCCGTCGCAATGCTGGAGCGCGCCGATTTGCCGATCGAATGCGCCGGGAAATGCGCCCTTTTCATGTCCGAACAACACGGATTCAATCGAATTGGCGGGCAGTCCGCCCACGTTCACGATCCTGAGCGGCATCTTAGCGCGCGAGGAGGCAGCATGCATCGCGCGAATCAGCATTTCCTTGCCGGCTCCGCTCTCTCCCTCGATCAATACGGGCCCATGTCCGCGCGCGGCCTTGGCGGCAACCGCCAGCGCCTTGCGGAAATTGGGAGAGGCCCCGATCATCGATTCGAAATCCGGGTTGGACGGCATCTTTTCCGTCAGCGGGGCAAGTTCATCGCGCGGCGCTTCTCGCGTGGTGGCGGACCGCAGCGCATGCATCAGCCGATCAGGCGCGACCGGCTTGACGAGATAGTCCGTAGCGCCCGCGCGCATGGCTTCCACGGCGAGCAGCGGTGAAGTGCTCGTCGTCAGCATCAGGATCGGCAAGGCCGGGCGTCGCGATTTGAGTTCCGAGATCAGAGCGCAGGCGTCCTCGCCCGGCACCCATTGATCCAGGACGATGGCGGAAAGTTGCATGCCCTGGCGTGTGCCCAGGGTAGCGATGGCCGTTTCGGCGTCGCGAACGATGACGGTGCGCCAGCCCTCCCGCCCCGCCAAGGCGGAGATGAGGCGGCTCTGAGCCGGTTCGTCGTCGATCAGCATGAGAAGGCGTTGGTCAAGTTCCGCCATTGTATGCCGCTTTGTCCTGCCTCCTCGAGTGGTGCGATCTGACATAGGCCAATCGGGTAAAGACGGAATTAAGGCTGAATTACAGTCAGGGTTTTCATTGGGTGCGGTCGGATATTGCCTGTTGCCGTGCTTCGCACTTGAGCGGCCGGCCGGCCCCGGCTAGAGCAGGGCCACCAAACGAACTTGAAGGGGAATGGAGTTCATGGCTTCCGGCAACGACATGAAGGCGCATCGGGAAACCTATGAGGGCTTTCTCAGGTTTGTGACCTGGGGGGTCGGCATCTGCGCCGTGGTTGTCGCAATCGTCGTCAGCCTGATCGCATCCTGACCGGGATTTCCTGACTTTGTCGGCGCCGCAGGGGCAGCGGATCGCAATTCTTAGGGAGCGTGCTCCCGGGGAAACACGTGTTTCGGCTACGCCGGAAACGGTGAGAAAGCTGGTCGCGCTCGGCGCGACGGTCGCGGTGGAGCAAGGCGCGGGCCTCGCCGCGAGCCTGTCTGACGAGGATTACCGCGTTGCCGGGGCGGAAGTGAGCCAAGCTGAGACGGTGCTGGCGGGCGCCGACATCGTGCTCGGCGTTCAAGGTCCTGATCCAGCATTGCTTAGCGGCACCAAACCGGGGGCCTGGGTGGTGGCGACATTCGATCCTTTCTCGCAGCGGACGCGAGTGGACGCTTATGCGGTAGCCGGCCTGGAAGCGCTGGCTATGGAATTTATGCCGCGGATCACCCGCGCGCAATCGATGGACGTGCTTTCCAGCCAGTCCAACCTGGCCGGCTACAAGGCGGTGATCGCTGCTGCCGATATTTACGGTCGGGCCTTTCCGATGATGATGACGGCCGCTGGTACGATCAGCGCTGCCAAATGCTTTGTCATGGGGGTGGGCGTCGCCGGCCTGCAGGCAATCGCTACAGCTCGTCGCTTGGGTGCTCAGGTTTCCGCGACGGACGTGCGTTCGGCAACCAAGGAGCAGATCCTTTCGCTGGGCGCCAAGCCCATCTTCGTCGAGAACGTGGCCGGGATCGAGGGTGAAGGCTCCGGTGGCTATGCCACGGAAATGAGCGAGGAGTATCAGAAGGCGCAGGCCGAACTCGTCTCGTCGCATATCGCCAAGCAGGACATCGTCATCACTACTGCGCTGATCCCCGGCCGCGCGGCGCCGCGCCTGATTTCCGACGCTCAGATCGCGACAATGAAGCCGGGCAGCGTGATCTTCGATCTCGCCGCGCCCCAAGGCGGCAATGTGGAAGGAACGGTTGCGGATCAAGTGGTCGAACGCCACGGTGTGAAGATCATCGGCTATTCGAACACGCCTGCAAATCTGCCGGCTGACGCCTCGGCGCTCTATGCGCGCAACCTGTTCAACTTCCTGTCGGCCTTCTGGGACAAGGATCAGGGCAAGCCTGTGCTTGATGAGGAGATCGGCGATGCGATCCGGATGACAAGGGCTGGCAGCGTAGTGAACGCGAGGCTGTTGGGTTGAGCCAAACCAGAGAGGACAATTAACGTGGATTTTGTCTCAATCCTCTCGATCTTCGTGCTGGCCTGCTTCGTGGGCTACTACGTCGTCTGGTCTGTCACCCCGGCGCTGCACACGCCGCTGATGGCGGTGACTAATGCGATATCCTCGGTGATCGTGGTAGGCGCTCTGGTGGCGAGCGCCGCGGCGGGCGGGCTCGGGTCGAGCTGGCTGGGCCTGGTCGCGGTGGTTCTGGCCAGCGTCAACATATTTGGCGGTTTCGCCGTCACTGCGCGAATGCTGGCGATGTACAAGAAGAAGGGGCGCTGAAAGCACATGGAGCACGCGGTCCTTCCCGCCTGGGCGCTGGTCGCCTACCTTCTCTCCGGCATTCTCTTCATTCTGGCGCTGCGTGGGCTTTCGTCGCCGGCGACTTCGCGCCGCGGTAATTATCTGGGTATGGCGGGCATGGCCATCGCGATGATGACCACGCTGGTGACTCAGGCGCCTATTCCCGAAGGGCACTGGTGGCCGCGGCCCACCCCGGAAGACCTCGTTACACTGGCCAAGATCATGGCGGCGATCGGTATTGGCGCCGGTGTAGGCATCACGGTTGCTCGCCGTATCCAGATGACGGCGATGCCCCAGCTTGTCGCGGCCTTCCACTCATTGGTGGGACTGGCGGCGGTGCTGGTTGGCCTCGCCGCATACCTTAATCCGGAAGCTTTTCATATTGTGGGGGCCAGCAAGCTCATCAACCCTGTGAGCCGGGTTGAAATGGGCCTTGGTATCGCTATCGGCGCCATCACCTTTTCCGGATCGGTGATCGCCTTCGCCAAGCTCAACGGCAACATGTCCGGCGCGCCGATCCTGCTGCCCGCGCGGCATGCCATCAACCTCGGCACGTTGGTGGCGATTCTCGGTCTCGTGGCTTGGTTCACGCAGGATGAAGCGCCCTGGGTGATTGCCGCGATCACCGGGTTATCCTTCGCGATCGGATTCCTGCTGATTATCCCGATCGGCGGCGCGGACATGCCGGTCGTGGTCTCGATGCTGAACTCCTATTCGGGTTGGGCGGCGGCGGCGATGGGCTTCACTCTCCATAATACAGCGATGATTATCACCGGCGCGCTGGTCGGCTCTTCAGGTGCGATTCTTTCCTACATCATGTGCAAGGCAATGAATCGCAGCTTTATTTCAGTGATTGCCGGCGGGTTCGGCGCGGAAAACGGGGCCGGGGGAGCTGCGGCCAAGACGGACCGTCCCTGGAAACGCGGCTCGGCCGAGGATGCTGCCTTCCTGATGAAGGAGGCCGAGAACGTCATCGTGATCCCCGGTTACGGCATGGCCGTGGCTCAGGCTCAGCACGCCCTTCGCGAGATGACGGACTTGCTCAAGGAGCATGGCGTCAATGTGAAGTTCGCGATCCATCCGGTCGCCGGTCGCATGCCAGGCCACATGAATGTCCTGCTCGCCGAAGCCAGTGTCCCTTATGACGAAGTCTTCGAACTGGAGGATATTCAGAGCGAGTTTGCCCGGTGCGATGTAGCCTTCATCATCGGCGCCAACGATGTGGTGAATCCGGCGGCGAAGACGGACAAATCCTCTCCCATTTACGGCATGCCCGTATTCGATGTCGAAAAGGCCAAGACCATCTTCTTCATCAAACGTTCCATGGGCGGCCAAGGCTATGCGGGCGTCGACAACGACGTGTTCTACATGGATCAGACGATGATGCTGCTCGCCGACGCCAAGAAGATGGTGGAGGAGATCAACAAGGCGCTGACGGACTGATAGCGCGTGCGATGGCTCAAACGCCTGCTGGTCCTGATCGGCCTTGCCGCCGGGCTCTGGATTGGCGCGCACTGGTACGCCGAGTACCGCGTGCGCACCGCCTTTTCCGAGGCCGGGATGAGCGAAAAGGGGGCGAGATGCATGAGTCATCGCCTCGTCAAACGCCTCTCGCTTTGGCAATTGCACAAGCTGGAGGCTTTTCAGGAAGAGAAGCATACTATCGGCGGAATGATCCGTGCCGCCCGTAAGGTGAACGACCACAAGTTGATCTCGGTCACCACCAGTTCCATGTTCTTGTGCACTACAGGTCTTGCCCGCTAGGGGTAGACCACCGCCATACCGGATATAAAGCGCGTGACTCTCGCACCTTACGCTTCCGACCCGGCCCGTTCGCGGGGGCGCGAATTCGCGCTGGAGAACGCTGTCGCTCGCGGCCCACGCAGCGCTTATCAGCGTGACCGGGACCGGATCATTCACTCGATGTCGTTCCGTCGCTTGCGCTACAAGACGCAGGTGTTCGTCGCGCCGGACGGCGATCACTATCGGGTGCGCCTGACGCATAGTCTGGAAGTCGCGCAAATCGCCCGTGTCATCGCCCGGATTCTCGGTCTTGATGAGGATCTGACCGAAGCGCTCGCGCTCGCGCACGATATCGGCCACCCGCCTTTCGGCCACGCCGGGGAGGATGCGCTGGATGCCGCACTCCACAAGGCAGGTGGGTTCGATCACAATGCCCATTGCCTGCGCACGCTGATGCGGCTCGACAGTCCCTATTGCGAACATGACGGGCTCAATCTCACATGGGAAATGCTGGAGGGGCTGGCGAAGCATAACGGACCTGTCAGCAAGCCGAATTGGGCGCTTACCGAACTCGATGCCGCTTATGCGCTTGACCTGCAGACGCACGCCTCACTCGAAGCGCAGGTCGCCTCGCTTTCAGACGACATTGCTTATGACAATCACGATATCGATGACGGCCTTCGCGCGGGATTTCTCGATATTGACGAATTGCTCGCTCACCCGTTTGTCGCGCAGCGTTGGATCGAGGTTGAACGCCGCTATCCCGGTGCACCGCGTGAACGTCAGTTGGCTGAGCTTATCCGCAGCCAGATCGGCGTGATGGTCAACGACCTTGTCGCGCAAACCAGCGCGAACCTTGATGGGGTGGGCAGCGTGGAGGATGCGCGCGCCGCTGGCCGGCCGCTCGTTTCTTTTTCGGCCGAGATGGCGGAGGCAGAGCGTGGTTTCAAACGCTTCATGTACGATAAGCTCTATTACCACCCGGATCAGATCGAAACTGCTCGTCGCGCTCGCGCAGTGTTGGCCGAGCTTTATTCGGCCTATTCGCAGGAACCGGTGCTGATGGAGGAAAGCTGGATAGATACTCTCCCGCGCTATGAGCCCGATCGGAGCCGTCATATCGCCGATTATATCGCTGGTATGACGGATCGCTTTGCAATCTCCTGTCATGCCAGGATCTATGGCCGGACGCCTGAGGGGCTAAGCAATGTCTGACGGCGGGGGTTAAGATGAGGCCGGGGGGCACACGAATATGCCTTGTCGGGGCGACGGGGCTGACAGGAAACGCGCTCATCGCGCAAGCGGTCGGCCGAGAGGATGTGCATATCGTTGGCATTGCGCGCCGCGAAACGAAACTTCCGCCCGGTGCGCGCATGGAAATGCTGGTGGGAGAGCCGATCGACTGGCCTTTGCTGATAAGAGCCGCCCGCGCGGACGTGCTGGTTTGCGCGCTTGGCACCACCATGAGGCAAGCTGGCGATGAGGCAGCTTTTCGCGCCATCGACCATGACCTTGTGCGTTTCTGTGCCGAAGCGGCGCGAGCGGCGGGGATCGAGCACATGATCCTGATCTCTTCGGTCGGCGCGGACCGGGCCAGCCGTCATTTCTATCTCTCGGTGAAAGGGGAGACTGAACAAGCGCTGGGCAAGCTGGGTTTCCGCCGTCTCGATATCCTGCGCCCAAGTCTGCTCCGGGGCCATCGCTGGCACCGCCGTCCGGGGGAGGCCATCGCGCAAATGCTGGCACCCATGCTCGGGGTGCTGGTGTTGCATGGCAAGTATCGCGCCTATCGCTCTATTTCGCCGGCAAAAGTGGCTCATGCCATCCTGGCGCTGGCGCGAGAGAAGGAGCGAGGGCGCTTCGTCCATGAATACGATGCGATGCAAAGAGCTATACGCCGTATTGGGGATTAGTTCCGTATCACAGCATAAGGATCGTTGACTTGCCTGAACACCTCCAGCAAGGCAGGCCGCATCGCTGACACGCGCGGGAGAGACTTTTCGATTCGGCCAGCCTGAAGGCTATCGATCGAAAGGCGCCGAAGGAGCAACCGCCCCGGAATCTCTCAGGCAAAAGGACCGCGCAGGGTCGATAGCGAAACTCTGGAAAGTGCCCCGCGCCGCAAGGCGCGTGGCCGCCGACGGTGTAACCCGGCTCGTCCCATCTGGGGTGACGCGGGGGAAGCTCTCAGGTTTCCGTGACAGAGGGGGCACCTGGATGGTGTGCCATACCTGTTGCGGAGTCATGTCTTGAGCGAATATCCGATCCACGACAACGAAGAGGCTCAAGACCTCGCGCCCCGGCCATTGCCGCTCGATGCTTGGCATCGGGAGAAGGGGGCGCGCATGGTTGAGTTCGCCGGCTATCTGATGCCCGTCCAGTACGAGGGCATCATGGCCGAGCATCTCTGGACCCGCGAAAGTGCCGGGCTGTTTGACGTTAGCCACATGGGCCAGCTTGAAGTGTCGGGAGAGGGCGCGGCGAAAGCGCTGGAGGCGCTTTTGCCCGGCGACATCGCGGCGCTAAAACCGGGACGCCAGCGCTATTCGCTGCTCCTGGACGAACATGGTGGCATCCTTGATGATTTGATGGTCACCAATCGGGGCGATGAATATTATCTGGTCGTCAATGGCGCGACCAAGTGGGACGACATCTGCCATTTGCGCGAGCATCTGCCTGACGAGGTCACGCTCAATCATCTGGACGAACATGGATTGCTGGCCCTGCAGGGGCCAAAAGCTGTGGAAGCGCTGGGGCGGCTTGGACTTGAGCCGGCTTTCCCCGGCATGTCGAAGCTTGAGGAGCTTCGCTTCATGCAGGCCGCGCCCTTTTTCTGGCAGGGACGGCCGCTGGGGGTTAGCCGTTCAGGCTACACTGGTGAGGACGGATTCGAAATTTCCGTGCGGGCTGAGGATATCGGCGCGCTTGCCGATGCCTTGGCCGGGCGGCCGGAAGTCAAGCCGATTGGCCTTGGCGCCCGGGATTCACTGCGGCTTGAGGCTGGTTTGCCGCTTTACGGACACGATCTTTCGCCTGAGGCCGATCCCGTTTCCGCCGCCCTCACGTTTGCCCTCAGCAAGCGTCGGCGTGCCGAAGGCGGCTTTCCCGGTGCCGAAAGAGTGTTGGCATTGCTGTCGAACGGCCCCCCAACCATTCGCGTTGGCCTTGCGCTCGAAGGTCGCATGGCCGCGCGCGAAGGGGCCAAGGTGCTTCACGGTGATCGTGAGGTCGGCACTGTAACCTCGGGAGGTTTCTCTCCATCCCTCCAGCAGCCCATCGCCATGGCCTATATCGAATCCGCGCTTGCCGTAGAAGGCGCGCCGCTTGAGATCGAGATGCGCGGGCGACGCCTTCCGGCGAGGATTGTTCCCATGCCTTTCGTCCCCCATCGCTATTATCGTTGAGGAGCCAGCATTCATGACCCGCTATTTTACCGAAGACCATGAGTGGATTGAAGTCGAAGGTGACATCGGCACCGTGGGCATTACCGATTACGCGCAGGGCCAGCTCGGCGATATCACCTTCGTGGACCTGCCGCAGGTGGGCGCAAACGTCGACAAGGGCGATTCCGTGTCAGTGGTTGATTCCGTAAAGGCCGCTTCGGATGTCTATACGCCGGTTTCCGGCAGCATCTCTGAAGTGAACGACGTGCTCGGCGATGAGCCCGAACTGGTGAATACCGATGCCGAAGTCGGTGGCTGGCTATTTCGCATTACCCTGTCAGATCCATCCGAACTGCAGGAGCTGATGGACGAGGCGGATTACAAGAAGTTCGTCGAGAGCCTGTGATGCAGGTCCTCCCCGCCGAGGACCTAATGAAAGATCAAGCCTGATGCGTTATCTTCCCCTGACCCCCGCCGATCGGGCCGAAATGCTGGAACGGATCGGCGCCGCCTCGATCGACGATCTCTTCGTTGATGTTCCCGAAGCGGCGCGCCTGGCCGGCCCGATCGCCGGCCTGCCGCTTCATGCCAGCGAAATGGCTGTGGAACGCCATATGACTGAACTGGCGGGCAAGAATCTGTCGGCCGGATCGGCGCCGTTTTTCCTCGGAGCGGGGGCATATCGTCATCACGTGCCGGCTTCCGTGGATCATTTGATTCAGCGCGGCGAGTTCCTGACGGCTTACACGCCTTATCAACCGGAAATCGCCCAGGGCACATTGCAGGTACTGTTCGAGTTTCAGACCCAGGTTGCGCGACTGTTCGGCACCGATATCGCCAATGCCTCCATGTATGATGGTTCGACCGCATGCTGGGAAGCGATCCTGATGGCCGCACGCGTGACCCGCAAGCCGCGCGCGGTGCTCTCGGGCGGGCTACATCCGCATTATGGCGAGGTGGTTCGCACCATGGCGCGGTTCACCAAGGACGACATCGTGTCGCTTGGCACGGAGCTGACTGCAGAGGCTGATGACACCGCACTGATCGCCACGATTGACGAGCAGACGTCGTGTGTGGTGGTTCAGTATCCCGATGTGTTGGGACGCATTCCCGATCTTGCGACGATTGCCGAGGCGGCCCATGCCAAAGGCGCCCTGCTGGTTGTGGTCGTCACGGAGCCGGTCGCTCTTGGGCTGATCGAGGCGCCGGGCCTGCTTGGCGCCGACATCGTGGTGGGTGAGGGGCAGTCGTTGGGAGTGGGGTTGCAGTTCGGTGGGCCTTATCTCGGCCTGTTCGGCTGCCGCGAGAAATTCGTTCGGCAGATGCCAGGCCGTCTCTGCGGGCAGACCGTGGATGCTGACGGCAAACGAGGTTTCGTGCTTACCCTCTCGACCCGCGAGCAGCACATTCGGCGAGAGAAGGCGACGAGCAATATATGCACCAATTCAGGGCTATGTGCTCTGGCTTTCAGCATTCACCTCACCCTCCTGGGAGGAGAGGGCTTGGCAAAGCTGGCGCTCATCAATCATGCGCGGGCGCAGGCCGCGTTTGATCGATTGACTCGTGTTCCGGGCGTTTCGCTGCTCAACAATGCCTATTTCAACGAGGCGACGCTGATCCTGCCGCGCGATGCGCGTGACGTGGTACGTGGATTGGCCGATCGCAGGGTACTAGGCGGCATTTCCCTAGGCCGGCTGTTTCCGGCGGCAGACGGGCTTCACAATGGGTTGCTCGTCACCGCCACTGAAATGACGACGGATGAAGATATCGAGATTTTCGCCACCGAACTGGGAAATCTGCTTGTTGGAGTGCCGGCATGAACGCGATCAACGCAGCGGGCTGGCGCCCTTCGATGGGCGGGGCCGACAATAACGAGATGAAATCGGCAACTGTCAGCGGCGATCATGGGCTCATGCTTGAAGAGCCCTTGAGCTTTGAACTGGGTGCCGAAGGTAAATGCGGCGTCGATTTCGCTGAGGCGGATCGGCCGCCGATGGCGAACATTAGCAGGTTTCTCCGTAAGGGGACGCCGCCACTGCCTGGACTGACCGAGCCGGAAGCGGTGCGCCATTACACGCGGCTTTCGCGCCAGAATTACGCGATCGACCTGGGGCCGTTCCCGCTCGGCTCCTGCACGATGAAGCATAACCCGCGCCTCAACGAGAAGATTGCGCGCCTGCCGGGTTTTGCTGACGTGCATCCCATGCAGCCGCAAAAGACCGTTGAGGGCGCACTGGAGGTCATTGAGCAGCTTGCTGACTGGCTTATCCGGCTGACCGGCATGGCTTCCGTGGCGATGAGCCCCAAAGCCGGCGCGCATGGCGAGCTATGTGGCCTCCTCTGTATTCGGGCCGCACTCGACGCGCGGGGCGAGACGCGAGATGTCGTCCTGGTGCCGGAAAGCGCCCATGGCACGAACCCCGCGACTGCGGCCTTTGCAGGCTTCAAGGTCGAAGCGATCCCGGCAACGCCTGCGGGCCGCGTCGATCTGGAGGCGCTCAAGGCCAGACTGGGGCCGCATGTCGCCGGGGTGATGATAACCAATCCGAACACCTGCGGCCTGTTCGAACCCGACATGAAGGCGATCGCTGACGCTGTTCATGCAACCGGGGGCTACGTCTATTGCGATGGCGCCAACTTCAACGCCATTGTCGGCAAGGTTCGCCCCGGCGACCTGGGCGTAGACGCCATGCACATCAATTTGCACAAGACCTTTTCCACGCCTCACGGGGGGGGCGGGCCGGGTGCGGGGCCGGTGGTGCTTTCCGAAGCGCTTGCGCCGTTCGCGCCACTGCCTTTCGTGACGCGAGGTTCTGACGGCGAAATTCACCTCGTGGAGGAGGAGAACCGAGCCGAGGGCCACGGGCAGGCATTTGGCCGGATGGTCGCTTTCCACGGTCAGATGGGTATGTTTACTCGGGCGCTGACCTACATTCTCAGCCATGGCGCTGATGGTCTTCGGCAAGTGGCGGAGGATGCGGTGCTCAACGCAAACTATGTATTGCGGTCATGCGAAGACATCTTGCCCGCGCCTTTTGCGCAGAGCGGTCCATGCATGCATGAAGCGTTGTTCAGCGATGCCGGTCTGGCAGAGGGCTTTTCAACGCTGGACATTGCCAAGGGACTGATTGACGAAGGTTTTCACCCGATGACGGTCTATTTCCCGCTCGTGGTAAAAGGGGCGATGTTGATTGAACCCACCGAGACGGAAAGCCGGGCCGGGCTCGACCGTTTCATCGCCAGCTTGCGCAGCCTGACGACGCGCGCGAAGGCGGGCGATGAGAGCCTGCATTCCGCGCCACACTTTGCGCCCCGGCGTAGACTTGACGAAACGCTGGCCGCGCGCAAGCCCGTGCTGGTCTGGCCGGAAGCCTAGGTCACCTTCAGCCAAGTCCTGACGGAATTTCGCGGGGGCCGGCGGCGCGGTGGGCTTCAACCTCCGCGCCGCCGGCCCCCCGGCGTCGTCGTCAATCTATGGATCAGCGACCGTGAATGGCGTCGTCGCCGGCCTGGCCCACGGACTCTATGTCGCGGCCCATGCCCTTCACGGTATTGCAGGCCGAACAGGCTGCAATGAGGCCGCCAGCGGTAAGGATAAGGACGAACTTTCGAAACATTGCGTTATTCCCTATGAATGCGATCGTCGGCCCGAAGGGAAGTGGCACGCCATGTCAGTGAATGGCTTCGTCTCCAGCCTGACCAACCGATTCGATGTCTTTTCCCGCTCCCTTTACCGTATTGCAGGCCGCTGCCGAGCAAATGATGCCGCTCGCGATCAAGGCGAGCAAGAGTTTCTTGACCATGCCGTCAGTTCCTTTTGCTACAAGCCCGACTTAGGGCTTTTAGGCGTATGAAAGGCAACTCACAGTCATGGATGAGGGTTCCCATCGGCCGATAGGCTGAACCGAACTCCAAGAGGCCGTTATTGAACTTAGTCTCGCATTTCCTCGGTGGCGCTTGCGTCAAGGGCGGAAGTGGGCGAAATTCGGCGTGACAAATACCGCTCACGCCACGTGATAATCAAACCGGCGGCAATAATCAGCGGGGCGCCCAGCCAGGTCGTTTGCGGCGGCAATGTCCCCCAGATGCCCCAACCGTAAAGTGTGGCCCAGATCAACGCGGTATAATCCATCACCACCACAGTGGCGACCTGGCCATAACGTAGCGCAGCGGTGAGCAGGAATTGTGCCGCCGTGCCCGCGACCCCGACCGCAACCAGAAGCAGCCACGCACTCGAACTGTGAGGGCGGGCATAGAAGGGAAGCAGGATCGAGCTTAACGCTGCGCCGAAAAAGGCAAACCAGAATACGCAAGTGATCGGCGCTTCGGTGCGGGAAAGATCCCTGATCTGGAAACTGACGATTGCGACAATGACGCCGGAACCCAGGCCGAACATCAGTCCTAAGGGCGGGATGGGCGCACCACCGGGCTGAGCCACGATGAGCACGCCGGCAAAGCCGAGCACAACCGCAGCCCACCGCCAAACGCCCACCTTGTCGCGCAGGATCAGAGCGGTAATCAGTACGGCGAAGAATGGAGTGGTAAAACCGAGCGTCGTTGCTTCCGGCAGCGGCAGCAGCGTTGCCGCACCGAGATTGCAGCACAGACCCACCGTCCCCGTCGTGGCGCGCATCGCGTGGTTGGTCATGCGGCGGGACGCAAGGGCGCGAAGATTTTCGGTGGCGAGCAGCCAGCTCAGGATCACCGGCACGCTCATCGCCTGTCGCCAGAAGATCAGTTCAGGAAGCGAAACGCCCCGCTGCCCGGCCAGCTTCGCCAGCATGAACATGGTCGAAAGCATAACCATGGCTCCCAGGCGCAGGGCGATGGCTAGCAGCGGATGATCGGGCGGGGAAGAACCGGAACGGGAGAGCACGAGGGGGCTTTAACTCTGATCTTCGCGGAGGCAAGGGGCCCCTATGGAAGAATCCGATCAAATCATGGCGATCGTGGGAGCTGTTGCAGCAGGTTTGGCGATATCGGCCTGGGTGCTGGATCGCCGGCGGATGCGCCGTCGCAACCTTGATCGGGTTGGTTTCGTGCCCTGGACCGCAGTTTTCTTCTGGTCCCTGATGGCGGCGGTGCTGCTGCTGGGTCTTTCGGGTCGGGTCTGGCTGGGAATCAGAAGCTGACGCCACTGACAGGCGTGGCCTTAGCTTCGCAGTCTTTCTATTCCCTGAGCGAGTGCCACGTAGAGCTTGCCCATGTCGGATGAAAGCAGGGTAACGCCCAGAGCATTGCCGTCGCGGGTGGAAAGCACTTGCCGCAACACTGCTTCGAAATCGTGGATATAGCGGCTGACATGCTCGCGGAACGCGTCGTCGCGCTCGAAAAGTTGCTGGATTGCCTTGGCGTCGGCACTGTCCAGCAGATTAACGGCGCGGCGAGTGAAAATGCCGCGGTCGCCGCGCAGGTAAGCAGACCAGGCAGTATCCGCAATGTCGGTTGAAAGCGCTCCAGCAATGTCGATCGCGTTCGAATTGAGCGACTCGGTAATCAGGGCCACGCGACGGGTGAAATCGTTATCTACCTGCTCTTCGGCGCGGTGGCGTGCGTGAGCAACGCGATTCTCAAGATTACCGGCCAGTTCATCAACCTTCGCAAGTTGGTCGCGCAACTGGATCGTTGCCTCCCGCGTCACGCCGGCGGCGTGAGCGACAGCCTGTTCAAGTTGACCGGAAATTTCCGCTACCTTTGTACGCATCGCCTTGTCGATAGCCTCGGCGCTTTCGTCACCCAGCTTCCGGGCCACGATGGATATGCGATCGGCGCTGTCGCTCTCGATCGCTCCGACCGCTTCGGTAAGCGCCATGCGCAGCGCTTCGATCGCATCGGCCAGTTCGCTGCGTGCGGTGCCGGCCGTGCGCTCAGTGGCTGCGTCTATCTCGGCAAGAGTGATTTGCAGCTGAGACAGTTGCGCGGCATGATCGCGGCTCCGGTCCGCGATGACCATTTGCGCATCCGCCAATGCGGCAGTCAAAGTCTGAAGATTGTTGCCGGACTGCTCCACACCCGCTGCCAGATTTTCGCCGCTTTCAGCCGACTGTTGCAGGATGGAAAGAAGCCCGGAAACGGCGTTTTCCAGTCGGCTCAAGCGATCTTCCGACACCGCAAGCGCCTCGGGCAGCGCAGTATGCGCGTGCTTGGCACTGGCCTGAATCAATTCAAGCAGGCGGACACTGTCTTCGGTGAGCTTCTCCACCTCGCTGTCGGTTGC
>NZ_DAIMZT010000034.1:0-32914 GCF_036733805.1 Novosphingobium sp. | reverse complement strand
TGCGGCGCGGTTAACCGTCTCTACAAAGCCATCTTCGGTCGCCATGACGCACCTCCAATTCCGATCTTCGAAAAACAACTTCCGTGTGTGAACTCGATGGGCGCACAGGCCCGGCCCCTCAACGGGCCAGCGCCTCCCCGGAGGCAATCGCGTCAGCGGTTGCGCCTTCGTTCGTCACCGCCAGATAGAGCAGCACCTTTTTCCTTGCCGCCCAGAACAACAAAAATGATGCTGCTCCCCCACATGCCGAGACAAGGCCAAGACCGGCGCCGAGAGCGGTTTTGCCAGAAGCGAACTGGGATGACAGCCCTCCCACCAGCGGAGGCGCCAAGCCGAGCGCGACAGTGGTGAGGAAGATGAGCAGCATCGATGTCAAGGTCGCCCGCATGGGCGCAGGGGTGAGCTTGTGAAAGGAAGAGATGGTGTTGCTCGCGCCGCCGACCGCAAAGAACATACCGGCAAAGGCATAAATCAGGAAAAAGCTTCGCGAAGGCTGAAGTACCGCGGCCACACAGAATATAGTGCTAAAAAGAGCGCAGGTCATGCCGACAAGCACTATGGCGTCCTGGCGATATCGCGAGCACCAGACACCTATGAATGGGACAAGGACGCTGGCCGTGACGAAGGTGACGAGATTGTACATGCCGAAGAGCCGTCCCGCCTCGACGATCGGCAAATCATATGCGCGGGAAAGATAGGCCGGGGTCCATGCGAGAAACCCATTTGTGCCGAGGACCAGACAGCCCGCGCCAACGAACAGTCCCGGATAAAGCCATCCTTGCGATCGCATGAATTGAACGACGTCGCGGAAAGAATTCATCTCGACGTCAAGGGCAACCGAGGCCCTGAGAGGTTCTCTGGCAAAGGCGGCAAAAGCGAATACAAGGAAGATACCAGGCAGGCCGATGATGATGAACACGGCCTGCCATTCGCGCAGGTCCGCCAGATAGCCTGCGGCCTGCGCCGCATTGACGAGGCTGATCGCTACAGAACCGATCAGATAGGCACTGGAGGCGCCAGCCATTCCGAAACTGTTGAAGATGGCCCCGCCGAAGGTTCGGCGATCGGGCGGCAGGGCATCCGCGATAAGAGAGTAGGTCGCGGGCACGAGAGCAGCTTCACCCACCGCCAGGCCGATGCGCAGGAACACCAGCATCGGGAACGATGTCGCGAAACCCGAGAGAATCGTGCATATCGACCAAAGGACGACGGCGGAAATGATCAACTTGATGCGATTGCCCTTATCTGCCCATCTCGCCAGGGGAATGGTGATCAAGCCGTAGAAGATGGCGAAAGCCGAACCGAACAACAGTCCCAGTTGAACATCGGAGACCGCCAGATCTCGCTTGAGTGGCTCGACAAGGAGGCCCAGGGCGAACCTGTCCACCATGGAAATGACGAACAGAGCCGAAAGAACGGCAATCATCGCCCATGCTCGGCCAGGTCTGAGCGTCGGTTCCCGCCGGCCTGCTATATCAGGTAGTTGCACCAGGGTTTCCTCCCTCAAACCGGCGAGCATAGGTAACGCCTTTCCCGACTAGAAGTCGAAACCGGCGCTGACCCCATAGGTACGGGGTTCAGCACGGCTGCCGACAAGTCCGGCAGGAGTGACCAGCGTGATCGCATAGTCATATCGTTTGTCCAGCAGGTTCTTTGCCCATAGGCTGATGAAATAATGATCGTCCGGCGAGGTCCAGCGTTCGGTGAGATTGACCACATAGCGCGTCGGCAGATTGAAACGATTTTGGGGGTCCACGAAAGATTTTCCGCGGTAGTTGACGTTCCCCGACGTGGTGAAGCGCCCAACGGACGTAGACAGCACGTGCGAAACGGAGGCGGTGTAGCTTATTTCCGGCGTATTGGTCGTCTTCTTGCCTGCGGCATCAAGGCTGGGATGAACCGGATCGACGATGATGGCGCCGCTCGGCTGCAACACATAATTGGGAGCCAGCAGGTAGCTTTTATAATGAGCGTCGAGATAAGTACCCGAGACGGAAAGGGTTAGCGAAGGAACGGGACGAGCGACAATTTCGAAATCAATGCCCTTGATCTCGGATGCCCCGGCATTGATCGTTTTCGTCGCGCCGAATTCGTAGATCTGCTGCTGGAGCCCCTTATAATCATATTTGAATGCCGACAGGTTCACTCTCAGCCGCCGGCCAAGAAGGTCCAGTTTCGTTCCGATTTCATAGGCTGTCAGAAATTCGGGTTCCACCCTCGGATTCTGTGCTTCGGACGCGAATCCCCCGATATTGGATTGATTGTAGAAGCCGGAATTGAACCCTCGCGAGACGGAGGCGTAAATCATCATGCCAGGGCTGAAACTATGGTCGAGAGCCACGCGCCATGTCGGCTCTTTCGCCTTCTGCGACAAGGTGCCGGACCTTCCCGGAACCAGGATGTCGCTTCGGCGGACTTCACCGGTGATCTTGCGCGTTTCGATCGTATATCTGCCGCCGATGGTCAGCTTGGTGTCCGGCAGGATCTCATAAGTGCCTTGGGCATAGCCCGCGATGGAATCGGCTATATCCTTCGCGTGAGCCGTGATGGTGCCGCCCCTTGGCAGCCCAAAGATCGCTTCGGCTCCGGTGCCGAAGAAGCCGAAAGGATTCATCACCGCCTTGCCGCGATAATAGAAGACGCCGGCAACCCACTGGAACGCCCCGCCATCATCGGAGAGCAGCTGCAGTTCCTGGGTGAAGGAAGTGCGCGGGCTGCGATGCACCATGATTTCAACGCTGTCCGTGGGCCCGCCATCACTGTCGATGATAAGCCTTTCCGAGCCCCGCCGATAAGCGGTGATGTTGCGCAGAGTCAGGCCGGCGAGGGTTGTTTCGAAGGTCAGGCTGCCGCCCCATTCGTGGGCCTTGTTCAGAGGAGGCGTCGCCCCCGAATTCGCGTCATAGTCACCGGGAAAATAGCTGCCCCCGAGGTTCCGTCTGGCACCATCGACAAACAGGAACCCATGGCCGAATGCCGGGACGAAATGGTCGCCGACATCCTGTTCCACGCTGGAATAGTCGCCCGCCAACGTCAGGGTCGTGACATCGGAAAGCTCGGCGCGAAGCCGCGAACGAAGGGAAACCCTGCGGTCCGTATACCAGTCCTCGCCCGTCGCGATGTTGGTGCCGAAACCTTTGTCCCGATTCTTGTAGCGGACGGCCAAATCCATCGCCACGCCCCTGGCAAGCCCTCCGGTCACATAGGCGCTTGCATCGATGGCCTGATAATTGCCATAGCCCAACTCGACCCGCGCGCCAGGCGTTTCGCTCGGCGGCTTGGTGATGATCTGGATGACGCCACCCGTGGCGTTACGACCGAACAGAGTGCCCTGCGGACCCTTGAGCACTTCAATCCGCTCGATATTCTCCAGGTCGGTGGCTTGGCCGAATGGATAATATACGCCGTCGACGAAGGTCAGTACCGAGGGCGTCGTATTCGAACTGTTATTGCCGACTCCTCTCAGAAACAGCATTGGACGGGCAGCCGTCGGCTGGATGATCAGGCCGCCGACGACATTTGTCAGATCCTCGGTGGAACTCACGCCTTTCTCATCGAGAGATTCCGCGGAAAAGCTCTGGAGCGAAATCGGAACGGACTGCGCCGACTCAGACCGCCGTTGCGCCGTGACGACAATTTCCTCGATCTGCCCTGAATCGAGCTGCTCCGAATTCTGCGGCGCGTTTGCGGGGGGCCCTGCCTGTGCCATCGCTACAGCCGGCCAGCAGGTCGTCGAAATTGCCATGAGCAAAGTCCGTGTCAAAGCGCGCATCTGTCCCCTCTCATTTATCGCTGTTTGCGCAGGAGCTAGAAGGTGTAGCTTGACAATGTCAAGATATTTCCCGATGCCATGTTCGTATGAACGGGTTAGCCTCAAGGCACCGCCGCCCCAAGGCCGGAAGGGGGAAGCACCGCTTGGAGACGCCCCCCGCCAACAGCAGAAGTGAGCGCCAGTCGATGCAATATGGAACAGCTTTTCCTTCCACACCGGCATTCGACCAAAGCCTGGTCGGTCCTCGCGCGCGGGCATTGGAAAATGCGGGGTTCGACTATATCACCCTGTCGGGCCATCTGCTGTCCGCCCGCTCAGGACGGTATGAGGGGCGTCCCGATAGCCAATATGCACTACCCTATCACGACCCTTTCATACTCTTCTCCTATATAGCCGCGCTCACGACGCGCATTCACATGATCAGTTCCATCGTCATCCTGCCTCTCAGGGAAACTGCCGCGGTAGCTCGACAGGCGGCCGAGTTGGCATCCTTGTCCAATGGTCGGTTCGAAATGGGTGTCGGCCTCAGCTGGCAGGAAGCCGAATATCGCGCAGTAGGGCAGAATCTGCATGAGCGAGGCGCGCGCCTGGCAGAGCAGGTGGAGGTGCTGCGGCTATATTGGAGCCAGCCCCACGTCACCTTCAAGGGGCGCTTTCACGATATTGACGATCTGGGGCTGGGCATCCTGCCCGCCCGGCCGATCCCGATCTGGTTCGGCACGACTTTCAACGACGCTTCGATGAAACGTGCGGCGGCCCTGGGAGACGGCTGGATGCCCATCGCCGACCCAACGGGTTCCATGCCGCAATTCCAGACCTATATGACCCAGGCGGGTCGGGATCCTGGGTCGATGCGGGTGATGGGGCGGCTGGTTGCGGGCGAAGACGGCAGCGAAGCATGGGTGGCCGAAGGCAAGCGCCTGCAATCACTGGGCGTCACGCATATCACGATCGATCCGCCACTCGGCCTGGACGTCGAGAAGGGCATCGAACGGGTCGCCGCCGCTCGCGAGATACTCCGCAAAGCAGTCCTGTAGCGGTCGGCAAGTCATGCACCGATCCACCAAAGATTGTCAGGCTCATTTTTGCGCGTTAAGCAGTATGAAATGGTAGAAAATAGCGTATCCACTGAAACATCGACGGGGCGAGCCTCCAAGCGCATCAAGTCCGTGGAAATCGGATATCGGGTATTGCTGGCAGTGCAGCGAGGCCCGGGCGCGGTGAAGCTAGCCGACGTTGCCAAGCGATGCGGGCTGTCGAGCGGCGCAGCGCATAACTACCTCACCAGTTTGGTGAATACCGGCCTGGTCGAGCAGGAGGAGCGCGGGCGTTACCGGCTTGGCCCGAGTGCCTTCGCCCTCAGCCTGGCGTCGTTTCGCCAGCTGAACGGCTATGATGTAATTCGCGACGCTGCCCAGGCATTGCATCGCCAAACCGGCCAGAGCACAGCGGTGGCGGTGTGGAGCCAGGGCGGGCCTGTTTCGGTCTATATCCAGCGCTCGGAGCATATCGGCGCCTTCGAGTTCCGCTCCGGGCATCTCCCGATGCTCGGCTCGGGCGCAGGGCTGCTCTTCATGGCCTATCTTCCTGAAGATCAAACCAAGGAATTGATCAAGACCGAACTGCGCGAAGCCAAACGGAACGAGCGCGGCGTCAGCAAACTCATCGCTTCGGCGCGGGAAGCGGTGCTGCCCAAGGGGCTTGCGACCCATTATTATGGGGACGGGCCCCACCATATCGCGCTTTCAGCGCCGATCTGGACCGAGGACGGGCGCATTCCCTTCGTCCTTTCCATCGTCATCCATCAACCGGTGGCTGACAGCCTGCGCGACGCTTGGTCAGAGCAGCTCCAGGAACGCGCGTACCAGACTTCCCTGCTACTCAATCGGATCGGTGCGGACGGTCCGAAAGCCGAATACCCTCCTCACGCCTTCGGCGCGGTGGCTTGACGACGTCAATACCACCGCGCCGCATGAGGTTCGTCGGCACCTGACCTTCTCGCCTACTTCAGGCAGGAAGAAACATGGATTTCGTCTCCAGGAAGCCCGCCAACCCTTCAGGACCGGCCTCCCGACCAAGGCCTGACTTCTTGTAGCCGCCGAACGGCGCGGTATAATCGACGGCGAAAGTATTGACGCCGATATGGCCGGTGCGGATATGACGGGCGATGCGCTTGCCGCGCTCCAGGTCCGCAGAGAAGACCGAACCGCTCAGGCCATAATCGCTGTCATTGGCAATCGCGATCGCCTCTTCATCGCTGCGATAGCTGATCACCGAAACGACGGGCCCAAAAATCTCCTCCCGCGCGATCCGCATGCTGTTGTCGACACCATCGAAAATGGTCGGCTCAACATAATAGCCGCGATTGAAACCCGGCACCTTGCCGCCGCCGATGACGACTTTCGCACCCTCGGCCCGGCCAAGCGCGATATAGTCCAGAACACGCTCCCGCTGCCGGGCGATCGAAACCGGCCCGACCAGCACTTCGGGATCCCAGGGATCACCTACCTTGAAGCTTTCGATCTTGGCGACATAGGCATCCAGGAACTGATCATGGCGGCTTTCCGGAACGAGGACGCGGGTCTGCGAAAAGCAGATCTGCCCGCTGAACGGCATGGTGAGCAGAGCCACATGCTGCGTCCAGGAATCGATATCCGCGTCGTCACACAGGATGGATGCGGACTTGCCGCCAAGTTCGAGGCTGACACGGGCAATACGATCCGCGCACACTTTGGCGATATGCCGGCCGGCATCGGTCGAGCCAGTAAAGCTGACCTTGTCGACGCGCGGATCGCTGATCAGCGTGTTGCCAACCTCACGGCCTGCGGGAACGACATTGAACACGCCAGCAGGGACGCCCGCAGCGGCCACGCATTCGGCGAGGATCAGCGCGTCGAGAGGCGTTTCGGGACTGGGTTTGACCACCATCGTGCAGCCCGCGAGCATTGCCGGTGCCGCCTTCCCGGTCAGCAGGACGAGCGGCGTATTCCAGGGAATGATCAGCGCCGACACCCCGACCGGTTCCCGAAGGATGTTCACCCGGCCCTGAAGCGCCTCCCGCTCCTCCTCGAACGGATAGCTTTCCGCCATGCCCGCATAGTAGCGAAACTGCTCGGCGGCCATCGAGGTGGAAAGTTCGACGAAAAACTGTGGAGCGCCCACCTGGGCGGTCCAGACGCGCTTCAACAGGGCGGTTCGCTTGTCGAGTTCCTCCGCGATCCGGAGCATGTAGCGCGCACGCTCCGATGGCGGCAGGTGGGGCCAATCGCTCTTGTCAAAGGCGCGGCGCGCCGCCGTGATAGCGGCGTTCATATCCGCTTCGGACCCGGCAGGGACGCTCATCGTCAACTCTTCCGTCATCGGCGAGATCAGATCAAATCGTTCCGATCCTGCAGGCGACCGCCAGACGCCGTCGATATAGAAGCGCGTGCGCACATTTTCCGACAATTCGGACGTTGGATTGAATGCCCCAAGGCTCATGATCATCTCCTTTTTCCACATTACACTGTTCATAAAGGCCCGGAGCCTCACGCGAAATGCACGCACAGGTGCCTGACATCAGGCGAAAGGCGACAGCCTCATGGAATCAGCACGACTCCGCCAGGGCTTGTGCCACGTTCCAGCAGTCGATGCGCCTCCGCCGCCTCGGCGAGAGGGAAGGTCAACGTCTCGACAGGCGCTAAATATCCGTGCTCGAACGCCTCGAATATATTCTGAAACATCGAATGTGCCTCTTGCGGGTCACGGAGATAATGGAAGAGGATCGGCCGACAGACCGACGTCGAACGGACGGCGAGCAGCCCCGGGGGAAAGGGACTGACGGCGCCGCTGGATTGACCGAAATTGACGAGAGTCCCCCGATAGTCAAGGCATTCCAGCGACTTGAGGAATGTGTCCTCGCCGACCGAGTCATAGACCACCGCCACGCCGGCCCCCGAAGTGATCTCGCGGACCCTGGCAACGAAATCTTCCTGCCGATAGAGGATGACATGTTGAGCGCCCGACCGGAGCGCAAGCTTCGCCTTTTCCGGGCTGCTCACGGTGCCGATGACGGTTGCACCCAGACGGCTGGCCCAGCGGCATAACATCTGCCCGACGCCACCCGCTGCCGCATGAACCAGGATCGTCTGATGGGGCTGAACCGAATGCACCGTGCGAACAAGCATGTGCACCGTCAACCCCTTCAGGAGCGACGACGCCGCACTGACATCATCGAGAAACGAAGGCAGCTTGACCGCTTTTGCCGCCGGCAGCAGCCGCATGGCCGCATAACCGCCATATTCCGGCGAAATATAAGCGATGCGGTCGCCGGGGTGAAACCCATCGACCAAATCACCGACCGCCTCGACGATCCCCACGCCGTCAATTCCGGGAATTCCGGGAAGCGCGAGCGTTCTGTACAGGCCCGTCCTGACATAGATGTCGTGGAAGTTGACGCCCGCCGCTGTTTGCCGGACCAGCAGTTCGCCCGCGCCGGGGCGGCCGACATCCACGACCGCGAGACGCAGCGTCTCCGGTCCACCATGTTCACGCAGCAGGACCGCCTCAGTCGCGGCCACGTTCATTCTCCCTGTCGGCGGGCAACCCGTTTCCGGCCTGCGCCCCGCTCGGCTGCTTCAGCGCCGTTCGGACATCGACCGTCGTACCAAGCCGCCCCGCAATCTGCTCGACCGCCTCTTCAACCAGCCTGATGTTGGCGACCTGGCAGCCGAGCGGCGCATCTTCAAGTCCAACGCGCCAGTGGATGCCTGCCGCCAGCGCATCGTTCATGAGATGCGACAGTTCGACGTCCAGGCCGGCGATCATGATCGGCGCGCCAGGAGCTTCGGCCGCCAGGAGCTTGCGATAGGCTTCCAGCGCATAGCTATCCGGCGGGAATCCAAAGGTCATGCCATGGGAGAACATCAGCCTGTATATGGGCTGCGGAATATGGGGAATGCTGCGCGCCAGCGCCGCCCCGAGACGGATGAAACCTGGTTCATAACATGCGAAGGAAGGGTGGAAACCGTAATCGGAAGCGAGGCGCAGCCCCCGCCGCATCCCGCTTTCTTCATTGCTGTAGATCGTCCCTGTCTTGCCGGCATCGATGTCGGCGAAATGGCTGAGATTGACCGAGCCGGTATCGAGCGCGGCCCACTCCAGCACACCCCTGCGGGCCAACACTTCTACAAAGGCGTACCGATCTTCTCCCTCGAACGCGATCGTGGGATAGACGATCGCATCGACCCGTTCGCGAATGCCTTCTATCACCGCCAGGTAGAGATCGGCATTGTCGCTGGGCAGGCCGGTTCCTTCGTCATAAGCGTGAAAATGGACGATCGACGCCCCGGCACGCACGCATGCGATCCCTTCGTCGACGATTTCCCGCACGCTGACAGGAATGAGCGGCTGACGTCCACGGGACCATCCGCCATTCAGCGCGACCTCAAGCCAAATCTTTTCCTGACCGCTATCCATTCCACATACTCATCGCGCGCGCATGTGCCGGGACGCAACGATATGGCAGCCCGGCACTGAACCGCTTATCGCAGACAGGCACATAGTCTTCACGCGCTGTGCAATCGGATGGGCAGGCTGTCAAAGCCATAAAGGCCTCTATTCGTGCCGATCACCGGATCGCCCACTTCGATGCGCGCAACCCGTTCGATCATCGCCTCGAGCAGCACCTCCATCTCCAGCTTGGCCAGATGCATACCGCCGCACATATGGGGACCCGTGCCCCAGCCGAGCTGATCGGTAGGATTTCGGGTCACGTCAAACCGGTCCGGGTCGGGATAATGGCGCTCATCCCGATTGGCGGCGCCGTACAGCAGCATGACCCTGCCGCCTTCCGGAATGACTGCGTCATCGATCCGATAGTCCTGTGCCGCAACGCGGGCGAACCAGCGAACCGTCGCGCTATAGCGCACGCCTTCCAGCACCGCACTGGGCACAAGACCGGGATTGCTGCGCAGCAAGGCCCACTGATCCGGGTTGCGTCCCAGATTATAGAGGAGATTCCCCTTGGCATAGAT
Source organism: Novosphingobium sp. (assembly GCF_036733805.1). Classification (GTDB taxonomy): domain Bacteria; phylum Pseudomonadota; class Alphaproteobacteria; order Sphingomonadales; family Sphingomonadaceae; genus Novosphingobium. The sequence goes on along the minus strand of NZ_DAIMZT010000034.1, from coordinate 23,128 downwards.
GGTCGTATCAAGGCTTGGCAGCACCAGAGCGCTCATGGCCGCGCGGGCTTCCTCCAGATTGAGCCGGCCCGCCTCGGCGGCCTTGAACAGCATTTCGGCCCAGGATCCGGGACGAAGATGCTGAGGGTTGATTTCGAGAAGATAGGTTTGGACTTCCCGCAAGGATGCGAAATCTTCGGCAAGCTGGGGGTCCATCGTCCCGCCGCGGTCAAGCGGCCCCGCGCTGTTGAAGCTCGCAGAAGCCCAGCGCAGCATGTTCGCGCGTCCCTCCTCCGGCAGCCCGACAAGATAGGAGATCGCCTCCAGCGGAAGATGGCGAGCGATGGTTGGCACCGCATCGATTTCGCCCTGGTCGACGATGGTGTCGAGCCGGCTGCTGATGAGCGACTTGAGCATCTCCCGCTGCTCCTTGAGCGCAGCAGGCATAAGCGGCTTGGTGATCACCCTCCGCAGCTTTTTATGACGCTCGCCCGCCGACCTGATCACGGGAGGCTGTTCCACCGGTGCGTTTACGATGTCGTTGAAGCCGATGCCGCGCGTCGACACGAGCACATCAGGCAATCTGAGCGCCTGCTGGACATCGTCAAACCGCCCGATTGCATAAACATCCGGATGCTCCAGACGCACTATGGGCCCGAGGTCGCGAATTTCGCGGTAGAGAGGAAAGGGATCGCGCAGAGCATCCGGCGAAACCAGGTCCCCCTTGCAGACCGGGATCGGTTCAGCCGTTTCATTTTTGATTGCTGTTGACATCACCTTCGCCTCTTGGATGAGTGACCGGCTGCGATCTTGGACGCATGATGATCCGTTCGGCGCACCGGATGCAAATATGTTACCCGATCGAGAGAGCAGCAAAGCGCCATATGCGCTTCCATAAGCAGCTCCTCTCCTTCTTGATTGACTAACGCCAGATTCTTGACATTGTCAAGATATATAGCGGATTTCCCGGACGCGCCGCAATCATTCTCACGCCGCGGGCTCAGTCAGCAGTCCTGTGATCTGCAGGCCTGCTCCTTCGGCCGCGTAAACCTTGTTTATGAAGATGAGAACGGATGTCATGGCCTCCGCCGCGGCGGAATTGGCGAGCGCCCCGCCATGCACTCCGCGCAGCCCTGTGGCATTGACCAACTCCACGACGGCGGAGCGCGCCGGCTTGTCGTCGCCGAAGACGAGCACGTCCCCCGCTATGTCTTCATCGGCAGCGAGCTTGCCGGCCGCGACATTGTGAAAGGCCGATACCATGGTGACATCGTCGCCCAGCAGTCGCTTGGCACGGGCAGCGGCACTGCCCTCGGCCGGCAATTGCACGCTCATGACCTTGGGAGGCATCAGCGGCACAGTAGTATCCACGACAATTTTGCCCCGCGCATGCGGCGCGATCTCGGCAAGCGTTGCTTCCTGCGCGGCGAAGGGCACCGTCACGATGACGATGTCACCTGCCGACGCGGCTTCGCTGTTCGTCATGCCGGCGATGCCGTAGCCCAACTCCGCAGCCACCGACCTGGCGCTTTCGGCCGAACGCGAGCCAATGGTCACATTATGGCCGGCCTTTGCCAGTCGACGGGAAATGGCGGCGCCAAGCTTGCCGGTGCCGCCCACGACAGCGATTGCTTTATTGTTCATATGATGCTCCGGCTATGATCGTTTCGCGTGTCTGCGGCTGGTACAGGGTCGTTCGCTGCGCGGCGGGACGTCCCGCCTCGGCGGCAAGTTGGACCATCCGGTCAGGGTCGCAGAGCTGGCCATTCCGTCCTCCGGCCGCCCGCGTGATGGATTCGTCCATCAAGGTCCCGCCCAGGTCATTGGCGCCGGCGCGCAACGCCGCAACCACGCCGTCACCGCCCAGCTTGACCCAACTTGCCTGAATGTTCGGGATCAGGGGATTGAGCACGAGCCGCGCGACCGAATGCATGAGAAGCGTCTCGCGAAAGCTCGGACCCGATCGCGCAAGGCCCTTGCGCCAGATGGGCGCTTCCATATGCACGAACGGCAAGGGCACAAATTCGGTGAACCCACCCGTTTCCTCTTGCAGGTTTCGCAGGCGGATCAGATGCCGGGCCCAATGCGCATAGCCTTCGACATGACCGAACATGATGGTGGCTGTCGACCGCAGACCGATATTGTGCGCCGTCCGCATCACGTCGAGCCATTGCGCTGTGTCGACCTTGTCCGGACAGATCGTCGCGCGAACGTCATCATCCAATATTTCGGCCGCAGTCCCGGGCAGAGTCGACAAACCTGCCCTTTTCAACCGCGCCAGATATTCCTCCAGCGGCAGTCCGAGCGTCGATGCCCCATGCGTGACCTCAAGGGGCGAGAAGGCATGGATATGAATCGCCGGCGCCGCTTCGCGCACGGCGTGAAGAACATCCAGATAGGTATGGCCGTCAAAGTCAGGATGAATGCCGCCCTGAAGACACACTTCCGTGGCACCACGTTCGACAGCTTCCGCAGCCCGCCGTCCGACTTCCGCCAGATCGAGCCTGTAGGCCGGACCCCGCTCCGCCTTGGTACTGCCTTTGGAAAAGGCGCAGAAGCCGCATTTGTAGAGGCAGATGTTGGTATAGTTGATGTTCCGGTTGACGACATAGGTCACGGCATCGCCGACCACATTCCGGCGCACGGCATCGGCCGCCTCCGCAACGCGCCCGACATCTGGTCCTTCCGCCTCGAACAGTCGAACGATCGCCCGTTCATCCAGACGATCACCGGACACCGCACGATCGATGATTTGATCGAGTTGCTTGGAGATTGCGGTATCATGCGATCGTGCGAAGCGCGGGGCAGGAACACCGGTCCCGGCTTTCCACGCATCAGAAATCGGCAAACCCCGCGCGTCGACCGACCGCCGCACGATTTTGGCTAGTTCGCGATCCATCCACCTGTCCGGCTCACGCGCCATCGCAGGCCCTATCGCCAGCCGTTCGCGCAGTACCCTGCCCGCGGCGGCGGTCGCCTGGTCAAGCGCATCGAGATGTGGCCAGGGCGCCTCCGGATTGACATGGTCCGGCGTGACCGGAGAAACGCCGCCCCAATCATTGACCCCCGCTCGCAGCAGCGCGGCCAGTTCATCGCGATTGTGCAGATTGGGCGGCGCCTGTATCACCATCTGCGAACCCAGAACCATGCGCGCGGCGGCGATGGTCCAAAGATGTTCTTCGAGGGAGGGTTCCGGATGAGCGGCCATCTTCGTGCCGGCTTTTGCCCGAAAATTCTGGATGATGACTTCCTGAATGTGGCCATAGCGACGATGGAGATCGCGAATGGCAAGCAGCGCCTGCAACCGCTCATCCCTGGTCTCTCCAATGCCTATCAGCAGCCCCGTTGTGAACGGTACGCGTGCCCGACCGGCGGCCTCGATAGCGGCGAGCCTTCGGGTAGGCACCTTGTCGGGCGACCCGTAATGCGGCCCGCCTCGTTCGCACAACCGGTCGGAAATGCTTTCCAGCATCAACCCCATGGAGGCCGATACGGGGCGCAAAGCCGCATAGTCAGCGTCCGACAGAAGGCCCGGATTCAGGTGGGGCAGAAGCCCCGTTTCCCGGTAAACGGCTTCCGCCATCTCGCGCAAATAGGATAATGTAGAGTCATGGCCAAGCTCGCCAAGCGCTGTCCGCGCCGCGCTATAACGTGCCTCGGGCCGATCGCCCAGAGTGAAGAGCGCCTCGCGGCAACCGGCCGCAACGCCGGTGCGCGCGATGGAAAGCACCTCATCACGTGACAAATATGCAGCCTTGGCGCCGCGCGGAGGGACCGCGAAGGTACAATAATGACAACTGTCCCGGCAAAGCTGCGTCAGCGGAATGAACACTTTGCGAGAATAGCTGACGACAGGGCCGAACGCTGCCAAGGTCGATTCTTCGGCGGATTCAAGAAGTTGCGGCAGCGATAAACCGCTTATTGCCGCCAGTTCGCTCACCACGTCCCGCTGTTCAGACATTGAACGCATCTTCCAGAAGCGCGCACATCGCATGCCAGGAGCGTCGATCGGCGGAGGGGCTGTAGCGCGCGAAATCGGGCCGGTCGAAAGCGTCGCAGCGATAGTCTGTAAAGGAATGAAAGACGCCACCGTAGAGATGCATCTGCCAATCCACGTCTGCGGCGCGCATTTCCTTTTCGAAGGCAGCCCGCTGTTCGATCGGTATGGACGGATCTTCACTTCCAAGACAGACGAGCACGCTGCCACCGATCAGTGACGCGCCATTGGGATTTGCCGTCGCCAGACCGCTGTGAAAGCCCGCGACCGCCTGGAGCGGCTCGCCCCGCCTGGCCATTTCGAGCGCCAGCGTGCCTCCATAGCAGAAGCCGATGGCCGCAACGCGGCTGGAGTCCACCGCCGGATGATCCGCAAGCGCGCGGAGCGCTGCCGTCCCCCTTGCGCAGGGGCGATCGGGGTCGGCATAGAAACGCTCGATCTCGGGCATGACCGCTTCCACGGCCAGAATCTTCTTCCCCCCATGCAGGTCCACGGCAAGCGCCGCATAGCCGCGCTCCGCAAGCCGGGCGGCGCGCTCATGCGCATGGTCGCCCAGACCGAAGATATCCGGGAAGACAAGCACGCCGGGAACCTGGTCGGCGCCCTCCGGCAAGTAGAGGGCGCTGACCATCTGCAGGTCGGCCTCGTAGGACAGCGTTTCCGCTTGCATAGGATGTTCCTCGTCGTTCCACTTTTTTGTCGCTACGAGCCAATGGCCGATGGCTGCCGATCAGTCCTTAACAACCGTGCAAGGCCTGTTCCTGCGCCCCCTCGGCTCGAAACGAGCCAAGGGGGCGGAAGAATTAGAACTTCTGGCCGACCGTGACGCCATAGGTTCGCGGTGCGGCCGGGCGTCCGATATTGCCATTGGGCGTCAACAGCGCCGTAGAGCTGTTCCATTTCTTGTCGGTGAGATTTTGGACCCATAGCGTGATGTTCGTGTTGCCACCGTTGGCGGTCCAGCGTTCATTCAGTCCGATAAGCGTTCGACCCGGAATGACGAAATCATTATGGGGATCCGCGTAAATCTTCGACCGATAGTTCAGGTTTGCGCTCGTATCGAACGAACCGATCTTCGTTCGCAAAGTATAGAGCGCGGAGACTTGCAGACTGAACTCGGGCGCCAGAGTCACGCGCTTGTCGGTGGCGTCGATTGAGCTTGCAACCAACTCACCGCTTGGCAACAGCGAGTAGAAAGGCGCATTGGGATAGGAACTATATTTTGTGTCCAGATAGGTCCCGTTGACGGCTAGCGTAAAATCCCGAACCGGCTGCGCGATAACCTCAAACTCCGCCCCCTTGATCTTGGCGGCGCCCGCATTGGTCGTGGTCACAGAGTTATTGATATAAATCTGCTGCTGGAGGTTGGTATAGTCATAAAGGAACGCAGACAGGTTTACACGAAGATGGCGACCAAGAAGATCGGTCTTGACGCCAATTTCATAGGCGTCAACTGTCTCCGGCTTGATCGCCGGATTCATCGCATCGTTGAAGAAGAAGGCCTGCTGGCTGAAGAAGCCGGCATTGAACCCTCGGCTGAACGAAGCATAGCCCATGACGTTGGGCGCAAACTTATGGTCGAGCGCGACACGCAGGTTGGGCTTCTTGAATGTCTTTTCCTGGGTTCCGGCCGATCCCGGACTGAGGACGGGGCTGCCGGTGGTCCTGCCGGTGATTTCGCGCTTCTCAATGGTATAGCGCGCGCCCAAGGTGAGGTTCGTGCCGGGCAGAATTTCATAGGTGCCCTGCGCATAGGCCGCGTAGGAATTCGCCCGGTCTGTCGAACTTACCACAAAGTCCACGCCAGGAGGCGTGAAGAAGGCGAAGGATGTCACCGGCCCGCCGAACACCGGACCCACGATGTTGCTCTTGGCATAATAATAATAGAGCCCGGTTGCCCAGTTGAACTTGTCGCTCGACCCGCTCAGCTGAAATTCCTGCGTGAAAACGCGGCGCTGATCGGTCCGGTCAAGGGTGAACGCCGGAATGGGGCCGCCGTCGATGTCGACCAGGAAAAATTCCTTCGCACGCCGATAGGACGAGATGCTGAGCAGTTTCACGTCGCCGAAGCGCTTTTCCAGGGTCAACGCCCCGCCGCCTTCTTCCGATTTCCAGCCGGCGCGCGGATCGTCGGTGTTGACGTCGTAGATCGTCGGCAAGAACAGTTTCTGAGCGTTCGCGGAATCGTAGATGAACGGTGTGTTGACCGGCCGCGACAGACCGACGCCAAGCTGCCCGCGACGGTTCGAATAGTCACCGACCAGGGTTGCGGTAAAATCGTCTCCGGCTTCCACCACGAATTTACTGCGCACGCCATAGCGTTTCGTCGTGTAGAAATCGCTGTTATCGAAAAGATTTTTGCCCCAGCCATTGTCCTGATTATAATAGAAGCCCGCGACATCGACAGCAGCCTTGTCCGACAGCTTGGCAGCTGCGTAGACCTTGCCGGAAAGCGTGTCATAATTGGCATATCCAAGCTCAAGGTCGACGCCCTGCCAATCCAGGGGATTTTTCGTCCTGATCTGGAGCACGCCACCGGTCGCGTTACGGCCGAACAATGTGCCTTGCGGCCCTTTGGCGAGTTCAATGCTTTGTACGTTGCTGAACTCGGTGCCGCCAGTGCCATCGAATGGCTGATAGACGCCATCAATGAAGGTCAGCACGGATGACTGTGAGCCGTAATTGTTGTTTCCGACACCACGCAGGAATATCGGCGATCGGGAACCGTTGGAATCCATCGTGACCCCCGGGACCACCGTCTGCAGGTCGCTGGCCGTGCGCAGACCGGCCTGCGCCAGCTGATCGGCGCTGAATGCAGCCACCGCGATCGGAACATTTTGCGCGGACTGTTCACGCCGCTGCGCAGTGACGATGATGTCCGCGATGCCCTGATCCCGGCTTGAATTGTCCGCTTGCGCTGCCGAATTTTCCGGCAAAGCGGATGGTGCCTGAGCATGCACGACAGATGCATGCATGATTGCCAACAGCGAAGCGCCAATCGTCCGTGAGAAATTTCGCATCCCATCCTCCCATTTATCTGATCTTAACGTCTAGATGATCGAAATTTGCGTGGTTTTCGTCACATGATATAGAGACTGCTCTCAGCGCTTCGATCGCCTCGTAAGCTTTTTACGTTTCCACGGTTCTACTCGCCGCTGTGAAACGCACTTCAATATCAGCTTCTTGCGTCATCGCGCTCTGGGGCCGCCTTCCGCCCAAGGATAAAAGCCATCCCCCAGTTGAAATTGCTATGTTTATAAGTTTGAATATTCACCCTCAAATATGACATTGTCAAGCAGTTTCCCATAGGGAGGGAAATAACCAAGACCGGCCTTCATCGGGATTTCCCGCTCTGCGTCGCCTTGCGACATTATCGGTTCAGCGGGCTGGCTTCCCGCGGACGCTGCCCCCAAATGATCAGAGCCGCGCCCTATATGCACGCGCCAGCAGAGAGACGAGCTGCTGATATTCCGCATCGGACAGAATATCAGCATATTCGCGGCTGATGGCAGTCGCTTCGCCGGTTTGAGCGACAATCTTTCGTCCTTCTTCGGTTATCCACAAACCGCTGCGCTTGCCGCCGGCGTTGCGACGTTCGACCAGGCCTTTCCCAACCAGTTCGCGGACGAGAATCGCCATATTCGATTCCCGAACCAACAGGATACGCGCGGCCTGGACCTGTCGAATACCCGGATTGGCGCGTATCAGCGCCAGCGTGGACAGCGTCGGCGGACTGACGGCAAGCGTGCACTGGGCCCGAATGAGATCCCCAATCTGGAGATAAGCCGCACGGGTCAGAAACCCCAACGAACCGGTGAGATCGTCGAGCACAACTTCCTCTTCACCCACAGCGCCGGTTTCCAGATCAAGCGCACACATTAGTCGACAGCCTCTTCTTTTCCGACATGATCGGCATGCGATTTGCGCACCATTGGCTCGGCATCCTCTAAAGGCTCTCCTTCAGTCGTCATCCGGCTGGAACATGAGCAGATTGGTCCCGTCGGGCAAGGGTGCCCAGGCCGGTCGAACACGCATACCGATCGCGATCTGCTCGATGGGACAGTTGATGATGTCTCCCACGACGTTCACCCCTTCATCGAGCGTCACGGTGGCGATAAGGAAGGGGGTATGGCCGGCAAAGGGCGGGCGCGCCACATGCGCGACGGTAAAAGCGAAAATCTGCCCGCGCCCCGACACCTCGCGCCATTCGATGTCGGTGCGGCCGGTGAACAGACTCACGGGCCTTGGATAGAATTGATACTGGCCCGTCGCCCGGCAATATTGCAGTAGAAGCTTGCGGTCGCGCGTCCCATCCCAAAAGGGCTTGGAAAAACGGAAGGACCGGGGAACCGCGCGCGCCACATCCAGCGTGTCGTTCAATTGCTCGCTCATATCATCCTCTACCCATCCGCGCCAAGAATCAGGGCCACACTCGTCCCCCAGTTGCGGGCATAGGGGATATAGCCGATGCCAGTGACCAGCGCGGTGCTTCGGTTTGCAACCTGTCGGACGCCGCCTTCTCCGAACAACTGCCGCACCCCTTCGATCAGGTTCGTACCTCCACCGGCAAGTCCGGCCTGGCCGGCGGATATCTGACCACCCCCCGTATTCAATGGCAGGTCCCCGTCGAAACCGAGATTCGTCTCGTTGATGAAAGCGCTCCCCTGCCCACGCGGCGCAAAGCCGAGCATCTCCATCTGCAACAGGATCGCGATCAGAAAATCGTCATAGGGCTGAAAGGAACCGATGTCCTTGGGTGTCAGACCAGCCTGCGCGAATGCACGCTTCCCGGCCACGGCATGCCCGCTTTCCGTGACATCGGCGAGGCTCTCGGCGATATTGTGATGCGTCCGTTCACCGTAGCCGAGCGGCACCACAAATTTGTCGAAGCCCTTTTCCTTCGCACGCTTCCTGGTCGTCATCAGCAGCCCGTTGGCGCCGTCACAGACCATCACGCAATCGAGCAACCGCACCGGTTCCGCGATCATGCGGGAATTCAGATAATCTTCGACCGTGATCGGCTTGCGCAGTTTCTCGCAGGCATTGTCGTTCAGCAGCCCGTGATTGCGCTGTGTGACCGCCAGCTTTGCGAGCGCGTTGACATCAAGGCCGTAGAGATGATCGTACCGGCTGCTCAGCAAACCGAAATCGGCCGGCGGCCCGATCATCCCATGCGGGATCGACCATTCGACATTATAGGCGCGCATGTTGAGGTTGGATTCCGACGCTTCGGTGTCGGCGTTGAGCAGGAAGACAGTCGTGCACAGCCCCGCGTCGAGGGCCGCGGCCGCGCGCGCAACCGCACTCGATGCGGACGAACCGCCCAGGTCGCAGCTCTGGCAAAAATCGAGCTGGAGACCGAGATAGTCTGCAGTCGTCTGCGACCAGAAACAGTTACCCGCGCCGGTCATCGAGCCGTTGACGAGCATGCCGTCAATCTCGCCCTTTTCGATGCCCGTTTTCTCGATCAGGGCATCGAGAATTTCAGCGCCAAGCTCCCACACGTCGCGCCCGGCCCGCGCCTCTATCTTGGTCTCGGCGAAACCGACGATCGCAGCATCACGCAGCGCCATCTTGCCCTCCCTCACCCATGACCCGTCCGGCATCGGCCTGATAGGCATCGCCGGACTTGCCCGGTTCCACCAGACGGCGCGCCCGTCCCGACACGAATTCGTCCAGCCTTTCCGCGGACTCGGGGCTGGCCACGACATGATGGAACAACCCCTCGACGAACAGGCCGTCATCGTAGGAATAGTCCTGGATGCGGGGCAGACCGTTCACGATCGCCCAATTGGTGAGCTTGGCATTCTCGGCAATCCGGTTGGCCAGCGACAGGGCGCGCGCGACATGCTCGCCCTTGGGCATAAGATATTGGACGACATTGTACCGCTCGGCCTCTTCAGGCGACAGGACCCGGCCGGTGAGCATCAGATCGCTCATCCGGGCAACGCCAAGCAGCCGCGCGATCCGGACGGAACCGCCGCCACCGATGTAGATGCCCCGCTGTCCTTCGGGAAGCGCGAAGAAGGCGGTATCGTCGGCGACACGGATGTGGCAGGATGACGCCAGTTCGAAACCGCCACCGATGCACGCGCCGCTGATGGCGGCGACAAAGGGGATACTACCGCGAGAAATCGTGTCGAAGGGGCGCGCGGCAGCCGCCGAGCCGATACGCATTTCCAGATGACGTTCATGGTCGTTCATCCATTTCATCGCTTCGGCCAGATCCAGGCCGGCGCAGAAATGTTCGCCATGGCTGAAGATGAGCCCCACCCGCGCCTCCTTCTGCGCACGAGCCACGGCTTCGTTCAGTTGCTCTGACAGTTCAGCGCTCAGCGCATTGCGCTTCGAGGGTCTGTTGAGACCGATCTTCGCGACTTTGCCTGCAAGTTCATAGGTGACGACGGATTCAGACATCGGGCATTCCTTCATTTTCGATGTGTCAGGCAGGTTCGGCGCCTGAAATCAGGATGAATAACGCGGCAGTTTGAGGCCACGCAGGGCGATGGTATTGCGCTGCATCTCGCTCGTCCCGCCGCCCAGCACGCCCATCAGCGAATGGCGCAGAACCTGCTCGGCCTCGGGGATCGGTGCGGAAGGGGTTTCTTCGGAAAGCAGGCCGGCAGATCCCAATATATCCATTGCAGCCTCGCCCAGCCGTTCCTGCAGCTCGCCCACGAAGACCTTGCTCATCGCCGCTTCATGGGTGGGCACCCGGCCCGCCTGGACGAGATTTCCATTCCGCAGCACGAACTGCCGGGCAACTTCGATCTCGGACGCAAGAAGACCCACTCGATCGCGGATGACAGGATCAAGACGCGGCGAATGCGGTTCGTCACCGCGCGACCGCAAATAATCGATGACCCGGTCAAAGAGATGCTGGAGATGCGCGACAGTCGTTCCGATCATCACGCGTTCGGCGGCGAGCGCGTCCGTGATGACTTTCCACCCGCCATTTTCCGGACCAAGCAATGCGCCGGCAGGCAATCTTACTTCGTCATAGAAGGTTTCGCAGAAGGTGCGGCCATACATGAACATGCCGGAGCGAATGGTGATGCCAGGCGTATCGAGCGGCACCAGGAAGATGCTGATGCCCGCATGTTTCGGCGTCGCTTCAGGATCGGTCCGCGCGGCCAGGAAGGCATATTCGCACTTGTCCCCGCCCGTCGTCCAGAGCTTCTGGCCGGAGATGACCCATTCATCGCCATCCTTCCTTGCCGTCGTGCGCAGGGATGCCAGGTCCGATCCGGCCTCCGGCTCGCTATAGTGCAACGCGAAAGACCTTTCCCCGCGCAGGAAGGCCGGCAGAAACTGCTGCTTTTGTTCCTCCGAACCATAACGAATGATGGCGGGGCCGATGATCGTCTCGCCACCCATATGGGCATCGGTGGGAACCTCGGCGAACTCTATTTCTTCGATGAAGGCCAGCTGCTCGCCAGGGCTGCGCGCCTGCCCGCCGACAGCCTCTGGCCAGTCAAGGCCGGTCCAACCCGCCGCCCCCATCTTCCTCGACATCTCGGGCAGAAAGGCCCGATCCTTGAAGGGACGGGTCCGATTTGCGGCGCGGTCCGCATCCGTCCAATTGGCGGCGAGCCATCCGCGGATCTTGCCGCGGAATTGGGCGACGCTGGCGTCGGTATCGTGCGACGGCAGGTTGGAAGACCCACCCAGCTTCGCGCGATCGGGCGCAAGCAGCTGATCCGCCAGCGCGCCGCGCGCACGGGCCGCGCCGCCAAATCGAATGAGATCGGCGTGAATGCTGCGGAAATGGCGGGGCAACTCATGCTCTTCGGCATAGCCGATCGCGCCCATGACATGATGCGCCTCCAGAATGAGCTGACGAAGCGAGGGACCGGCATAGGCGATCGCCGCCTCGGCAAAATAGGGCCAATTCGGGTCACCCCGATCCAGAGCCTCTGCTGCGCCCGCGATCGTCAGCCGGGTGCCATCGAGCCTGCTGAGGCAATCGGCAAGCTTGTGCTGGATCGCCTGGAATTCGCCGATCACATGGCCAAATTGCTTGCGCTGTTTCGCGTGCTCCAGCGCGAGTTCAAATGACCGCTGGCCTGCTCCCAAGGCGCGAGCCGCGCTGGAAAGCCGAGTGATGAGCGCCGCCTGTGCGACAAGGTTTTCAGGTAGTGGCAGCCACATCGTCGCCGGCGCGTCCACCACCACTTCGCTCAGCCCGGTGATGCCCAGGCTGGGCGTCGCGGTAACGCGCACGCCCGGATGATCGATTGGGACGACCGCAATCCCGCAAGGCTCGCTCGACAAGATCATGAGGTCGGTCGCCACGGCTGCGCCTTCCACAAATGCCGCCGTTCCGGCGACCCTGCCATGGGCGACCGTCAGGCTGCCGGCATTGCGGTCTCCGTCGAAGCCACCCAGCACAATGGCCGGTATTTTTTCGCCGGAGCGCAACGCGGACAGAAAGGATTGGGCGGGCGCATCATCTGCCTGGCCGATCAACCGATTGGCGACATAGTAATTCGCCAGGGGCGCAGGACAGGCACTCCGCCCCAGTTCCTCGAAGAGCATGGTGGCCTCTCGAAGGCCGGGACCATCCGCACCGCCCAATTCCACAAGACCCAGGTCGCGGAGTTGGCCGATGAGATGGCGGAGCGCCTCCGGGTCCCCGGACCGTGCCACCGCTTCTTCAGTCGGCCAGTTGCCCTCCAGCATTCGGCGAACGGATTCGATCAGCAGCCCACGCTCTTCCTCAGACAGTCCAATCACCTGATATCCCCTCGCTGTCGCTATCTGTTTGGCAAAGTTGCCACTGGTCGCGACGAGTTCTTGCGACGAATGGGAAGGCAACTTTTCGATCTATTCGGAGGCTATGCCCTTTGGCCGCCGCCTGTCAATAATCATATGATTTATAAGTTTTGAAAAGCGGCTTCCGTTCGCCGCCGATCCGGGCCCGAGGGTCGAGCGGTCATGAGCAGGACCGACCTTTCCGATAGCGGCAAGCCCAAGCCCCCCTTAAAGGGAGGCCATGACGTCGGCCCAGCGTTCCATCATTTCGTTTTCGTGACCGGGAACGACATGGAATTGCAGCTGATGATAGCCCGCCTCCTTCAGCCCACGCAGGCGATCCACCAGTTCGGCCTTTGTACCTGTCAGGGTAAGCGCCTTTATGATGTCGCCCGTAATGTGCGTTTCGTCGGGCCTCACGAACATCAAATGGCCCCGATGATTGACGAGATAGCGGGCATCGGCGGGTTCGTATCTGTTATATATCTCGCGATAGGCTTCGAGTTCGGCCAGGAAGGGAAACTCGCTTCCCATGATGGAGCCGAACTCCTTCTCTTCGACGAAATTATGGAAGACGATGGACGCCGCGGGTCCGGCCTGCTCCCTCGTTTTCACGCTGTCCGGCGATTCGCCTTCGTCCAGGACCCGACCGCCGATCGTGGCGATGGAATAAAAATCCGCAGGATCGTTACCGGCCTGCGACCACAGAGTGCGAATTTCGTCCAGTTCCGCCTTTTCCCGCTCGGGATAGGTTGCAACATTGATCCACTGCGCCCGCTTCTCCACCGTCAACGCGCGCGCCTTGGGTCCCAAAGCGGATATGGCGAGCGGAATGGGATCCTCGATGTTGATCAGGCCCCAGTCCGGATTGAGGAAGCGGATCTTGTGCAAGCCGCCTTCTTCCTCAAATTCCGTGGTTTCGCCGCGAAGAAGGGCCTGGACCGTATCGATATATCTGGTCATCCGGGCAAGCGTGACCGGCTTCATGCCCATGGAGCGCCGCCCGGTAAAGCCGGTGGACACGCCAAAAACGATCCGGCCGGGCGCAAGCGCATTCAAAGTGGCAAAGCCGCTTGCCGCCACCGGGGCGAGCCGGTTGGAAGGAATCATCACGCCACTGCAAAGCTTGATCCTGGACGTCTTGACCGCGGCTGCGCCCATGGCCGCGAAAAGCTCCGCATTGAGTAGCGGAGTGTCGTAAAACCAGGCATGCGAGAAGCCCAGTTCCTCCGCACGAACAGCTACCTCCCATGAGTTCGCCTTCGTCGGAATCTGAATCGCCATATCCATTTTTCTGATACCCTCTCGCGCGTTCTATTTGTGGGTTAGGCTGACCTTGAGCGCCGAATGCCGACACGGCCGTCGAGTCGCGCTGGTCCACGTCACCCTTTGGACCTCACCGCTCCAGCCTCTTAAAGAGCAGTGGACCCGACGGCTCCTGCCGACCGCAATTGCTCGACCTCCTCCCTGCTGTAGCCGGCATCACGCAGCACGGCTTCGGTGTGCTCGCCGAGCAACGCGGGCAACGCCTGCCTGGGGCCTCGTGACCGGTCTATGCGGGCCGCGCGCCGCATCATCGTGACGGTGCCGACCTGAGGATGCTCTACCTGTTCGAAGATGTCGCTATGCTTGACCTCGGGATCTTCATGCACTTCAGGAACCGAAAGCACGGCGGCGTAGGGGATGCCCTCGGCGCCGAGCCGCTCTTCCCAGTAGCTCCGCGAATGTCGAATGAAGATGGGTCGCATGGCGTCCAGCAATGCGGACCAATTTTCCACCCGTGTCAGCCGCTCGGCGAAACGGGGATCTTCCGCGATATCGGGTCGCTCGATTGCGCGGCACAATCCGTCCCACGCCTGCGCCAGGCCGGCGAGCTGGAAGGAGATCATGCCATCGGTGCACCGCATGATGAAGGCCTGCGACATGGAGGCGCGAAAATCCGGCTCCATCGCCACCCCTCCGTCTGTATAGAATGAATGAAAATCCGGCACGAAGGCAACCGATGCATCGACCATGGTCACATCGACGCGGGAGCCTTTGCCGCTCACCTTCCTGCCATAAAGAGCCGCCATGATCGCGATCGCCGCCTGCAGCCCCGTCGCCTGATCGGCGAGCGTAGGTCCACGGAGCTTCGGCTGGTCGGGATCGACAAAAGTATAGAGGATGCCGGACAGGGCCTGGCCAACCGTGTCGAAGGCGGGCCGATCACGGTAAGGACCATCGGCGCTGAAACCCGCTACCGAACAATAAATGAGGCCCGGGTTCAATTCCTTGAGCGCCTCATATCCAATCCCCAGCCGGTCCATCACGCCTGGACGAAAATTTTCCAGGACCACATCGGCCGAAGCGGCGAGACGCCGGAAAATATCCCGCGCCTCGGGCTTTTGGAGATCGAGCGCGACGCTCTTCTTATTCTTGTTATAGGAACGGTAATGGACCCCATAATCCTGGATGTCTTTTCCACCGACATAGCTTCGGAAAGGATCGCCGCTTCCGATACGTTCAACCTTGATGACATCGGCACCGTAATCGGCAAGTTGCTGGCCGGCGAACGGACCTGCAATATATTGCGTCAACTCGACGACTTTTATGCCCTTGAGCGGACTGTCCGAAGTATATCCAGAGCTTTGATCAATCGACATCTATTTCTCCGTTTGGCTGGCCCTGAACGTGCGGGCACCTCAATTCAGCGGAAGGTCGCTTGCGCAGGAATTGACAATAACGATGCGGCTCTCTTTATTTCTGCGCTCCGACATCCAGGACGGCACATCGCCGTCGTCCTTGCGCCACCATACTCCCTCGATCGCCCAGATGGAATGATTGACTAATGTGAACAGCTTGACATTGTCAAGTTCCACGCTAGCATGACCATGAAATCGAAACGAGCTGCGATCGGTCGGGGACGCCGCGCACGGCAGGCGACCCCCTCACGAAGGGATAGGAGAGTGATCGATGATGACGCGAGAAGATAATGACTTCCTCTGCCGTGTGGAGCCGGGCACGCCCATGAACGCGGCGTTCAAGCGCTACTGGCTCGTTGCCGGTCTGTCCCGCGATTTCCCCGAACCCAACAGCGATCCCAAGCGAAGCACCTTGCTGGGCGAGGATTATGTCCTGTTCCGCGACAGCAAGGGCCGGATTGGTTGCCTTCGCGAGTTGTGCTGCCATCGGGGCGCTTCCCTGTGTCTCGGCCGAATCGAAGAAGGCGGGCTCCGCTGCATTTTTCACGGCTGGAAATTCGACGTCGATGGAACGATCATCGACATGCCGAATGCAACCGACGACCGCTTCATGAAACGGTATCGGCAGCCGGCATTCCCCGTGGTGGAAAAGGGCGGTCTCATCTTCGTGTATCTTGGGCCGGCCGACGAGAAGCCGGCTTTCCCGAACTGGCGCTGGCTCGATTTCGCGCCCGAAAAGATGTTCGTGGCGCCGGTCATGTACCACACGAACTATATTCAGGCGATCGACGGAGGCGCTGACTCCTCGCACCTGACGACGCTGCATCAGGACGCGCTGACCCGTTCGCATCCTGCCGCGGACAACAGCGTCTTTCAGCGCATCATGGCGGACGCGGCGCCGCGCTTCGACACCTATTCGACGGAATTCGGGCAGTTTTCGGCGGCTTTCCGCACGGTCACCCGGCCTGACGGCGGCACCTATGAAACCTGCAAGACCTCCGTCTTCGCCGCGCCTTCCACAGTGATCACCAACGGAGCCTATCCCGATCAGGGGACGTTCGCCTTCTTCACGCCGATCGATTCCCATCGGACCATTGGCTATATCGGCAACTATGACAGCGCCTGGACGACGCCGGAAGAACCGCTCGCAGCGATGCGGTTCATGAGCATCGATGCCGAGACACTCGACCGGCTTGGCTTTTCGCCGGAGACGTTTGACAGTCCCGACAAGGCCAGCCGCGACAATAATTGGTATCAGGACCGGGAAGGCATGCGCAACGGCCGTTTCACGGGCATGCCGCCGTTCATTCCGGAGGACGTCATCGTCGCGGAGTCGATGGGATCGATCTATGATCGCACCCAGGAAAACCTGATCCCGGCTGATCAGGTCGTCGTTCGCATTCGCCGCATTCTGATGGATATGGCCCGCGATGTTCAGGGAGGCCGAAAGCCCATCGGCGTGCGTGCACCGGTTGATTATGCGAAGATATGTGTCGGCGAAGGAGCGGTAGAGACTGGTCAGAATTGGGCCGAAGTCACCTTGCCTCCGGAATTTGTGCGACGCGAACAGATCGAGGCGTAGATCCTCAGGCGCCCACTGGGCTCTCCTGGGAGGAGTGTGCCGAGCGCTGGTAGGCGCTGGGCACACCAGGCGGTATTTGAGGATCTGCGCGGAGGCATTTCGATGAAGGATTTTGAGAATAAGGTGGCCCTCGTCACGGGCTCGGCCTCGGGCATCGGCTTTGGCATAACCCGGTCACTCGCGGAACGTGGCGTGTCTGTCGTGATGCTCGACATTGAGCAGGCGGCGCTGGATTCCGCGGTGGCCGAACTGTCGTTCACCGGGGCGAGTTTTCTGCCCATGGTGGTCGATGTCGCCAATCGTGAGGCGATGTACGCCACCGCGCGTGTGGTACAGGAAAAATTCGGCCGCCTCGATATCCTCATCAATAACGCGGGTGTCGCCTATAATGTCAAACCGCTCCATGAGACGCCCGACGAGGCGATCGACTGGAGCGTCAATGTCAACCTCTTCGGCGTGCTGAACGGCATCAAGGCGTTCGTCCCTCTCATCATCGCTGGCGGCCAGGGCGGCCATGTGGTCAATACCAGCTCGATCGGGGGCTTCCAGGTGCGCAAGAATCCTAACTGGCATCAGGGGCTGTATGCCGCGACAAAATATGCCGTCACGGCCCTTTCCGAAGGGCTGCGGCTGGACCTGGAGGATGAGAATATCGGCGTGTCGGTGCTTGCCCCGGCGGCAGTGTCGACGAATATTCTGACTTCCGACCGCAATCGACCCAGCCGCTTCGGCGGGCCGACAACCGGCAGCCAGTCAGAACTGTTCGCCGACATGTTCAAGCAGTCCGGCCTTGCGCCCGAAGCCGTTGGCGAGCGAGTCATCCAGGCGATCCTGGACAACGAACTCTATATCTTCACCCATCTCGACACGCAGAGCTGGCTGGAGGAGCGCCACCGGAAGATCGAAGCGGCCTTCGACGCTACGCGGAAATATTTGAGCTCCCAAAATTCCGTTATTTGAACAACCAGGCCCAGTCACGGCGTCGGCCACGGCCGGGTTACGAAAGTTGCGCACGGATCGCGGCAAGATCGAACAGAACCCAGATTTCCGCGATCTTGCCGTCCCTGTAGGTATAGAACACCAGTTCCGTCACGGCCACCGAATTCCCGTTCGGTTCGACCCCCTGCCATTGCGTCCGGGGCGTGCCCGATGTTCGGTTGCGCACGGCCAGCTTGCATCCGCTCGATACCAGGTCGATCAGGTCCCATCGAAAATCCGGAACCGCATCGATGAGCGAGTGCAAGCGATCGGCAAAGCCAGCCCGCGATATTGCCTTGCCGTTCAGTTGCAACTGATCGTGCATAAATTCGCCGAGCTCGTCGAACTTTCGCTCATTGCATTGAGCAAGATATCGACGATAGATGGATTCAAGGTCGGACATGATGCACCTCTTCGCGCGGCTGGGCAGGTTATTCAGTAGGGATTGCCAGCCCTTAACCAGGTAGCGTAGCTTTCCAGCGCCTGCTCGATCGTGCAGAGCGGCTCATAGTCGGCATCCTGGCGCGCCCGGCTTATGTCCAGAATGGCGTTTGGCCAGTTATGCGGTCCCGTTCCCTCTTCCATCCGCGCCTCGAAGCCCGGGAAAATGGCGGCCGCCGCCTCGGCGAACCGTCGATTGGTCACATCCTGGCCGCCGCCTACATTATAGCTTTTATGCTTCAGGCGTGACGAGTTGTGGATCAGCCGCACAGCGCGCGCGCAGTCCGTCACGAAGCAAAGGTCAGTGGCATGATCTTCACCGTAAAATCGCGGCAGGCCGGGAAGGTCGAGAGGCGCCGTCCGTTTGCTCACCGCAGCATGCACCAATTGGGCAGGCCAGTGGCGCAAGGTCCGGTATAGCGGCCCATAGATGCTTCCGAGGCGCAGGCTGATCAGGTCGGTTTGACCCGCCCCGGCCAGATATTGGCCAAGAAGTTCTTCCGCCTTTTTGAAAGCCTCGATCGGGTGAGATGGCCGGAGACGGACGGGCATATCTTCGACAAGCGGCCCTTCAAGCCCCATGTAGATGGCAATCGAACTGGCGATGGATACCCTGCGCGCGCCCGTGATCCGCGCGGCCTCCATGATATTCAGCAAGCCCGCCATGTTGATGCGATATTCCTCGATAGGCGAAATCGCTCCGATCGGCGGTCCGGCCAGATGGACGATGCTTTCGATCCCATGCCGCCTGCAGACGTCGATGACGGCGTGCGGACTTGCCACGTCGAGCGGCTCGACCGTCAGGCCACGGCCAAGAGACGCTTCGAGAAACGGCGCGATCTGCTCCCCGCCGAACCGGGTCGCAACGACATCTTCCCCATGATCCAGGAACTCGCGAACGACATGCGAGCCGATGAAGCCGAGGCCTCCTGTAACAAGTATCGTCAACGCACTACTCCTGTCCTATTCGACACCACAACGTCGCGCCGAGAAATCATGCAGCGTTTCCAGTTCGGCCAATGCCGGTGCGACCGCCTCCGTCAGCTGCCCCACCCCGACCAGATAGCGGGCCTTCGGCTCGGCATCGGTTGCGGCGGCAAGTGTTGCGTCGGCCACCGAAGCGACATCGTCAAGCACATCGGCCGCCCGCTCCTTCCGGACCGCCTGGAGCACTTCGGAAATCCCCTGATAGGGTTCGGTCATGACCACCGGGGCCTTGCCCATGATGGCCGTCCTGAATTGGCCGGGCAAAATGGAGGGAGCCCGCACGCCAAATGGCCGTCCTTCAATATCCACCACAGCAGATACGCAGTCCAGCGCATGTTTGGACGCACAGTAGATGCCAAGCAGCGGCGTGGATATGATCGCACCGATCGCCGTCACATTGATGATCCTGCCGCCGCCCTGGCCGCGCATTATCGGCAGCACGGCCTGCATCAACGCCAGGGGACCGAAATAATTGGTTTCAAAAATCCGCCGCGACAGTTCGTCAGGCGTGTCTTCGATAGCGGCCATAGCGACAATTCCCGCATTGTTGACCAGCGTATCGATTCGCCCCCGGCTGCGCAGAACATAGTCCAGCGCAGATCGACGTGAAGCGGCATCGGTGACGTCGAGCGGGACGAGGTCAATATTGGCGTTCTTCTTCATTTCCTCAGAAGCGGCCTTAGGATCACGCATGCTCGCGATAACTGTGTCGCCCCGGGCAGCAAAGGCCAGCGCGATCGCCTCTCCAAAACCCGAACTGCAACCCGTGATGAGGCGGACTGACGCTGACACCGATCTCTCCCTTGATTAGACGCCTCCAGCCGTGACGAGAAAGCTTGACAATGTCAAGATTCTTTGTATGGTCCTAATTTCCAAGACATGCAAAACCCCGCGCCAAGCCATTGAGCGCGATAATCGGAAGAGGAGACTCTCGTGCAATTCGGTATTTTCGATCATTGCGAGCGCTCCGGCCGTCCCCCCGCGGAGACCTATCAGGAGCGGTTCGCTCTTGCACAGCGGGCGGAAGAGGCTGGGTTCTACGCCTATCATCTGGCCGAACATCACGGCACGTCTCTATCCCTTGTGCCGTCGCCCAATCTTTTCCTGGCGGCTCTTGCGCAGAAGACCAAGACCCTTCGGCTCGGGGCGCTCGTCTATCTTCTGCCGCTATATGATCCCTACAGGCTGGCACAGGAAGTGTGCATGCTCGACCATCTGTCCGACGGTCGGGTGGAACTGGGGATCGGCCGCGGCGCCAATCCCATCGAGCTGGGCTTTTTCGGCTTTGATCCCGCGACCGCCAAACAGCGCTTCGAAGATCTGTATCCCCTGTTGATGCAGGGGCTCGTGGATGGGCAGATGTCGCGACAGGGGCCGAAGGGCATGATCGAAGCCCCGATCGACAGCCGCCCGCTGCAAAAACCCTATCCTCCGATCTGGTATCCGAGCGCCGGCGGCGGCGCGCAACTCATCTGGGCCGCGCAGCAAGGATTCCACACGATCCTCAATGGACCGCTGGAAAGTTGCGCGGAAGCAGCAAAGCTGTTCCGGGACAATTTCCAGCCCGGTCCGCACGGCACGCAGCCCAAGATCGGCATCACGCGATATGTCTATGTCGCCGACACCGACGAGGAAGCGCTTCAGCGTGGAGAGGCAGCGCTGCGTTACCATCGCGCCAATCTCCTGAAACTCGCGAACGAAGCTGGCTATACGATTGCCTCGCCGGTCATACCGCCCGACAATATCGCCCAGGCCGTAAGCGAAGGCTGGGCAGCTGCCGGCAGCCCCGCGACCGTGCGTGAACAGATTGCCGCCATGGCCGATCAGGTCGATATCAATTACTTCGTCTTCGCTCCGATGATGGCCGACCTTTCGCTTGAATGGGGATTGCGGACGATCGACATCTTCCGCGACGAAATCATTCCGGCCTTTACCGAAACGGAAAAGGTTCGCGTGCGCGCTTGATTTGAACGTCACGCACACAGATACGGAAGCCGCGACGACTCGTTTCGCCATGAAGTGTGGCGGAACGAGTCGGAAATCTTCGGCCTTTGTACCGGCGACATCGGATCATCCTTTGGACTGCCGGTTTCTATATTTGTCATAATTTCCCGACCACTGGATATTGGATCATGACCTTCGCTCGCCACTACCGCCTGAAAGCCGCGGATGGAAAAGTCGACGATCTTCTGACCGCCCTCAAGGACTTGGCGAAGACCCTCGAACGGATCGAGGGTTTCAAGGGCGCCGAACTGTTCGCCGACTCGGACAAAGAGAATGAGTTTCTATTTATCGAGCAATGGACGTCCAAGGACGATCATGGCGAAAGTGCGACGAAGATCCCCAAGGCGATCTTTCAATCGATCATGACCAATGTCGCAGATTCACCGCTGACGAGCACATTGGAAAGCCTGCCGCTATAGTAACGATGCAAGGCGATTCTATTTTTCGTTTCGAGGATATAAGGTTGTTATTTGAGGATGACTGAACCGCTTTTCCCTGCAAAAATTGTTGCCATCGAACTCGCCGCCGAGGACATTCTGTCATTTACATTGCGGCCGATGGACACCATCCTGCCCGATCGCATCGATCCGGGCAGCCATGTCGACGTTCATCTCCCCAATGGCATGATGCGCAGCTACTCCCTGTCCAATGGATCGGAGCAGCGCCACGGATATCGCCTGACGGTCGCGCGGGACGCCAACAGCCGCGGCGGCTCCGCCTATATGCACGACATGCTGCGCGTCGGCCAGATCATCGAGATCAGCAAGCCCCGCAACAATTTCAAATTGGCGGAAGACGCTGGATTTTCGGTATTTTTCGCGGGCGGGATCGGTGTGACGCCGTTCATTCCCATGATCACGCGCCTCAACCAGCTCGGCAAATCATGGCGCCTCTATTATTGCGTGCGCAATCGCGAACGCGCCGCGCTTGCGGATGAAATCAGACAATTGACGGCTGATGGAACGGGCGAGTTCGTGTCTCATTGCGACGACATCGATGGCCTGTTCGATCTGCCGGGCACGATCGGCGCCTTGCCGGATGACGTTCATGTCTATTGCTGCGGCCCGACCCCCATGTTGGACGCCTTCCGTTCGAGCGCGCAACAGGCGAGCCTCGCAAGCGACCATGTGCATTACGAATATTTCAGTTCGGACGTGGAGAGCGCGACGGAAGGCGGCTTTGTGGTCGTCCTTCATCAATCCGGCACCGAAATCACGGTCCAGCCGGGCCAGACGATCCTGCAAGCCTTGGTCGACCATGGCGTCGAGATGTCATATTCCTGTGAGGAAGGCATCTGCGGCGCTTGCGAAACCCGGGTGATCGAAGGAACAGCGGACCATCGCGACATGGTGCTGACCGACGCGGAAAAGCTG
The DNA here is from genome assembly GCF_036733805.1 of Novosphingobium sp. Classification (GTDB taxonomy): domain Bacteria; phylum Pseudomonadota; class Alphaproteobacteria; order Sphingomonadales; family Sphingomonadaceae; genus Novosphingobium. Next base: position 352 of record NZ_DAIMZT010000034.1, on the reverse strand, counting down.
GCGAACAGGACCATGATGGTCTGCTGCTCCGGCGCCAAGTCGGCGCGACTGGTGCTCGATCTGTAACCCGCAGCCAATGCATATTCCGGTTACGGCCTACAAGTTTCCGTAAAATTGCGTCCACAACGCGAACGGAGGCTCACGTTTGGCCGGCTGAAAATTCAGACCATATGCGCAGATACGGCTTCGGCCTCGATGGGCAGGCCGCGAGCCTGAATGAACAGCAGCAGCGAGATCAGGGCCGCACAGAGGAAGAGGACGCTGACGATGACGATCAGCGTCAGGACATGCTGCTCCCCCCCGGCGAAGGCGCCCAGGAACGGGCCCGCTGCCAGGCCGCAGGATTGCGACG
>NZ_DAIMZT010000033.1:13125-33785 GCF_036733805.1 Novosphingobium sp. | reverse complement strand
CGCGTCTTTGGTCTGTTTGCGGCCTCGACCGGGGTGTGCGTCATCGCGACGGGGAAAGCCCGTTTCTGTTTATCGCGATGGCGGCCATATTCGTTCATGCAGGTTCCGTAGCGGCGCTTGGACCACCGGGTTAGGGCAAATGTCCTAAAAATCGGTTTAGTTAACGTTCCTGGCAGCGGAATTACGGGACATTGGGGCCGGTCGCCGATTTCTGCGTCAGTCTGCGTTGAATCGGGTTAATGCTTTCTCCAACATGAGCAATTGCCACAGCATTCGCGAGTTGTCGGAAACCCCGGATAAATGCGCCTCTACAAGCCCGGCCAGCCGGCGATTATCGAACCAACCCGTCTGCGCCAAGGCCGTGCTGACCGGGATCTTCCGCGCAGTTTCAGAGAGCGGACCCCGGAACCATTGGGCAATCGGCGTGACGAAGCCCTGCTTTGGCCGGTAGAGAATGTCCTCGGGCAGGAAACGACGCATCGCGCGCTTCATCAACCATTTGCCCTGCCCGCGGCGCACCCGCATCCCTTCCGGCAGACTGGCGGCAAATTCGATCAGGCGATGATCGAGCAACGGTTCGCGGGCCTCCAGGCTCACTGCCATGCTGGCGCGGTCGATTTTGGTCAGGATGTCTCCCGGCAGCCAAAACTTCAGATCCGCATACTGGGCCCTGTCCAACCCGGATCGCGCCGGTGCGGAGCGCATCAGATGCAGCAGTGGTTGCTCGGCCCGATAATCTCCGCGCAAGCGTCTGAAAGCGTCGGAATAAAGACCCTCGCGCAGTTCGGCGGGGGCGTAGGATAAGGCGCGCGCATATCCTTCCGTGCTGTCCCCAGCCAACGAAAGCAGCGTCGTCTTCGCACGCATTGGCCGGGGCGCCCAGTCCGCCTTGGGATAGATTGCGCCCAACCCGCCGAACAGCGGCTTGCGCAGCCCCTGCGGCAGGAAGGAGCGAATGCGGTCCTCGCCAAATTGGAACAGGTGCCGGCGATACCCAGCCAGCGCTTCGTCCGCCCCGTCGCCCGAAAGCGCGACGGTGACGGTCTCCCGCGCGAGTTGGCACACGCGCCAGGTCGGCAAGGCGGATGCATCGGCGAAGGGTTCGTCAAACATCTCGGCAAGCCGGTCAATCGCTTCGAAATCGTCGGGCGAGACCAGTCGTGAAACGTGATCCGTCCGGCATTGCCGGGCGACCTGCTCGGCATAGGCGCTTTCATCCAGTGCGGCGACATCGAAACCGATGGAACAGGTTCTCACGGGCCGCGTGCTGGCCTCGGCCATGAGTGCGACAACGCTGGAGCTGTCGACTCCGCCGGACAGGAACGCGCCCAGCGGCACATCGGCCGTCATGCGCGACGAAACCGCCTGACGCAGGAGGTGAAGCAGTTCTGCCTCAAGATCTTCTGCCTTGCCTTTGCGGCGTTCGGCAAAAGACACGTCCCACCACTGACTGGGAGGCGGCAGCGGCGCGCCATGGCGCAGCAGCAGCGAATGGCCGGCCGGCAGTTTGGCCACCCCCTTCAGAATTGAGCGGCCATCGGGCACGTAACCCCAGGTGAGATAGTCCTCCACCGCCAGTGGATCGATATCCCGACGCAGCAAGGGATGCGCCAGCAACGCCTTGAGTTCCGAACCGAAGGCCACGCTTCCGTCGCTCAACGTGGCGAGAAACAGGGGCTTCACTCCCAGTCGATCGCGGGCGAGAAACAGCGTGCGCGCATCCAGATCATAAATCGCGAAGGCGAACATGCCGTGCAGATGCGTGACGCAATCCGTTCCCCAGCGCTGCCAGGCGGCGAGGATGACTTCGCTGTCACCGTCAGTGCGGAACTTCGCCCCGGCATTCTTCAACTCCTGGCGAAGCTCGCGGTAATTGTAGATCTCGCCATTGAATACCAGAACCGCGCGGCCATCGAGAGAGACCATGGGCTGCGGCGAGCCGGCCAGATCGATGATGGAGAGGCGGCGATGCCCCAGGCCGACGCCTGGAGCAGTCCAGACACCTTGTCCATCAGGCCCCCGATGCGCGATCGCATCGCACATCGCCTTCACTCTCGCCGGGTCAACCGGCTTGGGTGTTTCGAGGTGGAATATACCGGCGATGCCGCACATGCGAAGTGCCTACCGGACGTGAGCCACGCGGTCCATCCACATATCGAGCGGTCTTATGGACGTAAGGAAATGCCTGATCCCCTGCTCCGCTGATCCAGGTCGCGCATCTTCAGCCGACAGAATCAGCATGATCGTCGAGTGGGGACGAAACCGGAGCTGATCGCCGATGACCGCCAGCTTCAGCCGCTCGTTGCTGCCCGAAAGCAGGCTGCCGTTGCGATACCAGGTCACCGCCACCCGCTCGACCGTGCCGTTACCGAGCAGGCGCTCGCTCTTGCCGGCTGCGAATCTCGGTCCTGGCGACTGCCATGCCCAGGGGCTTTCTGGCATGAGAGCGCCCTCTCCAAAACCGCCGGCTTCATGCCCCTCACCCTGGCGCGAATAGAGGGCAAAGAAGACATCGACCACTCGGCCGGCATTGTCTCGATAACTGCCGAGGAGGCGGTGCTCTGCACCGTCTGCGCGTGGCGTCCACCAGATGCGAGGCGCGTAATCGATGCGAGTCCAACCGCGCACTTGCGGCAGGTCGATGCGCAGTGGCATCGGCGCTTCGAGCGTATCCGCGGCAACGGCCCACAATCGAACGGCGACAAGCACAATCGCAAGCCCTGCAAGTGCCTTCGCCGGCGAAATCGCCATAGCCTCAAGCCGACCGAGCAATGCCGACTTGCCAATCGCGTCCGCATCGATCGGCTCGGCGTCGGGCGGCCGGTCAAAGAAGCGCCAGGCGCCCGCGATCACCAGCGCCAGCACGACTGCAAAGAATATCCATCCGTAGACGATATGATCGAACCCGGCCGCCACTTGCACGCCAAAGATCTGAGCTGCGTAAATGGTGCCCCAGGCGCGAATGCCGTTGGCAAGGATCGGCACCGCCAGACAAGCCGCAACCATCATTACACGGCGGCGCCAGCTCAGAAAACAGACATGGGCTGCAAGGATGCCGAAAGCGATCATGGCTATCAGGAACTTCACGCCTGAACAGGCTTCGGCCACCTCGAACAGACCGGCCGGCGTATTGATGAACACGCCGTCGATCACAGCGGGAATGCCGCTCAGATGCGTCAATGCAATGGTGATCCGCGCCGTAACCGTTTGCAAGAGGTTCACCAGCTCTTCGCCGACCGGCACCAGGAAGACGAGGTACGCGAGCGGGAACAGCAGCCCGGCGGCGACTCGTACGCCCAACACCAGTGGCACTGCGGCGCCCAACATCGCCACCGCGCCGGCCTGCCGGGCCAGATCAAGCCCGGACATCGCCCCCAGAAGCCAGAGGAAAGCAGCGCCTGCGAAAGGCACCAGGCCCAGCCACCAGACATTCGGCTCCAGTTTCTGCAGCTCCGGCCAGCGCTGCCATACCAACCACACCAGAATCAACGGGATCAGCACGATGTGGTTGTATGTGGAGATGTTCCACCACTGCCGTGTCATCGCCCCCCAGTCGGAAACGAAGGCGACGAACAGCAGCGCCCACGCCATGCCAAGGCGGATGAGTGCCCTTTGCCATGACGGCGACAGGCGATGCCTGCCGACTTGTGACCCGGGCACCGTGGCCGTCACGTCAGGCGGCATCGCTCAAGCCGCTGTTAAAGCCAAGGTAAGTCGGCAACTGCGCAAGCGCCATCTCCCAACTCGCATTGGCAACGATCCAGGAGCGCGCGGCTGTAGCCATCACTTTAGCGCGCGGTGGATCACCGGCCAGCGCAATCACGGCATCCGCCAAGGCTTCGTCGGACGGCGCCGTCAGAAAATGCCAGCCATCCCGCGCCTCGATTCCGGTCGCCGCTTCCGGAGAGAGAACGACCGGCAGGCGCATGGCCATAGCCTCCAGCACTTTGTTTTGGACCCCGCGCGCTATCGCCAGGGGAACAAGCGCGATGTCGGCGCCAGCAAGCCAGGGGCGAATATCGTCCACCCTGCCCCATACTTCGATGCCGTTGCGCCCACTGTAAGCCTTCAGTGCCGGCGGCGCATTGCGGCCAACGACATGCAAACTAGCATCGGGGAATGATTTCCGCACGCGCGGCATGATCCGCTCAATAGCGCGCAGCGCCGCCTGGACATTGGGCAAGTAGTCCATCTGACCGGTAAAGATCAGGCGCGGTGAACCTTTTTCGAGCATACGCGGCTCCGGCGCGACGTGCGCCGGGGCAAAGTGCGCACTGTCCATCCCATTGCCCATGCCGCAAATCGGATTTGTCGGAACGCCTGGGTCCAAGCGTGATCGCAGAAGAGCGGCTTCCGCCTCGCTTACCAGCAGGGTCAAGTCGCTGGTCCGAGCAATGCGCGCTTCTTCCGCTTTTAATAGCCGGCTTTCGCGCCTCTCGATCCAACGACGCACTCCCTCTCGCTTTTCGGCATAAGCTTCAAACTTCGCGGAATCGACATCGACCAGATCGGCGACCACGCGTCCGTGAAATGCTGCGGGCACATACTGAGCCATCTGACCGGAAAAAACGTAGATGACCGAAATGTCATGATGCGTTACGACGTCTGCAATGTAGCGTTTCAGCCGGTGGTCATGAAAGGCAGCAAGGCTCAGCGGCTGTCCTGTCGCCAAAGCCTCAATGCCCGCCAAGACGAGCGGCTTGCGCCGCCGCACCAGACGATAGCTGGCGGCAATGGCCGCCAGTTCAGGCTCAGAACGATAATCCTGCACGTCATCGGTGAACGTCGCCACGTGCACCGGCGCCAGCCCCGCCAGCGCCTTCAACACATGATGCGAACGGATTTTGTCACCGCGATCGGGCGGAAACGGGATACGATGGGAGAGGAACAGAATGTCGCCCATCAGCCGAGCCCGCGCGCGATCAACGGTCCGAGCCGATTGGCAACAGACAAGGGCAAACGCCGCCAAATGGCGATCTGCAAAGAGAGTTTCGAGCTTGTCGGATCAGCCTCTCGTTTTTTCGCTGCAGGCTCAGTCCAGGCAGCGTAAGTCATCGGTTCCGGTTCGAAACCCCAGTTCCGCTTGAAATTATATGCGCCGCTATTGGTCTTGGAACGACCGAAATCGAATAAGGCGCAACCACGGCGCCGTGCATGGAGCATCAGCTCGTAATACATGCGGTCATTGGCACGCAGCCGCCGTGCATCCCAGGTACCGCCGCCCCAGTAAGGCATGACGGCGCCCCCATGATAGAGGCTGATGACGCTAGCCACTGCCTTGCCCGCATGGCGCACGGTAAGAATGTCCGCATCGTCGCCGAAAGCATCGATCACGCTATCAAGTAGGGCGCGCGGAAAGACCGGAGTGCCAAGGTTGCGGTAGCTTTCGCAAAAGACCTCGTAATGCGCAGCCCGGTCACGCTCAGAGGTCCCCACTTCCACCGCGAAGTCATTAGCCAGCGCTTTGCGCACCTCGGCCCGCTGCTTGCGGGGGATATCGAGAAGCTGCCCCTCGTCGTCCGCGGCAAGGGGCCGCGCGAAATTGCAATGCGAATTGGTCTTGAGGGACCAGCCACCCTTTGCATCGGGCAGCAGCCCGCCACGCAACTCGATGGAGGGACAGGACAAGCGCTTCGCCAGTTCCTGGGCAGCCAGGAACATAGCATCCAGAGAGGCATCCTCGCGGGCCAGCAGGCCACCACCCACGGCAAAGCCCGCGGACGCCAGCACTCGTCCAAATACCGGCGAGTGAATGGCGTCGAAGGGCAGCAAGCCGACGACCTCCCCATGCCGCACTTGAATCAGCGCATGGGCCGCGTTCCCCGTCGCGCGGGCAACCGAAACAAACCATGCCGGGCGGTGGAACGGCGTGCCCTCCGGGTGGTTCGCGACAAAAGCTTCTATTCGCGCGACTTCGTGCGGATCGTCCAGATCGGCTAACCGCACACTGCTCCAGGTGAGGGGAAACGGCGCGTTCACGCGGCGCGCTCCATGACGCGAGTTGCCTCGCGCACCGCCAGTTGGTCCATGCGTCCCCAGCGAAACTCTCTGAGGAGCCGGCGCAGCTTGCCGGCCATCGCATCAAGCCTGGTGTAATGGCGCAGGCGTGATCGCATCGGCGCCGCGGTCACGCGCGGCTGGTTGGGATCGATTTCCCAGGGGTGAAAGTAAAACACAGCCGGACGCTGATCCCGCAAGTTCACCTGCCGGATCGCCCAACGCGAAAAACCGTAAGGCAACACCCGGAAGAAACCACCACCGCCCGCAGCAAGCCGCCGATGCGCAAATCTGGCCGTCGTCACCGGAATCTCAACGAGATCACAGCCGGAGAGTGGACGAAACGCAAATCGCGGCGCGTCACGCCAGCCATAATGGTCGTGAGCGACCGGCGCGACGCTGGAGCTATACGAATACCCTTGCTCGGCCAGAACCTCGAATGCCCAGGGGGTGCGGCCGTCGATCGAAAAGCTGGGCGCGCGATAACCGGTGACCGCCGCGCCGGAAGCATCTTCAATAGTCTTGCGCGCACGTTCGATGTCGCGGGCAAAGCCCTCTGCACCCAGGCGGAACACACGTTGATGGTCCCACCCGTGGCTGGCGATCTCGTGCCCATCGGCAACGATCCGCCGCATCAATTCGGGGTGACGTTCGGCAACCCAACCCAATATGAAGAAGGTGCCCTTCACGCCTGCCTCGGCGAAAAGGCCCAAAACTTCATCGCAATTGCGCGCAACGCGATCGTCCAAGACGCCCCAGCTTTCCCGATCGATCACCTTCTCGAAGGCGCCGACCTGGAACCAGTCTTCGACATCGACCGAAAGCCCGTTGATCGGCTCGCTGGCTACCATCGGAAATAAACTCCCCGCAGGACCCGTTCAGGCCGCCTCGCGCTGCCCATCTCCACTTTCGATCCACTCGATCATCATTGTCAGCGCATGGCGCAGCATGCGTTCGTGCTCGCTCAGACGCGCCTCAAGCTTGGCGGCATGGTCGCTGACTTCCTCCAGCCGGGCCTGCAGAACCGCGAGATGCTCCGCACCGCCGTCCTTTACCGCAGCTTCGCGCGCCTCAGCGGCAGCAGCGAGTTCCACGACCGCATGTTGCAATTCTCCGATCTGCGCGTCACGATCAGCCAAAGCGGCTTCGATCAGGGCGATTTCATCAGCATCCAGACGGCGACCCTCGACCGGTTGTGCAACGTCCGCCAAAACCACCGGCTCATTGCCAATGTCGTGCGGAGGGCTGACCAGAGACGCAGCCCCATCATCCTCCAACTCATCAAGCACCTGGCCCACCATCGCACCGTCAATGCGAGTGCGTTGATCCACCGCGCCCAGCAGAAGCAAACGATTGACGATCTGATTGATGCGCCGAGGAATGCCGCCGCTGATCTTGTAGATTTCCGCAAAAACGGCAGGGTCGAAACCGGGACGACCTTTCCAACCGGCGCATGTCAGCCGGTGCTCGATGTATGCCTGCACTTCATCCGGCTGCATGGCCGCGAGATGGTGCGTAGCGATCACGCGCTGGCGCAACTGCTCCAGTTGCTCACTCTGCAGCAGAGTTTCACGGAACTCGGGCTGACCTAGCAGCAAGGTTTGCAGCAGCGGTTGCGAGCCGAGTTGAAAGTTCGAGAGCATCCGCAGCTCTTCCAGCGCGCTCACTGAGAGATTCTGCGCCTCATCCACGACAAGGAGGCAGCGCCGCCCGGCGCGCGCTTCCTCGTGCAGGAACGCTTCAATTGCGCCGAGCGCGGAAGCCTTGTCGTGCCCGGCAACCTGTAATCCGAATGCCTGCGCAACGACATGGACGATCTCATCCCCGTCCAGGGCGCTCGTCACTACGTTGGCAACCGTCATTTGCGCGGGATCGATCGTGGCCATCAGATAAGCGACCAGCGTAGACTTGCCCGCGCCAACCTCGCCGGTGATGACTACGAAGCCTTCGCCCTGCGCCAGACCATATCCGAGATATGACAGTGCCTTGCGATGCGTCAGGCTCTCAAAATAGAACGCCGGGTCCGGCGTAAGCTGGAAGGGCCTTGCCTGTAGCCCGTAGAAGTCGTCGAACATCGCTGATTCTCCTTGGGACTTCAGAAGTTATAACGCAGCCCTGCAAGGGCCGATGCGGTCCAGATATCGTCAACCGCCGGGTCGTCCCGCGTGGCGCCGTCCACCGCCACTGCCAAGCCGGCGCGAAGACGCCGCGTGAGCAGTCGGTAATAGCTGGCTGAAATGCCATAACCCGTCACATCCCCGAACAGCGGATCGTTTGTCGACAACCAATTGGCATAAACATTGGTCGACCATCCCGCATTGCGGCCGAGCTTGCCGCCGAGATAACCGGCAAGCCAATAGTTCTCGTCAATCACGCCATTAGCGGCGGCAAGGATCGTGCCGCGGGCGGCGATGAATTTACGGCGGTCGTAACCTAGCCCTAGCCCGGCATTAAGCCGGCCGATCCTGACATTGTAGCTGGCCACCACACCGCGCGCCCGGAAGGTCGAGGAACGAAGCGAGCCGAGCGCTCCGGACAGACATCCATTGCCTTCAAGCGAGGCGACGCAACCGGTCAATTGCCCGCTCACCGGGTTTCGCACTGCCTGGAAATCATCGGGCAGATCATCGATCAGGCGATTGAGCTGGCCGCCGAAGCCGGCGATGTTGTCGTAAACCGCAACGCTGAGCCGGCTGCGGTCATCGGGCGCGTAAGAGAGTGTACCGCCGTAACTGGTCGTGCCGTAACGCCGCCCCACATGCGCGGAAAGCGAGGTGCGCCGGCTGGGACGCCACATCACCGCGACGTCCCAGATCAACCCGCTGACGTCGTAAGCGAGCACGCGCGGGGCGCTCTTGTCCGTCACAAAGCGGCCGTCGGAGCCGATCACCGGATTGCCACCGGCATCGCGCACCGCGTCACGGCTGGAAATCTCGACGTCTTCGTAACCGATCGCGCCCACCGCCTGCACCGTGCGGCTGACCGGCACGGTCACCAGCGCGCGGGCCTGCATGTCACGCACGCGCTGGTCGAGATTGGAGATGTCCTCCTGATAGAAACTGCCCGCCGCGCCGAGTCCTACCGGCAGAACGGTTCCCGGTGCTAGGCCAGCTTCGATGTCGGCAACCTGAGTCACGCTCTTGTCGAACACGTCCACCGCCACGCCGCCCGGCGCCGCAACGAAGGCATCCGAGTGATCGACCTTGGTGAAACCGGCCCGGTAGTTGGCATTAAGATTGAGATCGCCTGCGCGTGTAGCAAGCGAAGGCCCGCCGTAGACGGAGTATATCGTGGTCTTGCTCTTGTCTGAAACGCCGCCCGTGCCGAGCGCCGAGCCGCCGTTGTCAACCGTCGCCTGCGTGGCGAGGCCGCCCGCTTCGACAGTAAGACCCGGCGCAATGGTGGTATAACCGTGCGCGATTCCACTGATAGCGTCGCCGTCACGCGCCTTCCTGCCCCAACCGAACTGTCGCTCATAGCGGACAGAAGCCGAGACCGCATTATTACGACCGGAGACGCCAGCGTCCACGCCGACGGCGACCTGCGTATAAGTAAGCACGTCGCTTCCTGGCGAAAGCCTGGCATCGAGGACCTGATCGATCTCTATATAGGGACTGACCTCGATGCGTCTGCCGCCCTTGCCGCCGCGCTTGCTTGCCTTGCCGTTCTTGCCGGCCTTTTCAGACCGGTAAGGGGCGTTCTGGGATTCGCCTTGGTCGCCACCGCCAACGCCTTCGTAACCGATGGTCTGCGCAAAGACCCCCGCCGGCATCGTCATTAAGGCCAGAGCCGAAAACGCGACCAGGCATGCGATCGGACCGAGGGAGGCTTGCCGCATCCGCCTTACCCCTTGTAACCGTAGTAAGTGCCGAAGCGGCGTCCGCTGGGGCTGAACTGCGCTCCGTTGAGCAACAGTTGGACGTTGGGGCATGCACTCAGCAGCGAGATTGCGTCTTCAAGCGATCCTTGGCCCGTCCGATCGGCCCGTACGATCACGATCGCCTGGCCAACGTATTTCGCCAGTTCGGCAGCTGGTGAGGCCGCCAGCGCCGGCGGAGAATCAAAAATCACCATGCGACGCGGCGCGCCTTCGGTCAGGCGTTCCAGCACCCGCGCCGTGCGTGAACTGGCGAGATATTCGCTATCGTGGTTGGTGGTACCGCCGGCCGGAAGCACCCAAAGACCGGGGATGTCCGTGCCTAGAACGCAGTCCCTCACATCACGCGTTTCGTCCATCAACGCATCCATCAGGCCGGGGCCTCCGGGCAACCCTAGCGTTGAGAGAAGCGAAGGCTTGGCGAAATCGGCATCGACCAACAGGACCTCGCTCTCGGTCTCCGCCGCCATGGCCAGCGCGAGATTCAGCGCGCAGTAAGTCTTACCCTCACCCGGATGAGGGGAACTGATGAGCACGCGCTGCGCCATTGCTCCCGCATTCTGGCGGCGCAGATCCGCCGCTTGAACCAGGATCTGGCGCTTGACGATGCGAAACTCCTCAAGCAGCGCGGTGACAGCACCTTCAGGCACGATCAGCCCCTGTTCGCGCAGCCGATCGCGATCGACAGGATGAGCCTTTCCGTGAAATTCCACGCGCGTGGGGGCCGACTTTGCGGGTTGCGCCACTTGCGGATCGTTCGCCGGAGCGGAAGCCTGCTCCGGCCCGGCCAGACCCCGCACCTCAGGCGCGGCTGGCATGTTCCGCGACACCTCGGACGGAAGGAAACGTGGTCTAGCGATCAGGCTATTGAGGTCAAAACGCGCCGTCGCTCTTTCAATCAGCGATTGACCCTGTCGCGAAGGACGATCAGCGCGCGCGAGCCGGGATATCTTGCTATGTTCAGTCATGTCCGGCTCCCTCACGCTACCATGCCGCGCTGGATAAATTCGACGGCCAGCAAGATGATGAAAAGCCCGCCCAGGGCCGCGCTGGCCCCGCAGAAATATTTGAGGCGCTTGCGGGCGAGAATCCGGGCACCATCAGTGAGATTCTGCGAGATCGCGCCCAATACCGGCAGGCCGGTAGCGCGTTCGAGGGCCGCCGTCGTCGCAAACACAGAACGCATGCGGCTTAACGCCAGGGCCCCCACGCAACCGCCGCAAATGCCGACCAACAGCACGCCGAAAAGCAACAGCGGACGGTTCGGCGCTACCGGAGAACGCGGCGTAGTAGGCGGATCGACCACTTCGAACTTCACCGCTTCGCGCTCCGTTTTCACCTCGCCGCGCAGCTTCAGTTCTTCCCGATCCTGCAAAAGCTTGTCGTATTGTTCACGCAGGACATCATAATCGCGATTAATGCGTTGAGCCTCTGAAGCCAGTTCGGGGTCCTGGATGGCAGAGGCGGTCAGCGCCGCGATATCGGACTGCAGGGCCGCCTTGCGTGAGAGCAGCGCCTGAACATTGGCTTGCCTTTCGGCCCGGATGGACTGGAGAGAGCTGTAAGCCGGATTGATCGTGCCGCCGCCGCTTGCCGCTTCCCGTGCCGCCGGCGCCTTCAGCGCGGCGATCTGGTTACGCGCCGCGATCACGTCAGGATGATTATCCGTCAGACCTCGCGCCTTCATCGCTGAGAAATCGGCCTGGGCCCTGGCGAGCGCCCCCTGCGCTCCGCCACCTTCACCGCCGGCGATCGTGCGCGGCGTTCCTGTGAGTTGGCCGTCAATCGCTGCCAGCGCGCTTTGCGCGGCCGCCAGATCGGCCTCCACGTCGCGCAGCCCCGTGCGCGAGGTTTCCAACCTCTGCGCGATGGTGGCGCCGCCTTGAGCCATTTCCGGATGCTGAGCCTCAAACGCAGTGCGTTTCTGCTCTGCCTCTTCAAGCTGCTTTTCGCGCTGGGCGAGTTGCTGGTTCACGAACTCCAGCGTTTCAACCATGTCTCCGCGATTGCCCGACAGGTTCTCTTCGCGAAATATGTCGATCAGTTTTTGCGCCACCTGCTGCGCCAATTTCGCATTCTCGGCATCGGAGAACGAGGCGTTGCTGGCGGTTGCGGTAATCTCGAACAGGTTATCCTGCTCGCTGACGATCTTCACCTCGTTAGCCAGCTTGAGCACCGCCGCTTCCATCTGCTTGGGCGATTCGATCGTATCGCCAAGGCGCGTGGCGCGGACCACCTTTTCAAGGTTCACCGCGCTCGTCAGGGTTTGACGAATGCGCTCGATATCGCGTTTCTTGTCCGCCACGCCGATGCCGACCTGCTCGGCCAGCGCGTCGTCAAGCTGAAGGAAGATTCGTGCCCGCGATTCGTAGCTGTTAGGGATCAACGCCACCACCAGCCAGCCGACAAGGCAGACAGCCCAGGCCAGGCCAAGGGCGATCCAGCGTCGGGTCCAAACGCTGTGGATCGCCGAAAGCAGCTCTTCGTAGAGATTGTTCATCGCCCGCGTCAGTCCTTAAAACATGCTTTCGGGGATGATGATGACGTCGCCGGGGCTCAGCATCACGTTGGCCTTGCTGTCGCCCTTCTTGAGCAGGTCAGCCAGGCGCAGGTTATATTCCTTCTGTTTGCCGGTGGCCTTGTCGAAGCGGACGAGGCGCGCTTTGTTGCCGGCGGCATATTCGGACAACCCGCCCACGGCGATCATCGCATCCAATACGGTCATATTGGCGCGGTAAGGGATCGAGGCCGGCTTTTCAGTGGCGCCGACGACGCGAATCTGCTGGCTGAATGTGCCGGAGAAATTATCCACGATGACCGAGACCAGCGGGTCTTCGATATATTGTGAAAGCTGCAGGCGAATGTCTTCGGCCAGCATCGCCGGCGTCTTGCCCACGGCCGGCATGTCCGTAATCAGCGGCGTAGTAATGCGTCCGTCTGGTCGCACCTGGACTTTTGCGCCGAGTTCGGGGTTGCGCCATACGAAGATGGTCAGCGTATCGAGCGGGCCGATGACATATTCCTCGCCCGGCCCTTCCTGCATCGCCACAAACGAGGCGGGCGGCAGTTCCGGTCCGGACGCCGATCCCATGCACCCCGTCAGGGCGACACTGGCAAGCGCGGAACCGGCCAGAAGTCGGACGAAACGCTGAAACCGCATGGACACTTTCCTTCTGCACCGGAACCCCGTGCGTCCATCGGCGCAAAAGCGGGGGGCCGGTAAATCAGTGTCCTAATGCGAAAAAAGGGTGAACATTGCGTTAGCCGTGACTATCAATTTACAGCCCGGTACCAATTCGGGACAGGCAGGTTCCTAATACTTATCGAATCTCACCATGCCGTACTTGCTTGGGAACGAGAATGGCAGCTCTCTTCATACCAGCATCTCTACCGCTGGCCCTTGCCCCAGGAACATAGCCGGGCTGGCGCTGGCGCCGTAAGCCCCGGCACAGAACACGGCGACCAGATCCCCCACGTCTGCGCGCGGAAAACCACCCTTTTCGGCTAACTTGTCCAAAGGCGTGCACAAGCAGCCGACGATTGAAGCTTCTTCTTCCGCAGGCGCATCGTACCGAGTGGCAATCGCGGAAGGATAGTTACGCCGCACCACTGTTCCGAAGTTGCCGGACGCCGCGAGTTGATGATGCAGACCACCATCAGTGACGAGAAAAACCTCACCGTGGCTCACTTTACGATCGACGATCCGTGCAATGTAGACCCCCGCCTCGCCGACCAAGTAGCGACCAAGCTCAATACAGAACGCCGTGTCGCGCAGACTGTCCGGCAGGTGCGCGAAACGATCGGCCAGCCGCTGCCCGACCAGCGCCAGATCGACGGGAATGTCGCCGGGAAAGTAAGGAATGCCAAATCCGCCGCCGAGGTTACAGCGCGGCAGGGGCACCCCGCTATCTTCGGTGAGCCGCGCCGCCAGCGACAGAGCCTGGCCCTGCGTGTCGGCGATTGCTTCCGCATCCAGGGCCTGGCTGCCGGCAAAAATGTGAAAGCCTCGCCATTCGGCACCGCTTTTCGCCAGTTGGCGGACCATGGTGGGCACCCGTTCGGCATCGACACCGAAGGGCTTCGCCCCCCCTCCCATCTTCATGCCCGAGCCTTTGAGGTCGAAATCGGGGTTGACGCGAATGGCCAGGCGGGGCGTCACGCCGACACGTTCGGCGATATCCAAGGCGCGTGCAGCCTCGCCCTCGGATTCCAGATTGAGGGTGATTCCGGCACGGATGGCCGCCTCAAGTTCGCGGTCACGCTTGCCCGGTCCTGCGAAGCTCACGCGATCAAGCGGCACATCGGCCCCGCGCACGATCTCTAATTCTCCGCCCGAAGCGATATCGAATCCGTCGACCATATCCGTCATGAGCGAAAGCAGTGAGGGAAACGGATTGGCTTTCACGGCATAATGCAGCGCTAGCTGCTCCGGCATCGCAGCGCGCAGCTCGGCCACGCGGCGGCGCACATGATCGGCGCTGTAAAGGAACAGCGGCGTGTCTCCCGCTTGTTCCACCCAATGCGTCACCGGCCTGCCACCGATCGCAAGCACGCCATCGATCGCATCATAACCGACGGGAATGGGGCCCAGCGGTTTCATGCGGCAAGTTCCGCTTGAAGGCGGGTGCGGTCGATCTTGCCATTAGGGCTGATCGGCATCGCCTCCCGCCAGTGAATGACTTTAGGCTGCATGAAATTCGGAAGTTCCTGCATAAGTCTGCGCGGTAATGCTTCCGCCGCTCCTGAAATTCCTGGAACAGCCCGCACGACGAGATGTATCGCTTGCCCGAGCCGCTCGTCCGATACGCCCAAAGCCACGGCTTCCGCCACCAGCCCGGTAGCAAGCGCGGCATCCTCGATCTCTTGCGGGCTGATCCGGTTGCCAGCGCTCTTAATCATCGCGTCGCGTCGCCCAACGAAATAAAGCAGCCCGTCCGCATCGCGTCGCACTCGGTCGCCCGACCACACGGCGGTGCCGCCATGGACGGAAGCCCCGGGCGCCGGTTTGTAGCGTTCCGCCGTGCGCTGCGGGTCCTGCCAATAGCCCTGCGCCACCAGCGGTCCGCAATGGACCAGTTCGCCTTCCTCTCCATCGGCGGCAACCTCGCCCCGGTCATTGATGACCAGGACTTCGGCATGGGGGATCGCCTTGCCCATCGAAGTTGGGTGTGTATCGATCAGCGCGGGATCAAGGTAAGTCGAGCGGAACGCCTCCGTCAGCCCATACATCGCGAAGAGGTTGGCCTGCGGAAACAGCGCCCGCAGGCGGCGGACGAGGTCGACCGTCAAGGCGCCGCCGCTATTGGTCAACCGACGCAGCTTCGCGGCAGCCTCAGGCGCCCAATCGAGTTCGCAGACCTGCACCCAGAGCGGCGGGACGGCAGCAAGCGTCGTGATGGCGTGGCGGTCCACTGCCTTCATCACGTCGCCCGGCAGCAGGAAATCGAGCGGAACAACGCAGCCGCCTGCATACCAGGTCGAAAGCAGCTGATTCTGCCCATAATCAAACGAAAGGGGCAGCACCGCCAATGTACGGTCGTCGCGGGCGAGACTAAGGTAATCGGCCACGCTTTCCGCGCCCAGCCACATATTCTCATGACTGAGCATCACCCCTTTGGGTCGCCCGGTCGAACCGCTGGTATAGAGGATCGCCGCAAGATCGTTGGGATCGGCCTGCGACGGCGGCAGATCGGCGCCGAGCTTCGCTGCCGCCGCAAGTGCCGCCGGTTCTTCCACAAGCCGACACGTTGCCGGCACGTCCCCTTCATCCAGCGTCGCCAGGCGCGCCGGCGTGCCAATCAGCATCGTGGCCCCGCTATCAGCTAGAATATGCGCCGCCTGCGCATGCTTGAGCATCGGATTGATCGGCACATGAACCAACCCTGCGCGCGCTGCAGCAAGTGGCAGTAGGCAGGTCAGTTCGCCCTTAGCCGCCCAACTAGCCACCCGCGCGCGCCTCTCCGGCAATTCGTGCCGAAGCCAGGCGGCAAGGCGGGAGACACGCGATCTTAATTCCCTGTAGTTAAATATGCCCTCGCGCAGCACCAGCGCGTCCGCCTCGTCCGCCCCGCGAAGGGCGAGATGGTCGAGCGTCAGGATCGGATTATCGGGGCTGCCGGGCATGTGGCTCCACTGGAAGGTTTCGAAAGCAACGTGGTAAAGATCGAATATCACTCCGATCTTAAGGAAGTGCAATCGGATGAGGTGCTGGCGGCACTCCTGTCCGACTCTTGCCAGCGCGCCCCGTTCGACCGGCTCTCCTGGTGGCGTGGACTGGCGCGGGACTGCGGCCTTTCGCCACTGCTGGCGGTAGCGCGTGAGCACGAACAGGCGGCCATCCTTCCGCTGACAGATCAAGCCGGACACCTGACGGGCCTGTCCAATTGGTATACTTTCCGTTTTCGCCCCATCCTTTCGGGCGATCCGGCGCTCTTGACCGCGCTCGCCCGCAACCTCGCCCGCCGTGCGCATCGTATAACGCTTTCCGGCGTTCCCGAAGAAGACGGCAGTGCAAGCTTGCTCAAGTCCGCCTTCAACGCCGCCGGTTGGCTGGTATTGGGCTCTGTCTGCGACACCAATCATATTCTCCGTCTCACCGGCCGGAGTTATGAGAACTATATCGTCGCGCGCGCCGGCAAGCTGCGAACTACGCTTAAGCGCAAATCCGGCAAGCTGGAGACGCAAGTCCTGGCACGTTTCGATGAAACGGCCTGGGCCGCTTACGAGGATATCTACGCCGAAAGCTGGAAGCCAGAGGAAGGTTCACCGGCTTTCCTGCGCGCCTTCGCGCAGGAGGAAGGCACCGCCGGCCGACTGCGCCTGGGCGTCGCATACGCGGATGGAAAGGCCCTGGCAGCGCAGATGTGGACCGTGGAAGACGGCACCGCCTTCATTCATAAATTGGCTTACCGGAATGCAGCCAAGCCGCTCTCGCCGGGATCAGTGCTGACGGCAGCGCTCATGCGCCATGTGATCGACGTCGACGGGGTTGCCCTGGTCGACTTCGGCACCGGCGACGATCCTTACAAGCGCGACTGGATGGAGGAAACCCGCCCGCGTTTCCGCCTGGACATGTTCCGCCCTTTCGACCGGCGCAATTGGCCCGTCCTTGCCAAGATCGGGCTGCGACGCCTTGCCGCAAACGCGAAGCGCCGCTAGAGGCCCGTCCAAAATCGCTTGAACCGAGGGGCTATGTCCAACGACACCGATCTGCTGCTGCGCCGCATCCTCACGGATGTATTGGGGCTCAAGCCGGGTCAAGCCGAAAGCTTCGAGGCCGGCACCGGTCTTTTCGGGCACTTGCCTGAACTCGATTCGATGGCCGTAGCCGGACTGCTCACCGAAATGGAAGACAGGCTGGACATCGTTATCGATGATGACGAGATCGAAGGCGAAATGCTGGAGACTTACGGCGGTCTGCTCACCTTCGCCGAGGGCAAGCGCGCCAAAGCATGACGCCGACGAACTGGCCTTGCCCAAATGTCGGCGGCCTCGTCCAGGAATATGCCCTCACTTTCGATGCGGCACGCAATCACCGGCTGCTGATCGTCCCGGCCCTGTTCGACGAAGGCAATCGCTTGCGCCGCCTGACGGTGGAGGTCATGCGCAGGCTGGATGCACGCGGGATCGACAGCTTTCTGCCCGATCTGCCCGGCTGCAACGAAAGCTTGCAGCCGCTTGAACGACAAGAGGCGGCCAGCTGGCTGAGCGCCATGACATCCGCCGCTCGTCATTTCGGCGCGACGCATGTGCTGGGCATTCGCGGCGGTTGCCTGTTCACGCCTGCCGGTTTGCCAACATGGCATTACGCGCCGGTGAAGGCTGCGGCGATCATGCGCCGAATGCTGCGCGCGCGTCTGCTTTCGGCCCGCGAAGCCGGACGGGAAGAAAATCGCGATGCGCTGGCAAAAGCGGCTCTCGCCCAAGGAATCGAGCTTGCCGGCTATCGGCTGGACGCAGCATTTTATCGTCAGTTCGAACTTATGGCCCCGGACGCCGCAGCAACCGTGGTTGCGCAAGACTGCATCGGAGGCGCCGGCCTGTGGCTTCGCGCCGAGCCTGACGAGGATAGTGCGCAGGCAGACGCCCTCGCCGCCTTGATGGCGAATGGCATCGCCGCATGACGCGCCGCCACTTCACCTTCCCGTGCGAAGGCGAACAACTCGCTGCAACGCTGGATGAAGCGCCGGGCAAGACGGGGTTGCTGCTCGTGACAGGCGGCAATGAGGTTCGCGCCGGTGCCTGGAATGGGCAGGCGCAGTTTGCCTCGCGGATCGCCGCAGCGGGCTTTCCGGTCCTGCGTTTTGACCGGCGCGGCGTGGGCGATAGCGGCGGCACGAATGGCGGCTTTCGCTCCAGCGCTCCGGATATCGCGGCAGCGCTTGCGGCATTTCGCGAGCAATGCCCGCAGATCACGCGCATCACCGGCTTCGGCAATTGCGACGCCGCTACCGCGCTAGGTTTGTTCGGCGGCGACAGCCTCGATGGACTGGTGCTGTCCAATCCTTGGACCATCGAGGATAGCGAAGAGGACGTCCCTCCTGCGGTGGTACGCGATCATTACCGCCGCCGCCTGTCCGATCCGGCCGCTATCCGGCGTCTGCTGACCGGCCAAGTTTCCTTGAGGAAACTTTTGCGCAGTCTGCTCGCCGCACTTCACCCGGCCAAGGCACGCAGCGATCTCGCCGCAGAGCTGACGCAACGGCTGAGTCCTTTCAAAGGCCCGTTGCGCTTTCTCATCGCTGGACGCGACCGCACCGGCCTTGCATTCCTGGCGACTTGGGACAAGGCCGACCCGCGTGTCCGCCTCTGCCCGGACGCGACGCACAGTTATGTCGAGCCTGAAGCGCAGGACTGGCTGGTGGCGCAGACGCTGGACTTGCTGCGAGGATAAGCTCCCGCAGCGGCGGTTATGCCTCGACCTTCGCTTTCTCGGCGAATTCCTTTTCCGCCAAATACCGTTCGGCATCCAGGGCGGCCATGCAGCCGGTGCCGGCGGCCGTGATCGCCTGGCGATAGACGTGATCCATCACATCTCCGCAAGCGAAAACGCCGGAAATATCCGTCTTGGGAGTGCCGGGCTGGACCAGCAGGTAACCCGCGTCATCCATCGCCAGCTTGCCTTTGAACAGCTCCGTCGCCGGCGCGTGACCGATGGCGACAAAGGCGCCGTCCGTCTCGATCTCGCTTTCCGCGCCGGTTTCCGTGTCCACCAGCGCCAATGCATGAAGCTGGCCGTCAGGACCGGCGACAAAACGATCGACCCGCTTGTTCCACAGTACGGAAATCTTGGGATTTGCGAAGAGGCGATCCTGCAGGATCTTTTCTGACCGCAGGGAATCCCGGCGGTGAATCAGCGTCACGTCGTCCGAATGGTTGGTCAGGTAAAGCGCCTCTTCCACTGCGGTATTGCCGCCCCCGATCACGACTACTTTCTTGCCCCGATAGAAGAACCCGTCGCACGTGGCGCAAGCCGAAACGCCTTTGCCGGAAAGCTCCTGCTCGCCCGGCACGCCTAGCCAGCGCGCCTGAGCGCCCGTGGCGATCACCAGCGTATCGCCCTCATAGACGTCGCCTCCGTCACCCGTTGCCACGAACTTCGGCCCGGCCAGATCGACTGCAGTAATGGTGTCCCACATCATTCGCGTGCCGACATGCTCTGCCTGAGCCTGCATCTCCTGCATCAGCCACGGCCCTTGGATGACTTCGCGAAAGCCCGGGTAATTCTCCACGTCCGTAGTGATGGTCAATTGGCCGCCGGGCTGCAGACCCTGCACGACGATCGGCTCCATCCCAGCTCTCGCGCCATAAATCGCGGCGGAGAGCCCGGCGGGACCGGAACCGATAATGAGCATGCGGGTCTTGTGCGTCGTCGCCACGTAAAAACCTCCGGCATAAAATTTCCGAGTGTGCGAGATAGAGGCTGCTCCCCCGGTTTGCCAAGCGTGAGGCCATAGAAGGAATTGTTTCATCCCCGCAAATGCGCCTGATGCGGGTCCGTTTTCATCGAGCCGACGGACCGGGAGATTGACCTCGCGTCCTACCCGCTTCAACCTGCGTCCATGCAAACACAACTAGGCCCCACCTCTAACCGCTTCATTTCACAGCGTCTGCGCCTTAATTATGTCGATTGGGGCAATCCCGACGCGCCGCCGCTGATTCTGCAACACGGGGGTCGAGATCACTGCCGGAATTGGGATTGGGTGGCCGAAGAGTTGCGCCACGATTGGCATGTGATTTGCCCTGATCTTCGCGGGCATGGAGACAGCGAATGGTCGCCTGAAGGCAATTATGCGATGGACGCTTTCGTTTATGATTTCGCCCAGCTTGTCCACGCGCTCGGTTATGAAAAAGTGACGATCATCGGCCATTCACTGGGAGGCAATATCGCCACGCGCTTTACCGGCCTTTACCCCGAAAAGGTCGAAAAACTGGTCAATATCGAAGGACTTGGGCCACCTCCGCAAATCCGCCGTGAGGTGGAGGGAAAGAGCATCGGCGAGCGACTGCGTAAATGGATCGATGACAAACGCAAAGCATCCGGACGCGTGCCGCGCAAATATGCCACCCGGCGCGATGCGTATCAGCGGATGAAGGAGGAAAACACTTTTCTCACTGACGAGCAGGCGCGCCATCTCACCATTCACGGCGCCAGCCGCAACGAGGATGGAACCTGGAGCTGGAAGTTCGACAATTACCTGAATATCTGGTCAGCTTCGGACACTTCTACGGACGACATCATCCACCTTTGGCAGGCGATCACCTGTCCGATCCTGATGCTCTGGGG
>NZ_DAIMZT010000033.1:0-13025 GCF_036733805.1 Novosphingobium sp. | reverse complement strand
ACGACATCATCCACCTTTGGCAGGCGATCACCTGTCCGATCCTGATGCTCTGGGGGAAGAACAGCTTTGCGTCGAGCCCGGCCTCC
This sequence comes from Novosphingobium sp., assembly GCF_036733805.1. Lineage (GTDB taxonomy): Bacteria > Pseudomonadota > Alphaproteobacteria > Sphingomonadales > Sphingomonadaceae > Novosphingobium. The sequence goes on along the minus strand of NZ_DAIMZT010000033.1, from coordinate 12,939 downwards.
GACGGAAGAATGGCTCATTTCCCGACAGCCCGGTTGATAGAATACGAAAATGCCGGCCACTGGCTTCACCACGACCAGTTCGACCGGTTTGTAGCGGATGTGAAGTCATTCCTGAGCTGAACTGGCGTATTCGGTCAGACAGCGCCCGGTAGACGTGTTCATTCCTCGACCAACGCGGCGCGCAGCTTTTTCCGCATGGCAGAATCAAGGCCCAGCACCCGCCCCAGATAGCCCTCGATCGTGCCATGCTGATCTTCCACCGCTGCGAAGGCAATTTCGAGATATTCGGGCTCCACTGCCATCAGTACACGCAAGACCGCATCCTCCTGGGGCCCGGCAATCACTCTGACGGCTGCCGCGCCCGCGGCTATGCGCGCTTCGACATCTCCAACGATATTGGTCAGGAGGTAATCCTCCATCACGTCGTCACGATGCACGCCAGTCGCCAAAAGGAGCATCGCAACCACCACTCCCGTGCGGTCCTTACCCGCCATGCAATTTATCAGGTTCGGCCCGTTTCCTTCCACGATACGGACAGTGCAGACACGCATCATGGCCTGCAGTTCCGGACGGAAAGGCATGCGCGCGTAATTGCGCATCAGACTTTCACGCACTGATTTCGGCGTATGCTGCCGCACAGTCTGCGCTGCAGCGATATGAGGCGCATGAGCCTGAACTGGATCTTCGCTGAAGAACACCTCTCCCGCGAAGCCTTGCGGCCGGCGACATGGGTAAATCTGCCGTTCCTTCGACGTGCGCAGATCGAACACGTTAGCAAGGCCGATACGCGCTATGATGTCCAGATCCGAATCGGTCGCACCATCATGCTGCCCGGACCGCCAGAGCACGCCGCGTCGCAGTCGCCCGCCACTGCCGACGGCATAGCCGCCGAAATCTCTGAAGTTATGGACACCCTTCAGCAAAAGGACGCGTTCGACCATGATCTGCACCTTCCTATTGCCGATAGTAGCCATGCTTAGTATCGGCAATAGGAGTCACGACAGGAAGTTCCATGAACGTTGAGAGCACGATTTCCGCTGAGAGCGAAAACGAGCCGACCATCTCGCCTCGCAAGCGGAGCCTACGCACAGTGCTGATGCTGGCCGGGCCAGCGATGCTTCTGATCGGCGGAGGATGGTTCTACCTCACCGGCGGACGTTACGAGTCGACCGACAATGCCTCGCTGCAGACCGGGATGGTTGCGATCAGCCCAAATGTCGCGGGCACCGTAGTCTCAGTGGAAGTGCATGAAAATCAGCGGGTGAAACAGGGCGACGTACTGTTCCGCATCCGGACCGACACCTTCCAGACGTCCGTCGCGGAAGCGGAGGCCGAACTGGCCAACGCCCGGACGGATGTGAGTTCCGCGCGCGCCGACTACCAGGAAGCGCTGACACAAGTGAATGTCGCCAAGGCGCGCTTTGATCTGGCCACCAGTGAAGCGGCGCGGCAGAAATCTCTGTTGGCCGAAGGCATATCCTCTCGTGCGCAATACGATCAGGCAGTGACGGAGGCACGCACGACGCGGGACGCGATCGCAGCGGCGCAGGCCAAAGCAGGCAGCCTTCTCGCCAACCTCTCAGGCATGGCGAGCGGCCCTGTGGATGCGCAGCCAGACGTGCGCAAAGCCGCCTCCAAGCTGGCGCAAGCCCGGATCAGCCTGGCAGACACAGTGGTGCGCGCACCGCAGGACGGCGTGGTCACACGCGTCAATCAACTTCAAGTCGGCAATTACGTGACGCCGGGCAAGCCGGTGTTCATGCTCACGGCCCTGAATTATTGGGTGCAGGCGAACTTCAAGGAAAACCAGCTTCGCTACATGCGCGTCGGCCAGCCGGCGAAAATCGAGGTCGATGCCTTTCCTGACCGTCCGCTGAAAGGTCACGTAGAAAGCTTCAGCCCCGGCACGGGTTCCAGCTTCTCTGTCCTGCCGGCGGAGAATGCGACCGGAAACTGGGTAAAGGTCGTGCAGCGACTACCGGTTCAGATCGCCATAGATGACGCCCCGCGCGACTTGCCGCTGGGCGCCGGCCTGAGCGCCGATGTAGAGGTCGACACCGGTCACGAGCGCCATCTCATCGGGCCAGACACACCGCCCAGCACACCGGTCCATAAGCCATAGAGCACGCTGCAAGCGGCCCAGTCGGGGAATGACATGAAGCGCCTAACCGTCGCCACGCTGCTCGCGCTCCTGCTCTCAAGCGGCTGCAAGACCGTGGGCCCGAACTTCGTCCCGCCACCCCCGCCCTCTCCCCAGGCAGGCTATGCCAACGACGGCGGCAGCCGCGCCACATTGGCACAGGGGGCCGAAGCGCAATGGTGGAAGGCGTTCGGTTCACCGCAGCTCGATTCCTTCGTAACGCGCGCATTGGCAGGTAATCACAGCCTTGCGGCCAGTAGAGCTACTCTGGAAAAGGCGCGTGAGCGGATTGCGGCGGTGGCCGGCCGCAAGCTGCCTCAGATCGACGCTCAGGCGCGGGCGGAATACGAGCGTGTGAACCTTGCCGCTTTCGGTTTTAACGGGTTCGGCGGGACCAAAATCCCCAATCCCGAGTTCGACCTCTATACGGTGGGCGGCGGCGTCTCCTATGATCTCGATCTCTTCGGGAGGAACCGCCGCGCCTTGGAACAGGCACGCGCGGAAGCCGAAGCACAAGCCCGCGCCACTGAGGCGGCGCATCTTGTCATCGCCGGGCGTGTTGTCGCCCAAGTCCTCGCCATCGCAGCGCTTAACGACCGGATCGCCACCGAACGGATGCTGCTCTCCGAAGATGATCGCAATCTCTCGCTCACGAAAGCACGCAAGAACGCCGGCGCCGGCACGCTAGTGGAGGTGCTGAGCGCCCAGGGCCAGCTTGCCGACGACCGTGCCAACCTGCCGGGGCTTGAACAGCAGTTGGCAGAAGGGCGGTCCATGCTTGCGGTACTGCTAGGCATCTCTCCCGCCGAATTGGAGGCGACCGATTTCAGCCTCAATGATTTTGTCTTGCCCGCCAGCGTGCCGGTCGCCCTGCCCTCCGCGCTGGTGCATAAGCGGCCAGACATTCTTGAAGCAGAGGCGCGGCTTCATGCCGCCGTCGCAGCGGTCGGCGTGGCTACGGCCGAGCTTTATCCCAACATCACCCTGGGCGCGTCGCTCGCTCAAGCAAGCTCGAACTTGGGCAAGATAGCCAGTAGCGATTTCAATGGCTTCGATATCTTCGCAGGTGTAACGGCGCCAATCTTTCATGGCGGCACCCTGAGAGCCAATAAGCGGGGCGCTGAAGCCGAAGCCAGAAGCGAAGCCGCACAGTACCAGCAAGTCGTCACTGAAGCCTTCGGGCAAGTCTCAGGGATGCTATCTGCACTGGAGAGCGACGGTCGCGAACTTTCCGCGCGCCACGAGACGGTGGAAATCGCTGACCGTTCGCTGCACCTTTCCCGTCGCAGCTTCCAGGTCGGCAACAGCGGCATCCTACAAGTGCTCGACGCCAGCCGCTCCTATCATCGCGCCCGGCTCGCCCTGGTCGAAACACGCAGCCGGCAATACCAAAATATCGCTCGACTGTATGTCGCGACGGCCGGGGGATGGATCGCCGAAGGACCGGAAAAGCCTGCGGATTGATTGCGTTTCGCCTCTCAGGACAAGAGGAAAAAACCCAAGGCCGCCCAGCAGATCACGCAAATCACGATCGCCACGATCAGATTGCGCGCGTCATACTCAATCTCGCGATCGAACGAACTCTTTGGAGGCCGCCCCGTCGACGTGGCATTCCCTTGGTCGAAATCGACGCTCAGGTCCTGCCTGCGTTCAAACGGGCCGACATTTTTGTCAGCAACCTTCATGGCACCCCTCGTTCCCCTTGCACGAGCGGAACTTGCTTTTGCAGGCCCGGAGCGCGCCGTTTGACGTCATCCTCCAACCTCGTGCCCGGAGAGCGTACCATAACGTGACGCTTATCGAAAACCTCATTTGCATCCGCCGGTCGCAGCGGCGTGCCCCCCCCCCCCCCGATACGCCATCGCGCTTGCCGCGATAGAGCCGTCGGCATAGTTTCCGGTCATGAACGCGCCACCGCAACTCAAGATCAAGGTCCAGATCCATTGCGGGGACGAGATCGCGATGGGGCCGGGCAAGGCGGACCTTCTGGAGGCGATCCGCAAACACGGATCGATCTCCGCCGCCGGCCGGGCGATGAACATGAGCTACCGGCGCGCATGGCTACTGGTTGACACGATGAATCGATGTTGGCAGTCGCCCCTCGTTCATGCCGCGCCAGGCCGCGCTCAGGGCAGCGGCGCACAGCTGACCGGCATGGGAAAGCGGGTTCTCGCGCATTATCGAGCGCTGGTTCAGACGCTCGAACACGCAGCGCAAAACGCAGACCAAGCCGCATTGATCGGCCTGCTTTTACCAGAGCCCAGGATCAGCCAGAAATCTTGATCCCACGACGGCCGAGCCGGATCTTATCGCCTAGGCAAGCGCAATTCATCCATATACATAGAAACATATTACTCATGCGGAGACTGTTTTGATGCGCAAGGCGCTCGCTCTTCTGACTGCATTGCTAGCGGTAATCATGGCCCCCATCGCAACAGCAGCCGAGCAGAAGGAAGCGCCTTTAGTGCTCGCCGCCGCCAGCTTGCAGGAATCCCTGAACGCCGCCGCCGATGCCTGGAGCGCAAGGGGGCATCCGCGCCCCCGCATCTCGTTCGCCGGATCTTCCGCGCTCGCCCGGCAGATTGAAGCCGGTGCGCAGGCGGACATGTTCGTTTCCGCCGACGAGCCCTGGATGGACGAACTCGCCGGCAGAAAGCTTCTTAAGACGGGAACGCGCGTTTCATTCCTGCGCAACACTCTGGTTCTGATTGCGCCCCGTGTCAGCGCCGTGAAGCTTGCAGTCCGGCCGAATATGCCGCTGGCACAAGCGCTTGGCACCGGCCGCCTGGCAATCGCTGACCCGGCCGGCGTTCCGGCCGGCCTCTATGCCAAACAGGCTCTTACCAAGCTTGGCGTATGGGTTTCGGTCCAAGGCAAGCTCGCACCGGCTGAGAACGTTCGCGCGGCGCTGGCCTTGGTAAGCCGCGGGGCCGCGCCGCTCGGCATTGTTTACGGCACAGACGCGAAGGCCGACCCTGACGTAAAGGTCATTGGTCTCTTCCCGGCGGCCAGCCACGATCCGATCAGCTATCCGGTTGCCCTTCTGGCCTCATCGAGAAACCCGGAGGCGGAAGGCTTTCGCCGCTTCCTGATCTCTACCGAAGGTAAAGCCCTGTTCCACCGCTTTGGATTCGGCACGAAATAATCCGCGCGTGCAGTCACTTTCACCTCAGGAATGGGAAATTCTGCAGCTCTCGCTGAAAGTCAGCGGCATTGCCATAACAGCGTGCCTGCCACCCGCTTTCGCGCTGGCATGGATATTGGCGCGCTGGCGGTTTCCCGGCAAAGTCTTGCTGGACGCCGCGGTGCATCTGCCGCTTGTTCTGCCTCCGGTAGTGACGGGATGGCTCTTGCTGCTGACATTCGGCGCGAACGCGCCGCTCGGCCGCTTTTTCGAACATGCTTTCGGCCTGACGTTCATCTTTCGGTGGACCGGCGCGGCGCTGGCCGCGGCGATCATGGCGCTGCCGCTGATGGTCCGGGCCATGCGGCTCTCGCTGGAAGCCGTCGACCGTCGACTAGAAAGCGCCGCCCGCACCCTGGGCGCAGGACCATGGCGGACGTTCCTTACCGTCACGCTTCCGCTCACCATGCCAGGAATTATCGCCGCCCTCGTTCTCGGGCTTGCCCGCTCGGTGGGAGAATTCGGCGCAACAATAACGTTTGCTTCGAACATTCCGGGAGAAACGCAAACGTTGCCGCTGGCGATCTACAGCGCCCTACAGGTGCCCGGATCGGACCTGCAAGTGGCGCGGCTGGCGGGATTGTCCGTACTGCTCTCGATAGCGGCACTGGCGGTCTCTGAATGGCTTGCGCGCCGGAACGGCCACGGGACGGACGTTCATGTCCTTTGACATCGCGATAACGCTTGAGCGTGGCAAGGCTCGCATGAGCTACGAATTTACCGCCGGGCCGGGACTGACGGCGTTATTCGGCCGTTCCGGCGCGGGCAAGACGAGCTTGCTTGACGCCGTGGCGGGGCTGGTGCGCCCGGTGCAAGGCAGCATCACGGTTGCTGGAACAATACTGTTCGATAAGGTGGCGGGCATTGATCTGCGCCCGGAGAAACGGCGTTGCGGATATGTATTCCAGGACCTGCGCTTGTTCCCACACCGTACGGTGCTTGATAATCTTCTCTACGGCTGGAAGCTCGCGCGACCGGAAGAGCGCTGGCTCTCCGTGGACCTTGCGCTCGATCTGCTGGGGATCAATCATCTTCTCGACCGCATGCCGCGCACGCTTTCGGGCGGCGAGGCGCAACGCGTCGCTATCGGCCGCGCACTGCTTTGCGCGCCAAAGTTCCTGCTGATGGACGAACCCCTCGCCTCGATCGACACCGAAAGACGAGAGGAGATCCTGTGCCTGATAGAACGGATACGCGACGAATTGGAACTGCCGATCCTTTACGTCAGCCATGATCGGTCGGAAGTGGAGCGACTGGCCCGCCAGATCATCCCGATCACACCGCCCCAATAAGTTCGCGCCCGATCAACATGCGGCGGATTTCGTTAGTGCCGGCGCCGATATCAAGCAGCTTGGCGTCGCGCAGATAACGCTCCACCGGCCAGTCTTTGGTGTATCCCGCCCCGCCCAATGCCTGCACCGCCTCGCCAGAGACCCGAAAGGCGTTTTCGCTCGCCAGCAGGATAGCGCCCGCCGCATCGAAACGGGTGGTCTGCCCCGCATCGCAAGCGCGCGCGACTGCATAGGCGTAAGCCCGCGCCGATTGCAGCGCGACGTACATGTCCGCAACTTTGGCCTGTATCAGCTGAAAGGCGCCGATCGACTGGCCGAACTGCTTCCTGTCACGGACGTAGGGGATCACGGTATCAAGGCACGCTTGCATGATGCCCAACTGCAGCCCAGCCAGCACGACCCGCTCATAATCCAACCCGCTCATCAGCACGCCGACCCCGCCATGCAGCGGGCCCATGATATTTTCTTCTGGTACGAAGCAGTCATCAAAGACTAGCTCGCATGTCGGGGAGCCGCGCATACCCATCTTGTCGATCTTCTGGCCGATCGAGAAACCTTCCATGTCCTTTTCGATCAGAAAAGCGGTGATGCCCTTGGAGCCTTCGCTCGTCTTGGCATAGACCACCAAGGTATCGGCGTAAGTGCCGTTAGTGATCCAGAACTTCGTGCCGTTGAGACGAAAGCCGCCCGGCACGGCATCGGCTTTCAGTTTCATGCCGACGACATCCGATCCCGCGCCTGTCTCTGACATGGCCAGGCTGCCCACATGCTCGCCCGAGATCAGCTTGGGCAGATACTTCGCCTTTTGCTCATCAGACCCCCAGCGGCGGATCTGATTGACGCACAAGTTCGAATGCGCACCATAAGACAGCCCGACAGAAGCCGAGGCGCGGGAAACTTCCTCCACCGCGACGACGTGTTCAAGATAACCCAAGCCGATTCCGCCCCATTCCTCCTCAACGGTGATGCCGTGCAGGCCAAGTTCGCCCATTACCGGCCACAGCGCGCGTGGAAACCAATCCTCGGCGTCGATCTTCGCGGCCAATGGAGCGATCTGCTCGTCCGCGAAACGCGAGGTAGTTTCGCGAATCATCTGCGCCGCTTCGCTCAACGCAAAGTCGAACTGAGGGGTAGCGCGCATGCCTTCGGTCCTTTCCCATTATCTTGGCGATGGCCGCCCGCATAGAGCAAGATCGATACGGAATGAAGAAGTGATATTACGCTGCGTAGAACATTAATTTCGTTCAACGGCTTATCTCCACCTTTCGGAACGTCGCGAGGTTTCACTCGTTCCGAATGAAAGGAGCAGCCTCGCGTAATGCCGACAGTCCTCTCCGCTGAAACCCCTCCCCACAGCTTGGATGCTATTGCCAAGGCCATAGCAACCTGCCGCCGCTGCCCGATCGGTTGCAACGGCACTCATGCCGTTATGGGAGAGGGACGAGCGCACTCTGCGTTAATGATCGTGGGAGAGCAGCCAGGCGATACAGAGGAGCGCGAGGGGCGCCCCTTCATTGGGCCAGCAGGCCACTTACTGAACCAGCACCTCGACACCGCGGGCATCGCGCGAGCGGACTTATATCACCAATGCCGTAAAGCACTTCAAGTTCGTCCCGCGCGGCAAGCGCCGGTTGCACCAGCGGCCGACGGCGGGCGAGATCGACATATGCCGGTGGTGGCTTGACAGCGAACGCAGGCTGGTGCGCCCCGGCGCCATTTTGGCGCTCGGCGTCAGCGCGGCGCGTGAAGTGCTGGGCCGCAGCCCGGCGATCGGACGCGAGCGTGGCCGGCCGATTGCGCAACCTGATGGCTCTCAAGTTTGGATACCGTACATCCAAGCTATCTTCTGCGGTTACGGGACGAGATGCGTGAGCGTGAGACACGTTGTTTCGACGAAGATCTTGCTGGCCTCGCTAACCCTTGTTTACCGCGGCAAAGTCGGCACCGGCTTCGATGCCGACACGATCGACGAGATAGCCCGCAAACTTTCTAGATTGGTGCGGAAAACTCCGCCCGTGGAGATGGACAGGATGGAGGCGCGCGGCGCAACCTGGGTCGATCCGGCACTTGTGGCCGAAGTGGCCTTCAGCGAATTGACGGCTGAAGGCCGCGTCCGGCACAGCAGCTTTCTGGGGCTGCGGGAAGACAAGTCGGCCAGGTCCGTAAAGCCTGAGGAGCCGAAGCCCGTGCCCCAAGCCGATATTGACCTAAAGATCACCAATCGTGACCGCGTCATCTTTCCCGAAAGCGGGCAGACCAAAGGCGAACTGGCGGATTATTACATCGCCGTCGCTCCGCTGATGCTGCCCTTCGCGTCCAACCGCCCCATCAGCCTGGTGCGCTGTCCTCAGGGCCGGGCGAAGAAATGCTTCTTCCAGAAACACGACAGCGGATCTTTCGGACCACACGTTCGTCACGTCCCGATCCAGGAAAAAGAAGGGGGGACGGAAGATTACCTTTACGTAACGGATGCCGCGGGGATCATCGCCTGTGTGCAAATGGGCACAATCGAGTTCCACGGCTGGGGGGCGCGGGCCGATGAGGTGGAACGGCCCGACCGCATGATCTTCGACCTTGATCCGGATGAAGGGCTCGATTTCGCCGAATGCAAACGCGCCGCGAAAGAACTGCGCGGCAAGCTGGCCGATCTCGGCCTTATGAGCTTCGTCATGCTTTCCGGTGGTAAGGGGGTTCACGTGATCCTGCCGCTACAACGTGGGCACAACTGGGATGTTCACAAGGACTTTGCCCGACGCTTCGCCGAAGCCATGAGTATCGCTACGCCGGAACGCTACGTCGCCACGATGAGCAAGGCCAAGCGCAAGGGCCGCATCTTCATTGACTGGCTGCGCAACCAGCGCGGCAGCACAGCGGTTCTACCCTACTCCGCGCGCGCGCGGGTCGGAGCCCCGGTAGCGGTGCCTATCGCATGGGATGAACTCGACGAGATGAAGGATGCCCACCCCTTTTCAATCGATGATGCCGGCAAGTTGATCGACAGGGCGGAAGAGTTGCATGGGTGGGGCTTCGCCGTCCAATCGCTGCCGGAGCTTTAAATTCATCCGCTCGGGTGGTAGAAATCATAAATGGTCTGCGCCACCGCCGCGCTGACGCCCGGTGCCCGCTGCAGGTCCTGCAGGCTGGCCGCCCGCACTTTTCCGGCGGTGCCGAAATGCAGCAGGAGCGCCCGCTTTCTCGCCGGCCCGATACCGGGAATCTCGTCAAGCGGGCTGGCGCTGATCGCGCGGCTGCGCTTGTCTCTATGAGCGCCAATGACGAAGCGGTGCACCTCGTCACGCAGGCGCTGAAGGTGAAATAACACCGGCGAGTTCACGGGCAACATTTTCTCGCGCCCATCAGGGAAGTGGAAGACTTCGCGGCCCTCGCGGCCGTGATGCGGACCCTTGGCGATCGCGATGAGCGCAATGTCCTCGATGCCCAGTTCCTCAAGCGCGTCCTTAACCGCGTTCATCTGCCCCTTGCCGCCATCGATCAGGACCAGGTCAGGCCAGGCGCCACCTTCACGCTCCGGGTCTTCTTCCTGTGCGCGGCCAAAGCGCCGTGTCATGACCTCGCGCATCATGGCGAAATCGTCATCCGTCTGCGCCGACTTTATGTTGAACTTGCGGTACTGGTTCTTGAGGAAGCCTTCCGGTCCCGCAACCACCATCGCGCCAAGCGCCTTTGCGCCCTGAATATGGCTGTTATCGTAAATCTCGATGCGCTGTGGGACTTCAGGCAATTCGAGAAATTCGGACAGTTCGCGCATGATCTTCGCCTGCGTGCCGCGCTCGGCAAGGCGGCGATCGAGCGCCTCCACCGCGTTGCGCGTGGCCTGCTCGACGAGGCGCTTGCGAGCACCACGCTGAGGCACGGAAATTTCCACCTTTCCGCCCGCCCCTTCGCGCAGAGCTTCGGCCAACAGCTCCGCCTCGGGCAATTCCCGATCGATGAGAATGCAGCGTGCCGGCGGCACTTCCTCATAGAATTGGGCCAGAAAGCTCTGCAGCACCTCCTCCTCGCTCAGTCCTTCGGTATGAGTGGGGAAGAAGGCACGATGGCCCCAGTTCTGGCCGCCGCGAATGAAGAACGCCTGCACGCCGATCTGCCCGCCCTTGCTGGCCATTGCGAAGATGTCGGCATTGCCCAGACCCTCGGCATTGATCGCCTGGCTGCCCTGAATGAACGTGGCCGCGCGCAACCGATCGCGCAACATGGCGGCACGCTCGTAATCGAGCGCTTCGGCCGCCTCAGCCATCTGTGCTTCGATCTTGCGCTGGACCACGCCGGACTTGCCGCCGAGAAAGTCCTTCGCCTCCTGTACCAGTTCCGCGTAACCGGCTTCGTCGATCCGGCCGACGCAAGGCGCGGAGCAACGTTTGATCTGATAGAGCAGACAGGGACGGTCCCGCCTGGCGAAAAAACTGTCAGTGCAGCTGCGCAGCAAGAACAGCTTCTGTAGCGCATTGATGGTGGTGTTCACTGAACCGGCGCTGGCGAAAGGGCCGTAGTAATTGCCCTTGGCCTTGCGGGCGCCGCGATGCTTCATGATCCGTGGGAACGCATGATCGACACGCAACAGGATAAAAGGAAACGATTTGTCGTCTCGCAGCAGCACGTTGTAAGGCGGACGGAAGCGCTTGATAAGCTGCGCCTCCAGCAGCAATGCCTCTGCCTCCGAATTGGTCGTCACGATCGTCATGGAGCGCGTCTGGCTGACCATGCGCTGGAGCCGGCTGGGAAGGCGTTCCCACTGGGTGTAATTGGCAACGCGGTTCCGAAGTACCCGTGCCTTGCCGACATAAAGCACCTCTCCACGCGAATCCTGCATGCGATAGACGCCCGGCCTGGTCGGAAGGGTGCGCACGGTGTCGCGGATCACCTCCACGCCGGCTTGCAAATCGGGCTGATCCGATCCGCGCACGGCATAAGTCGCCCGCTCCTCGTTAAAGCGTTCGAGGCCCGTGGGATGTTCGGGAGTGCCGGCAGGGGTACGCGCCATGCCTGCCAGATAGAGATTGAACCGCCTCAGGGAAAGCGTCGTGCGGAGCGAGGCGTCAGAACATCTTGCGGAAATCGATGCCGATCACGCGACCCTGGGGATCGCGGAGGGCGGGCTGGTAAGCGATCGGCACAGCGCCGTTCTGGTCTGTCACCCGCTGACGCGAATCGAGCAGGTTGTCGATCTTCAGCGAGATGCGCGACCCCTTGAAGAACGGCACCTTGGAAACGAGATCGTCTTTGTGGCCCAGATCAGCAAAAATGCGCAGTGTCATGTTGAAAGTGCTGCCGAAGCGTAGATTTGAACGCCCCCCGTTGACTCGCGCCGGAGCATTCCATTGGGTCTGCAGACGCAAACCATAACCGTTCTTGAACAGCCCTCCCTCGGCCTCGATGGAGTGGCGGGGCACGCCCCCAGCAGCGATGGCATCGCCGGCCAACTCGTTCAACACGGGCCCGCCATCGATCACCTGTACGCGGTCCGTGAAGCGCCACGTGTGATAGATGGAAAGATTCCATCGGCTTCCTCGCCCACCGCGCGCGCCCATCATCGGTCCGCCCAAGCCGGTGCTGGAACCGCGTCCTGCCGCCCGGTCGGAAGTCCGGCCCCGATTTTCATCGGATTGCCTCAAACCGGCCATGCCGCCTTCCGCTCGCCCCGTTCCAGAGCGCGGATCGATCGCGGGCGGTGCCGCGTCATCCCTCGACAAAAGGGGTGGCCCGCCAATCGCGCCGCTCGGCGCGGGTGCGGCGCACAGCCGCTGGCGCGCTTGAGCAAGCCGCGCCGGGTCAATCTTCCCATCGGAGCTTCGCAACCGGTCGGCCATCCGTTCGGGCAAAGCTGTCAGATCGGGGGTTCCTTCTGAACACAAGAGCGTGCGCAGACGAGCCATGCGTTCCGGATCAAACCCGCCTTGCCCCTCGGCCGAACAGACACGGGCCTTGAACTGTGCGAGCTTTTCGGGATCGATCTTGCCGTCCGGCCCGGCCAGGCGCGCACGCAAGCGTTCGGGTAAGTTCGACAGATCCGAAGGGCCCGCTGTCGGTGTACAAAGCTGCTGACGAATGGCCACGAAACGCGAGGAGTCAAAGCTTGGCCGGCCATCCGGTGCGACCACACCCGGCGCTCCCGGCATCGGCCCCTTGGAACCGACCGCGGACTGCTCAGGCATGGCGCGAGCCGGCGCCGTATCGCCTAACGAACCGACGGCAGCCCTGCCTCCGGCCCCTGATCCGCCGCCGCCGAGACTGCCGGAAAGATTCACCCCCCAACGAAGGCGCGAACTGGACACTTCATGGAATGTCACAGCTCGGCGATCGAT